>NZ_CP068985.1:6855000-7455000 GCF_019397265.1 Nonomuraea coxensis DSM 45129
CGGGTCGACGACGTTGCCGAACGACTTGGACATCTTCTTGCCGTACTGGTCGCGGACCATGCCGTGCAGCGCCACGACGCGGAACGGCGGCTCGCCGTCCATGGCGTAGAGCCCGAACATCATCATCCGGGCCACCCAGAAGAACAGGATGTCGTAGCCGGTGACGAGCACGGACGTCGGGTAGAAGCGCTCCAGCTCCGGCGTGCGGTCGGGCCAGCCCAGGGTCGAGAACGGCCACAGCCCGGAGGAGAACCAGGTGTCGAGGACGTCGGGGTCCTGGGTGTAGCCGGCGGGCGGGTCCTCGTCGGGGCCGACGCAGACGACCTCGCCGTCGGGGCCGTACCAGACCGGGATGCGGTGCCCCCACCAGAGCTGGCGGGAGATGCACCAGTCGTGCATGTCGTCGACCCAGTCGAAGTAGCGCTTGGCCATCTCCGGCGGGTGGATGCGGGTGCGGCCGTCGCGGACGGCGTCACCGGCGGCCTTGGCCAGCGGCGAGACGTTGACGAACCACTGCAGCGACAGCCGCGGCTCGACGACGGTCTTGCAGCGCGAGCAGTGGCCGACCGCGTGGAGGTAGGGGCGCTTCTCGGCGACGATGCGGCCCTCCGCGCGCAGCGCGGCCACGACGGCGGGCCGGGCCTCGAAGCGGTCGAGCCCCTGGAACGGGCCGTGCGCGGTGATGACGCCCCGCTCGTCCATGACGGTGATGGACGGCAGCGAGTGGCGCCGGCCGATCTCGAAGTCGTTGGGGTCGTGGGCCGGGGTGACCTTGACCGCGCCGGTGCCGAAGGCCGGGTCGACGTGCTCGTCGGCGACCACCGGGATCATGCGGCCGGTGAGCGGCAGCTCGACCAGGGTGCCGACCAGGTGGGTGTAGCGCTCGTCGTTGGGGTGGACGGCCACGGCGGTGTCGCCGAGCATGGTCTCGGCGCGGGTGGTGGCGACCACGAGGTCGTCGGAGTAGCGGATCGAGACGAGCTCGCCCTCGTCCTCGCTGTGCTCGACCTCGATGTCGGACAGCGCGGTGTGGCAGCGCGGGCACCAGTTGATGATGCGCTCGGCGCGGTAGATGAGGCCGTCGTCGAACAGGCGCTTGAAGATGGTCTGGACGGCCCGCGACAGGCCCAGGTCCATGGTGAAGCGCTCGCGCGACCAGTCGACGCCGTCGCCCAGCTTGCGCATCTGGCCGAGGATCCGGCCGCCGGACTCCTCCTTCCACTGCCAGACCCGCTCGACGAACGCCTCACGCCCGAGGTCGTGCCGGGACAGGCCCTCCTTGGCCAGCTCGCGCTCCACGACGTTCTGGGTGGCGATGCCGGCGTGGTCCATGCCGGGCACCCACAACGTCTCGCGGCCCTGCATGCGGGCGCGGCGGGTGAGCGCGTCCTGGATGGAGTGGTCGAGCGCGTGGCCGATGTGCAGGACGCCGGTCACGTTGGGCGGGGGCAGGACGATGCTGTACGGCTCGCGCGAGCTGCCCGGGTCGGCGCCGAAGTAGCCTCGGGATACCCAGCGCTCGTAGCTGCGGGTCTCGACGTCGGCCGGTGTGTATTGAGTAGGCAGCTCTGGCGTTGTCACAGTGACCAATTCTAGGGAGGGCGGGAAGCGGAAAACGCCTCGCTTGCTCGAATGCGGGATGGAAATGGGTCCGAAGTGCCGAAAGCGCCCACGTGGCGTGCTGCCACGGGGCGCTCGGGCGTGATCGACGCCGGCCGGGTCAGGCCGACTTCTCGCGCGGCGTGCGCTGCTGCTTGACGGCGAGCTGGTCGCGCGGGACGAGGGTCGGGATCGCGTGCTCCAGCACCGACTCGCGGGTGATGACGACGCGGGCGACGTCCTGGCGGGAGGGCACTTCGTACATCACGGACTGGAGCACCTCCTCCAGGATGGCGCGCAGGCCGCGGGCGCCGGTGCCGCGCAGGATCGCCTGGTCGGCGATGGCCTCCAGGGCGCCGTCGGTGAACTCCAGCTCCACACCGTCGAGCTCCAGGAGCTTGCGGTACTGCTTGACCAGCGCGTTGCGCGGCTCGGTGAGGATCTGGATGAGCGCCTCACGGTCGAGGTTGTGGACCGAGGTGATGACCGGCAGGCGGCCGACGAACTCGGGGATCATGCCGAACTTCAGCAGGTCCTCCGGCATGACGTCGGCGAAGATGTCGGCGGTGTCGATCTCTTCCTTGGAGCGGATGATCGCGTTGAAGCCGATGCCCTTCTTGCCGATGCGCGACTCGATGATCTTTTCGAGGCCCGCGAACGCGCCGCCGCAGATGAACAGCACGTTGGTGGTGTCGATCTGGATGAACTCCTGGTGCGGGTGCTTGCGGCCGCCCTGCGGAGGCACCGATGCCGTGGTGCCCTCCAGTATCTTGAGCAGCGCCTGCTGCACGCCCTCGCCGGAGACGTCGCGGGTGATCGACGGGTTTTCGCTCTTGCGGGCGATCTTGTCGACCTCGTCGATGTAGATGATGCCGGTCTCGGCCTTCTTGACGTCGTAGTCGGCGGCCTGGATCAGCTTGAGGAGGATGTTCTCGACGTCCTCGCCGACGTAGCCGGCCTCGGTGAGGGCCGTGGCGTCGGCGATGGCGAAGGGCACGTTGAGCATCTTCGCCAGGGTCTGCGCCAGCAGCGTCTTGCCGGATCCGGTGGGCCCGAGCAACAAGATGTTGCTCTTGGCCAGCTCCAGGCCGTCGTCTCTGCCCCGGTCGCCCGACTGCACCCGCTTGTAGTGGTTGTAGACCGCCACCGAGAGCGCCTTCTTCGCCTTGTCCTGACCGATGACGTAGGCGTCGAGGAACTCGTAGATCTCCCTCGGCTTGGGCAGGTTGTCCCACTTGAGCTCGGAGGACTCCGAGAGCTCCTCCTCGATGATCTCGTTGCAGAGATCGATGCACTCATCGCAGATGTAGACGCCTGGACCGGCAATGAGCTTTTTGACTTGCTTCTGGCTCTTCCCGCAGAAAGAGCACTTCAGCAGGTCTCCCCCGTCGCCGATGCGTGCCACCCCAGATACTCCTTTGCGTGGGACCGCCCTGCTCTCGCGAGAGCAGTGTCTCCGGACATCCTCCGGACTTGGCCGAACCGCTCAGGTTTCGACGTTACCGTCTTCTGGGCCCTCAGTGAGCCCCCTAGCGGCGAGTCGCACCGGAACGTGCCCTATTGGGCAGCGCTCCGGTGCGTCACGTCCCGTCTAGGAAGCCACGGCCTGAGCTCGCTTCTTCCTGGACGGGATGATGTCGTCGATCAGACCATACGCCTTTGCCTCGTCCGCGTTGAGAATTTTGTCGCGTTCGATGTCCTTGCGGACGTCGGCGGAGGTCTTACCGGTGTGCCTGGCCACCATGTCCTCCAGCAGCGTGCGCATGCGGAGGATCTCACGGGCCTGGATCTCGATGTCGCTGCCCTGGCCGCCGCCCTCGGTGGACGGCTGGTGGATCAGCATCCGGGCGTTGGGCAGCGCGAAGCGCTTGCCCGGGGTGCCGCCGGCCAGCAGCACGGCCGCGGCGGAGGCGGCCTGGCCGAGGCAGACGGTCTGGATCTCCGGCCGGACGAACTGCATCGTGTCGTAGATCGCCGTCATGGCGGTGAACGACCCGCCCGGCGAGTTGATGTAGATGCTGATGTCACGGTCGGGGTCGAGCGACTCCAGCGTGAGCAGCTGGGCCATCACGTCGTTGGCCGACGCGTCGTCGATCTGCACCCCGAGGAAGATGATGCGGTCCTCGAAGAGCTTGTTGTAAGGGTTCATCTCCTTCACGCCGTAGGACGTGCGTTCGACGAAGGAGGGGAGAACGTAACGGCTTTCGATGTTCATGTCAGCTCCCCCTAGGAGACGGGCCCGGCCGAGGGCACCTGTCGTGCGCTGCGGACGACGTGGTCGATGAAGCCGTAGTCCTTGGCCTCCTCGGCGGTGAACCAGCGGTCGCGGTCGGAGTCGGACTCGATCTGGTCCAGCGACTGCCCCGTGTGGAAGGCGATCCGCTCGGCCAGCGTCTTCTTCACGTAGAGCATCTGCTCGGCCTGGATGGCGATGTCGGCGGCGGTGCCGCCGATGCCGCCCGACGGCTGGTGCATCATGACCCGCGCGTGCGGCAGGGCGTAGCGCTTGCCCCTGGCGCCCGCGGTGAGCAGGAACTGGCCCATGGAGGCCGCCATGCCCATGACCACGGTCGAGACGTCGTTCGGCACGTATTCCATCATGTCGTAGATGGCCATGCCGGCACTCACCGAGCCACCCGGCGAGTTGATGTAAAGCGTGATGTCGCGGTTGGGGTCGTCGGCCGCGAGCAGCAGCAGCTCAGCGCAGATCCGGTTGGCGATCTCGTCGTTGACCTCCTGCCCGAGCACGATGATCCGCTCCCGGAGCAGGCGCTGGTAAAGCTGGTCCTCAAGCCGGAAGGCGGAGCCGTTCTCACGGCCTCGAGACTCAGGCTGATAGAAGGTCGGCGGGCTGGTCACAGCGTCACCTTCCGATGCGTCGTAATCGATTGGCTTTGCTTGTGACCTTAACGCGCGCCGCCCACAGGTCATGCCCGCTCTCCCGGACTGTTCGCTGACGGCGCATGTCCGGAGCCCGCGCGGGAGCGGCGGGCCCCGGAGTGGCGTAGGGCGGGATGTCCCTGGAACGCCCTGAGAGGGCGGGACGCGCGGCCGGGGTCCGTGACGGCGGGTCGGAAGGGCCAGGGCGCGCGGAGGCTGTGACGACCGTCTCAGCGCCGCCGGAGCCCCTGCGGCCGGATCGGGAAGCCCTGCCTTCCGGAAACGGCGGAGCCCCCGGACGGGAGGGTCCGGGGGCTCCTGCGAAACGCGGATGAGACGTCGGCGAGGACGCCGGTGAGGGCTACGCCTCGCCCTTCTCGCCCGAGGCGTCCTTCTCGCCGGTGGCGCCGTCCTCGGCAGCGGCCTCCTCCTCGACGGGGGCCTCGCCGTTGATCTCGGTGTAGATGGCCTTGAGGTCCACCTCGTTGCCGTCGGTGTCGACGACCTTGGCGGCGTCGCCGATCACGGACTTGGCCTTGTCGCGGACGATCTCGACCATGGCCAGCGTGAGCTGGTCGTTGTCGGCCAGGTGCTTGGCCAGCTCGTTGGGCTGGACGCCCATCTCCATGGCGCGGCGCACGACGAAGTTGGTCAGCTCCTGCTCGGAGACGCCCAGCTCCTCGGACTTGGCGATCTTGTCGAGCACGAAGCCGACCTTGAGCGCACGGGCGGAGTTCTTCTCGAACTCCTCGAAGCGCTCCTCCTCCGTCGTCTGGTAGAGGCGGAAGAAGGCGTCGCGGCTCAGCCCGCTCTCGGCCACCTGGTGGTCGAGGTTGTGCTTGCGGGCGTCGATCTCGGCCTTGAGCGCGCTGTCGGGCAGCGGGATGTCGAGCTGGTCGAGCAGCGCGTCGAGGGCCTTCTCGCGGGACTGGACGACCTGGTCGATCAGCTTGTTGCGGCGGGCCTGCTCGCGGATGCTGGCCTTGAGCTCGTCGAGCGTGTCGAACTCGCTGGCGAGCTGGGCGAACTCGTCGTCGAGCTCGGGCAGCACCTTCTCCTTGACCGACTTGACGTTGATGATGACGTCGGCCTGCTCGCCGGCGTTCTCGCCGCCGACCAGCTCGGTGGTGAAGGTCTTCTCCTCGCCGGCGGACATGCCCTCCAGGGCGTCGTCGAGGCCCTGGAGCACGGAGCCCGCGCCGACCTCGTAGGACACCTCGCTGGCGGCCTGCTCCTCGATGTTCTTGCCGTCGATCTCGGCGCGCAGGTCCATCACGACGTAGTCGCCCGTGGCGGCGGCGCGCTCGACGCCGGTCAGCGTCGCGAAGCGCTGGCGCAGCGCGTCGAGCTGGCGGTCGACGTCCTCGTCGGTGACCTCGGCGGAGTCGACGGTGACCTCGAGGCCCTGGTAGTCGGGCACGTCGAAGCTGGGCCGGACGTCGACCTCGGCGGTGAACTCGATCTGCTCACCGTCGTCGATCTTCGTGACCTCGATGTCAGGCTGGCTGACCGGGAACACGTCGGCCTCGTCGACGGCCTGGCCGTACAGCTTGGGCACGGCGTCGTTGAGGGTCTCCTCCAGGACGACCGCCCGGCCGAAGCGCTGCTCGATGATGCGGGCCGGAACCTTGCCAGGCCGGAACCCGGGGACGCGCACCTGCTGCGCGACCTTCTTGTACGCCGCATCCATGCTCGGGCGCAGCTCGTCGAACGGCACCTCGACAGTGAGCTTGACCCGGGTCGGGCTGAGCTCCTCGACAGCGGTCTTCACGGAATGGTCTCCTTGATCAAGCTACGAGTGATCGCGGGCGCGTCCATTCGGTCGGCTCACGCGCCGCGCCCACATGAGCGGTGTTGGGCATGCTCCGCCTCGGCGGCATCCAACGCCGGTGGTCCAGTCTAGGGCAGATGCATACCCAACAACGACGTCCCCGCGGTCACAACGACGTCCGCACGTCGTCAGAACTCGTCCGCGATCTTCCTCAGCAGCCCGATCGTCTCGTCAGGAGTGGTGCTGACCGCGCAGAGCCGCTCCATGACCTCGGTGTAGCGGTCGACGTCCTCGCGCTTGTCCAGGTAGAGGGCGCTGGCGAGCTGCTCGACGTACACGACGTCGGGCAGGTCGGGGTCGGGGAAGCGCAGGACGCTGAACGCCCCGCCCTCCGCGCTGTGCCCGCCGAAGCTGAACGGCATGATCTGGATCGTGATGCTGGGCTGGCGCATGAGGTCGATGAGGTGTTCCAGCTGAGCCTTCATCACCTCGGCGCCGCCGATGGGCCGGCGTAGCGCCGCCTCGTCGATCACCGCCCAGAAGACCGGCGCGTCCGGCCTCTCGAAGATCCTCTGGCGCTCCAGACGGAGATCCACCCTCCTGGCGATCTCCTCCGCTCCGATGCCCGCCGTCCCGGCGGTCACCACAGCCCTGGCGTACTCCTTGGTCTGCAGCAGTCCTGGCACGAACTGGACCTCGTAGGTCCTGATCCTGGCCGCGGCCTCCTCCAGGCCGACGTACGCCTGGAACCACGTGGGCAGGACATCGTTGAACCGGTGCCACCAGCCCGGCTCGTTGGCGGTGGCGACCAGGTCGAGCACGGCGGAGCGGGCCTGCTGGTCGACGACCCCGTACAGGGTCAGCAGGTCCGCCACGTCACGCTCTTTGAACCCCACCCGGCCCAGCTCCATGCGGCTGATCTTGGATTCGGAGCCACGGATGAGGTGGCCCGCCTCCTCACGGGTGACGTTCTTCGCTTCCCTGAGCTTGCGCAGTTGGGAGCCCAGGAGGATGCGCAGCGCCGTCGGCCCGGAACCCGGCTGGTTCTGCGTCACTTTGCCTCCTATCAAGGTCCGCACCACACAGTGACACCACATTGGCTGCTATGACAAGGTCCCAACCAGGTGTCCGATTGGCCTTCCCCACCGGGGAAAACGCCGCTTGCGGCTGCACAATGCAACTGCACGTGCATTTGGGTCTTGCAGCCGCCGCCGTCGTGACCCATGATGGCTTAGTGCATATTGGGCCAAACATGCACTAACCAAGGCTTTACGGGGAGGTATCGTCGGCATGGTAGAGGACCCTCTGGCCACTGCCGACTGCCTGCAGATCACCCGCGAGGTCGGTTTCGACCAGTTGCTCACCGGTCGCGGCGGCAAGCCCTACACCACCTCGTGCCCGCTGCCCTTTCAGGCCGACTCGGTGAAGACCGCCAGGGACGTCACCCGCTCCACCCTCCGGGGCTGGGGCCTGCAGGACCTGAGCGACGACGCCGCCCTCGTGGTCTCCGAACTGGTCACGAACGCGGTCAGGTACGCGATGCGGTCCTCAGGACGCCGCGAGATCGAGCTGCTGCTCATGCGGGTCAGCCCCCACGTGCTGCTGGCCGTGGCCGACCCCAGCGACGAGGTGCCGCGGCGCAAGGAGCCCGACTTCGTCTCCGAGAACGGCCGCGGGCTCTACATCGTCGAGACCTACAGCCAGAGCTGGGGCTGGGACCGGCTGGCCCGCGGCGGCAAGGCCGTCTGGGCGCTCTTCCGCACCGAGCCCTGATCGCCCTTTCGTCATTCGCCCGTGACGCCGTCGATGCGCTCGCGCAGGAGATCGGCGTGACCGTTGTGCCGGGCGTACTCCTCGATCATGTGGACGAGGATCCAGCGGTGTGAGCACTCGCCGCCGTTGCGCTCCCCCACGGCGTCGAGCGGCCTGGCGGCCGAGATGGCGCGGGCGCGCTCGATCTCGTCCCGCCAGGTGGCGAACGCCTCCTCCACCGACGCCGTGTCCACTTCCTTGAAGTCGGCGTCGTTGTCGCGGTCCTTGTCCCACAGCTTCGGGACGTCCTCACCGGCGAGCACCCGGCGGAACCACGCGCGCTCGACGTTCGCCATGTGCCGGACCAGGCCGAGCAGGGACAGGCCGGAGGGCTCGGCGCTGCGCAGGCGCAGCTGCCCGGCGGTCAGGCCGGCGCACTTGACGGCGAGGGTGGCACGGTGCCATTCGAGCCAGTTGCCGAGCACGGTGCGTTCGTCACCCGTGAGGGGCGGCGGGGTACGGGTATCTGTCATGTCTCAGTTCATGGAGATGTGGACGTGGTCGTAATGGTTCTCGGTGATGCTGCCACGGTCGGACATCGCGCGCCAGCCGGAGCCGGTGTTGATGCGCTGCTTCCAGATCACGTATTTGACGCCCAGTTTGCTCTGGTTCTGCAGGGCCCAGGCGGCGATGCGGTCGCCCAGGGCGTTGTTGGCCGCGCTCGGCATGCTGCCGCCGGAGCTCATCATGAAGTCGCAGGCGCGGCCGAGCGGGTGCTCACCGCTGGAGCCTGAGCG
This sequence comes from Nonomuraea coxensis DSM 45129, assembly GCF_019397265.1. Lineage (NCBI taxonomy): Bacteria > Bacillati > Actinomycetota > Actinomycetes > Streptosporangiales > Streptosporangiaceae > Nonomuraea > Nonomuraea coxensis. The sequence continues at coordinate 6,863,800 of NZ_CP068985.1, forward strand.
GAAGCAGCCCACCGAGAACGGCAGCGCGAAGTTCTTCGCCACCTCGGCGCGCATGAGCCGGGTGCGCGCGGTGATGTTGTCCGTGCCTGACGGCAGCTCGGGGGCCCAGCTCCCGTCGGACTTGCGGCCGGTGCCGTACGGGACCAGGTCGGCCAGCTTGTCCTTGATGTCGTCGATGACGTCCTCGGCCTCGTCGCGCTGCCCGGCCACCGTCGCCGCGTCCGCGCGGATCCTGGCCGCCAGCGCCTCGGCCTCGGCGGCGGCCTTCTTCTTCTCGTCGCGGGCCGTGGCGACGCCCTGCACCAGCGCCTGCTGCTCGGCGGTGAGCTGGTCGAGCACGGCCGCGCCGGCGGCGTCCGGCATGAAGCCGGGCACCGGCGGGTTGCCGTTCTGGTAGCGGAGGCGGGCGAGCTCGGCGACGCGCCGCTCGGAGGCGGCCAGCGTCCGCTCGGCCGTGGCCAGGCGTTCCTTGGCGCTCTTGGCGGCCTCCTGCGCCTCGGCCAGCTCGACGCGCTTGAGGTTGTACTGCTCGATGAGCTTGTCGACCTTGGCGTTGAGCCGCTTGAGCTGGGCGCGGAGCTGGGACTCCGTGGGCTTCGGCGCGGCCTGCGCGGGGTGGGGCGTCGCCAGGAGGACGGCGGCGGCGGTGACGAGTCCGATGGCGAAGGGCGCGGGGGGCGAAGCCGCCACGTACGGGGTTCCTCTCCCTCTGCCGGCCGGGTTAGCTGACGGGTTCGGGCGTGAGAGCGTCCCTACCACCGAAGTGGATTCACCCCAGATGCGGTGGGTCCCCGGCTCCCGGGCGACGCGCCCGGGATTAGGCGTGCGACGGCTGGTACGGCCGTTGCATATGGGGATGTTACTGGTAGATCACAAGTAATGCGACCTTAAGCAGAAATCAATTAGTGATCGAGTTGTGATCGGAGCATGCGTGCCGCCTCCTCCGGCAGCACGTCGTTGACGAAGGCGCCCATCGCCGACTCCGACCCGGCCAGGTACTTCAGCTTCCCCGGCGCCCGCCTGATGCTGAACAGCTCAAGCCGCAGGTACGCGAGGTCCCGCCCCTCCCGCACCGGCGCCTGGTGCCAGGCCGCGATGTACGGCATCACGACCCCGAACAGCCCGTCGAAGGCCCGCAGCACCGAGGTGTAGAGCGGCGCGAACGCCGCCCGCTCCGCCTCCGTCAGCGCCGGCAGGTCCGGCACCTGCCGGTGCGGGTAGACGTGCACCTCGAACGGCCAGCGCGCGGCGGCCGGCACGAACGCCGTCCAGTGCTCGTTGGAGGTCACGACCCGCGTGCCCGCGGCCCGCTCGGCGGCGAGGACGTCGGCGAACAGGTTGCCGGGGCCCTTGTGCCGGGAGGCCGCGCCCAGGTTGAGCTTCGTGCGCGGAGTGACGTACGGGTAGGCGTAGATCTGGCCGTGCGGGTGCGCGAGCGTGATGCCGATCTCCGAGCCCCGGTTCTCGAAGCAGAACACCTGCTCCACGCCCTCGACGGAGGACAGCTCGGCGGTGCGGTCGGCCCACGCCTCCATGACCAGCTCGACCCGGTCGTCGGAGAGCCGGGAGAAGCTGGAGTCGTGGTCGGAGGTGAAGCAGACGACCTCGCAGCGGCCGGCGCCGGGGCGGACCGCGCTCAGGCCGCCGGCGTCCTCGTACGTGCCGAGATTTCCGGAGAAGGACGGGAAGCGGTTCTCGAACACGACGACGTCGTAGTCGTAGGCGGGGATCTCCGTGTCGCGGCCGGGCGCCGACGGGCACAGCGGGCACTCGGCCGCCGTGCCCTTCGGCTGGAACGTACGGGTCTGACGGTGCCCCGCGATCGCGATCCACTCCTCCGTCAGCGGGTCGTAGCGCAGCTCCGAGGCCACCGGGCGGGGGCCGAGCTCGCGCCGGTCCACCGCGCTCCTGTCGGCGTCGTCCCGGCGGTCGAAGTAGATGAGCTCACGGCCGTCGGCCAGATGGGTGATGGTGCGCTTCACAGCGTGCCCTCTTCCGCGATGATGAGTTCGCCGGCCCGGTCGGCCAGCTCCGTGCGCGCGTCCTCCGGCAGCCCCGCGTCGCTGATGACCACGTCGGCCTCGCTCAGCTCGGCGATGGTGCTGATGCCGACCGTGTTCCACTTGGTGTGGTCGGCGGGCACCACCAGGCGGCCCGCGGCGGTCACCAGCTCCCTGTCGGTCTCGGACTCCAGCAGGTTGGGCGTGGTGAAGCCGGCCCGGACGCTCATGCCGTGGACGCCGAGGAAGAGCGTGTCCACGTGCAGGCGGCGGATCGCGGCCACGGCGACGGGGCCCACCAGCGCGTCGGAGGGCGTGCGGACGCCGCCGGTCAGCACCACCGTGCGGTCGGCGCGCGGGTTGCGGTGGAAGACCTCCGCGACGGGGATCGAGTTGGTGATCACGGTGAGGTCGGGCACGGCGATGAGGTGATGGGCGAGGGCCCACGTGGTGGTGCCCGCCGACAGCGCGACGGCGGTGCCCGGCCGGACGAGCTGCGCGGCGCGGCGCGCGATGGCCTGCTTCTCCGGCTGCTGGCGGGCGGACTTGGCGGTGAAGCCGGGCTCCTCGGTCGAGCCGGGACCGAGGGCGGTCGCCCCGCCGTGCACCTTCTCCAGCAGGCCGCGTTCGGCCAGCACCTCGAGGTCGCGGCGGATGGTCATGTCGGAGACGCCGAGCTCGCGCACGAGGTCGGCCACGCGCACGCCGCCGTCGCTGCGTACGCGTTCGAGGATCGCCTGCTGACGCTGCTGTGCGAGCACCCTTGCCCCTTCCAACAGATTCCACCAAATTATGACACGAAAATGTTGGGGAATGTTAGTTCGCGTGGAGCGCTTGCCTGGTCGGCGCGACGGGGAGACCGTGGGAGTTCATTCCGGACCCCGAGCGCGGGAGGCGAGCTTCATGGCCAGGCGAGCACGCAAAGGCAGGGCGCGCAAGAAGAAGAAGGCGAACCACGGCAAGCGCCCCACCGCACGCTAGGAACCACCGGGTGGCCGCGTCCCGCGGCCACCCGCTCATCCGGAGATCATGATCAGGTCGGCAGCTCGGAGAGCGCCTGGTCGATGCGCTCCTGCGGCAGCGTGTAGTCCTCCAGCGCGCCGCTCAGGTGCCGGTCGTAGGCCGCGAGGTCGAAGTGCCCGTGGCCGCACAGCGCGGTGAGGATGACCTTCTCCTCACCGCTCTCCTTGCAGCGCAGCGCCTCCGCGATCGTCTCGGCCAGCGCGTGCGTCGGCTCGGGGGCCGGCACGATGCCCTCCGTACGGGCGAAGCGGACACCGGCCTCGAAGCACTCGCTCTGGGCGCGGGTGACGGCCTCGAACAGGCCCAGGTCGTACATGTGGGACAGCAGCGGCGACATGCCGTGGTAGCGCAGGCCGCCCGCGTGGATCGGGTCCGGCACGAACGAATGCCCCAGCGTGTGCATCTTGAGCAGCGGCGTCAGGCCGGCCGTGTCGCCGAAGTCGTAGGCGTACACCCCCCGGGTGAACGACGGGCAGGCGGCCGGCTCCACCGCGCGGAACACGGTGTCGATGCGACCGGCCAGCTTCTCGCGCAGGAACGGGAACATCAGCCCCGCGAAGTTGGAGCCGCCGCCCGTGCAGCCGATCACCAGGTCGGGCAGCTCCGGGAGCTGCTCCATGGCCTCCTCGCCGATGACCGTCTGGTGCATGAGCACGTGGTTGAGCACCGAGCCGAGCGCGTAGCGGGCGTCGGGAGTCGCGGCGGCCACCTCGACGGCCTCGCTGATCGCGATGCCGAGGCTGCCGGGCGAGGCGGGGTCCTCGGCAAGGATCTTGCTGCCCGCGCCGGTCACCGGGGACGGGCTGGCGTGCACGGTCGCCCCGTACACCTGCATGAGCGAGCGGCGGTACGGCTTCTGGTCGTAGGAGGCGCGGACCATCCAGACCTGGCATTCCAGATCGAACTGGGCGCAGGCGAAGGCCAGCGACGATCCCCACTGCCCCGCGCCGGTCTCGGTCGTCAGCAGCCGGACGCCCTCCTTGGCGTTGTAGTACGCCTGCGGCACCGCGGTGTTCGGCTTGTGCGAGCCGGCCGGCGAGACGCCCTCGTACTTGTAGTAGATCCTGGCCGGCGTGCCGAGGGACCGTTCGAGGCGGCGGGCCCGGATCAGCGGCGTCGGCCGCCAGAGCCGGTAGACCTCCATGACCTCCTGCGGGATCGGGACGAACCGCTCGACGCCGACCTCCTGCGCGATCAGCTCCATCGGGAACAGCGGGGCCAGGTCGTCAGGTCCCACCGGCTCGCGGGTGGCGGGGTGCAGCGGCGGAGGCGGCGGAGCGGGCAGGTCGGGAACGATGTTGTACCAGTTGCTCGGGATCACCGTCTCAGTCTGCGCTCGTCACGCACGGCATTCCAGTGGTTCTCACGCGTTGACCAGCACGGCCAGGCGACCGGGGTGGTCGGCCCTGACGACGACGTCGGCGGCGCGGTGGGGGCGGGCCTCGCGCTCGTAGCGTTCGTACGCGGGCAGCCGCCACCGCTCGTCCTCCGGCGTGCCCCGGCTCAGCGCGCCCGGCGACAGCCACACATGCACGCTCACGTCGAACGGCAGCCCGCGCCCCAGCAGCAGCGTCCCGTCGACCAGCGCCACCCCGCCGGGCGGCAGCTCCTCGTACGAGGACCGGTAGGCGCGGTCCACCCTGCTGTCCCACAGCGCCGGCAGCACCCGGCCGGAACCGCCCGCGTCCAGCGGCTCCAGCACCTCCCGCCGCAACGCCTTGACGTCCAGCCAGTCCTCGTAGAAGGCGTCGGGATCCGTCCTGCCGTGCTCAAGCCGCAGCGACGCGGGACGCAGGAAGTCGCCGGCGGACACCCGCACCACCGGCCTCCCCCGCAGACGCAGCGGCGCGACCAGCTCGTCGGCCAGCGCCTCCGGCCGCGCGGCGGGCGCGCCGTCCACGGCCACCCGCACCCACCCCTCCCGCGGCCGGCCGGCGATCAGCTCGGCCAGCTCCTCGACCAGGACGTCACGGGAGATCGGTCGCGCGCGCATCATCCCGCTCAGCTTACGATCGTCCGCCCGCGAGCCGCGGATCAGGCGGTCCAGGCCGTGATCCGCACGAGCAGCAGCCCGCCGAACCAGCAGGCGAACATCAGGACGACCGCCATGCGGAGCTCCCGGCGGTCCGGCCGCGCAGGCGCGTCGATCACGCGAAAGGCCAGGCAGTCACGCGGGACTGACCTGGCCTTTCGCACGGTGGAGCGGACGACGGGAATCGAACCCGCGTAGCTAGTTTGGAAGACTAGGGCTCTACCATTGAGCTACGTCCGCGCGAACCGGTCGAACTCTGGTCTAGACTTCATCCGGTCGTCAGAGCGTAAGCGTACCGGAGTCCCGGGGCTCATGCGCACTCGGCGAAACGGGGCGTGGCGCAGCTTGGCAGCGCGCTTGCTTTGGGAGCAAGAAGTCGCAGGTTCAAATCCTGTCGCCCCGACCAGCTCGAAGGCCCCTTCCCACGTGGAAAGGGGCCTTCTGCGTGACCAGGGCTCCGAGCCGCACCATCTCCGTGCAGGCACGGCCGGCCGGAGGGCGCCGCCTAAGATCACGTCATGCCCAGCTCCGGTGCTCTGCTCTCCGCCGTCTTCGTGGGACTCTTCGTCCTCATCTTCGTCTCGTTATGGATCCTTTTCTTCGTGAAACTGGTCCAGTCCTTTCGGCAGCGTCGCGTACTCAAGTACACGGACGCCGTGAGGGCCACGGAACTCGTGGGCCGCGTTCGCCAGCTCAAGGTGCGCGGTCACGAAGAGCAGGCGATCCAGCTCGTCCAGGACGAACTCGCCATGCCGCCCAAGGTGGCTCGCTCCTGGGTGAAGTCCATCTAGCCAGCGCCGTGACCGGGAACGATCGGTTCGCGTGCAGAAGCGCAGGTCCGTCCTGGCCGGCTCCGACCGACAACTAGCCTTCGAGCAGTCTGAGGCCCACCACGCCGATGAGGATGAGGAAGAGGCAGACCAGACGCGCGGCGGACGCGCTCTCGCCCAGGATGAGGATGCCGGCGAGCGCGACGCCGAGGGCGCCGAGCCCGATCCAGACCGCGTACGCGGTGCCGACCGGGAGCACGCGAAGCGCGAAGGCCAGCAGGACGAAGCTGAGCGCCGCAGCGATCACGCCGACCGCCGCGGGGCCGGGTCTGGTGAATCCGTCGGACCGGTCGAGGGCTAGAGCCCACACGATCTCCAGCAGGGCAGCGGCGATCACCAGCAGCCATGCCATCGCGGTCAGGCCGTGGTCCCGGCGTCCACGGTGATGGACGTCCCGGTGATGTTGCGCGCGCCCGGTCCGGCCAGGTGCGCCACGGTCGCGGCGATGTCGTCAGGATCGCAGTAGCGATCCAGCGCCGTGTAGGAGCGTTCCTGAGGCGCGTCCGGCCCGTCGGCCGGGTTCATGTCGGTGTCGGTCGAACCGGGGTGGACGAGGTTGGCGGTGATGCCCCGAGAGCCGAGATCGCGGGCCAGCCCTTTGGTGAGCCCGATGAGCGCGGACTTGCTCATCGAGTACAGGGCCCAGCCCGGTGATGGCACGCGCTCGGCCAGGCTGCTGCCGATGCTGATGATCCGCCCACCGTCTCCCATGTGCCGGGCGGCGGCTTGGGCGAGCACGAACGCCGCCCTGGCATGGATGGCCAGCGTTCGGTCCACGTCCTCCAGCGTGACGTCCTCAATCGGGCCGTATGGGGCGATGCCGGCATTGTTGATCAGGATGTCCAGCCCTCCCAGCGCGGCCGCGGTGCGCTCGACGGCCTCGGTCAGTGCCGCGGCGTCAGTCGCTTCCGCCGGTATGGCGAGCCCGCGGACGCCCATCGTCTCGACCTCCGTCACCACGGCCCTCGCCTGGTCGGCGGCGCGTGCGTAAGTGATGGCGACGTGCGCGCCCTCGCCTGCCAGTCGGCGTGCGATCGCCGCGCCGATGCCGCGGCTGCCTCCGGTGACGAGCGCCACCCGTCCATGGAGCATGGTGTTCACCCTTCCACGTATACGGAACCGATTCCGGATAGACGCTAACGGAACCGATTCCGGATAGCAACTCGATACGATTGCGGCGTGACGCAGAGTCGGCGGCCCTCGACGCGGGACGGCGCGGGTGACCGGTCCATTGATCAGCGCGGTGACGAGCGCGCGGACGCGGCGCGCAACCGCGCGAAGATCCTCGCCGCGGCGGAGGAGATCGTGGCCGCGCGCGGCGTGGAAGCGCTGGCCATGGCGGACGTGGCAGCCGCGGCGGGCGTGGGCGTCGGCACGCTGTACCGCCGATTCGGCGACCGGTCCGGGCTCGCCCACGCGCTCATCGATCGGCGCGAGCGTGAGTTCCAGGCGGCATATCTGAACGGGCCGCCGCCGCTCGGTCCTGGCGCGCCCGCCGCCGAGCGGATCCGCGCGTTCCTGCACGCGCTGGCCAGTCGTACCGTGGACCAGCTCGACCTGCTGCTCGTGGCGGAGACCGCAGGACCGTTCGCCCGCTTCGGCGGGGCCTATCACGCCTACCACCGCCACCTGGCCATCCTGGTCGCCGAAGCCCGGCCGGGCCGCGACGCCTCCTACCTGGCCGACGCCCTGCTCGCCCCACTGGCCGCGAACCTGCTGGCCTACCGGATCGGCGGGGAGCAGGGGCTCACCCTTGATGCCGTCCGGGCAGGGCTCGACGATCTTCTGGCCGGCGTGACAGGGTCGGGCGGGAGACTCGCCGACGGCGAACGGTGACGCGGGGGCCGCGCCGGAGCTGGCCACCGGCCGGCTCGTCACCCGTCATCGTCGCCCAGCCGGCCCGGTGGTCGTTTCCGGTCACAGCACCGGGAACGACCACGCCGGGAGGGCTCAGCCGGTCAGGGTGAGCGGGTTGACCAGGTCGGCGTAGACCAGGAGCCCGGCCATCACCATCATGACGAGCGCGATCGCGTACGTCAGCGGCAGCACCTTCGCGATGTCCACGTACTTCGGCTCCGGCCGCCGCATGATCTTGGCGTACGCCCGCTTGATGCCCTCCCAGATCCCGCCGGCGATGTGGCCGCCGTCCAGGGGCAGCAGCGGGATGAGGTTGAACATGCCGATCGCGAGGTTGAAGCCGGCCAGCAGGTTGACGAAGATGGCGATCTTCTTCTCGTTGGTGAGATCGCTGGCCAGGATCTCGCCGCCCATGCGGCCCGCGCCCACGACGCCGACCGGGCCCTCGGGGTCGCGCTTCTCGCCCGAGAAGGCCGCGTGCCAGACGCCGACCATCTTGTCCGGCAGGTTGAGCAGGGAGCCCGCCACGCGGCCGGTCAGCTCGCCCATGTAGCCGACGACCTCGCCCATGCTCTGGCGCTGCATGACCTCGGTGGGCAGGACGCCGAGGAAGCCGACGTTCTTGTCGATCTTGTTGGGGTCCTGGAGGTTGGGGCGGTCCTGGGCGATGAGGGTGACGTCGAGCGTCAGTGGCTTGCCGTCGCGTACGACGCCGAGCTCGACCGGGCCGGGGCCGTGGGAGCGGATGAGCCGGGTGGCGTCCTCCCACGTGGTGATCTTGTGGCCGTCGAAGGTGACCATCCGGTCGCCGGGCTTGAGCCCGGCCTGCGCGGCCGGGGTGGGCCGGTCACCGGCCTGGCAGGTCTTGCGCTGCTCGGTGACCGGGATGACGCACGTGGAGGTCTCCGGCGAGACGACCGGGGCCCAGGCGGGCAGTCCGATGCCGACCAGCAGGATGCTGAAGAAGACGAACGCGAGCACGAAGTTCATCAGCGGCCCGCCGGACATGATGATGATCTTCTGCCACCACTTCTTGCGGTAGAAGACGCGGTCCTCGTCGCCGGGCCGGACCTCCTCCTGGGCGGCGTCCCTGGCCGACTCGATGAGGCCCTGCCAGGGGCCGGTGGCGGTGTTGCGCAGTTTGTTCGGGTCGTCACCGGGGCGCGGCGGCAGCATGCCGATCATGCGGATGTAGCCGCCGAACGGGATCCACTTGATGCCGTACTCGGTCTCGCCCCTGCGCCTGGACCAGGCGGTCGAGCCGAAGCCGACCATGTACTGGGTGACCTTGACGCCGAAGAGCTTGGCGGGGACGAGGTGCCCGATCTCGTGCAGCGCGATGGAGACCATCAACCCGAGCAGGAAGAGGATGATTCCCACCAGATAGAGCCAGTTCATCTATGCGCGCTCCAGGGCAAGGCGGACGTCCAGACAGCTTCAGGGTAGTCGACTTCCCCGGTCCTCAAGGGCTTGCGGCATTTTGGGCAGGCATTGACAGTACGCGACCGGACGATCACCCTGAGAGACGACGGAGGGGGACGTCTTGATCAGGATCCTGATTGCCGAGCACCTGCCCTTGGTGCGCCGCGGCCTGCTCGCGACCCTCGGCGCCGAGCCTGGGCTGCGGGTGGTGGCCGAGGTGGGGCACGCCGAGGAGGTGGCGCCCGCGGCCCGCGTGAGCGACCCCGACGTGGCGGTGGTGGATCTCGACCTGCCGGGCCCGCCCGTGGTGGCCGAGCTGGCCGAGCAGGTGCCGTCCTGCCGGACGCTGATCCTGTCCGCCCGGCCGGATCCCGGCCAGGTGCGCAGGGCGCTGGCGGGGCCGGCCCTGGGGATCATGAGCCTGCGGGTGGCGCCGGAGCGCCTGGCCGACGGGGTCCGCCAGGTGGCGGCGGGGCGGCGGGCCGTCGAGGCGGAGCTGGCGGTGGCCGCGTTGCACGGGGAGCGCAACCCGCTGACCCGGCGCGAGCTCGACGTGCTGCGCATCGCGGCGGAGGGCGCGCGCTCGACCGAGATCGCCGACCAGCTCTTCCTGTCGGTGGGCACGGTGCGCAACCATCTGTCGCGCATCATGTGCAAGACCGGCGCGCGCAACCGGGTCGACGCCGTGCGCATCGCCAACGACTCGGGCTGGCTGTGACGTGGACCTGCTGTGACGCGGGACGGCTGTGACGCGGGACGGCTGTGACTCGGGTCGGCTGTGGAGGGCGGGGCTCCGGTGGAGCCGCGCCGCTCCGCCGGTGCCCCGGTCACTCAGAGGATCGCAGCAGGTCCGCGCCGCGTGCCAGTGACCCTTCTCACGACCTCACCCATGTCGAACGTCACGGGTCACGGCCGCCAGATGAGCACCAGCGCGCAGTCGTCGTTGTGCCCGGAGGCCATGGCGTTGACCAGCGCGCGGGCGCCGTCGCGGAACCCCGAGGGCAGCAGCCGCTCGGCCTCGCCGAGCAGCCGGTCGAGCCCGGCGTCGATGTCGCGGCCGGGCTGCTCGATGAGCCCGTCGGTGAACAGCAGCAGCGCGTCGCCCTTGCGCAGGGTGCCGCTGTCGGGCTCGCAGTGCAGGTCGGGCACCACGCCGAGCACGACGCCCTTGGCCGAGGCGACCTGCCAGCTCCCGGTGCCGGCGTCGAACTTCACCACCGGCGGATGCCCGGCCGAGGTGATGGTGTAGTCGCCCGTCGCGAGGTCGAGACGCAGGTGGACGGCGGTCACGAAGCCCTCGTCGCCCCGCTGGCGGTGCAGGTAGGCGTTGCAGGCGGGCAGGAAGTCGTCGACCGAGCCGAGCAGCCCGCCGAACGTCCCCGACAGCAGCAGCGCCCTGGTGCCCGCGTCCACGCCCTTGCCGGAGACGTCGACCAGCGCGATCTCGACGGTGTCGCCGTCGCGCATGGACACGAGGAAGTCGCCGCCGAACGAGGACCCGCCGGCCTGCTTGAGCACGACCTTGGCACCCCAGTCCTTGGGCAGCGGCGGCAGCTCGCCCTGCCTCTTGAGCCGGTCGCGCAGCTCCAGCAGCATCGCGTCGCCGCGCAGCCCTTGAACACCGAGCTTGCCGCGGGTGCGCGCCATGAGCACGGCGAGCACGGTGGTGAACCCGATCGTCACCATGAGCCCGACCCCGACGCGGCCCGCGCCGAGCGCGACGGCGATGTAGCCGAGCGCCGCCCCCACGGCCACGAGCAGCGTGACCAGGCTGCGCAGGCGCAGCTGCAGCCCGCCGACCAGGGTGACGAGGATGAGCAGCGACGGCGAGAACCACTCGGTGGAGACCTCGCCGGCGAGCACTCCGATGAGCAGCGCGAGCACGGAGAGCGTGATGAGCAGGTTGCGGTCGCGGGCGAGCGGCCCTCTGCGGACGAAACGGACGATGGACACGAGGATGGGCACCCGCGCCAGCGCGGCGCGGACCCGTGGCGGGATCAGCGGCGCCGGACGGGAACTCATGATGGGCCTGACTGTATCGGTCCGCATCCCGTTTGGGCAGTCCACTTGACCAAGGCCTTGATCATTACGTGCGGATATTCGGTGGCTCTCCCCCTTTGCCCGCTCCTACCTTGGACGGATGAGCTTCCCCATCCGTCCGATCGCCGAATCCGAGTGGACGGCGTACGTCAACGTCATGAACGAGGGCTTCGGCTGGACCGCGCCGCCCGGCATGATCGAGCGGTTCAAGGCCGAGACCGAGTTCGACCGGACGCTGGCCGTCTTCGACGGCGAGGTCATGGTGGGCACCACCGGCGTCTTCAGCCTCAGGATGACCGTCCCCGGCGGGCGGCAGCTCCCCGTGGGCGGGGTGACGTCCGTGAGCGTGCTGCCCTCGCACCGGCGCCGCGGCGTGCTGTCGCAGATGATGCGCCGCCAGCTCGCCGACATCCGCGAGCGTGGTGAGGCGGTGGCCGCGCTGTACGCCTCCGAGTCGGGCATCTACGGCCGCTTCGGCTACGGCCGCGCCGCGAGCGAGTTGTCCTTCCGGATCGCGAAGCGCGCGGCGTCGTTCGTGGCGGACGCGCCCGCGGATCCGTCGCTGCGGATCAGGGTGGCCCCGCCGGCCGAGGTGCGGGCCGAGCTGGAGGCCCTGTTCGCGGCCGTGGTGACCGACCGGCCGGGCCGCTACGAGCGGCACGCCGCCTTCTGGGACGGCAACCTCGCCGACGACGAGTCCGACCAGCGCGGGATGGGCGCGCTGCGCTGCGTGCTGGCGGAGGACGGCGGCGGCGTGCGCGGGTACGCGCTGTTCCGGGTCAAGTCGGCCTGGGACGACAACGGGGTGCCCGAGGGCGAGCTGCGGCTGCACGAGCTGGAGGCGGCCGATCCCGCGGCGTACGCACTGCTGTGGCGCCACCTGCTGGACCGGGACCTGGTGACCACGCTGCGGGCGGGCAGCCGGCCGGTGGACGACCCGCTGCAGGCGCTGCTGGCCGACCCGCGCCAGCTCCGCGCGTCCTGGGGCGACGAGCTGTGGGTACGCCTCGTCGAGGTGGACCGCGCCCTGACCGCCCGCGCCTACGCGGCCCCGGTGGACCTGGTGATCGAGGTGGACGACGACGTGTGCCCGTGGAACGCCGGCCGCTGGCGGCTCACCGCGGACCCGTCAGGCGCGGAGTGCAAGCAGGTCGAGGACGAGCCGGACCTCACGGTGCCGGTGGCGGCGCTGGGGTCGGCGTACCTGGGAGAAGGGCAGCTCGGGCCGCTGCTCGGCGCGGGGCTGCTGCGCGAGCACACCCCGGGCGCGGTGCGCGGGCTCGCCACCGCGATGTCCTGGAGCCCCCGGCCCTGGGCGGGCCGGGTCTTCTGAGACGGAGGTTCCCGGGCCCGGGGCCCGGGACGTACGCTCGGAGCATGGCGTTGCAGAGCTTGCAGATCACCGCGACGATCGCCATGCGCGCCCGCGACGTGTCGCGGCCGGCGAAGGAGCAGCAGGAGGCCGCCGACCGGCGGCCCCTGCGTGACGAGATGCCGAGGCGCGAGGCCAAGCGCAAGGGACAGAACGGCTAGCCGGGGGCCGGGCCGTCAGGGCAGCGGCGGGAGCTGGCCGATCGTCTCGTAGGAGGCGAGCTGCGCGATGCGCCGGCTGTGGCGCTCGCTGCCGGAGAAGGCGGTGCCCAGGAAGACCTCGGCGAAGCGGGTGGCGTCGTCGAGGGAGTGCATGCGCGCCCCGAGGCTGACGACGTTGGCGTTGTTGTGCTCGCGGGCCAGGCGCGCGGTGTCCTCGCTCCAGGCCAGGGCCGCGCGGATGCCGCGCACCTTGTTGGCGGCCATCTGCTCGCCGTTGCCGGAGCCGCCGATGACGATGCCGAGGCTCGCCGGGTCGCCGGCGACGCCCTCGGCGGCGCGCAGCACGAACGCCGGATAGTCGTCCTCGGCGTCGTAGACGAAGGGACCGCAGTCGATCACCTCGTGCCCGTGGTCCTTGAGCCAGGACACGAGGTGGTTCTTGAGCTCATAGCCGGCATGGTCGGCACCGATGTAGACACGCACCCGCCCAGTCTTCCACAGCCCCGGGGTAGCGGCTCGCGCACTAGAGTAAGGATCACTTCCGACCACTAATCCTTACGAAGGCAGGGATCATGCGAGAGATCCGCGTCATCGGCGACCCCGTGCTGCGCACGCCCGCCGAGCCGGTCACGGACTTCGACCGCGAGCTGCGCCGCCTGATCGAGGAGATGTTCGAGGCGATGTACGCGGTCGACGGGGTCGGCCTGGCGGCCCCGCAGATCGGCGTGTCGCGGCGGCTGTTCGTGTACGACATCAACAAGCGCAAGGGCCACGTGATCAACCCGGTGCTGACGGTGGACGACCCCGAGGAGATCTCCGACGAGGAGGGCTGCCTGTCGGTGCCCGACCGGCACACCGGGCGGCCGATCTACGCCCCCGTCGCGCGGGCGGCGGGCGTGACCGTGGAGGGGGTGGACCGGCTGCGGCGTCCGGTGCGCGTACGCGCCCGCGGCTCGCTGGCGCGCTGCTTCCAGCACGAGACCGAGCACCTCGACGGCCGGCTGTACGTCGACCGCCTGCCGCGCGACGAGGCCCGCGGGATCATGTCACGCGCCTGATCAGGAGGCGTAGCGTGACCGTATGACTGTGCTTACCGGCAAGGGCGCGTTGGTCACCGGAGGCTCGCGCGGCATCGGCAGGGCCGTCGTGGAGCGGTTGCGGCAGGACGGCGCGGAGGTCGTCTTCTGCTACGAGCGGTCGGAGGAGGCCGCGCGGCGGGTCGCCGAGGAGACGGGCGCGACGGCGGTGCGCGCCGACCTCGGCGTGAGGGAGGATCTGGAGCGGCTGTTCGCCGAGGCGGAGGCCCGGTTGCCCGGGGTGGACATCCTGGTCAACAACGCCGCCACCACCGCCGGGCAGAAGCTGCTGATGGATCTCACGGACGACGACTTCGAGCGCTCGTTCGCGGTCAACGTGCGCGCCGTCCTCCTCGCCATGCGGTGGGCCGCCAGGGTGATGCGCGACGGCGGGCGCATCGTCACCGTCTCCTCGATCAACACCCTGGTGCCGGCCCCGCTGCTCACGCTCTACTGCGGCGGCAAGGGCGCGGTCGAGCAGTTCGCCAAGGTGGCGGCGCGGGAGCTGGGCGGGCGCGGCATCACCGTCAACGTCGTCTCCTCGGGCGCGACCGACACCGACATGTTGCGCGGCGCCAACCCGCCCGAGGCGCTGGAGCGGACGCTCGCGTTCACCGCGCTCGGCCGGCTCGGGCAGCCGGACGACATCGCCTCGGTGGTGGCGTTCCTGGCCGGGCCCGACGGGCGGTGGGTCACCGGGCAGAACCTGATCGCCAGCGGGGGCCTGCTGGTCTGACCCGCGAGGCCCGCCGCCGGGGCGCCGGCGTCAGAGCTGGAGCGACTTGACCTCCAGGTATTCGTCCAGGCCGTGGTCGCCGAGCTCGCGGCCGACGCCCGACTGCTTGTAGCCGCCGAAGGGGGCCAGCGGGTTGAACCGGCCGCCGTTGACGGCGACCTGGCCGGTGCGCAGCCGGCGGGCCAGCCCCAGGGCGCGCTCCTCGGTGCCCGCCCAGACGGCGCCGGCCAGGCCGTAGCGGGTGCCGTCGGCGATGGAGACGGCCTCGTCCTCGGTGACGTAGGGGATCACCGACAGCACCGGCCCGAAGATCTCCTCCTGCTCGATCGTCATGCCGGGCTCCACCCCCGCGAACACCGTGGGCTCGACGTAGAAGCCGCGCTCGTGCGGGCGTTCTGTGCCGCCGGCCACCAGCCGGGCGCCCTCCTCCTGGCCGCGGTTGATGTAGCGGACCACCCGGTCGCGCTGGACCTGCGAGACCAGCGGGCCGATCCTGGTGGACTCGTCGAAGGGGTCGCCGACGGTGTAGCCGCGGGCGGCCTCGACGGCCAGGCGGACGGCCTCGTCGTACTGGTCGCGGTGGACAATCATGCGGGTCCAGGCCGAGCAGGTCTGCCCGGCGTTGACGAAGCAGTTGGCCACGCCGACCTTGACGGCGAGCTTGAGGTCGGCGTCGGGGAGGATGATGTTGGCGGACTTGCCGCCGAGTTCGAGCGCCACCCGCTTGACGGTCTCGGCGGCGAGCGCGGCCACCCGGCGGCCCGCCGCGGTGGAGCCGGTGAAGGAGACCATGTCGACGCCGGGGTGGGCGGCCATGGCCTCGCCGACGACCGGCCCGCGCCCGCTGACGAGGTTGAACACGCCCGGCGGCAGGCCCACCTCGTCGAAGATGCCCGCCAGCGCGTACGCCGCCAGCGGCGCGACCTCGCTCGGCTTGAGCACGACGGTGCACCCGGCGGCCAGCGCCGCGCCCACCTTGCAGACGATCTGGTGCAGCGGGTAGTTCCACGGGGTGATGGCCGCGACGACCCCGACGGGCTCCTTGACGACCAGGGAGGTGCCGACGCGCCGCTCGCGCGGATGGCTCTCGGCCAGTCCGGCGAAGGAGGCGAGGACCCCCGCGGGCATCAGGGTCTGCACCTTGAGCGCGAAGCCCAGCGGGGATCCCATGTCGGTGGCGATCGTCTTGGCGATGTCGTCGGCGCGCTGCCGCAGCAGGTCGGCCGCGTCGGCGAGCAGCTTGCCGCGTTCGGCGGGCGCGGTGCGCGACCAGGACGGGAACGCCTCCCGCGCGGCGGCCACGGCCGACTCCACGTCGTCGGGGGAGCCGGCGGGCACGTGGTCGATGACCTCTTCTGTGGCCGGGTTGACGACCTCTATGGACTCGTCGGACGCCGAGGCGGTCCAGGAGCCCCCGATGTACAGCTCACGCATGTCCCCATCCTGACAGCGCATCCCGTCGATCGCGAGGGAGGTTCACTGAGCCGGGGATGAGGATTCTCCACCGCCATCAGGTTCTTTCTCCCCCGGGGTATCCGAAATGCGCTGACAGCGGGATTTCAGGCGAATTGCGGGCGGCGGGTGCGCGTGCGCTTCAGCTCGAAGAAGTCGTCGAACTCCGTCACCGCGACGACGCCGTCCCACAGGCGACCGGCGTCCTCGCCCCTGATGATCCTGGTGATGACCGGCCCGAAGAAGGCGTTGGCGCCGACGCGGATGATCGGCGTGCCGACCTCCTGGCCGACGAGCGTGATGCCCTCGTCGTGCGAGGCGCGGATGCCGGCGTCCCACTCCTCCGACTCCATCGCGTCGGCGAGGCTCGGGTCGAGGCCCACGGCCTTCAGCGCGGCCTCGTTGATCTCGCGCAGCTTCTCCGGGTCCTTGCCGAGCCCTTCGTTGTGCAGGCGGGTGCCGAGCTCGGTGTAGAGCCGGCCGACGTACTCCTCGCCGTGCTTGGCCGCGGCGGCGGCCACGACCCGGACCGATCCGTGGGCCTTGAGTGCCCGCTCCTTGTATTCGGCGGGCACGTCCTTGTCCTCATTGAGGTAGTGGAGCGACATGAAACGGAAGCGGGGCTCGATGGGCCGAACCTTCTCGACTTCGAGCAGCCATCGTGACGTTACCCATGCGAAGGGACAGGAAGGATCGAACCAGAGGTCCACGGGAATCTTCTCAGCCATGTGGGGCCATAACCTGAGGTGGCTCGGATCCTATTCCCGCCGTGACAGGATACCGACAACCCCGACGAAGCGGTTGAAAAGGAGCGGAACTTGGCAGGCAACCTGACCAGGAACGAAGCGCGCGAACGCGCCCGGCTGTTGAAGGTCGAGTCGTACGAGGTCGCCCTCGACCTGACGGAAGGTGAGGAGCGCTTCGAAAGCGTCACCACGGTCCGCTTCTCCGGCCTGGTCCCCGGTTCGTCCACCTTCATCGACCTGCACGGCGCGCACGTCCGCCAGGTCACCCTGAACGGCGAGGACCTCGACGTGTCCGCCTACGACGCGGAGAAGGGCCGCTTCCCGCTCCCCTCGATCGCCGAGTCGAACGAGCTGCGCGTGGACGCCGACTGCTCCTACATGCGCACCGGCGAGGGCCTGCACCGTTTCGTCGACCCGGTCGACCAGGGCGTCTACCTGCACACCCAGTTCGAGACGGCCGACGCCCACCGGATGTACGCCTGCTTCGACCAGCCCGACCTCAAGGCCACCTTCCAGCTCACCGTGCTGGCCCCGGCCGACTGGGAGGTCGTCTCCAACGCCGCCGCGGCCGACGTCGAGCACCTGCCCGAGCAGGCCGGGAGGCACGGCACCGTGCAGGCGGCCAGGCGGTGGACGTTCGACACCACGCCGGTCATGTCCACCTACATCACCGCGCTGGTGGCCGGGCCGTACCACAAGGCGACCTCCGAGCACGACGGCATCCCGCTCGGGATCTACTGCCGCGCCTCGCTCGCCGAGCACCTCGACGCCGACAACATCTTCGAGGTCACCCGGCAGGGCTTCGACTTCTTCCACAAGGTGTTCGGGGTGCGCTACCCCTTCGGCAAGTACGACCAGCTCTTCGTGCCCGAGTTCAACGCCGGCGCGATGGAGAACGCGGGCTGCGTGACGTTCCTGGAGGACTACGTCTTCCGCTCCCGCGTCACCGACGCCCTGGTCGAGCGGCGCGCCGAGACGATCCTGCACGAGATGGCGCACATGTGGTTCGGCGACCTCGTGACCATGCGCTGGTGGGACGACCTGTGGCTCAACGAGTCGTTCGCCACCTACATGTCGGTGCTCTGCCAGGCCGAGGCCACGCGGTGGGGCAGGGGCGCCTGGACGACGTTCGCGAACGTCGAGAAGGCCTGGGCCTACCGCCAGGACCAGCTCCCCTCCACCCACCCCATCGCCGCAGACATCCCCGACATGCAGGCGGTCGAGGTCAACTTCGACGGCATCACGTACGCCAAGGGCGCCTCGGTGCTCAAGCAGCTCGTCGCGTACGTGGGGCTGGAGAACTTCCTGGCCGGCGTGCGCGACTACTTCGCCGACCACGCCTGGGGCAACACCGAGCTGAAGGACCTGCTCGACGCCCTGGAGCGCACCTCGGGCCGGGACCTGTCGGCCTGGTCGAAGGACTGGCTGGAGACCGCCTGGGTCAACACGCTGCGCCCGTCGTTCGACGTCGAGGACGGCCGCTTCACCCGCTTCGAGGTGCTGCAGGAGGCTCCCGCCGACTACCCGACGCTGCGCTCGCACCGCATCGCCGTCGGGCTCTACTCGATGGTGGACGGGGCGCTGACCCGTACCAAGCGGGTCGAGCTGGACGTCGTCGGCGCGCGGACGCAGGTGGCCGAGCTCGTCGGCGAGGAACGGCCCGACCTGGTGCTGCTCAACGACGACGACCTCACCTACGCCAAGATCCGCCTGGACGACGAGTCCCTGCGGACGCTGGTGAACGGCGGCATCGCCGCGTTCACCGACTCGCTGCCGCGGGCGCTGTGCTGGTCGGCGGCCTGGGACATGACCCGCGACGGCGAGCTGCCGGCCCGCGACTACGTCCGGCTGGTCGTCTCGGGCGCGAGCGTGGTCACCGACCTCACCGTGCTCCAGGCGATCCTGCGGCAGGCCCGCCAGGCCGCCCAGCAGTACGCCGACCCGGCCTGGCGGGCCGAGGGCCTGCGGCTGCTGGCCGACGAGCTGCGCTCGCTGCTCGCCGCCGCCGCGCCGGGCTCGGACCACCAGCTCGCCTACCTCCAGGCGTTCGCGCCGGCGGCCACCTCCGGCGAGGACCTCGACCTGCTGGCCGGCATCCTCGACGGCACCGCCGTCCCCGAGGGGCTGGCCGTGGACGCCGACCTGCGCTGGACCCTGGTGCACGCGCTGGTCACCGGCGGCCGGATCGACGAGGCGGGCATCGCGGCCGAGCTGGAGCGCGACCCCACGGCGACCGGTGAGCGCTCGGCCGCGCAGTGCCGGGCCGCGCTGCCGACCGCCGAGGCCAAGGCGGCGGCGTGGGAGCGCATCCTGGGCGGCGAGCTCGCCAACCACATCGCGCGCGCCACGATCGGCGGGTTCCAGGACCCGCACCACACCGAGCTGCTCGCGCCGTACCGGGAGAAGTACTTCGCCGAGGTCGGCCGGGTCTACAAGGAGTGGACGTTCGACCAGGCGTCGTCGTTCGCGGTGGGCTGCTTCCCCGCGCTGCTCATCGAGGAGGCGACCGTACGGGCCGCCGAGGACTACCTCGCGGCCGAGCAGCCGCCGCAGGCGCTGCGCCGGCTGATCCTGGAGGGCGCCGACGGCGTCCGGCGCGCCCTGCGCAACCAGGAGAGGGACGCGGCGGCCTCCTGACCGTCGCACAGTACCCGTGGGGTGAGTGTTCCCTGCCCCGCGGTCGGACGCCCCCGCCAGGACGGGCGGGGGCGCCCGACACCTGCGCCGACTTGGCCTTGCCACCTCGGAGCCGGTGTTAGCCTCGACTACGTGCTAGGCGCCGGGACCACGCTCAACGACCGCTACGTGCTGGCCGGTCGTCTCGGCGGCGGCGGCATGGGCGAGGTCTGGCGTGCCGAGGACAAGGTGCTCGGCCGCTCCGTCGCGGTGAAGGTGATGACCCCCGCGCTGACGGAGAACGCCACCTTCGCCCAGCGCTTCCAGAACGAGGCCAGGGCGATGGCCACGCTGACCCATCCCGGCGTGGTCGACGTCTACGACTACGGCACCTGCGAGATCTCCGGCCGCCAGGTGACCTTCCTCGTCATGGAGCACGTGCGGGGCGAGTCGCTCGACCGCGTGCTGCGCCGCGGGCCGCTCGACCCGGCCGCCGCCATGCGGCTGGTCGCCGAGGTCGGCGACGCGCTGGCCGCCGCGCACGCGCAGGGCATCGTGCACCGTGACGTCAAGCCGGCCAACCTCATGGTCCGCGAGGGCGGCGGGGTGGCGCTCACCGACTTCGGCATCGCGCACTCGGTCTCGGCGGGGCACCTGACGGCGACCGGGCAGATGTTGTGCTCGGCGGGCTACTGCGCGCCGGAGATGGCGACCTCCAGCGAGGTCACGCCGGCGGTCGACGTCTACGCGCTCGGGGTGGTGGCGTACGAGTGCCTGACCGGGCGGCCGCCCTACCAGGGGGAGACCCCCGTACAGATCATCTTCAAGCACCTCAACTCGCCCGTGCCGGAGCTGCCCGCCGACGTGCCCGCCGGGCCGCGGGCCGTGGTGACGCGGGCGCTGCAGAAGACGCCCGAGCAGCGCTGGGAGTCGGCCGCCGCCATGGCGGCGGCCGCCCGGCAGGCCCTGGCCGCCCCTGGCGTCGCGCCGCGCGTGGCCGGTGACACGGGGCCCACGGCGGCCCCGGGCGCGGCCGGCGGGCCGGGTGCTTCCCCGGGGGGCGGCGTTCACGGGAACATCCCCGGCGCCTTGCCGGGGACCTCGCACGGATCCCTGCCTGGGGGTTCATACGGTCCCCTGTCCGGCGTCCTGCCTGGAGCAGCGGCCGGGATGGGAGACGGGCCGGCGACCGGGATGGCCGGTGGGCCGGCGGGTGGCGCGACAGGCGGGGCAGCCCCAGGGACGGCTGCGGGGACGCTCCCCGGCCGGCCTGAAAGGCGTGGGCGGCGGGCGGCGCGGGTGGCGCTCACCGTCGCCGCCGCCGTGCTGGTGTCGGCCGGCGTCGCGGGAGCGGTGCTGCTGCGCCCGGACCAGACGTCGGGCGAGGCCACGGTGACGCCGACCAGCGTCGCCGACACCACGGCCACCACCGGCCCCAAGACCCCGGCCACCTCCCGGCAGCAGAACGTGCCCCCGGTCCGGCAGACCCCCACCGCCGCGCCTACGCAGGGCACGACCCCGGTGCCCACCCCGTCGGTGACGGTCACGCCCACCGCGCCGCCCTCCCAGACTCCCACGGCCGCGCCGACCACGGCCGAGCCGACCAAGGAGCCGACGAAGGAGCCCACCCCCGAGCCCACGCAGTCGGTCCCGGAGGAGCCGGCGACAGAGCCGCCGAGCGACCCGCCGGGCGAGATCCAGTGCATCCGCGAGCCGTGCCCCTGATCGGCTGCCCGTGATCGTGTGCCCCTGCCCGTAATAGGCTGCCCGCACGCTTTGCCGGTGTACGCGACTACTCGGCGATCGTGAGAAGGTCGTCCCGTGGAGACGACTCGTGACCTGCTCATCGCCCTGGCCCGCCGCTACGCCTTCGCCGATCTCGGCGCGCTCGCGCCGGCGACGGAGATCGCCGAGGTGTGCGAGTTCGGGCAGCGGCTGCTCTCCCTCGACGCGGAGGACTTCGCGGCCGAGGCCAAGGTCGTGCCGGCCGAGCTGAGGCGCCGGGCCCGGGCCTGCCACATGCCGCAGACGCCGCGCGAGCAGCCACGGGGGGCGCTGGAGTCGCTGCGGCCGGCGTACGGGCTGCTGCTGGAGGCCATCGCGGTGCGCT
The DNA here is from genome assembly GCF_019397265.1 of Nonomuraea coxensis DSM 45129. Lineage (NCBI taxonomy): Bacteria > Bacillati > Actinomycetota > Actinomycetes > Streptosporangiales > Streptosporangiaceae > Nonomuraea > Nonomuraea coxensis. Next base: position 6,885,273 of record NZ_CP068985.1, read on the forward strand.
GGCACCGGCGGGAGCTGAGCCCGATGATCGCCGCCGTGCACATCGCGAGCGAGTACCTGCCGCTGCTGGCGTTCGAGCCGCATCTCGGTCACGCCGGCGACCCGGCCCGCTGGCCGGCCGGGCTGAGCGCGCCGGGGAGCCGGTTCGGGGTGATCGGCGACCGGGAGTGCGACCACACCAAGTCCGAGCAGTCCGCCACCAACCGCACCCTGCGGGTGTCGGTGGAGCCGGCGGAGGGCTGGCGGGCCTACTTCGACCGGCAGCACAGCCAGGTCGCGGGGGCGCTCGCGGTGTGCGCGGCCACCTGCCGCAACCCCTGCACCTCGATGGACTGGATCGAGCCCGAGCCGCGGGCCGACCTGCAGCTGCGCGCTCGCACGGCGCTGGCCTTCGCCGAGACCCCGCTGGTGCGGCTGCGGCACGCCGCGCCCGTGGGGCACGGGTTCGGGGTGCCGTCGCCGGAGGAGGTGCTCGACGCCTGGGAGCGCAGCCGCCTGGCGCTGGACAAGAACCCCGTCGGGGCCGCGGCCTCGAAGGACGACGGGTTCCCGCTGCCGGGGCTGCCCAGCCTGTTCGCCGCCGTCGCCGACGCCCCCATCGAGCCCTCGACGCTCCTGCGCGGCGTCAGCGAGCACGTCGTCCGGCTGCTCGAACGGCACGACGCCGCCTGACCCCGGCGTCGCGGCGGGCAGGCGGTCAGGAGCGGGCCGGCTCCGTGCCTGTGCCGGGCTCCGGGTGCCACAGGACGAGTGTCACCTGCGCGGTGAGAACGGCGACTTCGGGGGCGTGCCGCCTCTTCCTGGCCCGGATCTCGATCCTGGGCGGCTCTGCCTGCTCCCAGCCCAATGACTCCGCGACCTCGATCGTGCCCTCGATGGCGTCGTACAGGCCGCGCCGCGCGGCGGCCGACGGAGCAGTATGGCCTGTTCTCGATCACTGGGAAACCGGCGACGGGGTCACCGCGGAGGGCCGATGGGTTGTCCGCGAGTCCGGCCGTCCCCCGGCGGGGACGGGAGTTATGATCATGGGAGCAGCCGTCCACATCTCTAGAGAAGAACATAGTTAATACCCCGAAAACGGGCGTGGAACACGATGAGCTGGGCCATAAAACTATGGACAGGGCAACACTAGGATTCGGCAAGATTTCCGGGCTACGGTGAGTCACGTGGACACCGACAACCAGCGAGAAGACGGTCACACCGCGTCACCGATCTGGGTGAGCGACCGGCCGGAGAGCGAGCAGACCGCCGCCTCGACGCCATCGGCGCCCACCTCCACGTACGCGCCCGTGCCACGCGCGTCCGTGCGCGACCTGCTGGCACAACCGCGTTTCCGCCGGCTGCGCACGCGCCTGCTGGTGGGGGTCGCGGCGGCGATCGTGGTGGGTTTCCTGGCGCAGGACTGGCGGATCGGCGTGACCGCGGGCGTGGTCGCGGCCATTCTGGAGGCGGCCTACCGGGCACGCTCCAATTCGTCCGTGCCCGCGTGGCGGCGCGCCTCCGTGGCGGAACGGCGCACTGAGGCGCAACTGCGCAAGCTGGAGCGCCTGGGCTACCGCACGCTGCACGCCCGCTCGATCCCCGACACCGAGCAGCAGATCGACCACCTGGTGGTCGGTCCGACCGGTGTCTACGCCGTCGACTCCGAGAAGTGGGACAAGCGCCTTCCGGTCCGTGTCCAGATGGGCAAGAAGCTCTTCCACGGGCCGTTCGACCAGAAGGAGCGGCTGACCCACGCCAAGTTCGAGGCGGCGAGGGCGAGCGAGCTGATCAGTGAGTCGTTCGGGCGCGAGGTCCCGGTGGTGCCCTCGCTCGCGATCTACGGGCCGCCCGTGCCGTGGAAGATCATGACGATCCGCGGCGTGGACGTCTACCAGGGCGACCGGGCCCGCAAGTGGATCACCAAGCGGGAGCGGGCGCTGACCGACGCCGAGATCGAGAAGATCTTCGAGATCGCCGGCAAGGTGCTGCCCTCCCGCTACGGCGACGACTAACGTCCGCCGGATCGCGCCGCACGCCGCCTTCCCCGGCCGGGCGTGCGGCGCTTTCCCGCACTCTCCCTCCGATCGCCGCGCCGTCCGAGGCGTGGACGGCATGTCTCAGTCGCCGGGCACTGGCCGTACCATGTGAAGACTCGACAGCGATGGGAGAAGCGCGATGCCCGCCCTCAGGTCACGTACGGTCACCCACGGCAGGAACATGGCCGGTGCCCGGGCCCTGCTCCGGGCGACCGGTGTAGCCGGGAGCGATTTCGGCAAGCCGATCGTGGCCGTCGCCAACAGCTTCACGCAGTTCGTCCCGGGACACGTGCACCTGCGCGAGGTCGGCGACGTCGTCGCCGCCGCGGTGCGCGAGGCGGGAGCCATCCCCCGCGAGTTCAACACGATCGCGGTCGACGACGGCATCGCGATGGGCCACGGCGGCATGCTCTACTCGCTGCCGTCCCGCGAGCTGATCGCCGACGCGGTCGAGTACATGGTCAACGCCCACTGCGCGGACGCGCTCATCTGCGTCTCCAACTGCGACAAGATCACGCCGGGCATGCTGCTCGCCGCCTTCCGGCTCAACATCCCGACGGTGTTCGTCTCCGGCGGCCCGATGGAGGCCGGCAAGACCCCGGGGCGCAAGCTCGACCTCATCGACCCGATGATCGCCTCCGCAGACGCGTCGGTCTCCGACGAGGAGCTGCTGGAGATGGAGGAGAGCGCCTGCCCGACCTGCGGCTCGTGCTCCGGCATGTTCACCGCCAACTCCATGAACTGCCTGACTGAGGCGATGGGTCTGGCGCTGCCCGGCAACGGCACCATCCTGGCCACGCACAAGGCGCGCAAGCGGCTCTTCGAGGACGCCGGCCGCACGCTGGTCGAGATCACCCGCCGCTACTACGAGGAGGGCGACGAGTCGGTGCTGCCGCGCTCGATCGCCACCCGCGAGGCGTTCGAGAACGCCATGGCGCTCGACGTCGCCATGGGCGGCTCCACCAACACGATCCTGCACATCCTGGCCGCGGCCCGCGAGGCCGAGGTCGACTTCGGCCTCAAGGAGATCAACGAGATCTCGCTGCGGGTGCCCTGCCTGTGCAAGGTCGCCCCGGCCACCAGCAAATACCACGTCGAGGACGTCCACCGGGCCGGCGGCATCCCCGCCATCCTGGGCGAGCTCGACCGGGCCGGGCTGCTGCACCGCGACGTGCCCACGGTCAACGGCGGCACGCTGGCCGACCTGCTGGCCGGCTGGGACGTCAGGTCACCTTCCGTCCGGCCGGAGGCCGTCGAGCTCTGGCACGCCGCGCCCGGCAACGTGCGCACGGTGAAGCCCTACTCCCAGGACAACCGCTGGGACGACCTCGACCTCGACCGGGCCGCCGGCTGCGTCCGCGACCTGGAGCACGCCTACACCGCCGACGGCGGCCTCGCGGTGCTCTACGGCAACATCTCGCGCGACGGCGCGGTGGTGAAGACCGCCGGGGTGGACGAGTCGATCTGGCGCTTCAGCGGCCCTGCGGTGGTGTTCGAGTCGCAGGAGGACGCCGTCGAGGGCATCCTCGGCGGGCGGGTCAAGGAGGGCGACGTCGTCGTCATCCGCTACGAGGGCCCCAAGGGCGGCCCCGGCATGCAGGAGATGCTCTACCCGACCTCGTTCCTCAAGGGCAAGGGCCTCGGCAAGGCGTGCGCGCTGGTCACCGACGGCCGCTTCTCCGGCGGCACGTCGGGGCTGTCCATCGGCCACGCCTCCCCCGAGGCGGCCGAGGGCGGCACGATCGCGCTGGTCGAGGACGGCGACGTCATCGACATCGACATCCCCAACCGGACGATGGAGCTGCGCGTCCCCGAGGCGGAGCTGGCGGCGCGGCGCGAGCGGCTGCTGACCGACCTGGGCGGCTACCGGCCGCGCGAGCGCAACCGGCCGGTGAGCGTGGCGTTGCAGGCCTACGCCGCGATGACGACCTCCGCCTCGACGGGGGCCTCGCGGGACCTGTCGCAACTGTCGAAGTAGCGGGCGTCCGGGACGGCGGGCGACAGGGTTCTCGCCTGCCGTGCCGGTGTGTCCGGGCACCTGTCCTTCCGGACAGGTTTTCGAAAAATGTCGGTCGCGGTCCGTATTCTTTGGGTATGACGACAGTCGTGAAGCACGATACTCGCCCGCTGACGACCGCCGAGATCGCCGCCCTCGCACTCTCCCTCGCCCACCTCGGCGCGGGACCCCAGGCTGTCACCGCCCGGCGCGGCCTGCAGCACGCGCTCCAGCACCTGGAGCTCGACGACGACGTCATCGCCGCCACCCTCGCCACCCTGACCGAGCCGCTGCCCCTGGAGGTCGCCTCCCGGGCCAGGCTGATGGCCGACGCCATCACCAGCCGGCTCATGATCCGCCTGCACTACCGCGACGCCGGGGGCAACATCACCGTCCGCGACGTCGAGCCGGTGACCTGCCTGGTGCACCGCGAATACTGGTATCTCGTCGGCGTGTGCCGGATGCGCCGCGGGATCCGGGCCTTCAGGTTCGACCGCATCCTCGCGGTCGAGCCCACGCTCACGCCGGCGCGGCCGCATCTGGCCGACCGGTTCCTGCCGTTCCAGCGCCGCAAGCGGGTCAGGGCCGGAGCGGCCTAGCGCCAGGACGCCGGGGCGGCCGGCTCGCCGCCGCCCCGGCCCCAGGGTCAGGGGAACGGCGCCCCCGGCCCCAGGGGTCAGGGGAACGGCGCCCCTGCCTTCCGGTCAGGAGGAGCAGCAGCCCCCGCCGCAGCAACCGCCGCCGCCACCGCTGGGGCGGGGTGCGGCGGCGCCGCCGGTCATGGCGACCGTGGACAGCAGCTTCACCGTGTCGTCGTGGCCTTCTGGGCAGGCCGCCGGCGCGTCGGAGTCCGACATCGGGCGGGACACCTCGAACGTGGAGCCGCACGCGCGGCAGCGGAAGTCGTAACGGGGCATGGCCTAAGCGTAGGTGATGTGCGCGTAGTCGGACACGGGCTCGTACCCGATGGCCTGGTAGATGGCGTTGCTGGTGGGGTTGGCCAGGTCGGTGAAGAGCACGACCTCCTCGCCCCGCTCCGCGAGCCCGACGCGGCTGACGTGGGCGGTGACCGCGGACCCGTAGCCGTGCCGGCGGCGCGAGGGGGGCGTGTAGACCGGCCCGACCCGGCAGACCCCGCCCGCCGCCTGCGACAGCGCCGCGAGGGAAACCGGCGCGCCGCCGTCCTCCCACACGAACAGCTCGCGCCGGGTCAGCCGCTGGGCGACCCGCTCGGCCGGGTCGCCCTCGCCGAGCCCGGCCTCCTCGCCGAAGGCGTGGTACCAGCTCACCAGCAGCGGGAAGTCGGCGGGCGTGGCGAGCCTGCCCCGCCCCGGCACCTCGGGGACGCTCAGCGCGCCGAGCCGGTAGAGCCGCTCGGCGACGGTCCTCGCGGGCGGCCCCATCAGGCGGACGACCTCGTCGGTCAGCTCGGCCCGGCCGACGATCGCGGGGATGTCCCGGCCGAGCGCCTCCACCAGGGGCGCGACCGCCTCGACCGGCATGACGGCGAGCCCGATCGGGTACGGCGGCGTACGGAAGGCCGCCCCCCGCACCTGCCCGCCCACCGTCCACCAGCCGAACCGGGGATCCTTGGCCGGCGTGCCGGCGCGCAGGTCGGCCAGCACGGTCAGCGGGACGGTGTTGCCCACCGGGTCGCCGAGCAGGAAGGGCTCGGCGACCGCGGCGTACTCCTCCGGGTCGGAGGTGAAGGTCCACATGCCTGGCATGGTGCCAGGCGGCGGCCCGCCCGGACAAAGCGGGCGGTCAGGCCGCCGCCTCCAGGTAGGGCGCCCACTGGGGGTCGCCCACGAGGGAGGCGCCGATCAGCCGCCAGTGTGCCCCGCGCGGCACCGCGGGGAGCACGCGGAGCGTCCACCCCAGCTCTTCCAGGTATTTGTCGGCCTTGCTGTGGTTGCAGGTGGTGCAGGACGCCACGCAGTTCTCCCAGGTGTGCGTGCCGCCCCGGGAGCGCGGGATGACGTGGTCGATGGTCTCGGCCCGCTGCCCGCAGTAGGCGCAACGGTAGTTGTCACGGCGCATGAGCGCCGCCCTGGTCAGGGGGATGCGCGACCGGTAAGGGATGCGGACATATCTGCGGAGCCTGATCACCGAGGGCACGTCGAGCGTGCAGGTCGCTGAGCGCAGCACGGCGCCCCTGCCGTCGCGGTGCACGACGTCGGCCTTCCCCCGGAGCACCAGCACGACGGCGCGGTGCAGGGAGAGCGTGGTGAGCGGCTCGTAAGTGGCGTTCAGCAGCAGGACCTGGCGCGTCATCGGGCCTCTCCCCGCTGCTTGCGTATCAAAGGGGACATGCCGTGGCATGTCCCGGCTGTCGGCCCCTCCTGGGGCACTCGTGCTTCCGTCACGTGGACCTCCGCCGGACGGCCCAGCGGATGGTCACCACGGCGCCGTCCTGTCAGCAAGTCTGGCGTTAGCAGCGCCGTCCCCGCCACCCCATAAAGCACTCACCGGACTGACCAAAGGGACGCACGGTACGTTTTATGCCCGCTTCACCTGGGTTTTACGCCTGCTCCGTGGCAGTAGGGTTCCCAGCATGACGCGAGAGCCGTACCCCGCCGCACGCCGCGAAGACATCATCGACGAACTGCACGGAACGCCCGTACCAGACCCCTACAGATGGCTGGAGGATCCCGACAGTCCAGAGACGAAGGGATGGCTGCTCGCGCAGAGCGAGCTGTTCAGCCGGAGCCGGGGGCCGCAACGGTTCAAGAGCCGCATCGCCGAGCTGCTGCGGTCCGGCTCGATCGGCGTGCCGACCTGGCGCGGCGAGCGCTACTTCTTCAGCCGCCGCACGCCCGACCAGGAGCACGCGGTCTACTACGTCGTCGAGGCCGACGGCACCGAGCGGGCGCTGATCGACCCGATGGCGATCGACCCGTCGGGGCTGACCACGCTCGACGCCGTCCAGCCCGACAAGGAGGGGCGGCTGCTGGCCTACCAGCTCTCGGTGGGCGGCAACGAGGAGTCCGTCCTCTACATCATGGACGTGGCGACGGGCGCCCGCGTCGAGGGGCCGATCGACCGCTGCCGCTACTCCCCCGTCGCCTGGCTGCCCGGCGGCGAGGCGTTCTACTACGTGCGCCGGCTGCCGAGCACCGAGGTGCCGGAGAACGAGACCCAGTTCCACCGCCGCGTCTACCTGCACCGCGTCGGCACCTCCACCGAGGACGACGCCATGATCTTCGGCCAGGGGCTGAAGATGACCAACTACTACGGCGTCGGCGTCTCCCGCGACGGCCGCTGGCTGCAGGTCTCGGCGCACGAGGGCACCGCGCCCCGCAACGACCTCTGGGTGGCCGACCTGACCGCCTCCCCGGCCGACCGGCCCGAGCTCAGGGTCGTCCAGGAGGGCGTGGACGCGCAGGCCGGGCTGGTCTTCGGCCGCGACGGCCGGCTCTACGTCCACACCGACCGCGACGCCTCCCGCGCCCGGGTGTGCGTCACCGACCCGGCCGAGCCCGGCTACGACACCTGGCGCGAGCTGATCCCCGAGGACCCCGAGGCGGTGCTCAACGACTTCGCCATCCTCGACGACCTGGAGCGCCCGGTGCTGCTGGTGGGCTGGACCCGCCACGCGATCAGCGAGATCACCGTGCACGACCTGGAGACCGGCGAACGCCTCGGCGAGGTGCCCACGCCCGGCCTGGGCTCGGTCGGCGGCATCGCCGAGCGCCCCGAGGGCGGCCACGAGGCGTGGTTCGGCTACACCGACAACACCACCCCGCCCACCATCCAGCGCTACGACGCCCGCACCGGCGAGACCACGCTGTGGGCGGCCTCGCCGGGCGCCGTGGAGGTGCCGGACGTCCGCACCGAGCAGGTCGTCTACCGCTCCGCGGACGGCACCGACGTCCGGATGCTGGTCATCTCGCCGCCCGGCGAGGCGAGCGGCCCCCGCCCGGCGATCCTCTACGGCTACGGCGGCTTCGGCATCTCCATGACCCCCGGCTACTCCGCCTCGATCCTGGCCTGGGTGGAGGCCGGCGGCGTCTACGCCATCGCCAACCTGCGCGGCGGCGGCGAGGAGGGCGAGCAGTGGCACCGCGACGGCATGCTGGGCAACAAGCAGAACGTCTTCGACGACTTCCACGCCGCGGCCGAGCACCTGATCGCCACCGGGGTGACCACGGCCGGGCAGCTCGGCATCTCCGGCGGCTCCAACGGCGGGCTGCTCGTGGGCGCGGCGCTCACCCAGCGGCCCGACCTGTACGCCGCCGTGGTGTGCTCGGCCCCGCTGCTCGACATGGTCAGGTACGAGCTGTTCGGCCTGGGCGCGACCTGGAACGTCGAGTACGGCTCGGCCGCCGACCCCGAGCAGTTCGGCTGGCTGTGGGGCTACTCGCCGTACCACCACGTCAAGGAGGGCGTGGAGTACCCGGCGACGCTGTTCACCGTCTTCCAGTCCGACACCCGGGTGCACCCGCTGCACGCCTGGAAGATGTGCGCGGCGTTGCAGCACGCGACGGCCTCCGACCGGCCGGTGCTGCTGCGCAACGAGACCGAGGTGGGTCACGGCGCCCGCTCGGTCAGCCGCTCGGTCGACCTGTCGGCCGACACGCTGACCTTCCTCGCCGCCCACACCGGGCTCTAGAGTCGGAGGGGTGAGCATGCTGGGGCCGGCCATGGTCGAGGCCGTCCCCAGCGCTGCCCTGCGCCCCTACGTCACCCGCCTGACCGCCTACCGCGAGCACCCCGGCACGCCGGTGACGCGGGCGGAGGCGGCGATGCCCGGGGCCGTGCTCATCCTCGCCTTCGGCACGCCGATGGAGGTGGACGGGCAGCGGCTCACGGCGTTCGCCGGCGGGCTCGGCGACCGGTTCACCGTCACCCGCACGGCGGGGCCGACGGAGGGCGTGCAGGCGTTCCTCACGCCGTTCGGCGCCAGGCGGCTGCACGGCCTGCCGATGCGTCACCTGACCAACCGCGTCCTGCCGGCGGGCGAGCTGCTGGGGGCGTGGGCGGAGACGGCCGTGGAGCGGCTGGCCGCCACGCCGTCCTGGCGGGAGCGGCTGGCGCTGGTCGACCGGCTGCTGCTGGCCCGCCTCCTGCGGGGGCCCGAGGTGGGGCCGGAGGTGCCGTGGGCGTGGGCGCGGCTGCTGGAGTCGGGCGGGCGGGTCCGCGCGCCCGAGCTCGCCGCCTCGCTGGGCTGGAGCCACCGGCATCTGGTGGCGCGTTTCCAGGACCAGGTGGGGCTGCCGCCGAAGACGGCGGCCCGGGTGATCAGGTTCGGGCGGGCGGCGCGGCTGCTGCGCTCGGGCGCGGCTCCCGCGCTGGTGGCGGCCGAGTGCGGCTTCTACGACCAGGCGCACCTCAACCGGGAGTTCCGCGCGCTCGGCGGCGTCACGCCCGGTCAGATTCGTCCAAGACCCGGGAGCCGGCGCCCGGCATCCTGAGCCCCATGAGACGAACCGTGTACGCGCTCGCCCGCTACCAGGACTGCGGGGCGGCGCTCGACTTCCTGACGGAGGCGTTCGGGTTCCGGGCGCACGAGGTGTCCAAGAACGACGAGGGCGTGGTGCACCACGCCGAGCTGCTGGTGGGCGACGACCTCGTCATGATCGGCCAGGGCCGGCCGGGCGGGCCGGGGGTCTACGTCGCGGTGGACGACGTGGACGCCCACCACGACCGCGCGGTGGCGGCGGGGGCCAGGGTGACCATGGCGCTGGTGGACCAGCCGTACGGGTCCAGGGAGTACGGCTGCGCCGACCCCGAGGGCAACCTCTGGTGGTTCGGGACCTACCGGCCCTGACCAGCGGGACTCAGGGGGACTCAGCGGGGGAAGACCACCGTCTTGTGGCCGTCGAGCAGGACCCGCTGCTCGGCGTGCCACTTGACCGCCCGCGCCAGCGTCACGCACTCGACGTCGCGCCCGATGGCCGCGAGGTCCTCCGGCGAGTGGCTGTGGTTGACCCGGGCCACCTCCTGCTCGATGATCGGCCCCTCGTCGAGGTCGGAGGTCACGTAGTGGGCGGTGGCGCCGATCAGCTTGACGCCGCGGTCGTGCGCCTGGTGGTAGGGCTTGGCGCCCTTGAACGACGGCAGGAACGAGTGGTGGATGTTGATCGCCCGCCCGGCCAGCTTCTCGCAGAGGTCCGGGGAGAGCACCTGCATGTAGCGGGCCAGCACCACGAGGTCGGCCTGGTAGTGCTCGACCAGTGCGAGCACCTCGGCCTCCTGCCTGGGCTTGGTGTCCGGGGTGACCGGCAGGTGGTGGTAGTCGATGCCGTGCGACTGGGTGAGCGGGCGCAGGTCGGGGTGGTTGGAGACGACCGCGACGACGTCGATGTCGAGCGTCCTCGCCTTGACCCGGTAGAGCAGGTCGTTGAGGCAGTGGTCGAACTTGCTGACCATGATGAGCACGCGCGGCTTGCGCGCGACGTCCCGCACCGTGAACTCCATGGCGAAGTCGGGGGCGAGCGCGGCGAAGGCCGCCCTGATGTCGTCCTCGGACGGCCCGCCGGCGAACTGCACGCGCATGAAGAAGCGCTGCGCCACCCGGTCGCCGAACTGCTGGCTCTCGATGATGTTGCACCCGTTGCGGGCGAGCAGGCCGGAGACGGCGGCCACGACGCCGGGGCGGTCGGGGCAGGAGAGCGTCAGGATGTATTCGGCTGGGCTGGTCATGCGGTCACTCTCGCGGGCGTCGGGTCGTGGGGACGTGGATCGGGCGTCACGTCGAGGGTACCGGCGTGACGAGTGTTGCCGGGGACGCGCTGGACGATCGAATATGGGGTAGTAATCCGGCATTACGGACGATTTGGATAACTCGGACGGGTCCCGCCTCATCGTCCTGACGGACGGGGGTGGAGCGCGTGCCTTTGGACGCCGTCGTGCTGGTGGTGGTCGCGGCGCTGTTCGCGATCGTGGCCGGGATCAACGACGGCGGCGCGCTGCTCGCCACCGGGCTCAAACTGCCCACGGTGCGGCCGGCGGCCGGCATCCTCGGGCTGATCCTCATGGTGGCGGTTGTGCCGCTGCTGTCGTACCAGGTGGCGCTGACGTTCGTGGACCGGCTGGCGAACTTCGACGCGCCAGGCGGGCGGATCGTGACCTCGGCGGCCGTGCTCGCGGCGCTCGGCGTGGTCGCCACGCTCAGCGCCCAAGGCCGCCCGACCAGCCTCACCCTCGCCATCGTGGGCGGGCTCACCGGCGCGGGCCTCGGCTGGGGGCTGCCGGTGTCGACGGGGACGGTGGCGCAGGTGCTCGCGTTCGGCGTCGCCGCCCCGATCGTCGGCGGGCTGCTGGCGTGGGTGCTGATCCGGCTGCTGTCGCTGGTGACGCGCTCCCGGGGGCTCGGGCGGTGGCACCGGCTGGGCTTCCTGCTGCAGACGATCGCGTACTCCGCCAACGACGCCCAGAAGATGCTCGCGCTCTTCATGATCGCCATCGGCTTCCGTGACGCGCCGCCCGCGTACACGTCGCTGGTGGCCGTGCTCTTCGGGATCGGCGTCCTCTACGGCCTGCCGACGGCCGGCCGCTCGCTGAGCCAGGAGATCATCGTCTCCCGGCCCGCGCACGGCGTCGCCGCTGAGCTGGCGTCGAGCCTCGCGGTCATCGGCTGCGCGGCGGCCGGGATGCCGGTGAGCATGACCCAGGCCGTCGCGGGCGGCCTGATCGGCGCGGGCGTGGCGCGCGGCAGCGGCCGGGTGCGGTGGTACGCGGCGGTGAAGATCGCGACGGCCTGGCTGCTGACCCTGCCGGCCAGCGCGCTGGCGGGCTGGGTCCTGGCCCTGGCGGTGAAAGGACTGAGAGCGTTGTGAAGCGACTGCGGTGGATCAGGGACCTCGTCTCCGGGCGCATGGACGCCGGGGTGACCGAGGCGCTGCTCGGCCAGCTCGAGGCCACCAAGGAGGGCGCCTGGCTGGCCATGTCCATGATCGGCGGCGAGGTGGGGCGCACCGGGGCGCACGAACGGATGCGCTCCATCGAGCACCTGGGCGACGAGGAGCGCGCCCGCCTCGTGGACGAGCTCCAGTCCGCCCTCGTCACGCCGATCGACCGGGAGGACCTGTTCCGGCTGTCGCGCTCGATCGACGACGTGCTGGACTCGCTGCGGGACTTCGTGCGCGAGTCCCATCTGTACCGGGTGCCGGAGCAGATCCGCTTCACGCCCATGCTCGACCAGGTCATCGTCGGCATCGACGCCCTGGAGCAGGCGGTGCGCGACCTGGCCGCGAGCCCGACGGCGGTCGCGGTGGACGCGCTGGAGGCGAAGAAGGCGGGCGGGGCGATCCGGCGGATGTACCAGTACGAGATCTCGCGCATCTTCTCCGGCGACGAGCTGACGCCGGAGAAGATGAAGGAGCGGGAGCTGGTGCGCCGGCTGGAGATCGTCGGGGTGGCGATCGGCGAGGCGGCGGACGCCATCGCCGACGGCGCCATGAAGCGCTGACCGCTCCCGGGGCTCCCCCGCCGGGCCTGGATGGGAACATGGAGGTCATGGCGGGGCGAATGGGGCGGGCGGTCGCGGTGTGCGCCGCTCTCGGGGTGCTGTGGTGGGCCACCGTCCGCGTCGCCTGGCTCGGCATGGGCTGCGGGGACTGGGGGTGCCTCCCGCCGTCCGTCGGGCTGCTCGTGGTGATCAGCCTGGCGCTGCTCGCCGGGTCCGTACGGGTCCTGGAGCGGGTGAACGTGCGGCCGGCCCGGCGGGTGGCGCTCGTGACCGCCGGGGCGCTGGTGGTGTTCCGGCTGGCCGGGGAGGCGCTGCCGTCGTGGACGTCCCAGTGGGCGGACCTGGCGGCGGCCGGGACGGCGTTCGCGGGGGCGGGGGCCGTGGCGGCGTTCGTGACCGAGTCGCGGGTACACCGGGCGTGGCGGGTGGCGGCGGCGATGGCACTGGTCGCACTGCCGCCGCTCGCCCTGGCTCTGACGCTCGCCAGGTCACCCGTCTGACGACCTCCTCTCCAGGGAACTGACGCTGGCGAGGTCAGCCTTCTGACGGTCCCTCCTTCATGGCACCAGCAGTGTCTTGCCGACGACCGTCCGGGCCTCGATGGCCGCGTGGGCGGACGCGGCGGACTCCAGGGGGACGACCGCGCCGATCACCGGGCGGAGGCGACCGGCCGCGGCCTCGGCGAGCGCCGCCCTGGACAGCTCGCGCAGGTCCGTGTCCGGCCAGGCGACGGCCTTGACGCGCGGGTCGGGGGTGGTCATGGGGCCGCCCGCCATGCCGTACACGCTGATCCGGCCGCCGTCCTTCAGCAGCCCCTGCGCCGCCGCGCCGATGTCGCCGCCGACGCCGTCGAAGACGAGGTCGAGCCCGCCGGTCGCGGCGCGCACCTCAGCGGTCCAGCCGGGCCGCGTGTAGTCGACGGTCAGCTCGGCCCCCAGGCTCGCGGCCAGCTCCCGCTTGGCCGCGGACCCGGCCGCACCGGCCACGCGGGCCCCGGCGGCGGTCGCGAGCTGCACGAGCAGGCTGCCCACGCCGCCGCCCGCCGCCTCCACCAGCACCCACTCCCCCGGCGCCGGGGCGGCGGCACGGGTCAGGCCGAGCGCGGTGCGCCCGTCGGCCAGCAGCGCGACGGCGTGCTCGGGCGACAACCCCTCGGGCACGGGGATGACGTCCTCGGCGCGGGCCGCCGCCAGCTCCGCGTAGCCGCCCTGGCCGCCGAGCGTGGTGACGACGAGCGTGCCGGTCAGCGCCGGGTCCACGCCCTCCCCCACCGCGAGCACGGTGCCCGCCACCCCGTTGCCGAGGACGGCGGGCAGCTCGGCCCGCCGCGGCCCCCGGTCGGCGCGCACCTGGGTCTCCACGAACGTCACGCCCGCCACGGCGACCCGTACCAGCACCTGCCCCGGCCCGGCGACCGGATCCGGCACCTCCTCGACGACCAGCTCCTCCGGACCGCCGTACCGCCTCAGCACCACCGCGCGCATGTCTCCAGCCCTTCCCTTAATCGGAGCGATTCGCTCCGGAATCTATATCGGAGCGCATCGCTCCGCAATGCGGCTATCGTGGTCGCCATGTCCGGACGCGGCAGGCAGGCCGAGGCGGCGCGCAACGATCTGCGGCTGCTGCGGGCGGCGCACGAGGTGTTCACCACGCAGGGGTTCGACGCCCCGGTCTCGGCCATCGCCCGGCAGGCGGGCGTGGGCATAGGCAGCCTCTACCGCCGCTACCGCACCAAGGAGGAGCTGCTCCAGCGGCTGTGCCTCATCGCCATGGAGCGCGTCGCCGAGGCCGCCGAGACGGCGTTGGCCGACGACGACCCGTGGTCCGGCCTGGAGGGATACGTCCGTGAATGCGTGGACCTGCGCTCCGGCGCGCTCGCCCCCGTCGCGGGCACCATCGAGGTCACCCCCGAGATGTGGCGCGCCTCGCACCGGGCCACCGAGCTGGCCGGGCGGCTCGTCGGGCGGGCGCACGCGGCCGGCGTGCTCAGGGACGACGTGACCGCCCTCGACCTCTCGCTGCTGATCGAGCAGTTCAGCCGCCCCGCGCCTGGCCCGCCCGACCCCGCGCACGAGCACGTCAAGCGGCGCCTGCTCGCCATCGCGCTCGACGGCCTGCGCGCCCCCGGCCGCACGCCGCTGCCCGGCGATCCGCCGGGCGCCGACTGGTACGAAGGTCGCTGGGGAGAGCGCCCGTAGGGTCTACGGTGGGGTGCGTGGCGTTCAACGAGCTGCTCGACGACCTTGACCAAAGCGCCGCGGCCCAGGCCGCGGGGATCCGGCGCGGCTACGGCGGGCCACCCGCCCGCACCGTGTCCGCGTGCGCCGGCCTCACCCGGCTGCGCTGCGCGTCGCTGCTGAAACCCCTCTACGCGTGGGTGGCCGCGGACCGCATCCCCGACCGGGAGCGCTGGCGCCGGCACGCCGAGCCCGCGGTCGTGGTCTCCTCCAACGCCGACACGCTCAACCTGTGGCTCGGCGTCGGGCCCGGCGTCATCCTCGACGACCTCCGCGAGCGCACCGGCGTGTCCTGGGCGCCGCCCAACGGCGACCCCTCGCGTTTCGGCTCGGTCGAGGTCGCCGCCGAGGAGGTCGCGACCGCGTACGCGGTGCTCGCCCAGTCCGCCGCGGCCGGCGACCCGGTCGCCTCCGACGTGCTGACCTGGATGCGGCACGTGGAGGGCGAGCAGACGTTCGGAATCCGGGAGGCGCTCGGCTCGGCCGAGGCCGCCGTCAAGTGCGGCTGGTACGGCGCCCCCGACGAGACCTGCCTCCGCACCCACGCCGTGGCCCTGCTGCCCCGCGGCGGCACCCGGGTGAGCGTCGTCGTCGGCATGACCGCGCTGCCCTTCCCCGACGCCGCCGCCCGCGAGGACTACCGGGTGCGGGTGGGCAAGGGCCTGCCCGTGGAGCACGTGCACGACAAGCTGTCCGGCGCGCTGCTGCGCGACCTGATGGCGACGACCCTGACCGAGCTGGGCGGCACGAAGACCCGCCGCTGAGCCCGCTGAGCTACCGCGCCGCCGGGTCCGTGAGGCGGCGGACGACCTCCGCCAGGCCCGGCGGCTCCAGACCCTGGGCGGGCAGCTCCCCGGTCCACGTGTACCCGAGGTAGGCCGCCCGCTCCCCCTCCGTCAGCCCGCCCGCCGTGACGACCGGCCGCGCCTCGGCGAACCTGGCGAGGTAGAACGACTCGTCCTTGACATAGCGGACGCCCTCCCACCAGTAGTCGCGGGCCACCTCGACGTGCCGGTCGAGCACCGCCGAGCCGGGCAGCCCGGTCTCCTCGGCCAGCTCGCGGCGGGCGGCGTCGAGCGCCGTCTCGCCGGGGTCGATGCCGCCGCCGGGCGGCTCCCAGACGTCGGCGCGGGCGACGCGGTCGTACCAGTGGAGCAGCAGCACCCGGCCGTCGCGGTCGAGGCAGACGACGCGGGCGGCGGGACGGGCGCTCACATGCTCCACGCCACCGAGGCTACCTACCCGAGAGCCGGCACGTGGTTGCGCAGCCGCAGGTCGTCCGGGTAGGGCGAGAAGTAGGTCTGGTCGCGGACGTACTCGGCCGCCTCGCCCCGCGCGTGGTGGCGCAGCAGCGTCGTCGGGACGCTCAGCGGCACCAGGCCGGCCCGGTAGGACTCGATCACCTCGACCAGGTCGGCCCGCCTGGTCGGGTCGAGGGCGAGCATGCCCATGGCGTGCTGCAGCACGTTGACGTTCCTGCCCACGGTCGCTTTGCTCGCCATCGCCTCGCGGAAGAGCGCGGCGTAGGCGGCGGCCACCTCCTCAGGGGGCCGGACGCCCGCCCCGGCGACGACCCGGCCGGCCTCGCGGTAGCGCAGCGGGTCGTGGGCGAGGAGCTGCATCTTGTGCCGGGCGTGGAAGGCGACCAGGTCGCGCGCCCGCCGGCCGCCGGCCAGCAGCGCCCGCAGCCGGGCGTGCGCGAACACCCGCTCCACGAAGCTCTCGCGCAGCAGCGCGTCGTGCAGGCGGCCCTCGTCCTCGACCGGCAGCAGCGGATGGGCCGTGATGATCGTCTCGGCGAACAGGCCCCTGTTGCGCCGGTCGGCCGGCGACCCCTCGGCGCGGTAGACGGGCACGCCGTGGATGCCGCAGGTGGGGCTCTTGGCCTTGAAGACGTAGCCGTCGACGTCGAGCGCGGCGGCCCGCTCGGCGGCGAGCGCGCGCATGCGGTCGGTCAGGTCGGCGTGGGTGGTGCGGGTCATCAGCCGGGGGCCTGTGGCGGACTCCTCCAGCCGCAGGGTCTCACGGGGTGTGCCGAGGCCCGCCTCCATCTCGGGGCAGATGCGGATCCACTCGACGTAGGGGTCGAGAGCGTCGGTGAGGAAGCGGTCGCGGCTGTGGCCCCCGTTGTATCTGACCAGCTCGCCCAGCAGACAGCTCGACACCGCCACCCGGGGCCGCGCGTCCGGCATTCCCGTGATCATCTTTCCATCCAATCCCCTCAGGTGGGCGCGGGCAACCAAGCCCGGGGAGATCAGTCGCATAGGTGACCTGCCCGGATCGGGCGGCGGCGGGCGTTCAGAGGAAGGCGCCGGCGCGGCGCTCGTCGGCCTCGGCCTCGGCCGTGCGGCCCAGGGCGCGCAGGGCGACGGCGCGGTTGGCGAACAGGTCGGGCTGGGGCTGGAGGGCGATGGCCCGGGTGAGGTCCTCGACCGCGCCTTCGAGGTCGCCGGTCGCGTACCGCAGCACCCCCCGGTTCCCCCAGGCCGCCGCCAGGTCGGGCGCGGCCGACACGGCCTCGTCCAGAGCCGCCGCCGCCGTGCCGAACCGGCCCGCCGACGTCTCCAGCTGCCCGAGCACGGTCAGCAGGTGCGGGTTGCCGGGCGCGCGGGCGAGCCCGGCGGCCACGTCGGCCGCGGCCTCCTCGTCGTGCCCCAAGGCGGCCAGCAGCCCGGCCCGGTTGATGTAGGCGTCCAGGTAGCCGGGGTCGAGCTCGACGACCCGGGCGAGGTCGGCGAGCGCGGCCTCGGTGTCGCCGCGCGTCACGCGCAGCTCGGCCCGGTTGTAGTACGCCTCGGGCAGCGGCGGCCCGGCGCGCATGGCCCGCTCGTAGTCGGCCAGCGCCTCCTCGTGCTGCCCGAGCTTGAACAGCAGGTTTCCGCGCTCCAGGTAGTGGTCGGGGAAGGCGGGGTCGAGGGCGATGGCGGCCCCGTAGTCGTCCAGGGCCTCCTTCTCGCGGCCGAGGACGGCGAGGAGCTGCGCCCGGTTGGCCAGCAGCACCATGCGGTGCTGGGAATGCCGCTCCCCCAGCTCGCGGGCCAGCTCGATGGCCGACTCCACCAGCGCCAGCGCCGCGGCGGGCCGCTGCCGGCGCAGCTCGATCAGGGCCAGGCCGTTGCGGTCGAAGCCCAGCTTGAAGGCGCGGTCGGCGGGATCGGGCAGGAGGGAGGAGACGGCGATGGCCAGGTTGATCCAGCGCCGGGCGCGGCCGAGGTCGCGCTGGGCGGGGTCGGGGTGGCGGGCGTCCAGCATGGCGGTGCCGTACGCGGCCGCGGCGTGCGCCTTCGGGTCCTGGCTGACCTCGCGCACCCGGTCCCAGAGCGCCCGAGCCTCGGCGGTGCGGCCGAGGCCGCCGAGCGCGGTCGCGGTGCGCTGCGCGAAGCGCCACCACAGGTCCCCGCCCGGCTCGGTGCCGGCCAGGCCACGCTCTCCCAGCTCGACGACGGTGTGCAGGAAACCCTCGCGCGTGGAGCGGTCCACGACGGCCCAGAGCGCGGCGGCGTCCCGCGTGTCGGGCGCGGGCTCGGGGCCGCCGGTGCTGAGCAGGAGGGTGAGCGTGCCCGGCGGGACGCGGCGGGCCAGGACGTCGAGCAGTTCGAGGTCGGTGGGGTCGGCCTCGGCGAGGTTGCATACGGCGAGCGCCCGGCCTGGCGGCACGGCGTCGCGGACGAACTCCGCCAGGCCGTTGGCCAGCCGCAGCGTGCGGCGCGGCGCGGGCACGAGGATGCGCTCGTCGTCGCTCAGCCCTGCGTCGATCGTCACCCGCCTGGCCGGGACCAGCCCGGCCAGTTCGGGGGCCGCCGCCCGGATCTCGATGTCGTGGGCCGCGACCAGCTCGGCGGAACGTTCGAGGGTCTCCGGCACCAGCCGGCCCAGCAGCGCCGCCGCGACGGTGTAGGGGCCGCGGGGCCGCCGGTGCGCGTCGATCATCGGCATCAGCAGCCGCGCGGCCTCCCAGCCGTCGGGCGGTGCGCCCTCGACCCGGACGTGGGACCTCTCCTCGGTCACCCCTTGTGAATGACGCTGGAGGTCCCGGCGAGCCTCACGGTTCCAGGCTTGCGGACGACGATGCGCTTCATGACGTACCTCTCCACTCGGGGGGTGGGTCCCTATTATTAGGGCACCCCTACGAATATCAAGGTTCGCGGTGAACAAGCCCGTGGACCAGGGATAAGAAGTAGTTGCCTTTTGCCTGGTTTTTCTAACCTATTTGGTGCCGAACCACCGGGCCGATGACTCGGTACGCCGATGTTCGGATTCTTCCATCAACGCGCACAGGCAGCGACCCAGAAGTGTGACCGATCGGCAGCAGCCGGGGCCGGGCAGGTTCCTGGCGCGCACGATGAGGGTGGCGCGCTCGATGAGGCGTTCGAGGCTGGGCTCCCCGCCGCCCTTCAGCGACCGGGTGTGCCAGGGACAGGAGGCGGTGTCCACGCAGGCGCTCTTGGCGAGGATCGTGGCCGGCTCCGCGCCGGGGCCCGGCGGCTCCTCGCGTTTGACGCGGAGGTCCGTCAGCACCCTCGCGGCCCTCCGGGACACGTCCAGCAGCTCGCGGCGGCCCGGCGCGCGCTCCTTCTCCGGCGTCGTGGCCCGCGCGGGAACGGCGAGCAGCATCGCGGCCGCCATGAGCCCGCCGCCCACCACCATGCTCCAGCCGAGCTGCTCGTGGAACCAGATCACCGCGATGAGGGCGACGAAGACGGGCTGCGACGACATGAGGACGGCGCTCGGGATGGCCGGCACGTGCGCCTGGCCGTAGGAGCGGGCGAGGAAGCCCAGCGCGCACGACACCACCGACAGGTGCGCCAGCAGCAGCCAGTCGGGCGCGCTCGCGGGGAGCGTGATGCCGTCCCTGGCGCCGGCGACGCCCGTGGTCAGCCCGATGGTGGCGAGCTGGATCGCGGTCAGCGCGTACGGATGGAAGGCCCGCTGTTTGGAGATCTGCCCGAGCATGAGCGTGTGGCCGGAGTAGAGCGCCGCCGCGGCGAGGGTGGCCGCGAGCGCGATCATGGAGATCTCGTGCTCCTCGACCCCGCGCATCAGCGTGAACGCGGTCATCCCGGCGAGCGCGAAGACGACGCCGTACCAGATGCGGGTCTGCACCCGGGCCTTGTGGATCAGGAGCGCCAGGATGGGCGTGATCACCACGCTGCACCCGACGGCGAAGCCGGACACCGCGGACGGCAGCCCGTGCAGCGCCACGGCCTGCGCGGTCTGCCCGATCCCGAACATGATCCCGAGGATCGCTCCGTTGACCCACGTCTCGCGCGGCAGCCCCCGAAGGCAGCGCGGCCGGATCAGGAGGAGCGTCAGCGCCGCGAGCAGATAGCGCTCGGCGAGGAGATCCTCGACGGGTAACCGATGGATGAGGTCCTTCATCAGCGGGAACGCCGACCCCCAAGCGGCGCTGACGAACAACAGAAGCACGGCTCCCAGGAGGGGTCGGGGAGCGGGCACGCCTGCCATGTCAGAAGCATCTCACTACTATTCGCAGCCACTGATGTACAGGCTGCGAACCGGGCAGGTTCCTCTACCACTCAGAGTGAAGACACTCACCCGCGGGTTCGTACATCCCTACCTCGCGCGCATCGGGGCTCTCCCCATCTCCTGACATATCCCGCTTCACGCGGTTGGCGCGGCCTGTCAGCAACTGGGCGGCAAGCCGGAATTCCGGGGAAGGATCGGCGGAACAGTCACGCCGAACGAGGCCGGGGAGGGGGAAGGCCGGCGACGAGGGGAAGCCTGGCGAGGAGGGGAAAGCCCGGCGAGGAGGGGGGAGCGCGGTCAGCTCTCGCGGACCGCGCCGGGCGCCGCGTCGAGGGCCGCGGGAGGGACCAGGCGTTTCTCGCCGTAGACGACGGTCAGGTCGCCCACGCGCTCCCTGGACAGCTCGCGCCAGCCCTGGCGCCGGTAGAGCGACAGCGCCGCGCCCTGGTTGAGCGTGGTGTCTCCCCTGACGCTGCGGAAGCCGAGCTCCAGCGCGCGCTGTTCGAGCGCGCGCAGCATGGCCGCGCCGAAGCCGCGCCGCTGGAACTCGGGATGGACGCGCAACCGGCAGACCTCGGCCGTCATGGTGTCGACGGGTCTCAGCCCGCCCATCGCGATGACCCGGCCGCCGGTCTCGCCGACGAGGAAGTCACCTCCGCAGGCCAGGTAGAGGTCCTGGATGCGGGGGAAGTCGTCGTCGTAGTAGACGCCGTCGCCGGGGAACAGGCCCACCTGGGCGAGGCAGATCTGGTGGAGCGTGAGAATGGTGTCGAGGTCGGACCAGCGGTAGCGCCGAATCGTCAGCTTCACGCACCGCTCCCTTTCAGCTGCGCCTTGGGGCGCCGCAGCGCGGCCCTGAACTCCGCGAGACCGGGAGCGTTCGGGTCCTGGGCCACGATCGCCTGCTCCAGAGCCGTGGCCGGGCGCACGATGAAGTCGGTCATATATTCGTTGCTCACCAGGTGGAGCGCCTTGGTCGCGACGGCCACCGCCTCGGCGACGTCGCCGTCGATCAGCCGGCACTGCGCCTGGTCCAGCCGGATCAGCGTCTGGTCGAGGATGTGGTCCTCGTAGGCGCTGAGCGCCTGGTCGAGCACCACCTCGGCCTCCAGCGTCTGGCCGAGCTTGGTGAGCACGTCACCCTGGTAGAAGTAGAGCTGCTTCTCGGTGTAGCCGAAGGCGAGGTCCTCCTTGTCCTCCTCCTGCATGTGGGTGAAGGCGTTCCTGGCCCGCGCGAGCGCCCGCTTGGCCTGGTCGACGACCTCCTTCTTGCTGTCGGTGCCCGACAGCATGGCCAGCGCCCTCGCCTCGACGACCGGGGCCATGGCCTGGGCGACGCACGGCGTGGAGCCGGCCAGGTCGCGGCTCTTCTTCGCGAGGTGGAGCGCCTCGCGGGCGTCGCCGAAGTAGAGGGGGACGAGGGACTCGCGGGCGCAGATCCAGGCCCGCAGGGCCCGGTCGCCGGTCTCGTCGGCCGCCACCCGCCCGGTGCGGAAGAACGCGCGGGCCAGGCGGTGGTCGCCGAGGTTGATGAGGATCATGCCGCTCAGCCCGGAGAGCTGGGCGGCCATCCGGCACAGCCGCTCCGTCAGGTCGATGGGCTGGCGGCGGGACATCGCCGTGCGCACCGCGCTGAGCTCCAGCAGCACGTCGCACAGCAGCCGCAGCGGGGCCGTCGTGGTGTATTGGCGGCCGAAGCTGACCGTCGTCTCCTCCCACTGGTCGAGCATCTGGGCGGAGACCGTGCCCGACACGAGCGTCTCGTCCATGCGGCGCCTGATGCCCTCGCAGGCCCCGAGCACCGGGCCGTCGAGCTGCTCCGACAGGTTCGTGTCGGTGTTGAGGAGGTTTAACAGCGTGCGGCGGAGGATGTTCTCGTCCTCCTCGGTCTCCGGGTCGATCACCATCGGATGGAGCACCAGGTCACGCTCGGCCAGCGTCAGCGGCGGACGGGTGTTCTCGCCGCCGATGGTGCCGGGCAGGCGGTGACCGTGACCGCAGATGCACGGCGCGTCGAAGCCGAGCGCCGAGGGCTCGACCCGGTAGACCGTGCACAGGTAGTGGAGGTATTCGGGCCCGGGGCGTTTGAGCCCGCTCTCGTACGCCGACAGCAGCGTCTCGCCGATGCCCGGCGCTGGTTTCTGATCTCGATCGAACAGGGCCCTGACCTGCTCGATCACGTCGGCCAGCGCGATGCCGTGCGCCAGGCGGTGCGCCTTTATCCGGCTCGTGCTGAACTGCGACGCGCATGCCTCGTGGATCTCGTCGGCTATCTGGGACGACGTGCGGCCGGCGGCGAGGCCCTTGGCCCGGATCCGCCGCGCGATCTCCGTCTCCCTGTGCTGCCTGCCGGACATCCCGGCCCCTCTCACGCAAGTCTCGACCGGTCCGCAACTCGTGACTGATCGTAGCCGTCAAGTCGCAGTGCGCCTACCCATGACTATGAAGCAACGATGAGTGGATGGAAACGCTCCGCGCCAAGACTACGGTTAAGGATCGTCCTCCCAGGGGCGGTTTCTTACATCCCATGAGGGAGAAGCAACTCCCCGTAGCCGGATCCCACTGATTGCGCACGCCGCCGTCTTGAGCCATCTTTGGCCCACCAGCAGCGATTCCTAGGGAGGGCGAACGGTGGGGGACGACGACTACGAGCGGCTGGAGCGTCTGGTCAAGGAGCTCGGCGCCCGCGGGTTGCTCGCCCGAGTGGTCCGGACCCAGGGCGGCCGGCAGTTCGTCCGGGTGATCAACCCGAAGGCGACCAGCCTGACCGAGAACGTGACCTGCCGCTCGGCATCCGTATCCGACATGCCGGACTGGTGGTACTGCTGGTCCTGGGGCGAGCGGATGCACACCGCGGACGACCCGGCCGGTGCGGCGACGAAGGTCGCCCGAGTACTCGCCGCCGTGGGCGAGTGAGGACGGCGGTGATCCTGATGGAACGCAGCCATCACGGCTCACCGCGACCACGGCGGCTCCTCGGAGCCGGCGGGGTGACCGGTGCGGAGGGCTCCGATCGACGGCGCCCTGGTCACTCCGCCGGTTCCCGCCCTCGCGAAGGGCGGACCATCTCGCGCGCGCGGCTCGCACCCGCGCGCGCGGCCAAGCCACCCGTCCCTCCGGGGCGGGTGTTCGGGGGATCCCCCTCGGAACCGGCGCGGGACATGCTTCCGGGTGCGTGTCCCGCTCCGAGCCGTCCGTCATCGGAGCGCGGGCTCTCTCCCTCCGCGGCCCAGAGAGCCCGCGTCCCCGTCTTCCCCGGCGTGATGTGACGGCGGGCGGTTCGGTCGGCGGTATTTTGGATTCGAACTAGATCAACTAGATCACATTCGGTCCAATGCCGATCGAACCGCTTCCGGAGGGGGATCCACCCAGTGCTACTGCTGGTGACGCCGTCGCCACAGCCGTCGTCAACGTCCACCGTCCTGCCCGACCTGGACGAGCTCACGCACGGCGTGAGCACGGTCTGCCAGAACGACACCGTGCTCTGCTCCACGCTTGCGGGGGTGTTCGACAACGCGCCCTGGGCGCCGCTGGTGGCCACCGCCATCACGATCGTCCTGATCGTGGTGCTCGCGTTCGTGATCCGCAACATCGCCCACCGGGTCATCACCCGGGTGGTCACCCGCGCGGCCACGGGTGGCTCGATCACCAGCAGGTTCCGCAAGGGCGCGGCTCCCGACGGCATCGACGTGCTGCTGCACGAGCGGCGCAAGCAACGGGCCGAGACCATGGGCTCGGTGCTCCGGTACATCGCCTCGATCGTCATCATGGGCACCGCGGTGCTGACCGTGCTCGACCGGCTGACCATCCCCATCGCGCCCGTGCTGACCAGCGTCGGCATCCTCGGCGTGGCCATCGGCTTCGGCGCGCAGGAGCTGGTGAAGGACTTCATCGCCGGCCTGTTCATGCTGATGGAGGACCAGTACGGCGTCGGCGACGTGATCGACGCGGGCGCCGCCGTCGGCACGGTCGAGGCCGTGACGCTGCGGGTGACCCGCCTGCGCGACGCCGACGGCCGCGTCTGGTACGTACGCAACGGCACGATCACCCGGGTCGGCAACGAGTCGCAGGGCTGGTCGCGCGCCTTCGTGGACGTCCCGGTCGCCTACGACGCCGACGTGGTCGCCGTCAAGGTGCTGCTGGAGCACACGGCCGAGGAGATGTGGGCCGACGCCGAGCTGCGCGAGAGCAAGATCGTCGAGCAGCCCCAGGTCTACGGCGTGGAACAGCTCTCCAACAGCGCGATGGTGTTCCGCGTCACGGTCAAGACCCTGCCGTCCGCGCAGGCCGAGGTGGCGCGGGAGCTCCGGCTCCGGGTCAAGACGGCCATGGACACCGCGGGCATTCCCATGGTCTCGATTGCCTAAGCTGATCCTTGTGACTGAGACCTCCTTCTACGACGCCGTAGGCGGCGAGGAGACCTTCCGCCGCCTCGTCCACCGCTTCTACGAGGGGGTCGCCGACGACCCGGTCCTGCGGCCGCTCTATCCGGAGCCCGATCTGACGGGCGCCGAGGAGCGGCTGCGGGGCTTCCTCGTCCAATACTGGGGCGGCCCCAAGACCTACAGCGAGCAGCGCGGGCATCCCCGGCTGCGGATGCGTCACATGCCGTTCGTGATCGGCGAGCCCGAGCGGGACGCCTGGCTGCGGCACATGCGCGACGCGGTCGACTCGCTCGACCTGCCCGAGGAGCAGGCGACCCGGCTCTGGGACTATCTGGTCTACGCCGCCCACAGCTTGGTGAACTCTCCCGCCTGACGGGGCAGAGAGCCGTCATGGACATCCCCTGGTGGCGTGACGCCGTCGTCTACGAGATCTATGTACGCAGCTTCGCCGACGCCTCGGGAGACGGCGTCGGCGACCTGGCCGGGGTGCGGCAGCGGCTGCCGTACCTGAAGCGGCTGGGGGTCGACGCCGTGTGGCTGACGCCGTTCTACCCCTCCCCCATGGCCGACGGCGGCTACGACGTGGCCGACTACCGCGGCGTGGACCCGCTGTTCGGCTCGCTGGACGACTTCGACGACCTGGTCGCCGAGGCGCACGGGCTGGGGCTTCGGGTGATGGTCGACGTCGTGCCCAACCACAGCTCCGACCAGCACCCGTGGTTCCAGGCGGCGCTGCGGGGCGAGGGCCGCGACCGCTACATCTTCCGCGACACGACCAACAACTGGCAGTCCACCTTCAGCGGCCCGGCCTGGACACAGGCGCCCGACGGCCAGTACTACCTGCACCTGTTCGCCCCGGGGCAGCCCGACTTCAACTGGCGCAACCCCGAGGTGCACGAGGAGTTCCTCGACGTGCTGCGGTTCTGGCTGGACCGCGGGGTCGACGGGTTCCGCATCGACGTGGCGATGGGCCTCTACAAGGCGGAGGGCCTGCCCGACGTGAGCGACCAGTCGTTCAAGGCGGCCTCGCCGGTCTGGGGGCAGCCCGAGGTGCACGGCGTCTACCGCGACTGGCGCCGGCTGCTCGACAGTTATCCGGGCGAGCGCATGGCGGTGGGCGAGGTCTGGACCGACAGCCTCGACGACCTCGCCCTCTACGTGCGCCCCGACGAGCTGCAGCAGAGCTTCAACTTCGCCTGGCTGCAGGCGCCCTGGTCGCCGACGGCGTTCAAGCAGGTGATCGACGACACGCTCGGCGCGGTCCCGTACGCGACGTGGGTGCTGTCCAACCACGACGTGGTCCGCCACCGCACCCGCTACGGCACGGCCGACCCCGGCACGGGGCTGGCCCGGGCGCGGGCCGCGCTGCTGACCACGCTGGCCCTGCCCGGCTCCGCCTACCTCTACCAGGGCGAGGAGCTGGGGCTGCCCGAGGTCACCGATCTGCCGGCCGAGGCCCGCCAGGACCCGGTGTTCTTCCAGTCGGAGGGCAAGCTGCCGGGGCGCGACGGGTGCCGGGTGCCGATCCCGTGGACGGTGGACGCCCCCTCCTACGGGTTCTCCCCCGACTCGGTGGAGCCGTGGCTGCCGCAGCCGGCGTCGTTCGCGGAGCTGAGCGTGGAGAAGCAGGAGGGCGACGCCGACTCGACGCTGGAGTTCTACCGGCGGGCGCTGGCCCGGCGCCGTGAACTGGTGGAGGAAATTCCTTACACCTTGGAGTGGCTGGATTCTCCCGAAGGTGCGCTTTTCTTCACCCGTGGCCCGCTGATCTGCGCCGTCAACTGCGGCACCCACCCCGTACGCCTCCCCGACCACGACGAGGTGATCCTGGCGAGCGGCCCGGTCAAGGGCGGCCTGCTGCCCGCCGACACGGCCGCGTGGCTGCGCCGGGCCGGATAGCCGTCACGGGCGTCCGGCCCGCTCGCCCCGCCACGGCACGACCGGCACCGACAGCAGCGTGCACGCCAGCCCCGCGGCGAAGCCCGCCCAGAACCCGGCGCTCTCCATGAGCACGCCGGCGAGCGGCGTGGCGGCCAGGGAGACGGTGTTCTGGACGGTGTTGTGGGTGCCGAGCACCCGTCCCGCCCAGGCCGGCCCGGCGAGTTCGCCCGCCGCGAGGTAGGCGAGCCCGTTGCCGGCCACGGTCATCACGGCGGCCAGGGCCAGCATGGCGGGGCCCGGCCAGGTCCGGGTGAGCGTGCCGGCGACCAGCAGGGCCAGCACGGCGAGGTTCGCGAAGGTGATCAGCAGCAGGGGCCGCATGCGCAGCCCGACCCGGTCCGACCAGCGGCCGGCCGCGACGCGCACCGCGGCCCCGCCGATCGCGGCCACGCCGAACAGCCGGCCGGCCGACACCGCGTCCCAGTCGTAGAGCTCGACCAGGCAGGTGACACCGTACGTGCTGACCACGATCTGGGGCACCACGTGCAGCGCGCTGGTGGCGTGCACCCGCCAGAGCGCCGGCTGCCGGTACGGCGAGCCGACCGGCGCCGTGCCCTGCCCGGCGACCTCGTGCGGCGGCTCGGTCAGGAAGATCGCGGCCAGCACCGCGGCCAGCAGGCTCACGCCCGCGCAGACGAGGAGCACGCCGGGCAGCCCGTGCGCCGCGGCGACCGGCGGGAGCGTGAACGCGCCCACCGCCATGCCGAGCGTGAAGGAGACCTGGCGCACGCCCATGGCGACGCCGCGCTCGGGCGGCCGGAACCAGCGCAGCACGATCCGCCCGCCGCCGACCATCGCGGCCGAGCCCGCCGCGCCGGCCATGGCGAGCAGCGCGGCCACCGCCCAGGCGCTCTCGACGAGGGCGGCGGCGCCGAACAGCACGGCCGCCAGGCCCACGCCCGTGCCGAGCACCACCCGCTCGCCGTGCCGGTCGGCCAGCGCGCCCCACGCGACGAGGGCGGCGAGGATGCCGACGGCGGAGGCGTTGGCGATGATGCCGGCGACCGGCAGCGACACCCCGAAGTGGCGCTGGATCTCCGGCATGACCAGGGGTAAGCCGAACAGCCCGAGAGTGACGCCGGCGTGGGCGTTGACGCCCAGCGCCAGCATCCACCAGCGTTTCATCTACGAGAAGCGCTTGAGGTAGGCCAGCTCGGCCTCACTGAGTCTGCGCGGGGCGGCCCGCTCGACGTCGTAGGCGGCGATCACGGAGGTCGCCGTGACGTAGAGGTCGGCGTCGTCGAGGATCTCGTAACGCAGCCGGAAGCGCACCGCCCTGACCTCCTCCACCCAGGTCTCCACGCGCACCGGCTGGGGACGGAAGCCGAGCGGGCGGCGGTAGTCGACCTCGTGGCGGGTGACGACGAGGCCGCCGAACGGCTCCTCCCCCGCGTTGTGCGGGTCGATGGCGAACATGCCGAAGCGGGCGTCCTCCAGGTAGTCGAGGAAGCGCACGTTGTTGACGTGCCCTTGGGAGTCGACGTCGCCGAAGCGCACCGCGCGGAGGTGGACGTGTCGACGGGGACCGTTGCGTTCAACCACCTCGCCACCGTACCGGTCCCGGTCAGGTGGCCTTGCGCCGGGCCAGGCAGGCCAGCACGGTCAGCACCGAGATCGCGGCCATGACGGCGAGCGCGTAGCGGTAGCCGGTGACGAGCTGCTCGACCGCTCCGCCCGACAGCCGGCCGAGCGTTCCGGCGAAGACCTGCTGGTGCAGGGCGGCGGGGAGCGGGGCCGTGATGATCGACAGGACCAGGGCGGTGCCGACGACGTTGCCGGTGTTCTGGAGCATGAGGCGCATGGCGTTGACGATGCCGAGCCGGTCGGAGGGCAGGCCGTCGAGGATGGCGGTGGTGTTGGAGGGCAGGAACACCCCCGAGCCGAGCCCGATGAGCACCAGCCCGAGCGCCACGGCCGGGTAGGGGACGTCGGTGGACATCACGGCCAGCATGACGAGCAGGCCGCACGTGGTGGCGGCGGCGCCGCCGACGGCCAGCGTACGGGCGGTGAGCAGGCGCTGGAGGAACCCGGAGACCACGGAGGCGGTCATCGCGGCCACCGCGAGCGGCAGCACCTTGAGCCCGGCCTGCACCGGGTCCTCGCCGCGCACCGCCTGGAAGTAGAGGGCGACGAGGAACACCATGCCCATGCGGGCGACGGCGTTGAGGAACGACGCGAGCGTCCCGAAGGCGAACGCCCGGTCGCGGAAGAGCCCCAGGTCCACCACGGGGTGCGCGGCCCGCCGCTCCCTGGCCAGGAAGAGCGGCAGCCCGGCGACGGCCGCCACCAGCCCGGACACCACGATCGGGTGGCTCCACCCGAGCCGGGTGAACTCCGACAGCGCCAGCAGCAGCCCGCCCAGCGTGACCAGCACGAGCAGGCTGCCGGGCAGGTCGAGGCCGCGGTCCCGGTCGCCGGGCGCGGGGCCGCGCAGCACGAGCGCGCCCCAGACCAGGCAGGCCACGCCGAGGGGCACGTTGAACCAGAACACCCACCGCCAGCCGAGGCTCTCGGCCAGGAACCCGCCGAGCGTCGGCCCGATGAGCCCGGCGATGGAGAACGAGGCCACGTACACGCCCATTCCCTCGCCCAGCCGTTCTCGGGGGAAGGCGTCGCTGACGAGGGCGGCGCTGTTGGTGAGGAGCATCGCGGCTCCGGCGGCCTGGACCACGCGCAGCGCGACGATCACCCAGGCGTCGGGCGAGAACCCGGCGAGGAGGGCGGCGACGGTGTAGACGCTCAGCCCGAGCAGGTACATGCGGCGCCGGCCGAACAGGTCGGCGAGCCGGCCTAATACCACCATGAGGACGGTCGTGGTCAACTGGAAGCCGAGGAGGATCCAGCCTGCCGCCGTGGCGTCGGCTCCGGTGTGCCGGGCGATCTCGGGCAGCGCGACGTTCATCGAGCTGCCGCCGAGGCCGGTCAGCATGCTGGCGAGGCTCACGACCGACAACGTTCGCCAGGCCTGGCCCATGGGGGTGGTGGTCGCGAGCGGCAAGAGACCCTGTCCTTTCTAGATTTTAATACTAGAATCCAATTCGCATCGTCAGCCGGTCAAGGATCGAGGTGTCGGATGAGCGGGATAGTCGACGGCCGCGTGGTCATCGTCACGGGCGGGGCACGGGGCATCGGGCGCGGGCACGCGCTGGAGTTCGCCCGGCAGGGCGCCAAGGTGGTGGTCAACGACCTGGGCGCGGAGGTGGACGGCACCGGCTCGTCCGGGGCCGCGGCGGACGTGGTGGCCGAGATCGAGGCCATGGGCGGCGAGGCGATCGTCAACGGCGAGGACGTCTCCGACTTCGACGGCGCCGAACGCCTGGTGCGCGCCGCGATCGAGCGTTTCGGCGACCTGCACGTGCTGGTCAACAACGCGGGCATCCTGCGCGACCGGATGCTGGTCAACATGACCGCCGACGAGTGGGACGCCGTCATCAGGGTGCACCTGCGGGGAACGTTCGCGCCGCTGCGCCATGCCGCCGCCTACTGGCGGGGCAAGGCGAAGGCGGGCGAACCGGTGGATGCCCGGATCATCAACACGACCTCGTCCTCCGGGATCTACGGTAACCCGGGACAGGGCAACTACGGCGCGGCCAAGGCGGGCATCGCGGGCCTGACCGTCATCGCGGCGCGGGAGCTGGAGCGCTACGGCGTCACCGTCAACGCCGTCGCCCCCGCCGCCCTCACCCGCATGACCGAGAACCTCATCCCGGCCGGGGCCAAGGGCGCCGACCCCGACGACATCGCGCCGCTGGTGGTCTGGCTGGCCGGCGCCGAGGCGCGCGGCATCACCGGCCGGGTGTTCAACGTGCGCGGCGGCGCGATCAGCGTGGCCGAGGGCTGGCACGCGGGGCCCGGCGTCGACAAGGGCTCCCGCTGGGACCCGGCCGAGCTGGGCGCGGTCATCCCCTCCCTGGTCGAGAAGGCCGCGCCCAACGCCCTCACCAACGGCCGCATCCCGGGACGGGAGGACTGACATGCCGCTCGACCACGGCGTGGTCGGCCAGGAGGGGCCGGCGCACGAGCGCACCTGGACGGCCAGGGACACCATGCTGTACGCGCTCGGCGTCGGCGCGGGCCTCTCGGAGCTGGAGTTCGCGACCGAGAAGGGCCAGCGGGTGCTGCCGACGTTCGCGGTGCTGGCGGCGCAGTCGCCGGGGCGGCGGCTCGGCGACTTCGACCGGGCCATGCTGGTCCACGCCGAGCAGGCGTTCGAGCTGTTCCGCGAGCTGCCGCCGGCCGGCGGGGTGCGCACCTCCAGCACGGTCACCGGCATCTACGACAAGGGCTCGGGCGCGCTGGTGACCTCGGAGGCGCGGGCGGTGGACCTGGAGACCGGCGAGCCGGTCATCGTCAGCCGCAGCTCGGTGTTCATCCGGGGCGAGGGCGGCTTCGGCGGCGAGCGCGGGCCGCGCGACGACTGGCGGGCGCCCGACCGGGCCCCCGACCACAAGGTCACCTACGCGACGCGGCCCGAGCAGGCGCTGGTCTACCGGCTGTCGGGCGACTACAACCCGCTGCACAGCGATCCGGAGTTCGCCGCGCGGGCGGGCTTCGACCAGCCGATCCTGCACGGGCTGTGCACGTACGGGGTGACCGGGCGGGCGCTGCTGCACGCGGTCGCGGGCTCGGACCCGGCCAGGTTCAGGGCGATGTCGGGCCGGTTCAGCAGCCCGGTCTTCCCCGGTGAGGCGCTGACGGTGTCGATCTGGGCGGACGGGGGCGACGTGCTGTTCCGTACGGCGAAGGACGACGGCACGGTGGTCATCGACCGCGGCCGGGCCACCGTCACCTGAGCCCCACTCTCAGCTCTCGTCGAGGACCCGCAGGGGGTCGAGGCGGCGGATCAGCGTCATCGCCGCCTCGATCACCTCCTGGGCCTCCTCCTCGGTGTCGGACGTGGCCACCTCGCGCGCGGCCTCGCCGATGATGCTGGTCAGCACGGCCACGGTGAACCGGTCGAGCGGGTCGCCGCCGGCGCCGAGGAGCACGGCGTTCTGGCGGACCCACTCGCGGCCCCTGGTGCGCCGGATCAGCTCGAAGCCGGGCGGCCCGTCGCCGTCGATGAACAGCCGGACCAGGTCGCGGCGCTCCCACGCCCCGGCGAGGTAGGCGCGCGCCCCGGCGATCAGCAGCTCGACCGGGTCGCTCACGCCCTCCTTCTTGGCCTTGGACACGCTGGCGGCCGAGGCCTGCTCGTGCGCCGCCTGGTGGTCCTCGTAGAGGGCGAGGAACAGCTCGGTCTTGCCGCCGAAGTGGTGGTAGAGGCTGCCGACGCTGGACCCGGCGCGGGCCACCACCTCGGAGACGTTGGCCTCGGCGAAGCCGTGCTCGCTGAAGACCTCGCGGGCCGCCTGCAGCATGCTCTTGCGGGTCTGCGCGGTGCGGCTCCACTCCCATGACGACTTGCGTGCCATGCGTGCCATGCTAGCGCTTCCGAATTCTAGAATCTGATTCTTGACACCGGACGTCCTTGCCTCGAATGTATTCCTAGAGAAAGATTCTAGAAATTTTCGCAGGCAGGAGGCGGCCGTGGACTTCTCGCTCACCCCCGAGGAACGGCAGATCCGCGACACCGTACGGTCCTTCATCGAGAGAGAGATCATGCCGCTGGAGCCCGAGGTCCTGCGCAACGAGCGCGAGGGCCGGCCGGGGCTCGACCGCGACACGCTGCGCGACCTGCGCGCCAAGGCCAGGAAGTCCGGGTTCTGGGGCATCAACACCCCCGAGGAGTACGGCGGCGCCGCCCTCGGCCCCGTCATGTCCGCGATCATCGCCATGGAGATGGGCCGCACGTTCGTGCCGTTCACCTTCGGCGGCACCGCCGACAACATCCTCTACGCCGGCACCGAGGAGCAGAAGCGCCGCTACCTCATCCCCACCATCGAGGGCGAGCGCCGCTCCTGCTTCGCGATCACCGAGCCCGGCGCGGGCTCCGACGCCCGCAACATCCGCACCAGGGCCGTACGCGACGGCAACGAGTGGATCATCAACGGCGAGAAGACCTTCATCACCAACGGCAGCGAGGCCGACTTCGTCATGGTGTTCGCCGTGGCCGAGGAGCACGGCGTCACCTGCTTCCTGGTGGACAGGGAGATGGGCTGGACGTCCGAACCGATCCCGACCATGGGCGAGTGGGGCCCGGCGGCGCTGGTGTTCCAGGACGTCCGCGTCCCCGAGGAGAACATCCTCGGCGAGCTGGGCAAGGGCTTCGAGCTGGCCATGCAGTGGATCGGCCAGGGCCGCTACATGATCCCCGCCCGCGCGATCGGCTCGGCCGAGCGCATGCTCCAGATGGCCGTCGACTACGCCAAGATCCGCAAGTCGATGGGGCAGGCCATCGCGGAGTACCAGGCCATCCAGTGGATGATCGCCGACTCCCAGGTGGAGATCGAGGCCGCCAAATGGCTCACGCTGTACGCGGCCTGGCGGGTCCAGGAGGGCATGGACGCCCGGCACGCCTCCTCCATCGCCAAGCTCAACGGCGCGGTCATGGCCAACCAGGTCGTCGATCGGGTGCTCCAGATCCACGGGGGTATGGGCTACACGAAGGAACTGCCGATCGAGCGGTGGTACCGCGAGCTGCGGCTGCTGCGCATCTTCGAGGGCACCGACGAGATCCAGCGGCGGACCATCGCCCGCAACCTGATCAAGGGGCACGCGCGACTGGGTCTCATCGGGGAGTGATCGCATGTCGGTCCAGGCACTGTTCAACCCGCGCTCGATCGCCCTGGTCGGCGCCACGGACAAGTCGGGCTGGTCGGTCAGCACCCTGCTCAACCTGCGGACGCACGGCTTCCCCGGGCCGGTGCACCTGGTGAACCCGCGCGGCGGCGTCGTCCACGGGCAGCCCGCCCACCGCAGCCTCACCGACATCCCCGAGCCCGTCGACCTGGCGTACGTCATGGTGCCCACCCCGGCGGTGCTCGGCGTGATCGAGGAGGGCGCCAAGCTCGGCATCCGCGCCTACGTGGTGCTGACAGCGGGCTTCGGCGAGTCGGGCGAGGCGGGCGCGCGGATGGAGGCCGAGGTCGCCGCCTTCGCCCGCGAGCACGGCCTGACCCTCCTCGGGCCCAACGGCAACGGCTACATCAACGCCGCCGCCGGGATCACCCCGTACGGGCTGCCCATCCCCGAGCCCCTGCTGCGCGGCGCGGTCGGCGTGGTGCTGCAGAGCGGCGCGCTGGCCAGCTCCGTGCTGGGCTTCGCGCTGGCCCGCAACGTCGGCGTCAGCCTGCTCACCTCGATGGGCAACGAGTCGGTCGTCACGGTCACCGACGTCGTCGACTACCTGGTGGACGATCCGGCCACCAAGGTGATCGCGTTGTTCCTGGAGACGATCAGGAACCCGGCCGAGTTCTCCCGCGTGGCGCGGCGGGCGCTGGAGGCCGGCAAGCCGATCGTGGCGCTGAAGATCGGGCGCAGCACGCTGGCCTCGCGGACCGCGCAGGCCCACACGGGCGCGCTCGTCGGCGACGACGACGTCATCGACGCCGCCCTGCGGCAGCTCGGCGTGATCCGGGTGCGCTCCCTGGAGGACCTGATCATCACGGCCGGCCTGCTGGCCGCCACCGGGCCGCTGCCCGGCCGGCGGGTCGGCGTCGTGACGCCCTCGGGCGGCGCGTCGGAGATCATCGCCGACCGGGCCGAGGACGAAGGGCTGGAGCTGCCGGCGTTCGCGCCCGGGACCGTGGCCAGGCTGGCGGAGATCGTGCCGTCGTTCGGCACCGTGCAGAACCCGCTCGACGTCACCGGCTACGTGCTCATCGACCGGACCCTGCTGGGCCGGGCTCTGGAGGTGGTCACCGCCGACCCCGGCATCGACGTGGTGCTGCTGCTGTCCGAGCCGCCCAAGGTCGCGCCGCCCGACCCGGCGCCGGTCTTCGCGCTGTACTCGGCGAGCGCGCGGCGCATCGCCGAGTCACCGGTACCGGTCGTCGTGGTGAGCAACGTGCTGACGGACGTCACCGAGTTCGGGCGGCGGGTGCAGCGGGAGACCGGCTACCCGTACGTGGCGGGCGGGATCGAGCACGGCCTCCAGGCCGTCGCCGCGGCGGTCCGCTGGTCCGAGACCCGCGACCGCGTTCTGTCCCGGCCCGCCGCGACTCCGCCCGCCCCCTCGGCCGTCGCCCAAGGGGCGGTCGGGGTGTGGGCCGAGCATCGGGCCGCCGCCCTGCTGGCCGGGGCCGGGCTGCCCGTCGTGCCGTCGGCGCTCGCCCGCACCGCGGACGAGGCGGTCGCGGCGGCCGGCGGCTTCGGCTACCCCGTCGTGCTCAAGGTGGCCGCCGAAGGGCTCGGCCACAAGAGCGACGTCGGCGGGGTCCGCCTGGACGTACGGGACGCCGCCGCGGTCGAGCGGGTCCACCGCGAGCTCATGGAGGCGGTGCCCGACGCGGCCGGCGTGCTTGTCCAGCCGCGGCGGAGCGGCGGGATCGAGCTGCTGGTCGGGATCGTCCGCGACCCCGCCTGGGGGCTGACGCTCGCCGTCGGGCTCGGCGGGGTGTGGGTCGAGGTGCTGCGGGACGCGGCGCTGCGCGTGCTGCCGGCGGACGCCGCCGAGATCCGCCGGGCCCTGACGGAGCTGCGCGGCGCGGCGCTGCTGCGCGGGGCCAGGGGCGCCGAGCCCGCCGACCTCGACGCGGTGGCCGAGGTGGTGGCCCGGATCGCGGCGTTCGCCGGGAGCCTCGGCGAACGCCTGGAGTCCCTGGAGATCAACCCGCTCCTCGTCACCGGCTCCCGCGTCGAGGCCCTGGACGCGCTGGTGACCTGGCGCGACTGATCACGTTCCTCAGGGCAGGCGGTTGGCCAGGACGAGGGTCGCGGCGGAGGCGAACATGCCGCCGTTGCCCAGCACGACGCTCACCTCCACGCCGGGCACCTGGGCCGCCGCCTCGCCGCGGAGCTGGCGCACCGCCTCCTGGATGGCGAACATGCCGTACATGCCGGTATGGGTGTAGGAAAGGCCGCCACCGTTGGTGTTCATCGGCAGCCGGCCGCCGGGCGAGGTGTGGCCCTCGGCGATGAACGCCCCCGCCTCGCCACGGCCCACGAACCCGAGATCCTCCAGACCGTAGATCGGCACGTGGGCGAAGGCGTCGTACACCATGAGGTGGTCCACGTCCTCGTGGGTGATCTTGGCCTCGGCGAACGCGGCCTCCCCCGACAGCCGGAACGCCTTGGAGGTGGTGAAGTCCTCCATCTGCGAGATGATCGGCGACTCCGCGGACTCGCCCGAGCCCAGCAGGTGGACCGGGGAGCGGCGGGCCCGTTCGGCCGAGGTGACGACCAGGGCGCCGCCGCCGTCCGTGACCAGGCAGCACTCCAGCAGGTGGAACGGGTAGGCGACCATGCGCGAGGCGAGCACGTCCTCCACCGTGATGAGGTCGCGGAACATCGCCCGCGGGTTGAGGTGCGACCAGCGCCGCTGCGCCACCGCCACCTCGGCGAGCTGCTCGTGGGTGAGGCCGGTCTCCTTCATGTAGCGCAGCGCGGTGATCGTGAACGACGTGGGCGGCCCGACCACGCCGTACGGCACCTCGAACTGGCCGAGCAGCGAGTCCGGCCCCATGCCGTACCGGCCGGGCCCGACGCGCGAGCGGCCCGACTCGCCGTGCGTGATGAGCACGGTGTGGCACAGCCCGGCGCGGATGGCCGCCGCCGCGTGCCGGACGTGGAACAGGAACGACGAGCCGCCCACTCCCGTGCCGTCCAGCCAGGCGGGGGTGATGCCGAGGGCGTGGGCCACCTGGATCGGGCCGGGCGTGCCGACCGTGGCGACGCCGTCGATGTCGTCCTTGGTCAGCCCCGCGTCGGCGAGCGCGTTGCGGGCGGCCTCCAGGTGGAGCTGGAAGGTCGAGTGGTGCGGGAGGCGGCCGACCTCGTCGGTCTCCGCGGCGCCGGCGATCACGACGTTCATCGGGCGCCTCCCACGTCCGTGGCGGCGGGCTCGAAGAGGGGCACGGCCACGTCGCCGCGCCGCTCGAACACCACCCGCAGCTCCATGTCCAGCGGCAGCTTCTCGGGGACGTTCTCGACGCCCACGATGTTGGTCATCATGCGGACGCCCTCCTCCAGCTCGACGACCGCGATGGCGTACGGGCCGTCGTCCTCGAAGCCGGGGGCGGGGCGGTGGTTGATCACGTACGAGTAGAGGGTCGCGCGGCCACTGGCCCGGACCCATTCGACCTGGTCGCTGCCGCAACGGGGGCAGCTCGGCCGCGGATAGAAGTAGTGGCGCGCGCACGTCTGGCAGCGCTGGATCCTGAGCTCTCCCGCGGCCGTACCGTCCCAGAACGG
The DNA here is from genome assembly GCF_019397265.1 of Nonomuraea coxensis DSM 45129. NCBI lineage: Bacteria > Bacillati > Actinomycetota > Actinomycetes > Streptosporangiales > Streptosporangiaceae > Nonomuraea > Nonomuraea coxensis. The sequence continues at coordinate 6,922,042 of NZ_CP068985.1, forward strand.
CTGGGTCTCGGGTGTGGGCCTAGGTGCCGGCTTCATCGCCCTCCCTCATCGGGTTCTAGAATCTCACTCTAGATCTGGCCGGACGGGAGAGGGAAGACCCAGGGGGCCGGATCAGGGGCTGGGGATGCCGTTGCCGTTGCGGCCCCGTCCGGCCAGCACCTCCTCCAGGCCGGGCCGCGGCTCGTCCGCGTCACGGAAGCCCGGCTGGGCGAGCTGGATCAGCACCCCGTGCGCCTCCTTGGGGTGCAGGAACACCTCCTGCCAGCGCGCGTCGGCCCGGTTGAGCCCGTGCAGGCGGAAGCCGCGGGCGGTGAGCCGGGCGACGGCCGCGTCCAGGTCGTTGACGTGGAAGTTCAGGTGGTGGACCCCGCCCCGGCCCCTGGTGAGCTCGAAGAAGCTGTCGAAGAAGGACGAACCCGCCAGCGGCTCCATCAGCTCGACCTTGCCGCCGTTCGCGTACGTGAGCTGCAGGGTGCGGTAGCCGCTGACCCGGTTGTCGCCCCCGCCGCCCAGATGCCGGCCGCCGAGCAGGTCACCGTAGATCGGCAGCAGGTCCCTGATGCGCGGCGCGGCCACGGCCGTGTGGTCGAAGATCACCTCAAGGCCGTCCAGTTCCAGGTCCAAGGCGAGACTCCTTACTCCGTCGAATCCTAGAATTTGATTCTAGCGTGCGGGCCATGACTCACTCTTGACGGATCCCGCGGCTCACCGACCGGGTCGGCCAGGCGCGGCTGCTCCTCCCGCTCATGGCGCCGACCGCCGTCCGCTGCTTCGCCATGACGCTCGTGCACAGCCCGCGCGACCTGCTGATCGCCAGGATCGTGCCGGCGTTCGTGGACGGGGTGGCGATGGCCGGAACCGCCCGCCACCGCGACTTCTCCCCCCGGCTCGGCCGGGCGCAGGCGTTCGGGTTCTGGACGTGGGGGCCGGTCGGCGCGGACCTCCTGGCCGCCGCCGTCGCCGGCCGGACTGCCGTTCACTCTCGGCGGGACGATCGCCGCCGTGCTCGCCACCGTCTTCCTCGCCGTGCTCCTCGGCCGGCCCGAGACCTCCTCCGGCACGCATGGTGGAGGCCACCGGCCGGCAGACCTGGCTGTACGTGGCGCTCGGCTGCCCGGTGCTGTTCGTCCCCGCGATCGTGATGTTCAACGGCCACTGACGGCGCGCCACCCGGACCCCCGTGACCGTGGCGCTGAAGACGGAAGGCTGACCGGCCTCCCCGGGGACACCGCAGAAACGACGAAGCGGCGGGCCCGGCCCCCTTGTCCGGAGCCAGACCCGCCGCCTCACGTACGGCGACCGCTCTCGCTAGTCGCGGTGCAGCTTGCGGTACGTCACCCGGTGCGGACGCGCCGCGTCCGCACCCAGCCGCTCGATCTTGTTCTTCTCGTAGTCGGCGAAGTTGCCCTCGAACCAGAACCAGTTCGACCCTTCCTCCCACGCCAGGATGTGCGTGGCGATGCGGTCGAGGAACCACCGGTCGTGCGAGGTGATGACCGCGCAGCCCGGGAAGTCGAGCAGCGCGTTCTCCAGCGACGACAGCGTCTCGGTGTCGAGGTCGTTGGTCGGCTCGTCCAGCAGCAGCACGTTGCCGCCCTGCTTGAGGGTGAGCGCCAGGTTGAGCCGGTTGCGCTCGCCACCCGACAGCACCCCGGCCTTCTTCTGCTGGTCGGGGCCCTTGAACCCGAACGCCGCGATGTACGCCCGCGACGGCATCTCCACGTTGCCGACCTTGATGTGGTCGAGCCCGTCGGAGACGACCTCCCAGACGTTCTTGGCCGGGTCGATGCCGCCGCGGCTCTGGTCGGCGTAGGAGATCTTGACCGTGTCGCCGACGATGATCGACCCCTTGTCGGGCGTCTCGCTGCCGGTGATCATCCGGAACAGCGTGGTCTTGCCGACGCCGTTGGGACCGATGATGCCGACGATGCCGTTGCGCGGCAGGTCGAACGTCAGCCCCTCCATCAGCAGCCGGTCGTCGAAGCCCTTGGTGAGCCCTTCGGCCCTGATGACCGTGGTGCCGAGGCGCGGGCCCGGCGGGATCTGGATCTCGTCGAAGTCCAGCTTGCGGTATTTGTCAGCCTCGGCCGCCATCTCCTCGTACCGCTGGAGACGGGCCTTGCTCTTCGTCTGGCGCGCCTTCGGGTTGGAGCGGACCCACTCCAGCTCGTCCTCCAGGCGCTTCTTGCGCTTGACGTCCTTCTGCCCCTCGACCTTGAGCCGCTGCGCCTTCGCCTCCAGGTACGTCGAGTAGTTGCCCTCGTAGGCGAACGCCCGGCCCCGGTCGAGCTCCAGGATCCAGCCCGCCACGTTGTCCAGGAAGTAGCGGTCGTGGGTGACGGCCAGGACCGTCCCCGGATACTTCTCCAGGTGCTGCTCCAGCCACTGCACGCTCTCGGCGTCGAGGTGGTTGGTGGGCTCGTCGAGCAGCAGCAGGTCGGGGGCCTCCAGCAGCAGCTTGCACAGCGCGACCCGGCGGCGCTCACCACCGGACAGCGTGGTCACGTCGGCGTCGGGCGGCGGGCAGCGCAGGGCGTCCATCGCCTGCTCCAGCTGGCTGTCGAGATCCCAGGCGTTGCGGTGCTCCAACTGGTCCTGCAGCTTGCCCATCTCGTCCATCAGCTCGTCGCTGTAGTCGGTGGCCATCTGCTCGGCGATCTCGTTGAAGCGCTGGAGCATCGCCATCGTCTCGGCGACACCCTCCTGCACGTTGCCGAGGACCGTCTTCTCCTCGTTGAGCGGGGGCTCCTGCTGGAGCATCCCCACCGTGAACCCGGGCATGAGCCGCGCGTCACCGTTGGACGGCTGCTCCAGGCCGGCCATCATCCGGAGCAGCGTGGACTTCCCGGTGCCGTTCGGCCCCAGAACACCGATCTTGGCTCCGGGCAGGAAGGACAGCGTGACGTCGTCAAGGACCACCTTGTCGCCGTGCGCCTTACGCACGCGCTGCAGCGTGTAGATGTACTCCGGCATGCCCTCTAGCTTAGGGGCTCCTGACCCAGGCTTCCGCCGCTCCTCCCCACCACCCCGAAACCCCCCTCCCCACCCGCCCACCTTCCCCCTCCCCCCTCACCGGTTCGCCCCCTGACCGCCTCCCGCCCTTCGCCCCCACCTCCTTCGACGGAGGGGCCGGACACAGGGAGATTCGAGCGCAGGGTCCTGAGACGCACCCCCAAAGCGGGCGTCCCAAGGCAGGAGTGCCGAGGCGGGTGCCCCAAGGCAGGAGCTGTCGAGGCGGGCGTCCCATGGCAGGAGTGACGAGGCGGGCTCCCTGAGGCAAGAGGCCGGAATCAGGGGGTCGGTGGCAGAGCCCAGTTCCTGGCTCTCTCCCCGCTCGGACGTCAGGCTCTGGGCGCGAGGCGCCGGAGGCGGGAGGACAAGCATTGGGTTCGGCCCACTCCGCCAACGGCGGATCTCAGGCTTCAGGCTCGGGAAGGGGACGGACCTGAGCCTGGGGCTGCGGCGTGGCCGGAGGTTGTGCCTGGGGTTGAGCCGGGTCTTGGACCTGAGGCGGGTCCTGAGGCTGGAGCGGGTCCTGGGGGTGAGCCGAGGCCGAGGGCTGGGCCTGGGGCTGAGCCGACACCGACGCCGACGGCTCAGGCTGGACCGAGGGCTGAGGCCGGGACTGCGACTGCGGCTGGGCCTCGCGCTGAGGCCGCTTCTGGGGCTGAGCCGAGGCGGAGGGCTGGGCCTGAGGCTGGGCCGGGGCCGAGGGCTGGGGTTCGTGTTCGGGGGCGGAGGTGGGTGTGTGTTGGGGCTGGGTTTGGGATTGGGGTTGAGTGAGGGGCGGGGATTGAGGGGGGATCTCGGGGTGTGGGTGCGGCTGGAGGTGTGAGTGGTGGGGGTCGGGGAGGGGGTGGGGGTCCGGCTGGGGATGGGTCGCGGGTGGGGGTTCGGACTGGGGTTGGATGGCGGAGACGCAGACGCGATCTCGGCCCAGCTCCTTGGCGCGATAGAGGGCCAGATCGGCGGCGGCCAGCAGCTCGATGAGATCGTCACCGTGGACGCTCAGCAGAGCCACGCCGATCGAGATGGTGACCCTGATCAGGGAGTCCTCGACGGGAACGGCCAGGTGGCGGATGCGGGCGCGCAGGCGCTCGGCGACGCGGCGGGCCTCGTGGGTGTCGGCGCCCGGCAGCAGCACCACGAACTCCTCGCCGCCGAAGCGGCCCACCACGTCGTACTCGCGGAGCTGGCTTCGCAACGTGGACGCCACCCCGATGAGCACCTGGTCGCCGGCCAGGTGGCCGTGGGCGTCGTTGACCCGTTTGAAGTGGTCGATGTCGATGATCAGAAGGGCCAGGGCGTCGTTGGTGCGCCGGGCCCGGACGATCTCCATGTCGGCCTCGCGCTGCCAGGCTGCGGCGTTGAGCAGCCCCGTCTTGGCGTCGGTACGGGCCGCCGCCTGGAGCTGGGCGTGCAACAGGCTGCGTTGCAGCAGGACGACCGGCGGCAGCGCGAGCAGGAGCAGCGCGAGGTTGAGCCCGCAGAGGATCGCGACGGAGATGCCCAGGCACAGCTCGACGATGTCGAGCAGGAGGCTCTCCTTGTCCCAGAGCAGCTCACGCCGGTTCATCTCCGGGTCGGCGGTCAGGGCCGCGATGGCGATGAGCGCGATGTTGAGCAGCGCGAAGAGGATCGCGGCCACGACCGCGAAGACGATCGGCGGCCCGCTCCCCTGCGACAGCAGCCCCGGATCGGCGACGAAACGATGGAACAGCACGGAAGCCGTGCACCCCGCCAGCCCGATGGCGGCCGAGTTGGTGACCCGGCGGTAGAGGACGGTCGCCCGGACCCGTACCTGGAGGAGGGCCTGCAGCACGATCGGCGCGAGCAGCGCGTAGAGCGGCGGCAGGAGCAGAGCCACCGGCAACCACCAGGCCGACAGCAGGTCGCGCGAGACTCCGGCCGGCACCCCGAGCCGCCGGGTCGCCTCGATGCAGACCACGCCGCAGCCCATGAGGGCGGCGAAGGTGTACACGTCCGGCCACCGGAAATCCAGCGTTAGCGTGAACACCGTGATCGCGGCGAGGTCGAGGGTGACCATCGCGGCCAGGTAGATCACGAGTGCGCGGCGTTGCCCGAGCAACGGCCAGCGGCCGACCAGTGTTGACACACCGTCGCGAGGCTGGATCGAGGCGTGACTGGTCGCCGCCATCTCGTCTCCTCCCTAACTAACGATGTGTAACACAATAATTGCGGAGTGTGCGTTGTGCGATGGGAACCTATACGTTGGCATGGACCGTGCCTGCTCACTCCGCGAGCGGGCCGTGGTGGAAAGGAGCAGCCATGGTGCGGGGCGTCATCTGGACCTGATAGATGCTCTCTCGGGATCTGATGCTGGAGAACACGCCATCGGCCGCCCTCGGGGTGGAGGGAACGGGCCTGGCCGATGCCCCCTCCCCCAGCTGTTCCCGCCCCGTCTCCCCCCGCTCCACCGGCAGCGGTTCTGCTTGTACGGCCGGTTGCTCGCCTGATGGAGGGGCAGTGCGGTGGGCCTACTTGCACTCCGCACTCGCCTCTCGCGATCCTCGCCATCGTCGGCGGTCTTTCCCTTCCTCTCCTCCCTTCTCCGACGACGACGCGACAGGGTGTTACTTACGGGCATGAGTGGGAGGTTGACGGGATTCGCCCGCGTGCGCGGGCCGATGTGGGCGGGTTGCTCGCATGGGCTCGCGTGGGCCTGTTTCTTCACGTGGAGGGGCTTGGTGAGCGCGCCGGGCAGGACAGGCCGCGTGAACGACCGCAGGCGGGAGGGGTTGCGCGGTCTTTGTTCACGTGGCCTGTCGTGGAAGCACGTTCACATGGGCGGGTTCCACTGCGTTCGCCGGCACAGCGCGGTGAAGAGAGCAGGCGGGGCCAGCGGGGTGGGCGGCTTCAGGGTCATGCCGCCGCTCGGTCCTCCGTCAGGTGCGCCTCGGTCTCGTCGTTGTCGTCGGAGGAGTCCGGCTGATCCGGGTCGGGAGCGCCGAGAATGCGTACGGTGGGCGAGGAGGCGCGGCCGGGGCGGGTCGCCATCGCCCAGTCCTGGGTCTCCTCGTCGAGGCGGTCGCGCATCTCCTTGCTCATCGAGGTCGTGCCGCCGCCCCGCTCGGGCTTGGTGAACGCGCCGGTGCCCCAGCGCAGGTCATGGCCCACGGCGCTGGCCTCGATCTCGGGCATGAAGCGGCGGTCGCCCTCGGGGCCGAACTCGCGGATGCGGAGCCGGCCGGAGACCACGACGGGCTGCCCGGCCCGTACGGACGTGGCGACGTTGTCGCCGAGGGCGCGCCAGCAGCGGACCGTGAAGCAGACGCGGTCGCCGTCCGTCCACTGGCTGGTCTTCTTGTCGAAGTAGCGGTGTGAGGTGAGAACCCTCAGCGAGGTGACCCTGAGACCGTCCTCGAAGGTGTGCTGCCTGGGCTCTGCTGCGACGTTGCCGGTGAGCGTGATGTAGATGTCGTTCATCCTGTGCCTTCCCCTGCTGCGACTGGCGGGCGGGGTGCCCGCGACCTGGTGCCAAGGTGCCGCAGACGGCGTCGGTCACGGGCTGGCGAACGGGATTCTGTGGATGGAGGCGTTCAGGCGGAGGGCGCACACCCCCTGTTCACGCCCCCTGGCGAGGAGGGGAGAGGGCGCCGGGGTCAGGCGGACAGGTCGCGCAGGGCCGTGTAGAACGTGTGGTGCCGGGCCAGTTCGCGTTCCACGGGCTCGATCACCATCGTGGCGGACACGGCGGCGACCCGGCGGCGCATCTCGCGTTCGAGGCGTTCGCGCTCCCGCGAGGCCCCCAGCTCCACGAAGTTGCGGGCCGCGATGCCGGACAACGCGCCCAGCCCCAGCACCGAGACCATCATGAGGCCCACCCACGGCAGCGTCGCGCTGTCGCCCAGCAGCTCCAGCGACGGCGGCAGCGAGCCAGGCACGAGCAGCCCGGCCGCCAGCCAGACCGCGCCCGCCAGGAACGCCGCCACGAGCACGTACTGCCACACCTTGAGCGCCCACCACCAGCCGGGCACCCGGTCGAGCCGGGGCGCCACCTCCGTCAGGTCTTCGGTCAGCGCCTTGGGCAACTGCTTGGCCCGTGACTTCGCGGCCTGCTGGACGGCCGTCCGCCACACGGGATGCATGTTCATGGACAGCCCGTCGGCCAGGGCGTGCACCGCGTTGGCGACCTCGGCCGACTGCGCGCTCACCGAGCCGGTCGTGATGCCGCGGATCTCCTCGCTGACGTCCTCCAGCCGCAGGCTCTTCAGCGGATCGGCGCGGAACCTGTCGATCCAGCGCGGGTACGGCCACCCCACCCACTTGCTGGAACGCTCGGCGTAGACGTTCTCCATGGCCTCGCCCACCGCCGGGACGCCCACCGCGTCGCACAGCGCGTCCGTCAGCCCCATGCGGCGGGCCTCGTCCACGGAGGCGGGCGCGGACAGCGCCTCCCCGAGCGGCATCGTCTCGGCGATGCGCTGCTCCAGCCGCTGCAGGTCGGCCTCCAGCTTCTGGATCGCGGCCCGGCGGCGGGAGACGGCGGTGGCGATGACGCTCTTCAGGCTCTCGACGCCCCGCCCGGTGACCGCCGAGGTCGGCACCACGCTCGGGTGCTCGACGCCCTCGCGGCGCAGCAGGTCGTTGAGGTCGATGAGCAGCTCGGCCAGTTCCTCCGTGGCGAGCTTGTCGGCCTGGTTGAGCGCGAACACGGTGACCGCGTCATGCCCCGCCAGCTCCGTGACGTAGCGCCGGTGCGTGGAGGCGTCGGCGTACTTCTGCGGGTCGAGCACCCACACCACCAGGTCGGCCAGGCCGATGAGCCGGTCGGCCTCGGAGTCGGTGAGCGCCCTGATCGAGTCGTGGTCGGGCAGGTCGAGCAGGACGAGCCCGTTGAGCTGGGTGTCGCCCTTGTCGAGCGCGCTCGCCCGGGAGAAGCGGTGCCGCCACTGGATCTGCAGCCAGTCGAGCAGCGGTGCCGAGCCCTCCAGCCCCCACACGCAGGCGTGCGTGCGGCCGGTCGTCGGCCGGCGTACGCCCGTGGGCGACAACTCCAGCCCCGAGATGGCGTTGAACAGCGACGACTTGCCGCTGCCCGTGCCGCCCGCCAAGGCGACGACGGTGTGCTCCGAGGAGAGCTTGAGGCGTTCGCCGGCCCGCTGCAGCAGCGCCGTGGCCTCGTCGAGCAGCTTCTTGTCGAGCCGCCCCGCGCCCACCTCGACCACTTTGGTGAGCGCGGTCAGCCGCGCCGCGAGCCCCGGCCTGGGAGTGGTCGTGGTGGTCATCGAGCGACCTCAAGGTTGTACGACGCCTGGTAGAGGCGGGTCGCGGCGGACTCGTCGGGAACGCCCGCCGAGTCGAGCGCTTGCACGTAACGCATGGCTTCCTCGTCGAACAACATACTGATCCTGGCCCGCAGGTCGCTCAGCGCCTTCGCGCCGATGCCGCGGAGCGACTCCGCGCCCAGCAGGGCGTTGACCAGGCGATGCGGCACGCCCTCGCCGTTCGCGCCGCTGAACATGGCGACCGTGAAGATCAGGGCCAGCGAGTCGGGGTCGAACGACACGATCTTCGACACCGAGCGCTTGGCCACGCCTTCGGTCCGTACGAGCTCGCTCAGGTGGTCCTGCCAGGACGCGATGGCCCGCCCGGTGTTGCGTACGAGCGTGTCGGAAGGCCGGTCGAGCCCTTCGCCGAGCTTGCCGCCCAGCTCGGCGCGGTGCCGCCAGCGCGCGACCACCTCGGTGGTGGCGCGGTTGGCGGCGGCGACGATCACCGACTCCAGGCCGGTGCGGATCGCCGCCCTGAACGCGATCACCCGCTCCGGCGCCTGCCTGGCCGCCCGGCCGCGCCGGCGGAGCTGCAGCGAGCGCATGAGATCGCCCGAGCCGGCGAAGTCCTGCCAGCGGGCCAGCACCTCGCCGTGCAGCAGCGAACCGCTCCTCGCCGCCTTGTCGATGTCGCTCAGCGCGCCGAAGAACGCGGCCTCCACGTCCTTGCGCAGCTCCGCGCGGAACGCGACCTGCGCCTCCAGGTGCTTGGCCAGCGCCGGGACGCGGGTGCGGAAGCTGTCGAGCACGCCGTTCAGCGTCTCGCGTACGGCCTGGGCGCGCCGCTCCTCGTCGACCGACAGCTCGGCCAGCCACATGCGCAGGTCGGTGACCTCGCTGTCCGGCAGCCTGCCGTCCGTGACCGTGGACTCGTGGATGACGAACCGGTCGATGTCGCCCAGCCCGTATTCGGTGAGCATGCGGACGAAGTGCTTCAGCACGACGTCCACCGCCTTCGGCTGCACCCGTGACAGCACGATGGCCAGCCGGGCGCCGCGCTCCTTCGCCAGCTTGAGCAGGCTCCAGGCGGGGGCGTCGGCGTAGCGGGCCGCCGTGGTCACGAAGATCCACAGGTCGGCGGCGTCGAGCATGCGGTGGGCGATCTCGTGGTGCTCCTCGACGACCGAGTCGATGTCGGGGGTGTCGAGCAGCGCCACGCCCTGCGGGAGCTTCTCGGTCGCGACCAGGACCAGGCCGTCGTTGGTGCCCGTGCCCGCGCCGCCGCCCCGGTTGGCGGCGGGCTCGGGCTGGTCGAGCCGCTGTACGGTGCCGAGCAGTTCGCCCTCGGCGAACCACTGGCGGTCGTCCGGATGGCACACCAGGACGGGGGTGCCGGTGGTCGGGCGGCGGATGCCGGTGCGGGAGACGTTGCGTTCGGCCAGGCTGTTGACCAGCGTGGACTTGCCCGCGCCGGTGGAGCCGGCCACCACGATCAGGGCGGGAGCCGTGCTGGTCCGCACCCTCGGCAGGACGTAGTTGTCGAGCTGGGCGAGGAGGTCCGTGCGGGCCTGCCTGGCCTCCTTGACGCCAGGGAGGTCGAGGCCCAGGCGGAGGTCGGTGATGCTCTCGCGGAGCTGGTCGAGGGCGGTGGTGAGCGCCTTGACGGTCTCCGGGGGGAGGGCTTCGGTACGGGTGCCGGCGGCGGGGGGCTCGTCCGAGGAGGCGGTGTCCGCGTCTTCGTCCGTGCCCGTGTCCGCGTCTTCGCCCTCGTCTTCGCCCTCGTCGAGGGTGGTGGCCTCGGCCTGGTGGAAGGCGTTCTCCTCCGAGGGGTCGGCTTCCGCGGATGAGGTGGGCTCTTCGCTGTCGTACGGCTCATGGGGGGAGGCGGAATCTGCGGTGGGCGCCGGTTCCTCCTCTGCTGAGTCGTCGGGCTCGTCGGAAGAGGCGAGGTCCGTGGAGGAGTCCGGGTCCTTCGAGGGGCTCAGGTCCTCGGGAGCGCCGGCGTCGTGGTCCGGGGACGGGGCCGTAGCGGGCGAAGGCGCTTCGACGGCCGACGGCTCCTCGGCGGAGGGCTCGGCCTCGATGGGCTCGTCGGCGTCAGGGGCCGACTCGTCGACGTCATTCGGCTGGTCGACGTCGCTCGGCTGGTCGACGTCACTCGGCTGGTCAGCGGCGCCGCTTGGCTGCCCGGCGTCGCTTGGCTGCCCGGCGTCGCTTGGCTGCCCGGTGCCGCTTGACTGCGCGGTGTCGGTTGGCTGTGCGGTGTCGTCCGGGTGGTCGGGAGTGGGCTGGTCGTCGGTGGGTGACGGCGTTGCGGCCCTGGGCTCGTCGGCGGGTGGGACGTTCAATGAGGCGGGCCTGGTGAACAGGGAGGGCCCGCCGGAGGCCGGGGCGGCAGGGCGGCCCGATGTGGCGCCGGCGCCGGGGGTGGGGCGGTCCGCTGGAGGTGTGGTGTCGGGGGCGGGGTGGGAGGCGCCGCCGGTGGCGGGCTTGCGCGGAGTGAAGAAGTCGATGCGGTCGGCGGGCTTGGCGGGGGCGCCGAACAGGTTCGTCTCCTCGCCGGGCCTGCCGGGACCCTCAGGGGCTCCGGTGGCCGGGTGGCCGGGGAAGGCAGGGCGGTTGGGGGACGTGGGGCGGCGCCTGGGAAGTGGCTCATGCGCCTGCTGCGGACCCCCGTCCTGGCGTGGCACACGGTCCTGGTCCCCCCGGCCCTGCCCCGGCTCGCGGCCCTGCCCCGGCTCGTGGGCCGGCCTCGGGTCGTGGGTCGGTCCTGGGTCGTGGGGCTGGGGGGGCTCGACGGCTCGGCGTAGTTCGCGGACGTGCTCGGCCTCGCCGAGTCGGCGTGTGCGGGGCTCCTGCTCCCGGGCCGGGCGCGGGTCGCGGTGCTGCTGGGCGTCCTGAGGCGAACGCGGGCGGGGCTCCTCGGCGTTCCGCGGCGCGCGCGGGTCGCGGGGGGCGTCATGGGGGTTCTTCTTGGTGTCCCCGGAGGGGGTGAAGGCGTCGAAGGTGTCGTCGTCGCGTATCGAGGGGAAGCTCAGCGTCTGCTCCCCCGGCGACTCCGGCCGCCCGTCATCCATGGCCGTGTTCACGGCCGGCGCTCCGCTCGAACCATCTCGACCTCCTGGCCGACCCTGACGACGTCCCCGACGACGACGATCGCCGGCGGTCGTATCCCAGCCGCCGACACGCGGTCGGCCACGGTGGAAAGCGAAGCGACGACCGCCCGCTGCGTGGGAAGGGTACCGTCCTGCACCACGATTACGGGAGTATCCGGCGAACGTCCGTCTCGAAGGAGCGTCTCGGCCACCTTCGCCAGCCGTTCGACGGCCATCAGGAGCACCAGCGTGCCCTCGGACCGGGCCAGGCCGGGCCAGTCGACGGTGGAGCGCTCGTCGTCGGGCGCCACGTGCACCGAGATGACGTGGAACTCCTGGCTGACCCCCCGGTGCGTCACCGGTACGCCGGCCGCGGCCGGGACGGCGACGGCGCTGGTGATGCCGGGCACGACGACCACGGGGATGCCGGCCTCCGCGCAGGCGATCATCTCCTCGCCGCCCCGCCCGAAGACGAACGGGTCGCCGCCCTTGAGCCGCACCACGAACTTTCCCTGTCTGGCGCGGTCCACGAGGATGTCGTTGATCGTCTCCTGGGACAGCGAGCGGCCGTAGGGCACCTTGGCGGCGTCGATCAGCTCGACGTCGGGGGCGAGCTCGTCGAGCAGGGCGCGCGGCGCGAGGCGGTCGGCGACGACCACGTCGGCCTGCGCGAGGAGCTGCCGCCCCCGCACGGTGATGAGCCCGGGATCGCCGGGGCCGCCGCCGACGAGGGCGACGCCGACGGGTTTGGTGCGGTTGCGGCGGGCGTCGACGGTGCCGTCGCGCAGGGCCTCGACCACGGCGTCGCGGATGCCGGCGGCCCGTCTGGGGTCGCCGCCCGCGGTGACGGCCACGCTGATCTCGCCGACGCGCCCGCTGGCCGGGGTCCAGGCGGCGGCGGCGTCCTTGTCGTCGGCCCGTACGCACCACACGCGCTTGGCCTCCGCCTCGGCGGCGACCGCGGTGTTGACGGACCTGTCGTCGGTGCACGCCTGGACGAGCCAGGCGCCGTCGCAGTCGCCGACCTCGTAGGGCCGGGCGTGCCAGGTGACCCGCCCGGTGGCGATGAGGTCGTCGAGTGCCGGGGTCACGCTCGGCGAGACGACCGTGACCTCCGCACCGGCCTCCAGGAGCGCGGGCACGCGCCGCTGGGCGACGCGGCCGCCGCCCACGACGAGCACCCGGCGGCCGGAAAGCCGCAGGCCGAGGAGGTAGGGGCCCATGAGGGGAATCTCCCGTTCGCGCAGGTTGTGTTAAGAGGTAAACCTACCGGCTTCGCATCCTTCGTTTGCTGCGCACAGGTTAACTAGCACGAGTCAGCGGCCGTCGAGAAGCGGCTGGCGCGGATCCCAGCGCGGCCCGCCCTCGTCGTCCTTGCGGCGTCTGGCCATCGCTGACAGAGCCTCAAGGATAACCCGGTTGCCGAGGTAGGCGGTGATGTCCGCGTGGTCGTAGGGCGGGGCCACCTCCACCAGCTCCATGCCGGCGACGGGCAGCTCGTAGCAGATGCGGCGTACGGCGTCGAGGAGCTGGCGGGCGGTCAGGCCGCCGGGCTCGGGCGTGCCGGTGCCGGGGGCGTGGCCGGGGTCGCAGACGTCGATGTCGACCGACAGGAAGATCTGGTCGCACTCGTCCAGGGCGATCCCGGACGCCTCCGTCAGCACCTCGTCCAGGCCGCGGGCGACGATCTCCGTCATCTCGTACGAGCGCATCCGCTGCCCGGCCATCCACGACAGCGTCTCCGGCTCGGGCCAGTAGCCGCGCAGGCCGATCTGGAGGAACCGGTCGCCGCGGATCGCGCCGGACTCGATGAGCCGCCGCATGGGCTGGCCGTGGCCGTACAGGTGGCCGAAGGAGATGTCGCCGGTGTCGGCGTGGGCGTCGAAGTGAATCATCGAGGTGCGGCCGGGGAGGTGCGCCCTGGCCGTGCCCCGCGCGTCGGGCAGCGCGATCGTGTGGTCGCCGCCGAGCACCATGGGGACCGCCCCGGAGGCCGCGATCCGGTGCACGGCGTCCTCGATGGCCCGCAGGGAGCCTTCGACGTCGCCCGAGTAGCACTCGACGTCGCCGGCGTCGAGCACGCGCAGGTCCTTCAGCGCGTCCACGCGCAGCGCCAGGCTGGGACGTGAGCCGTCGTGCGGCAGGTAGCACGCCTGCCGCAGCGCCTGCGGGCCGAACCTGGCGCCCGGCCGGTTCGAGGTGCCGCCGTCGAAGGGGGCGCCCACGATCACGACGTCGGCGCCCTCGTAGGACGCGGGATCGCCGAGGTCGCAGCGGTCGACCCCCAGGAACGTCAGATCCGGGCCGTACATCGGGCCGTATCGGGACACAAGCTCACCTCCAGTGAGCATCCATCCTTACACGGGCTTCTCGGTGACTCCTGCCGAGTCGAACGTCGCGACCTCGTGCATCACCCGTACGGCCGCGCACAGCACGGGGTGGGCCAGCAGCGCGCCGGTGCCCTCGCCGAGCCGCAGTTCCAGGTCGACCAGGGGGTGCAGCCCGAGATGGGCGAGCGCGGCGGCGTGGCCGGGCTCGGCGGAGCGGTGCCCGGCCACGCAGTGGTCGAGCGCGGACGGGTCGAGGGCGGCGGCGACCAGGGCGGCGGCGCCGGCGATCACGCCGTCGAGCAGCACCGGCACGCGGGCCGCCGCGCCGCCGAGGATGAAGCCGGCGAGCGCCGCGTGCTCGAACCCGCCGACGGCGGCGAGCGCCCGCAACGCCTCACTCGCCGAAGCACCAGAAGCTCCAGAAGCACCGGGGGCGCCGGAGGTGCCGCCCGGCAGGCCGTTCACGCGGAGCGCCTCGCGGACGATCCCGACCTTCCGCTCGTACGTCTCGTCGTCGATGCCGGTGCCCCTGCCGGTGACCTCGGCCGGGTCGGCGCCGGTGAAGACGGAGATCAGGGCGGCCGAGGCGGTGGTGTTGGCGATGCCCATGTCGCCGGTGATCAGGCAGCGGGCCCCGCCCGCCACCAGGTCGCGGGCCACCTCGATGCCCGCCTCCATGGCCCTGACGGCCTGGTCGACGGTCATGGCGGGCCCGCGGGACAGGTCGGCGGTGCCGTAGCCGATCTTCCGCTTGACCAGGGCGGGCGCGTCGGGCAGGTCGGCGGCGACGCCGACGTCCACGACGGTGACCGGGACGCCGGCCTGGGCGGCGAAGGCGTTGGCGACCGCGCCGCCGGCCAGGAAGTTGGCCACCATCTGCACGGTGACCTCCTGCGGCCAGGGCGTGACGCCGGCGGCGTGCACGCCGTGGTCGGCCGCGAAGATGGCCAGCGCGGCCGGGGTGGGCAGCGGCGGCGGGCAGGCTCCGGCCGCGCCCGCCAGGCGGGCCGCGACGTCCTCCAGGACGCCGAGGGAGCCGCGCGGCTTGGTGAGGCGGTCCTGGAGCGCTCGGGCCTCGGCGATCGCCGCCGGGTCGGCGGCGCGGATCGCGGCGAGGGTGTCGGCCAGCACGGCGTACCTCCGGGGAGAAGGGTCTGGGGGCTCAGTGGACGAGCTGGAGTGCTTCCTCGTAGCGCTCGATGACGACGTCGGCCAGGGTCTCGCAGTCGCCGATCACCTCGGCGCAGCGGATGTCGAGGTCGGGGTGGCCGGCGCCGTACGCCAGCGCCTGCGCCCACACGCGCTCCAGCATGCCGCCCGCGAACAGCAGGTAAGGCACCACGATCACGCGCCTGGCCCCCAGGCGGCGGCAGCGTTCGAGCCCGCCGGGCACGCCGGGGGGCGTGACCGACACGAACGCGGTCTCGACGGTCATGAAGTCGTAGGCGTGCGTCTCCCAGAACAGCCGGGACACGCGGTGGATCTCGGCGTTGGCCGCCGGGTCGGTCGAGCCCTCGCCGACCAGCACGATGCCGGTCTCCCCCGGCTCGACGTGCAGGTCCTCGACGTCGGGCGGGTCCACGGCGCGCAGCCGGGGGCGGGCGCCCGCGGGCTCCAGAGCGCGGGGCCTGGACAGGTCGGCGGCGGCCTCGGTGAGCCGCTCGGCCAGCAGCGACAGCACGCGGGGGTCGGGGCCGAGCGGGCGGCCGTAGTCGTACATGAGGGTGGGGTGGCGCTGCTGTTCGAGCTCCATGGCGGCGCCGAGGTCGTCGCTCGTCCTGCTGAGGCTGAGCGGCAGGGCGACGAGGCGGTGGTGCCCCCTCGCGACCAGGGAGGCTACGGAGTCGCTCAGCCGGGGCGTGGCGCGCTCCAGGTATCCGCCGGAGACGTCGGCGGCCGTCCGGTCGAGGCGGCAGCGGAGCCGGTGGACGAACCTGCCGAACTCCGCGGCGTAGGCGTCATCGTGCGAGCCCTGCCCGATCAGCAGGAGCGGCGGCTTCATGGTGAGGGAATCTCCGGTGCGGTGGACACGGACACGCGAGGATAACCGATGCGCGGCAGTAGGGGACAGGTCACGTTCCGTGCGCGGGCGTCGCGTGGACGACGAACACGGGCTCGGCGGCGGTCAGACGGTGGGATCCGTCGGGGTTGACGGTCAGCGCGGAGGCGATGATCTGGGTGCCCGCGCCCCGGTAGCCGTGCTCGCGCAGCCGGTCGAGCACGGCCGGGACCTGCTCGACGGTGCGCAGGGCGCACACCAGCGAGCGCGGGCGGCGCGCGGCGCAGGCCGCCACGACGTCGGCCCCGCCGCCGCCGACGAACACCGCGTCGGGGTCGGGCAGGGGCTCGAGCGCGGGCGGCGCCTGGCCCCGGGTGAGCGCGACCTTGACGCCGTGGGCGAGCACGTTGGCGCGCAGCCGGGCGCAGTTGGCCTCCTCGCGCTCGACGGCGACGACGGCCGCGCCGTGCCTGGCGCACTCGACGGCGATCTCGCCGACGCCCGCGCCGACGTCCCAGACGAGGTCGCCGAGGCGGGGGCCGAGCTTGGCCAGCACGTACGCCCGCACCTCCGGCGGCAGCCCGCCCCCTTCGAACGGCAGCGCCCACTCGGCCGGCCCCGGCCGCGCCCCCGCCACCCAGCTCGGCTCCTTGGCCTGGTGGAGCGGGTCGATGACGAGGACGACGTCGGGGTCCTTCCACGGCCGGGTGGTGGCCTCGCCCATGCGGCTGTGCGTGACCCGCTGGTCGGGGCCGCCGAGGTCCTCGCAGACGATGAGCGCGCGGGGCGTGGTGGGGGCCAGCTCGCGGGCGAGTTCGGCGGGGCCGACGCCGGGCGCGACCAGCAGCGCGACCTTGGGGTGGGCGCGGCAGGCGTTGACGGCCCTGTTGAGCTGGTGCGGGCCCTCGGGGGCGACGACCAGCGCGTCCTCCCAGTTGAGCCCGGCGCAGGCGAAGGCCCGGGTGACCAGCGACGTGGCGGGCAGGACGTCCGGTTTGAGGCCGTGTGCCCGGAGGGTGCGTACGACGCCGAAGAAGCCGGGATCGCCCTCCGCGATGACGACCGCGGGACCTTCGCCGTGTTCGAGGTGGTCGTCCAGCGCCTGGAGCAGCGCGCCGTCGGCCACGGTCGCGGCGTTGAGCTTGAGCCGCCCGAGCAGGGCGTCCGGGCCCACGACGAGACCGGCCTCGCGCAGCCGGTCGAGCGCCGCGGGCGGCAGCTCGGTCCCGTCCCAGCCGACAACCGTGATCATCGTGCCTCCACCTCCCCTTCAAGGGTGACGGTTGCCGCCGGGTTTCACAAAGAGGTGCGAAAGCCAGTACGGCGTGCCTTCCCCGCTACGCGGGGAACGCGAGGTCGGACGGCACGAGGCTGAAGACGACCAGGTCCTCCCCGGCGAGCGCGGAGCGGGCCACGCCCTCGCGGACGAAGCCGGCCTTCTCGGCGACGCGCCGCGACTGCGGGTTGTCCACGGCGGCGCGGAGCTGGAGGCGGCTGAAGCCCTGCCGCTCGAACAGCCAGCGCGCGACCGCGAGCACGGCCTCGCCGGCGTAGCCGTTGCCGCGCGCCCAGGGGGCGGTCATGTAGCCGATCTCGGCGGTGCGGTGGCTCCAGTCGACGTCGCGCAGGTCCACGTTGACGGCGAAGCGGCCGGTCGCCGCCTCGACCGCCGACCAGGCGGCGCCGGCGCCGCGGACGCGTACCTGCTCGGCGTGGCCGATGAAGGCGAGCGCGTGCTCGACGGTGTAGCCGCGCGGCACGCCGGTCCTCGCCTGGGTGAGCGGGTCGGCGCCGGTGGCGGCCAGGTCGGGGGCGTCGGCGGGCTCGGGCGCGCGCAGGAGCAGGCGCGGCGTGCGCAGCTCGGCGCGCGGCAGGACGGGGGCGGGGGCGCGGCCGTCGCCCCGCAGCAGCCCGAAGACGACCAGGTCGTGCGGCCCGTCGTCCTCCAGGACCGCGCCGCGCAGCACGCCCTCCCAGGTGAAGCCCGCTTTCTGGGCGACGCGCAGCGACGGCAGGTTGTCGAGGTTGGCGGTCAGGTCGATCCGGCGCAGGCGGGTCCTGTCGAAGACCCACTCGGCGAGGCCGCGCAGCGCCTCGGTGGCCAGGCCGCGGCCCCGGTGCAGGGGGTGCACGCCGTAGCCGACCTCTGTGGTGCCGGCCTCCCACGAGGTCTTGAAGAGGCTGATGGCGCCCACGACGAGGCCGTCGGCGTCGGCCATCGCGAGGTGCATGCCCTGCCCGGACCTGCGCAGCTCGTGCACGCCCTGGTCGAGCCACCGGCCGACGCCGGACGCCGTGGCGGGCGCGCCGGGAGGCAGGAAGGCGGCGCCGGACTCCACGATCGACCGGATCCGCGCGGCGTCCCGGGGGCCGAACGGCCGCAGGGTCAGGCGGGCCGTCTCGATGCTGACGCCGGGATCGAACGCGGAGGGATCAGACACGGAGGCAGACACGCAGGGCAGGGTACACATCGGCGATGTTTGCCCATCAAAGCGGGGGTAGGGGCGCTGAAGAGAGAGGTGAGACGCATATGGAACGTGGGAGCGACAAGCACGGCCCCCGTCTGGACAGCCAGCAGAAGCACGAGACCGAGGGCATGATGCGCGGCGGCGGCACGACGCACGCCGAGGAGTGGAAGGAGCCCGAGTCCATGCCGGCGGCAGGCGAGGAGTCGATGCGGTCGTACCCGCCCGGTCACGAGCCCGGCGTGCCCGAGGGCATGACGGGGCACAGCGTGGACGTCCGCGCCGACCTGGCCAAGTGGCTGAGCGACACGCACTGGCCCAAGTCGAAGGACGACCTGGTCCGGCAGGCGGAGGAGGCGGACGCCCCCGACCGGGTGACGGACATGGTGCGCTCCCTCCCCGAACGTATTTACACGAACATGTCCGACGTGGGCGAGGCGCTCGGGCTCGGCGTGGAGAGGCGGAGGTGGTGACGGGTGCGCCTCGACTTCATCCGGCCGCTGTACGAGCGGCGTGGGCCGTACGCCTCCGTGTACCTGGGGGCGCTGACCGGCCCGGAGCGTGAGACGCACTGGCACAGCGTGCGTGACTCGCTCGACGGGGCGGATCCCGCGACCGTCGCGGCGCTGGCGGAGCGGGCCGAGCGGGCGGCCGCCGGGCAGGCGTTGTTCGCCACGCACGGCGAGGTGGTGCTGGCCGAGCCGTTGTCGCGGCCGCCGTACGAGCGGGCCACCTGGTCCCCGCTGCCGAACATCGCGCCGATGCTGCTGGAGCGCGGCGAGAACGTGCCGCACCTGCGGGTCATCGTGGACCACGCGGGGGCGGAGTTGACGGTCTACGGGAGCGGGGCGCCGCGCCGGCGCACGGTGCAGGCCGCGACCTGGCCGCTGCAGAAGACCGCGCAGGGCGGCTGGTCGCAGCGCCGCTACGAGGTGTCCGTCGAGAACGCCTGGGAGCAGAACGCGCAGGCGGTCGCGCACGAGATCGACGAGCAGGTACGCCGCCTCGGCATCGAGCTGGTCATCGTGGCCGGCGAGCCGAAGTCCCGTTCGTATCTGATGCGCCACCTCGGCACCAAGGCGACCGACCGGGTGGTGATGGTCGAGCACGGCAGCCGTTCCGACCACGGCCAGTTCGAGGAGGACGTCGAGCACGCGCTCGACGACTGGCTCGACCGCCGCCGCGCCGAGCTGCTGGAACGCCACCAGGAGAGCGGCGGGCCGGTCGGCCTGTCGCAGGTGGCGCGGGCGCTGCGCGACCGGCGGGTGCAGGCGCTGCTGCTGCCCGGCGAGCGGCCGGAGCCGATCTGGATCGGCGAGGGCGGCACCCAGCTCGACACCGACCAGGGCGAGCTGCGGAACTGGGGCGTGGCCGAGCCGGTGCGCGAGCGCGCGGACGCCGCCCTGGTCAGGGCCGTCGCGATGACGGACGCCGAGCTGTGGTTCACGGACGCCGTCAAGGACGTGGCGGCGGTGCTCAGGTACTGATGACCACTTCGAGGGTGCGGGGGCCGTGGACGCCCTCGACCCGGCTGAGCTCGATGTCGCTGGTGGCCGACGGGCCGCTGATCCAGGTCAGCGGCCTGGACGGGTCGAGCCGGGCGATCGCCTCGGGCACCGAGGAGACGATCTGGCCGGCCCGCACCACGCACAGGTGGTAGTCGGGCACCAGCGTCTGGGCGCGGGTGCCCTGGCCGGGGCCGTGGTCGAGGACGATCGTGCCGGTCACGGCGACGGCGACGGCGCAGCCGGTGACGACCCCGTCGGCGGTGTGCAGGTCGGGCCAGCTCTCGTGCCCCGCCAGGTCGAAACCGTCGGGGACGATCATGCGGCGGCCGGCGACGCGCTCCGCGACCAGGCCGGCGGCCTCGGCGGCCGGCAGGACGTGGACCACGGCCCGGTAGTCGTCCACCCGCTCGGCGAACAGCCCGACGAGGTCGCCGGTCGCGGCCTCGGTGCGGTAGTCACGGGGGATCTCGACGTCCTCGGCGCCCGCCACGGCCCTGGCGATCCGGGCGAGGATCTCCTCACGCGCGCTCATTCCGCTCCCACCAGTCTCTGAACGATTCTTCCGGGATCTCCGGGACGTCCCGGGTGTCGGTCCAGGCCGACATCGGGCCGGGCAGCCGCTTCTTCGGCACCAGCCCGCGCACCTTGGCCGCGATCCGCTGGGCCGCGGCCAGCCGCCGGTGGTCGTCGAGTATCCAGCCGGCGACCTTCATGCCGGCCTTCTCGGCCGCCGCGTGCGGGGCCTTGGCGCGCAGGTCCACCAGGACCTCGGGGATGTCGATGGCGACCGGGCAGACGTCGTAGCAGGCGCCGCACAGGCTGGAGGCGTACGGCAGCGAGGCGTCCAGCTCGGAGCCCATGCCGCGCAGCTGCGGGGTGAGGATCGCGCCGATCGGGCCCGGGTAGACGGAGCCGTAGGCGTGGCCGCCCGCCCGCTCGTAGACCGGGCACACGTTGAGGCAGGCCGAGCAGCGGATGCAGCGCAGCGCCTGGCGGCCGACCTCGTCGGCGAGCACGCCGGTGCGGCCGTTGTCGAGCAGCACGAGGTGGAAGTCCTGGCCCTCGACGGCGCCGGTCCACATGCTGGTGTACGGGTTCATCCGTTCGCCTGTGGAGCTTCTGGGCAGGAGCTGGAGGAACACCTCCAGATCCCGCCAGGCAGGCAGGAGCTTCTCGATCCCCACCACGCTGATCAGCGTCTCGGGCAGGGTGAGGCACATGCGGCCGTTGCCCTCGGACTCCAGCACGACCAGCGTGCCGGTCTCGGCCACCATGAAGTTGGCCCCGGAGATCGCGACCTTGCTGCGCAGGAAACGTTCGCGCAGGTGGAGCCGGGCGGCCTCGGCGAGCGCGGGCGGGTCGTCGGTGAGCCCTTCCGGGGTCTTCGGCATCTTCTCCAGGAAGATCTCGCGGATCTCCGACCGGTTGCGGTGGATCGCGGGCACCAGGATGTGGCTGGGGAAGTCGTCGCCGAGCTGCACGATCAGCTCGGCGAGGTCGGTCTCGTACGCGGTGATGCCCTCGGCGGCCAGCGCCTGGTTGAGCTCGATCTCCTGGGTGGCCATCGACTTGACCTTGACGACCTCGCGTTCGCCGGTGGCCTTGACCAGGGCGGTGACGATGCGGTTGGCCTCGGCGGCGTCGCGCGCCCAGTGGACGGTGCCGCCCGCGTCCTGGACGGCCCGTTCGAGCTGGACCAGGTAGCGGTCGAGGTTGCGCAGCGTGTGGTCCTTGATGGCCTTGCCGGCGGCGCGCAGCTCCGCCCAGTCGGGCAGTTCGCCGACGACGGAGGCCCGCTTGCCGCGGATGGTGTGGGTGGCCTTGCGAAGGTTGTAGCGGAGTTGCGAGTCCTGGACGGCCTTCTGCGAGTTCTTCGGGAAATTTCCGGGCATGCCGAGGAATGTCGCGCTCATTGGCTCTCCTCCGTGGACGCCAGGATCTCCGCCAGGTGCATCGTCCGCACGCCGGTCTTCTGGCGGCTCAGCGTGCCGCCGATGTGCATGAGGCACGAGTTGTCGGCCGCGCACAGCACCTCGGCCCCGGTGTCCATGATGTTGCGGGTCTTGTCGGCGCCCATCGCCGCCGAGACCGCCGGGTTCTTCACCGCGAACGTGCCGCCGAAGCCGCAGCACTCCTCCGCGCCGGGCAGCGGCACCAGCTCCAGGCCGCGCACGTTGCGCAGCAGCCGGGCGGGCCGGTCGCCGAGGCGCAGGCCGCGCAGCGAGTGGCAGGTCGGGTGGTAGGTGACGCGGTGCGGGAAGTACGCGCCCACGTCCTCGACCTTCAGCACGTCGATCAGGAACTCCGACAGCTCGTGCACCCTGGGCGCGACCTCGGCGATCGCCGCGGCCCCCTTGCTGCCCGGCCGGGCCAGCTTGGGGTACTGCTCGCGGACCATGGCGGCGCACGACCCCGACGGGGCCACCACGGCGTCGTACCCGGCGAACACCTCGGTGAAGTGGCGGGCCAGGCGCACACCCTCCGCGCGGTAGCCGGTGTTGACGTGCATCTGGCCGCAGCACGTCTGGGCGGCCGGGAAGTCGACCTCGCAGCCGAGCCTGCGCAGCAGGGACACCACGGCCTTGCCGGTGCCGGGGAAGAGCGTGTCGTTCACGCACGTGATGAACAGGGCGACTCGCACGTCTCTCCTCTCGAAAGGTATGGTCTGACCACAGTATGGTCAGACCATAGCAGGGAGGTCCCGGTGGACGGCAGCGGGTGGGGGCCGGTGAAGCGCACGCGCACGTTCGAGGACGTTCTCGCGCAGATCGAGCGGCGCATCGCCGAGGACGGCCTCACGGCCGGCGACCGCCTGCCCGCCGAGCGCCGGCTCGCCGAGCAGCTCGGCGTCAGCCGCTCGTCGGTGCGTGAGGCGATGCGCGTGCTGGAGACGCTGGGCGTGGTCTCCTCCCAGGTCGGACGCGGCCCCGACGCGGGCGCGGTGCTGATCGCCCGCCCCGACTCGGCCATGACCGGCCTGCTGCGGCTGCACCTCGGCCTGGCCACCCTGGAGCTGCGCGAGGTCATCGACACCCGGCACATGATCGAGCAGTGGGCCGCCTCCCGCGCCGCCGCGGGCCGGACCGGCGCCGAGGCGCTGGCCGCCGCCCTCGCCGGCATGGACGGCGCGCGCACCGCCGAGGAGTTCGTCGAGCACGACACCGCCTTCCACTGCGCGCTCGCGGACGCCTCGGGCAACCGGCTCGTCTCCGCCGTCATGCGCTCGCTCCGGGACACGATGCGCAGATTCTCGGTCGAGGCGGTCGAGCGCCTCGGCGACACCGCGGTCCTGCGCGCCGGGCACGTGCGCATCCTGGCCGCGATCGAGGCGGGCGATCCCGGCGAGGCCGCCGCGGCCGTGTCGGACCACCTCGCCGACGCCTACCCCGAGCTGTTCACTCACTGACGCACGTCGGCCTGCCGGCAGGTCGCGCCCGAGCAGGCCGCCATCGCGTCCAGCCGGGCGTCCAGGCTCGCCAGCAGCGTGGCGTCGGCCGTGGCCGCGAGGTTCTGCAACTGGTACGGATCCGTCCGCAGGTCGTAGAGCTGCTTCTCGCCGGTGACGTAGCGGACGTAGGTGTGGTGCTCGGTGCGCAGCGCCTGGTAGGCGGGCACCGGCGTCTGCCTGGCCGAGGACCGCTTGGTCGGCCGGTTGAACTCGATGAGCGCGTTGTGCCGCCACACCGCCGGTTTGCACCCCTTGAGCAGCGGCTTCAGCGACCGCCCCTCCGCGAACGGGGGCAGCGTGGCCCCGCCCAGGTCGGCGACGGTCGCCGCGAGGTCCACCGTGGCGCCCATCTGGGCGATCCGCGATCCGGCCCGGACGCCGGGCCCGCGCACCACCAGCGGGATCCTGATCGCCTCCTCGTACGGCGTGGTCTTGCCCTGCGGCAGCCGGTGGGTGCCGAGGTGGAAGCCGTTGTCGGAGGTGAACAGGATGTAGGTGTCGTCGAGGTGCCCGGTCTCGCGCAGCGCGTCGACGACGGCGCCGACCAGGTCGTCCACGCCGAGCATCGCGCGCAGCCTGGCGCGGTGGCGGCGGTCCACGGCGTCGATCTGCTCCTGGGACAGCGGGAGCCTGCCGCGCAGCCACAGCGGCTCGCGGCTGACGTCGGCCTGGTTGAACGACGGCGTCCGGGGCGCGGTGACGTGCGGGAACGCCTCCTCGTGGCGCCAGGCGGGGTTGGCCGGGTTGTGCGGCGCGATCGGCGCCAGGTAGAGGAAGAACGGCTTGCCCGAGCTCTTGACGAACTCCCGGCTCTTCTCGGCCAGCACGTCCGACAGGTAGTCCTCCTGGCTCCAGCCGTGCTCGGTCAGTGAGCCGTTCTCGTTGAGCCGGTAGCCGTACTCCTCGTAGAGGTTGGTGACCGGGACGGCCCACTCGTCCCAGCCGGGCGGCACGTACGTGTCGGTGGCGGTGCGCCCCGGATAGTGGTTGAGGAACTTGCCCATCAGCGCGGTGCGGTAGCCGGCCTCCCGCATCCAGGTGCCGATCGTGGAGCGTTCCAGGCCGAGGGTGTGGAACCGGTCGAAGCCGCCCTCCGGCGCGGTGTTGGTCAGCACGCCGTGGCTGTGGACGTACTGGGAGCGCAGGATCGACGCCCGCGACGGGCAGCACCAGGAGTTCGTCACGAAGAACCGGTCGAAGGTGGCGCCCTGGCGCACCAGGTGCCGGGTGATCTGCGGGAAGTACGCCAGCGTGCCCGCCTCCAGGTCGTCCGTGACGATGAGGACGATGTTCGGCCGCGACGCGCTCGCGGCGACCAGAGGCTCGGCCGCGGGGAGCAGCAGGAGCAGGACGCAGGCTACGCGACAGAGACCTTTGACCACGGACTGTGACTTCCCCGGGGGATCCTCCATTGACACCCGGCCCCCGCCCAGGGGTAATAGAACTTCATTCCGGAGGTGTCACATGAAGCTCGGGCTCCAGTTGGGCTACTGGCAGCGCAACGCCGACGACGCGACCGCATCCGTGCTGGCCGCCGAGCGCCTCGGCTACGACTCGGTGTGGACGGCGGAGGCGTACGGCAGCGACGCGTTCACCCCGCTCGCCTGGTACGGCGCGCGGACCAGCCGCATCAAGCTCGGCACGTCGGTCGCCCAGTTGTCGGCCAGGCCGCCGGTGACGACCGCCATGACGGCCATGACCCTCGACCACCTGACCGGCGGCCGGCTGCTGCTCGGCGTGGGCGCCTCGGGCCCGCAGGTGGTCGAGGGCTGGTACGGCCAGCCGTTCGCCAGGCCCCTCGCCAGGACCCGCGAGTACGTCGAGATCATGCGCAAGGTCTGGCGCCGCGAGGAGCCGGTCACCGGCGACGGCCCCCACTACCCGCTGCCGCTGCCGGACGGCCTCGGCAAGCCGCTCAAGCTCATCACCCACCCGCTGCGCCCCGACATCCCCGTCTACCTGGGCGCGGAGGGCCCCAAGAACGTCGCGCTCGCCGCCGAGGTCGCCCAGGGCTGGCTGCCGCTGTTCGCCTTCCCCGAGAAGATCGAGGAGATGTACGGCGGCGCGCTCGCCGGCGCGCCCGCGGGCTTCGACGTGGCCGCCATGGTGACGGTGGTCGTCTCCGACGACGTACGGGCCGCCCTCGACGGCGTGAAGCTCATGCTCGCCCTCTACATCGGCGGCATGGGCGCCCGGCACCGCAACTTCCACGCCGACATCATCGGCCGCATGGGCTACGCCGAGGCCGCCGAGCACATCCAGTCGCTCTACCTGGCCGGGCGCAAGGACGAGGCGTTCCTGGCGATCCCCGACGAGCTGGCCGACGGCATCTCGCTCGTCGGCCCGCCCGGCCGCATCAAGGAGCGCCTGGAGCTGTGGCGCAAGAGCCCGGTGACGAGCCTGCTCGTCATGGGCCCGCGCGACGAGCCCACGCTGAAGCTGGTCCGCGACCTGGTCCTCGGTTAGTCGCGTCAGTCCGGGCGGGGCGCCGGGTCGGCCGTGACCGACCTCAGCAGCGGCCGGCTCAGCGCCCCCGCCCCGAGCACCCCGGCGAACCCGAGCACCACGCAGACCGTCAGCGTGACGACCCCCGCCACGCTGATCCCGCCGATCATGAACGGCGTCGCGCAGAACGCCCCCACCAGGATCGCGCCGCCGCCCATCACCCCCAGCGGGATCAGCGTCTCGGCCCGCCTGGCCCGGTCCAGCACCTCCAGAGGCGTCCCGGCCAGCCGCAGCAGCCCGTACGTCTGCCGCCGGTCGAGGACCGACGAGGCGGCCGTGATGCCCGCGCTCGCGATCGCCACCAGGAACGACACCGACAGCACCACGATCGTGCCCACCCGCACGTCGAGCAGGATCTGCTCACCGAAGCGCCCCTCGTCGGCCTCGGTCGTCGGGGTCCGCCCGGGGACGAGCCCGGCGAGCGCCGTACGCGCCCGGTCCAGGGCCGCGGCGTCGAGCGGGCCCGACGGCGCGGCGACGACGGTCCGCTTGACGACCGTGACCGCGGCGGGCACCTCCGCCGCCGCCAGCCGCTCGCGGGCCTGCCCGGCCACCTGCTCGGCCTGCCCGGCGGGCGCGAGGACGCGGAGCTGGAGCGGCCCGCTCTCCCCCGCGAACGCGCCCGGGCTCAGCAGGCCGAGGAAGCCCGCCACGAACCCGGTCAGCGCCACCCCGCTCACCGTCCGCCAGGCCGAGCGCGGATCGTCCACCAGCCTGCGCCCGGCCAGCAGCCGGGCGGGGCCGCGCGCCGTGCCCGCCGTGATCCGGCCGATGAGGCCCACCACCCATGGCCCGGCCAGGTTCAGGCACAGGAACGCGAGCGCCAGCGCCACGGCCACGATCGCCACGCTGGTCCCCTGGGTCAGGATCGGGAACGCGGCCAGCACCGCGAGCAGCGCGAGCACCCGGACGAAACGCATGCCGGGCGGCGTCTCGCGCCTGGCCACGCCGAGCGGGCTCACCACGACCCGGCGCAGCCCCGCGACCGCCGACAGCCCCACCAGCAGCGGCACCGCCACCAGCACCCCGGCCAGCGCCGCCAGGCCGGGGAACAGGTCACCGGCGAACCAGGCGCCGCCCTGGATCTCGATCCGCGCCAGCAGCGGCACGGCCAGCGCGAACGCCACCGCCCCCGCCAGCGCGCCGGCCAGCGCCACGAGCACCGCCTCGGCCACCGTCATCCGCACCACCTGCCCCGGCGTCGCGCCGACCAGCCGGAGCGCGGCCAGCCGCCGGTCCCGCCTGGCCACCGTGAGCCGGGCCGCCGCGCCCCCGAACACCAGCAGCGGCACGACCATGAGCACGCTCGCGATGACCGCGAGCACCTTGTACGCCTCCGCGTCCTCGCTCGGCGTCCCCGCGAGGCTCGCGACCCGGACCGGCGGCTTGCCCACGATCCAGTCGTCACTGCGCTCCGCGGTCATCGCCGGCGCGTCCGGCGCGTGGCCGACGACCGCGACCAGCTCACCGGGATGCACCAGGGCCTCGTCCCCCAGGACGCCCGCCCGGCGCGGATGACGATCGCCCAGCTCGGCGGGCGGCAGCTCGCGGGCCAGCTCCGCGAGCGCGGGCGACAGCCACGTCTCCCCCGGCTTCGGGAAGCGCGGCAGGCCGGGCGGCGGAGGGGCGTCCGGCCGGAGCGCGGCCAGGTCCACGACGGTGATCACCTGGTCGCGTACGTAGTCGAAGCGGGACGCCTCGATGGCGACCGCGCCCTGGGCGGCCGGCACCGGGTTGCGCCAGGCGCCGCGCTCGGCGCGGGCGTCGAAGGCCAGGTTCGCGGCCACGGCGAACAGCAGCAGCGCCGTGGACACGGCGACGGCCCCCATCGTCAGCCAGACGCCCAGGAGCCCCTTGCGCCCGCCGCCCTTGAGCAGCCGCCACGTCAGGTCCAGGTTCACGCCGTCGCTCCGCTCATCGTCACGAGGCGGCCGTCGCGGACCTCCACGGTGCGGTCGCACCAGGCGGCCACGTTCGGGTCGTGGGTGACGACGATCAGCGAGGCGTCGTTGTGCCGGGTCGCCTCGACCAGGAGCCGCATCGTGTCCTGCCCGGTCCGCTGGTCGAGCGCCCCGGTCGGCTCGTCGGCGAACACCACCGCCGGCCTGGTCACCAGCGCCCTCGCGATGGCCACCCGCTGCGCCTGCCCGCCGGACAGCTCGCCCGGCCGCCGCGTCTCCATGCCCGGCAGGCCGAGCGGCGCGAACCACTCGCGGGCCTGCCGGACCGCCCGCTGCCGGGGCACGCCGCCCAGCATGAGCGGCAGGGCCACGTTCTCCTCGGCCGGCAGCTCGGGCAGGAGCTGGCCGAACTGGAAGACGAAGCCGAAGCGGGTGCGCCGCAGCGCGCTGCGGCCGCGCTCCCCCATCCTGTCGATGCGCTGCCCCAGCAGGTGCACCTCGCCCTCGTCCGGCCGCATGATGCCGGCCAGGCAGTGGAGCAGGGTGGACTTGCCCGACCCGCTCGGCCCCATGATCGCCACGGCCTCGCCGCCCCGCACCGCGATGTCCACCCCGCCGAGGGCGACCGTCTGCCCGAACCGCTTCACCAGGGCCCGTCCCACCAGCACGTCGTTCATGCCTCTCAGCCTCCCGGCGGGCCCGTACCCGCCGGATCGGCCGTGCGGCCATCCCGTCTCGGCCGAACGGCCGATAACCGTGACGCCGAACGGACCAGAATTTTCCTCTTGATCGCGAAGCACGGCGACCGCATACTTCGGGTGATCCCCCCGCCCCAGGGGACGAGCTGAAGGAGTCATCCTTGGTCTCACTCATCCAGAAACTCAGCGACCAGATGCTCGGCTGGCTGGTGCCGAAGGCCGAAGCCGCCGCCGGAAGCTGCACCTGCAACTGCAGCTACAGCCCTCCCTACTCCTGCAAGAACTGCACACGCTGCTACCGCTGCACCGACTGCACGGCCGGCGGCAACTGCCTGCAGTGCCACACCGCGTCGGCCTGCTGCTGACCGAACCGCGACCTACCTGGCGATCCGCCATCGCGTCGGCCCTGCGTCCCAGGGCCGACGCGACGCTCGCCGGGCTGGTCGCGGTGCTGCTGATCCGGATCGACGACCTGATCGAATCGTTCGCGCCCCCCGCCCTCGGCGGTGACAGGGCGCGGGGAGGGACTCTCCATGGCCATCCTGGTCGCCGCAGTGATCCTGGTCGGGGCGCTGTGCCTCCTGGATCTGCTCCTGACGTTCGGCGTCGTCCGCAGGCTCCGGGAGCACACCACCCAGCTGGAAGGGCTGCTCAACACCGTCGGCACGAGCGATCCCGCACGCATGCTGGGCAAGACGGTCGGCGAGTTCGCCGCCACGACCACCGACGGCGAGCCGGTCGCCCGGGCCCTGCTGAGCGGCGAGACCGTGGTCGCCTTCTTCAGCCCGACGTGCGGCCCCTGCAAGGAGAAGGCGCCGGCGTTCGCCGAGCTGGTACGGGAGAACGCCCTCGACCGGCAGCAGGTCCTGGCCGTCGTGGCGGGCGACGGCGGCGACGAGGCCGCGGCGATGACCCGGCTGCTGGAGCCGGCCGCGCGGGTCGTCCTGGACCACGGCGGCGAGGGGTCGCTGGCCGAGGCGTTCCAGATCTCCGCCTTCCCGACGTTCTGCCTGGTCGACGCCGAGGGCGTGGTGCGGGTGGTGGACTCCGACAGCGCCCGGTTCCTGGTCCCGGCCGAGGCGTGAGCGAGCGGCCCTTCGCCGGGGCCGCGGCGCAGGGGTGGCGGTCGCTGCCGGCGAGCGCGGGCGAGGCGGCCCGGCTCGCCTGGCGGTCCGCGCCGGGGCAGCTCGCGGGCGTGGGCGCGGCCACCCTGGCCGGCGGCGCCGTGCCGGTCGCGATGGCCTGGCTGACCAAGTCCGTGCTCGACCGGATCGTCGCGCCCGGCCCGTCCGGCGCGGTGGTGGGCCTGGCCGTCGGGCTGGCCTGCGCCGGCGTGGTGGGCGCGATCCTGCCGCAGCTCGGCCAGTACCTCCAGGGCGAGGCCGACCGGCGGGTGGGGCTGCGCGCCCAGGACGAGCTGTTCGGGGCGCTGGAGCGCTGCGCCGGACTGCGCAGGTTCGAGGATCCGGCGTTCCTCGACCGGCTGCGGCTCGCCCAGCACAGCGCCCAGTCGCCGGGGCAGATCACCGGCGCGCTGCTCGCGCTGGCGCGGGACTCCGTCACCCTCGCCGGGTTCGTCGTGTCGCTGGCGCTGATCAGCCCGCTCTTCACCGCCGTCGTGCTGCTGTCCGCGATCCCCGCGCTGCTGGTGGAGCTGCGCGTCTCGCGGCGGCGGGCGGACATGATGCTGCGGATCGAGCCCGCCGAGCGGTGGCAGTTCTTCTACGGGGGCCTGCTCTCCTCGGCCGAGGCGGCCAAGGAGGTGCGGCTGTTCGGACTCGGCCCCTTCCTGCGCGGCCGGATGAACGCCCAGCTCGGCGCCGCCAACGCGGCCCGTCGCGCGATGGACCGCAAGGAGCTGGCCGCTCAGGGGGCGCTCACCCTGCTGGCGGCGGCCGTCTCCGGCGGCGGGCTGATCTGGCTGCTGGCCGGCGCCGCCCAGGGACGGTTCACCGTCGGCGACGTCTCCATCTTCGTCGCCGCGGTCGCGGGCGTGCAGAGCTGTCTCGGCGGCTCGGTGGCCGCCACGGCGTCGGCGCACCGGCTGCTGCTGCTGTTCGGCCACTACACCGCGATCATCAGGAGTGGCCCCGACCTGCCGGAACCCGCCGCGCCCCGTGCCCTGCCGCCGCTGCGGCACGGCATCGAGCTGCGCGACGTCTGGTTCCGCTACAGCGACGACCACCCATGGGTGCTGCGCGGCGTCAGCCTGCGCGTCCCGCACGGCTGTTCGGTGGCGCTCGTCGGGCGCAACGGCGCCGGCAAGAGCACGCTGGTCAAGCTGCTGTGCCGGTTCTACGACCCGACACGGGGGGCGATTCTCTGGGACGGGGTGGACATCCGGGACGTCCCGGCCGCCGAACTGCGCGCCCGGATCAGCGCCGCCTTCCAGGACTTCGTCGCCTACGACTTCAGCGCCGCCGACAACGTGGCCGTCGGCGACCTCGCGGCGGCCGACGCCCCGGCCAGGATCGAGGAGGCGGCCCGCCGCGCCGGGGTGCACGACGTGCTGGCGGGCCTGCCGCAGGGGTACGGCACGCTGCTCACCCGCACCTTCGCCGCCACGTCCGCCGAGGAGGACCCGCAGGCCGGGGTCATGCTGTCCGGCGGGCAGTGGCAGCGGGTCGCGCTCGCCAGGGCCTTCCTGCGCGGCGACCGCGACCTGATGATCCTCGACGAGCCGAGCGCGGGGCTGGACGCCGAGGCCGAGCACGACATCCACACGCGGCTGCGGGAGCTGCGGCGGGGCGGCACCACCCTGCTCATCACGCACCGGCTCGGCGCCGTGCGCGACGCCGACCTCATCGTCGGACTGGCCGACGGGCGGATCGTCGAACAGGGCGACCACGACTCCCTGATGGAGGCGGGCGGCCCCTACGCGCGGATGTTCGCCCTCCAGGCCGCCGGGTACGCCGCGTCCGCCCCGGTGGACCTGCCGTGATCTCCGCGGTGCTCGTGGCGGCGGGGCTCGGGGCCGGGGCCGTCGCCGGTGCGCTGTGGCTGCGCCGCCGCTACGTGCTGATCACCGTGCGCGGCCTCAGCATGTCGCCCACGTACCGCGACGGGGACCGGGTCCTGATCAGGCGGGTGCCCGTCGCCGCGGTACGGCCCGGGCAGGTGGTGGTCGTGGCCGCCGCCCCGCCGGACGTGGCGCCACCTGACGAGCGCGGGCACTGGCTGCTCAAGCGCGTCCTCGCGGTGCCCGGCGATCCGGTGCCCCGGGAGGAGTGCCCGGCCCTGCGCTCGGTGACCGACCCCGCCGTGCCGCCCGGCCACCTCGTCGTCCTCGGCGACAACCCCAGCCGGTCGTACGACTCCCGCCAGGCCGGGTACATGACCCCCGGGCGGCTCCTGGGCGTGGTGACCCGCCGCTTCGGCGCCGCCTCCCCGCCGGCCGCCGGAGGCCGCGGAACTCGTCACGACTCTCTCTAGAGTTGGGCCGTGACTATTCGGGTTCTCATCGCCGACGACCAGCAACTGGTACGTACCGGCTTCCAGATGATTTTGGACGCGCAACCGGACATGGAGGTCGTCGCGGCGGTGGCCGACGGGGCGGAGGCGGTGGCGGAGGCGCGGCGGCTGCGTCCCGACGTGTGCCTCCTGGACATCAGGATGCCCAAGCTCGACGGGATCGAGGTGACCAGGATCCTGGCCGGCCCGGGCGTGGAGAACCCGCTGCGGGTCGTCATCGTCACCACGTTCGACCTGGACGAGTACGTCTACGGCGCGCTGCGCTCCGGCGCCACCGGCTTCCTGCTCAAGGACAGCGGGCCCACGCTGCTCATCGAGGCGGTGCGGGCGGCCGCGGCCGGGGACGCGCTGGTGTCGCCGTCGGTCACCGTACGGCTGCTGCAGCACCTGGCCCAGCCCCGGCGGGCCGCGCCGCCGCCCATGAACGACCCGCTCACCGAGCGCGAGCTGGACGTGGTGCGGCTGATCGCGCGGGGGCGTACCAACCAGGAGGTGGCCGCCGAGCTGTTCGTGTCACTGTCGACCGTCAAGACGCACCTGGGAAGCATCTTCGCCAAACTCGGCGTACGCAACCGGGTCGAAATCGCTGCTTGGGCGTGGGAATCCGGCGTGGTGAGCTGATTAACGGCAGGGCCTGCGGGATACAAGTGAATCAGAACGACAGCGCATGGCCCGGGGGGAGAACATCGTGCGCTACACGCAGGCACCGCCCACCAGAGCCGCTTCCGCCGTCTACGTCACGCTCGCCGCGCAGGTCCTCTCCCTCGCCGCATTGGTGATCTTCGAGCAGGTCCGCGGGCGGGAGCTCGCCGCCCAGCTCGCCGCGTTCGGCGGACGGCCCCAGGGGGCCGCCGCGGAGGCGGTCGTGGGCGCGGTGACCGTGTTCGCGGTGCTGATCATGCTGGTCGCGGGCACCTCGGTCGCGGCGGGGGCCGCGTACGCGACGTGGCTCGTACGGGCCAGGCAGGCCAACGACCGGTCGGCGGCGACCGCGCCGGTGGCGGCGGCCTGGCTGATCCCCGGCGTCAACCTGGTGGCCCCGGCGGTGCTCCTCGACGAGGTCTGGCGCGGCGCCCGCCCGCCCTCGGGGCGGCGCGGGCGGTGGCTGGCGCTGCTGGCCGGGTGGTGGCTGAGCTGGCTGGCCATGCTCGCGATGGTCACGATCCGGCTGCCGCTCGACTCCGCGTCCGGGGGGCTGACCGGGGTGGGGATGCCGGAGCTGCTGTGCGCGGCGGTCGCCGCGGCCCTCTGCGCGGGCACGGTCCGCGAGCTGACCCGCCTCCAGCGCGCCGCCCGCTCCCCCCTCTCCTCCCTCCGCACCCTCTCCGCCGGCCCCGCCCCCGACTCCACCCCCCTCAGCCACCCCATGTGACCCGTCGCCCCCTCTGCACATCGCAGCCCCGGACAAGGCGTGGTCCTTGGGTGGGTGGGGTCAGGCGGCGGTGGGGCCGGAGCTGCCGGGGCTGGCGTGCCAGAGGCGGCGGGGCGGGGAGGCGACGGCCGGCGCGAGGTCGGAGTACGGCGACAGCCGGAAGCCGTTCGGGTACTCGATGCGCCGCCCGCCCACGCCCGCCGGCTCCTCCGGCGTACGGCTGAGCAGGTCGCGGACCGCGTCGATGCCCTGTGAGCGCCACAGGCCGTCCAGGTCGGCGAGGTCCCAGCAGTCGACGGCCCGCAGCGACACCGCCCGCACCCCCGTGCGCCGCACCACCCCCTTGGCCAGCATGAGCCACGCCCCGAACACGGTCGCGGCGCAGTGTCCCTGGACCGACTCGAAGAAGGTCAGGTCGATCGGCCCGGTGGAGTCCTCCAGGGTGGTGAAGATGACCCGCTGCCCGGAGCGCACCGCGGGCGTCTGCGTGGCCACCTTGACCCCGGCGACCAGCACCTCGGACCCGTTGCGCCGGCGCAGCAGGTCGCGGGCGCGTACCACGCCGAGCAGGTCGAGCAGCTCGGCGTGGAAGCTGATGACGTGCCTGCTGACGTCGATGCCGAGGATCTCCAGCTCGGCCTCGACCATCTCCGCCTCGGTCATCTCGGGCAGTTCGCCGGGCGGCAGGTGCTCGGTGAAGCCCAGCGGGAGCTGCGCCGAAGGCTGGGGTTCCGCGACGCGGGTGGCGGTGCGGGCGTAGCGCTTGGAGGCGCGCGGCCCGGCCTGGACGCCGCTGGCCGACGACCGTTCGAGCGCGCCGATCCTGGCGATCAGGTCGCGCCGGGTCAGCTCGCCGGGCTTCCAGCGCGGCCCGCCGGGACGCAGCTCGTGCAGCGCGTCGAGGCCGCCGACCTGGACGATCCGTTCGATGACGGGCCGCGAGGGCCGGGCGCGGTCCCAGAAGTCGGCCAGCGACGTGTACGGCTGCCCGGCCACCATCCGCTCGACCTCGGCCTCGCTCACCCCTTTGACCGCCGAGAACGGCACCCGCAGCGCGTACCCCTTGCCGATGTCCTCGGCACGGAACTCGCGCCGCCGCGGCTGCGCCTCCCGTGAGCCGGCGGCGAGCCGGTCGGGGCGCACCCGCACCGGCACGCGCGGCCCGAGCCGCTCCACCCGCCAGTCCTTGCCGGACTTGTTGACGTCGAGCGGCAGGATCTTCACCCCGCACTGCCTGGCCTCGTCGATGATGACCCGCGAGGGGTACATGCCGGGGTCGTGCGTGAGCACCCCGGCGAAGAACGCCGCCGCGTGGTGCCGCTTCAGCCACGCCGACTGGTAGGTGGGCAGCGCGAACGCCGCCGCGTGCGCCTTGCAGAACCCGAACCCGCCGAACGCGTCCAGCACCCGCCAGGCCCGGTCCACGGCCGCGTCGTCGAAGCCGTTGGCCCGCGCCAGGGGCACGAACGTCTTGCGCACCCGTTCGCGTCCCTCGGGTGTGCCGAGGGTGCGCCGCAGCAGCTCGGCGAAGGACAGGTCGCGCCCGGTCATCACCGAGATGATCTTCAGGACCTGCTCGTGGAACACCACGACGCCGTGCGTCTCGCGCAGCGCCTCGCGCAGCCGCTCGTGCGGGTAGCGCGGCTGCCGCCACCCCTGCCTGGCCTCCAGGTAGGGGGTGATCATGTCGGAGTTGACCGGACCCGGCCGGAACAGCGAGATGTCCACGATCAGGTCGTGCATCGCGCGCGGCTCCAGCTTGGCCACCAGCTCCCGCTGGCCGGGCGACTCGATCTGGAAGCACCCGATCGTGCGGGCGGCGCAGATCATGTCGTAGGTCTCCTGGTCGTCGTGCGGGACGTACTGGACGTCTGGCTGGACGTCTGGCTGGACGGCTGGCTGGACGGCTGGATCGTCGCCGCGCTGGGCGTCCAGCTCGACGGTGACGCCGTCCACGCGCTTGACCTCGCCCAGCGCGTACGCCAGCGCCGACTGCATCCGCACGCCCAGCACGTCCAGCTTGAGCAGCCCGGCCTCCTCCACGTCGTCCTTGTCGAACTGCGACATCGGGAACTCCAGCAGGCTGCGTTCGACCGGCGTCCGGTCGAGGAGCCCGGAGTTGCCGACGAGCACCCCGCACGGGTGCAGCGCGATGTGCCTGGGCAGCCCGTCGAGCCGTTCGGCGAGACGGAACACCCGGTCCAGCCCGGCGTCGCCGAGCCTGCTGCCGCGCAGCTCCGGCAGGTCGGCGAGCGAGGCGGTGATCTGCCTGGCCCTGACGTGCGGGAACGCCTTGGCGATCGCGTCGATCTCGTGCGGCGGCAGGCCCATGGCTCCGGCGACGTCGCGGATGGCGCTGCGCGCCCGGTAGGTCTCCATCATGGACACGCAGGCCACGCGGTCCTCGCCGTAGCGGTCGAAGATCGCCTTGTAGCAGTCGAGGCGGCGGGCGGACTCGACGTCCACGTCGATGTCGGGCAGCCCGACGCGCCCCTCGGACAGGAACCGCTCCATGAGCAGGCCGTGGTCGAGCGGGTTGACCTCGCCGATGCCGATGAGGTAGTTGACCAGGCTGCCTGCGCCCGAGCCGCGGATGGCGCAGCGCACGCCCATGCCGCGGATCATGTCGGTGATGCCGGCCACCGCGACGAAGTAGCCGGACAGGCGCTTGCGCTCGATGATCGTCATCTCCTCGCCGAGCCGCCGCCGCGCGTCGGCGTCGCGGCCGAGGCCGCGCCGGAGCAGGCCGTCCTCGACGCGGTGGCGCAGCAGCGGCACCGGGTCCCGGCCGATCTCGGGCAGGTGCAGGTCGGGCGGGTCGTTGCGGAGCGCGAGCAGCCGCAGCGGGTCCATCGCGCACGCCTCGGCCAGCCGGCGGGTGGTGAGCAGCAGCCGCCCCACCCGCGTCCGGTCGGCGCCGCAGACCTTGGCCGCCACCTGCCACATCTCCTTGGTGCTCTTGAGGTAGGCGTGCGAGGTCGTGCGGTCGAGGTGGCGCGGGTGCAGGGGGACGAGCTGGCGGGCCGCGTCGAGCACGTCGCCCACCTGGTGGTCGGCCGGGTCGAGGTAGCGCACCGCGTTGGTGAGCACGGCGGGCACGCCCATGGACTCGGCCAGGCCGAGCATGCGCACGGCGGTGGTCGCGTCGCGGAAGCCGTACTGGTCGACCAGCTCGATCACCACGGCGGGCACCGCGGCCCGCCACAGGCCGAGCAGCGTCCTCGCGTGCTCGTCGCGCCGCGCGGCCACCGCGCGGCCCACGTCGGAACGGGGGCCGAGCAGCACCACGAGCCCGTCGTCGGCCCCGAACCCGTGCTCGCCGCCGGGCTCGCCCGCCCATGCGCCGACCAGCTCGCGGGTCACCTTCGGCCGGCCGCGCTCGCCGGCCCGGTGGGCGGCGGTGACCAGGCGCGCCAGGCGCGACCAGCCCTCGCCGCGGGCCAGCACGGTGACGCGGTCCTCGGCCTCGGGGCCGGTGCGGGGCCGCTCGGCGCGCAGGCCGGGCGCCGGAGCGGCCGGCGGGGCGTCGAGCGCCAGGTCGACCCCGACGACCGGCGCGATCCCGGCGTCGGCGCACGCCTGGACGTGCTTGACGGCGCCGTAGAGCCCGTCGCGGTCGGTCAGGGCCAGGATGTCCATGCCGTGCTCGGCGGCGCGCCGGGCGAGGGCCTGCGGGAAGGCGGTGCCGTAGCGCATGGAGTAGGCGGAGCACACGTGGAGGTGCGGGAACGGCGGCGCCATCAGTCCCACGCCCTCAGCAGCAGCCAGCCGTTGGCGGCGGTGTCGTAGCGCAGCTCGTAGGAGCCCACCTCGCGGCCGGGGCCGGCGTCCACGCGCCAGAACCGGCGCTCGCCCGGATCTCCCTCGCTGGTCTTCCACCACTCGCGCGCGACCACCCAGTGGTCGAGGACGCGGCGGACGAGGTAGAGCCGGTCGCGCCAGACGAACTGGATCGGCTCCCCGTCCCTCGTCCACACCTCTATCGGATCGCCATAGAGTCTGCTCAAGACGCTTCTCCCACGCGGCTCTGGTCGTGTTCGTGAGCCACCCGGGGGAAGGCGGGCGCTTATGACTCGAACATATGTTCTCCGGACGCGGAACGCAAGTCGATCGCCTGCCGCACGAGCGGGTTCGCGCCGATCGAGTTGCGGATGCTGAAAGCCACGCTGCCCGCCCGGTAACGGTCGTCGGAGGACTCCACGGGCCTGCCCTCGTGGGTCGTCGTGGTGCGGCGCTGGCGCAGCAGCGGGCTGCCGCGGCGCACCCCCAGCAGGCGGGCGTCCTGGGCGCCCGCGGCCACCGCGTCGATGAGGTGCTCGCCGTAGGCGCACACGAGCCCGGCGGCGTCGTACAGGGCCTGGGTGACCGACTCGCAGTCGCCGGGCAGCGCCTCGACGGCGGGGGCCACCCAGGCGGCGTACACCGTCCGCTCGACCAGCACCGGCTCGCCCTCCAGCGTGCGCAGCCGCAGCACCTCCAGCACCTCGCCGCCGCCGAGCCGCGCCGACTCGGCGGAGCTCGCGGGGCGGCGGCGCTGCTCGATCACCTGGCCGCCGAAGCGGTGGCCGCCCGCGCGCGCCCACTGCGCGAAGCTGTGCAGCTCGGCGAAGCTCTGGCTGCGCGCCGCGCCGAGCACGATGCGCCGGGCGCCCTGCCGGGAGCCCACCAGCCCCTCGGCGGCGAGCACCGCCACCGCCTGGCGCACCGTGCCGCGCGCCGCGCCGTGCCGCCGGGCCAGCTCGGCCTCGCTGGGGAGCTGCGAGCCGACCGGGTACGCGCCGGAGATGATGCCTTCCCGCAGGTCATCAGCGATCAGTTCATAGCGCGCAGCCACACCCGCCCCTCCCCGTTCATGAAAGAGCAACGTTCATGCGACTTACTGGTGCTCGCTTGTTTGTACAAGTTCCCCTAGTTTCATGCCATACCCCCTGCACAATGGAGGCGTCGTGTTCACCTCTCGCGCCCGAGCGGCCGGAATCGCCGCGATTTTCGCACTCGCCACCGCGGCCTGCGGCGCCGCCCCCGGCACCCAGCAGACCACCGGGGCGTCACAGGGCGGGGTGAACGCCGCCACCGCCACCTCCGCCGCCGACTTCGGCGGGCTGGACAAGCTCGTCGAGGCCGCCAAGAAGGAGGGCGCGCTCCACGTCATCGCCCTGCCTCCGGACTGGGCCAACTACGGCGAGATCATCGAGAAGTTCCAGGCCAAGTACGGCATCAAGATCGAGAGCGAGACCCCCGACGCGTCCAGCGCCGACGAGATCAACGCCGTCAAGACCCGCAAGGGCCAGGACCGCGCCCCCGACGTGCTCGACCTCGGCCAGTCGTTCGCGCTCAGCGGCGCGGCCGAGGGGCTGTTCGCGCCGTACAAGGTGCAGACGTTCGACAAGATCCCCGAGGGCCAGAAGGAGCCGACCGGCCTCTGGGTCAACGACTACGGCGGCTACGTGTCCATCGGCTGCGACGCCAAGAAGATCACCACCTGCCCTGCCAGCTTCCAGGACCTGCTGAAGCCCGAGTACAAGGGCAAGGTCGCGATGAACGGCAACCCGACCAAGGCGGGCTCCGCCTTCGCCGGCGTGTACGCCGCCGCCCTCGCCAACGGCGGCTCGTTCGACGACATCCAGCCCGGCATCGACTTCTTCAAGAAGCTCAAGGACACCGGCAACTACAACCCGGTCGAGACCACCCCGGCCACCATCGAGAAGGGCGAGACCCAGATCAGCATCGACTGGGACTACAACAACGCCGCCTACGCCCCCCAGATGGCCGGCAAGGGCATCGACTGGCAGGTCAACATCCCCTCCGACGGCAAGTACTTCCAGATGTACGCCCAGGCGATCAACAAGGACGCCCCGCACCCGGCCGCCGCCCGCCTGTGGCAGGAGTACCTCTACAGCGCCGAGGGCCAGAACCTGTTCCTCAAGGGCTTCGCCCGTCCCGTGCTGCTGCCCGCCATGACCGCCGACGGCACCGCCGACCAGGCGCTGGCCGACAAGCTGCCCAAGGTGGAGGGCGAGCCGACCTTCCCCACCACCGAGCAGGTCGACGCGGCCAAGGCCAAGCTGGCCAGCGGCTGGGACGCCGCGATCTCCGGATGAGCCGACCCCGGTCGAGCGGCTGGCTGGGCGCGCTGCCCCTGCTGACGTTCTTCGCGCTCGTCTTCGGCGTCCCCGCCGTCGTGCTGGTGGCGGGGGCGTTCACCGCGGAGGGGCGGCCCAGCACGGCCAACCTGGCGCTGAGCCTCCAGGGCGGTTACCTGACCGCCCTGCTCGGCAGCGTGAAGCTGTCGGCCGTGGTGGCGCTGGCGGGGGCCGTGCTCGGCACGTTCCTCGCCTACGCCGTCGTGACCTCGCGCTCGCGGCTGCTGCGGGAGGCGGTGCTGACCGCCTCCGGCGTGCTGGCCAACTTCGGCGGGGTGCCGCTGGCGTTCTTCTGGATCGCCACGCTCGGCAACTCCGGCGTGGTCAGCGGGCTGGTCGGGCTGCCGTCCGGGTCGCTGTACACGTTCTGGGGCCTCGCCGTCGTCTACCTGTACTTCTCGGTGCCGCTGATGGTGCTCGCCATGGCGCCGGCGCTGGACGGCCTGCGCCCGCAGTGGCGGGAGGCGGCGGCCAACAGCGGCGCCACCGCCTGGCACTACTGGCGCTACGTGGCGCTGCCGGTGCTGGCCCCGGCCATGCTGGGCGGGGTGGTGCTGCTGTTCGGCTCGGCCTTCTCCGCGTACGCCACCGCCAACGCCATGGTCGGCACCGTCGTGCCGCTCGTCACCCTGAAGATCGCCGCCGCGCTCACCGGCGACGTGCTGATCGGCTACGAGAACATCGCGCTGGCACTCAGCCTCGACATGATCGTGGTGGCCGGCCTGGTCATGGCGATCTACCTGCCGCTGCAGAGGAGGACCTCGCGATGGCTGCACTGACCGGGCTGGAGCCCGTCGCCACCGCCGCCCCCGCGAAGGCGCCCGCCCGGCCGCGGGTGTGGCGCGGGCTGGTGTTCCTGGTGGCCGGGCTCTACTTCCTGGTGCCGCTCGGCGCCTCGCTCTGGTACACCCTCTCCTCGCCGGGTTCCGGGGTGTCGTTCGCGCCCTACGCCGAGCTGCTGACGGCCGAGGGCTTCGCGAGCTCGCTGACGCTGTCGCTGGGGCTCGCCGCGGCCACGATCGCCGTGGTGCTGCTGCTGGCGCTGCCCGCGATGCTGGCCGTGCGGCTGTTCGCGCCGCGGCTGCGGCCGGTCATGGAGGTGCTGTGCACGCTGCCGCTGGTGGTGCCGCCCATCACGTTCGTGGCGGGGCTGTCCACGGCGCTGCGGAACGGCACCGAGCTGCTGGCGCCGACGCCGTTCTGGGCCACGATCATCGCGGTGCAGGACCCGGGGTTCCCGATCGTGCTGGTGCTCGCGTACGTGGTGCTGGTGCTGCCGTTCGTGTACCGGTCGCTGGACGCCGGGCTGCGCACGATGGACGTGCGGACGCTGGTCGAGGCGGCGCGCAACCTGGGGGCGTCGTGGCCGTACGTGCTGCTCCGGGTCGTCGTGCCCAACCTGCGCTCGGCCCTCGCCAGCGCGTCGTTCCTGACGCTCGCGCTCGTCCTCGGCGAGTACACCGTCGCCAGCCTGCTGGGCTACCAGCCGTTCGCGGTGTGGATCGTGACCGTGTCCGGGTCGCGTGGCCAGCTCTCGGTGGCCGTCTCGATCCTGAGCCTGCTGATCATCTGGCTGCTCCTGCTGGCCGTGTCGACCGTCTTCGGTAAGGAGAAAAGGCAATGACCGCATCGGCTCCGGCCTCCGTCGAATTCCGGGCGCTGCGGCGGGAGTTCGGGAAGACGGTCGCGCTCGACGGGCTCGACCTGCTCATCGAGCCCGGCGAGTTCGTCGCCCTGCTCGGGCCGTCCGGGTGCGGCAAGACGACGGCGCTGCGGTGCGTGGCCGGGTTCGAGCGGCCCGACTCCGGCGCGGTGCTCGTGGACGGCAAGGACGTCACCCGCGTGCCCGCCAACAAGCGCGACGCCGGGATGGTCTTCCAGTCGTACTCGCTGTTCCCCAACCTGAACGCCCGCGACAACGTCGCCTTCGGGCTGCGCGTGCGCAAGGTGCCGGCCGCCACCCGGCGGGCCCGCGCGGACGAGCTGCTGGAGCTGGTCGGCCTGCCCCAGCACGCCGACCGCTACCCCCACCAGCTCTCCGGCGGCCAGCAGCAGCGGGTCGCGCTGGCCCGCGCGCTCGCCCTGGAGCCGCGCGTGCTGCTGCTCGACGAGCCGCTGTCGGCGCTGGACGCCAAGGTCAGGGTCATCCTGCGCGAGGAGATCCGGCGGCTCCAGCTCGATCTCGGCATTACCACCGTTTTCGTCACCCACGACCAGGAGGAGGCGCTGTCGGTCGCCGACCGGGTCGCGGTCCTGCGGGAGGGGCGGCTGGAGCAGGTGGGCGCGCCCGCCGAGGTGTACGACCGGCCCGCCACACCGTTCGTCGCGGAGTTCGTCGGCACCATGAACCACCTCGCGGGGCGGCTCAGCGGCGACCGGGTGAGCGTGCTCGGCCGGAACCTGCCCGTGGACGGCCCCGTCCCGGACGGCGGCGCGGACGTGGACGTGCTGGTCCGGCCGGAGGCGGTCCAGGTGGAGCCCGCCGAGGACGGGCCCGCCGAGGTGCTGGCGGCGTCCTTCCGCGGCGCCTCCGTACGGCTCCGGCTCGCCGTGGACGGCGGCGAGGTGCTGGCCGACGTGCCCGGCCACGAGGCGGTGCGGCTCGGGCCCGGGACGCGGGTCGCGGTGCGGCTGGTGGAGCGGCCCGTGCTGGTGGCGGCCCGTACGGTCACGGCGCCCGCCCCCGTCGTGGCCGCCGATGCCGTCTGACCCCGGCGCCGTCCCGCCCGACCCCGACGCCGTGCTGCCGGACCCCGAGGCCGTGCTGCTGGACCTGGACGGGACGCTGGTGGACACCGAGGGGGCGTGGTGGCGGGCGGTGGCCGGGGTCGCCGCGTCGCTCGGGCGGCGGCTGGACGCGGACGACGCGCCGCACGTACGCGGCCGGACCGCCGCCGACGTCGCCGCCCACCTCCTCCCCTCCCCCGCGCCGGGGGCTGTGGACGCGCTGGCGGAGCGGCTGGTGGACGCCTTCGCCGACCGGCTCGCCCGCGACGGCGTGCCGGTGATGCCCGGCGCCCGCGAGCTCCTGGCCGGCCTCGCGGCCGCGTCCATCCCGACGGCCCTGGTCAGCGCGTCCCCGCGGCGCGTGGTCGAGCTGGTGCTGCCCCGCCTGCGCCACTCGTTCCACCTGGTCGTGACCGACGGGGAGACGGCGCGCGGCAAGCCGTACCCCGACCCGTACCTGGAGGCGGCCCGGCGGCTCGGCGCGGCCCCCCAGCGCTGCGTGGCCGTCGAGGACAGCCCGGCGGGCGTCGCGGCGGCCACCGCCGCGGGGTGCCGGGTATTGGTGGCGGGACCGGAGGGGCCGCCGTCGCTGGCCCGGATCCGCGCCTGCCTCGCCGCGCCACCGCTCCCGCCACCATCCCCGCTCCCGCTCCCGCTCCCGCTCCCGCTCCCGCTTCCGCTTCCGCTTCCGGGAGAGGTCTTGTGAGCATGCTCCCGCGATCAACGGGGTGTCGGTAAGCTTGCGCGGCGTGAACAACGGTGAAACCTCCCACATCGGGCGCTACAGGGTGCTGAGCGTGCTGGGGCGGGGCGGCATGGGCACGGTCCATCTCGCCGAGGACTCCGCCGGCCAGCGGGTCGCCGTCAAAGTCATCAACCCCGAGCTGAGCCAGCACGAGCAGTTCCGCCTGCGCTTCCGCAGGGAGGCCGACGCCGCGCGCCGGGTGCGCAGGTTCTGCACGGCGGCGGTGCTGGAGGCGGCGCTCGACGGCGACCAGCTCTACGTCGTCACCGAGTACGTCCCGGGCCCCAGCCTGGAGCAGGCCGTACGCGAGTCCGGCCCGCTGCGCGGCTCCAGCCTCGACGCGCTGGCCGTGAGCGTGGCGACGGCGCTGACCGCCATCCACGCCGCCGGCGTCGTCCACCGCGACCTCAAGCCGTCCAACGTGCTGCTGTCGCCGGTCGGCCCCCGCGTGATCGACTTCGGCATCGCGCGGGCGCTCGACACGCTCGGCGGCGTCACCGGCACCGGCGAGCTGGTCGGCACGCCCCGCTACATGGCGCCCGAGGTGCTGCGGGGCGAGCCGGTCTCGCCGGCCTGCGACGTGTTCTCGTGGGGGTGCCTGGTGGCGTACGCGGCGAGCGGGCGGGCGCCGTTCCCCGGCGACACGCTGCCCGCCATCGTCTACCAGGTGCTCAACACCGAGCCCGTGCTCGACGACGTCGAGCCGGGGATGCGTGAGCTGGTCAGGGCCGCGCTGCACAAGGACCCCGCCGCCCGGCCGACCGCCCAGCAGCTCCTCGACCACCTCG
Source organism: Nonomuraea coxensis DSM 45129 (assembly GCF_019397265.1). Classification (NCBI taxonomy): domain Bacteria; kingdom Bacillati; phylum Actinomycetota; class Actinomycetes; order Streptosporangiales; family Streptosporangiaceae; genus Nonomuraea; species Nonomuraea coxensis. Next base: position 6,965,471 of record NZ_CP068985.1, read on the forward strand.
TCGGGCGGGCCGCCGGGCCGGAGCAGGCCACGCGGACGGTGCAGGCGACCTGGCAGCACGCCGGCGGACCGTACGGGCCGGGCTCCGCCACCCTGCCGCAGCCGGTGGACGGGGCGCGGCGCGGCAAGCTGTACGCGGGGATCGCCGCCGGGGCCGCGCTGCTCGTGGCCGCGTCCGTCGGGGTGTGGGCGCTGCTGTCGCCCGGCGGCCCTCCCGACCTCGGCGTCCTGTACGCCGAGGACTTCACCCAGACCTCCGGCGGCTGGAACGGCACCTACGACGCCAACACCGACGCCTCCTACGGATACCGGACGGACGGGACGTACGGGCTGGACGTCAAGCAGGGCAGCGGCTACGAGGAGCGGTGGGCGGAGGCCCCCGTCCCCTTCCTCGTCGCCACGCCGACGACCACGCCCAACCCGACGGCCAAGCCCACGCCGATGCTGCCGTCGTCGGTGGTCATCGGCGTCACCGCCGAGGTCAGGAAGGCGTCGGGCACCGGCGAGTACGGCGTCTACTGCCGCAGCAACGACGACGACGGCTACTACGAGTTCGGGCTGGACACGGCGGGCAAGGCCAGGATCCGGCGGGTCGTGGCCGGCGCGGGCGGCACCCTCGCCCCTCCCGTGCAGGTGGACGGGCTGCCCGGCGGGCCGGTCAGGATCGTGGTGGCGTGCGAGCAGGTGGACACGACGGCGCGGCTGACCATGTGGGTCAACGACGACCGGGTGCTCCGGGTGGAGGACCAGGACGGGCTCGCCAACGGGTCGCTCGGGCTGTTCGCGCGTACGAGCAAGGCCGAAGGGTCGCTGCTGCAGACGACGTTCGACGACTTCGAGCTGCGCGGCAAGAAGACCGACCCCTGACCAGGACCTCTTCGGCTCAGAGGACTCCGGCGCGGGCCGCGGCGAGCGCGGCGTCGGCGGCGCGGTCGGCGTCGCGCTCGCTGACCGGCTCGTGCGCCACGAACAGCCGGTAGTAGACGGGCGCGACCGCAACCCTGATCACCTCGCGGACGTCCACCACGTCGGGCAGCTCGCCCCGGGCGACCGCCCGCCGTACGACCTCGGCCGACTGGTCGTGCCTGGCCACCAAGAAGTCGTGCAGCGCCCGCGCCGCCGCGTCGTTCTGCACGGCGGCCGCCACGAACGCCGACGACACCGGCCCCAGCTCGGGATCGGCGAACCCCGACCGGACGAGCCTCACGATCCCCCGCAGATCGCCCTCGATCGTCCCGGTGTCGGGAATGGGCCACGGCTCGTCGCGCGCCAGCTCCAGGGCGTCGGAGATGAGCCCCTCCACGTTGCCCCAGCGCCGGTAGACGGTCGTCTTGTGCACGCCGGACCGCTCGGCCACCCGCTCGACCGTCAGCCCGGTGTAGCCGTGCTCGACCAGCTCGGCGAGCGTCGCCTGGCGTACGGCGTCGCGCACGCGCGCGCTGCGCCCTCCCGGTCGCTTGCTGCCACCCGCTTCCAAAAACTACTCCAGTTGCGTTTGTCTGCTCACTTGTGATTGACTAACGCTACCGCAGTTGCGATTGGAGTTCCATCCTGATCCACCTCCGAAGCGTTTCCAAGTCCTACGGCGAGCGCGTCGTGCTCGACGACGTCACCGTGTCCGTCAAGGCGGGCGAGCGCGCCGGCGTCGTCGGCGAGAACGGCTCGGGCAAGTCCACCCTGCTCCGGCTCCTCGCCGGGGTCGAGCGCCCCGACGACGGCGAGATCACCGTGCGTCCCGGCCGCGCCGCCGGCCCCGACGACCACGACGACCACGACGACCACGACGACCTGGGATATCTCGGCCAGACCCTCGGCCTGCCGGACACCCACACCGTCCAGCAGGCCGTCGACACCGCCCTGGCCGGGCTCCGAGCCATCGAGCGCCGCCTGCGCGCCCTGGAGACAGCTCTGGCGACACCCCCCGGCGACGACACCGCCACCGCCGCCGCCCTGGCCGAATACGGCGACCTGCAGACGCTCTACGAGGCCCGCGGCGGCTACGAGGCCGACGCCCGCGTCGACAAGGCGTTCCACGGCCTCGGCCTGGCCCACGTCGGCCGCGACCGGACGCTCGGCAGCCTGTCAGGAGGCGAGCGGGCCCGGCTCGGGCTGGCCTGCGTCCTCGCCGCCGCGCCCCGCGTCCTGCTCCTCGACGAGCCCACCAACCACCTCGACGAGCCGGCCCTGGCCTGGCTCGAAGACCGCCTGCGCGAGCATCGCGGCACGGTCGTCGTGACCTCCCACGACCGCGTCTTCCTCGGCCGCGTCGCCACCGCCGTCCTGGAGGTCGAGGGCGGGGCCGTCACCCGCTTCGGCGGCGGCTACGACGGCTTCCTCGCCGCCAAGGCCGCGGCACGGGCCCGCTGGGAGCAGGCGTACGCGGCCTGGTGCGCGGAGGTGCGCCACGTGCGCGAGCACGCCGCCACCACCGCCCACCGCGTCGCCGCGGGCGGCCCCATGCGCGACAACAACAAGATGGCCTACGACCGCAACGCTGGCCGCGTGCAGAGCTCGGTCTCCAGCCGCGTCCGCAACGCCCACGAACGCCTCCGCCGCCTCCTCGACGACCCGGTCCCCCGCCCCCCGTCCCCTCTTCACTTCCGCTCCCCTTTCGCCCCATCCCCTGCGCCCGTCTCCCCTGTGCCCGTCTCCGGCGACAGGACCGCCCCCACCGGGACCGCAGCGACCCCCGAGACCCCCGGGACTGATCCGCTCCCCCTGGCAGTTCCAGCTCAACGACCTCTGGACCAGGACGGGCCGGCGGCGGCCCGACGCGCAGGCCCGCCGGTGGTCGAGTTGCGGGACGTCCGGGTCGGCGAAGGCCGCCTGCACATCACGCACCTGGCCCTCGCCCAGGGCGACCGCCTGCTCGTACGCGGCCCCAACGGCGCCGGCAAGTCCACACTCCTGCAAGCGCTCGCCGAGCAGGCCGCCCGCGCCTCGGTCAGGGTGGGCCACCTTCCGCAGGAGGTGACGTTCGCCCCCGGCCTCACCGTCCTCGCCGCCTACGGCCACGGCCACCCGGACGAACGCGAGGCCGCCCTCCTCGCCACCGGCCTCTTCGCCCCGCACACGCTCCGGCAGAAGGTGGGCGAGCTGTCGGTCGGGCAGCGCCGCCGCCTGGCCCTGGCCCGCCTGCTGGCCTCCGAGCACGACCTGCTCCTGCTCGACGAGCCCACCAACCACCTCTCGCCGCTCCTGGCCGAGGAGCTGGAGCAGGCACTCGACCACTACCGCGGCACGCTCGTCGTGGTGTCGCACGACCGCGCGCTGACCCGGCGCTTCCGCGGCGAACACCTGCACCTCGTAGGGGGACGCGTATGTTGACCATGATCGACGCCGGCGCGCCGTACGGCATCACGACCGGCCCCGACGGCGAGCTCTGGTTCACCCTCGTCCACCAGGGCCGCGTCGGCCGCCTGCGACCCGGCCACGCCCCGGTGATCCACCAGCTCGACCCGCCCGACGGCGGGCCCACCGTGATCACGGCGGGCCCGGACGGCGCGATGTGGTTCACCGAGGGCCAGGGCGGCCGGGTGTCCAGGATCACCGCCGACGGCGAGGTGACCTCCTGCCCCGCCGACTCCCCGTTCGGCATCACGACGGGCACCGACGGCGCGATGTGGTTCACCGAGATGCGGCCGGGCCGCATCGGCCGCCTCACGCCGGGCGGCGACCGCGCCGAGTTCGAGATCCCGTCGCCCGGCGGCATGCCCGCCTTCATCACCCCCGGACCCGACGACGCCCTGTGGTTCACCCTCAACCAGGGCAACGCGATCGGCCGCGTCTCGCTGACCGGCGAGGTGACCCTCCACCCGCTGCCCACGGAGGGCGCCGCCCCGGTCGGCATCACCCTCGGCCCCGACGGCGCGCTGTGGTTCGTGGAGATCGGCGCAGGACGGATCGGCCGCATCGACCCGGCCGGCGAGATCGACGAGTACCCGCTCGCCGACCCCGCCTCCCGCCCGCACGCGATCATCACGGGCCCCGACGACGCCCTGTGGTTCACCCTCTGGGGCACCGACCGCGTCGGCCGCATCACCCCCGACGGCGCCATCCAGGAGTTCCCCCTCCCGGATCACGGGGGCGGCGAACCATGGAAGGCGGAGCCGCACGGCCTGACGGTGGGCCCGGACGGCGCGATCTGGATCGCCCTCGAAGCCGGCGCCCTGGCCCGCCTCACCTCGGCCTGACCACCCGGCCTCTCCCCTCCAGGCGACGCGGTCACCGGCCTCTGCGTGTCCCACATCCATCGCCTCCTTTCTCCCACCGTTTCAGGCGTTGGGAGAAGAGGAGGTGAGGAGAAGAAGAGGTTCCCGGGAGCCGGGCGTGGCAGCCCAGCCCCGTTTCGGCACGCCTCCCCACCTGGCGGAACGCGCCGCTCCAACCGGAATGCCCGGCCCGGCCGCCTTGGCCGCCCTGACGACCCGGCCCCCCTGCGGTGACGGCGTCGCGGGGGTCCGGGTGGCGGCCGGGGTTGCGGGCGGAGTTGACTAGGGGCATGCATGCCATCTTCGTCTCCGCCCAGGGCGGTCCAGAAGTTCTCGAATACGTCGAGCGTCCCGACCCCACGCCCGGTGACGGCGAGGTCGTGGTCGACGTCGCCGCCAGCGGCGTCAACTTCATCGACATCTACCACCGCTCCGGCGCGTACCCGCTCGACCTGCCGGTCACCATCGGGTCCGAGGGGGCGGGCACGGTCGCGGCGGTCGGGGCCGGGGTGCGGGACGTGGCCGTCGGCGACACCGTGGCGTGGGCGAACGTGCTCGGCAGCTACGCCGAGAAGGTCGTCGTGCCGGCCGCGCGGCTGGTGCCGGTGCCGGACGGCGTGTCCGCCGAGCTGGCGGCCGCGACGATGCTGCAGGGCATGACCGCCCACTACCTGACGCACTCGACGCACGAGGTGAAGGAGGGCGACCGCGTCCTCGTCCACGCGGGCGCGGGCGGCATGGGCCAGTTGCTGATCCAGCTCGCCAAGCTGCGGGGCGCCAAGGTCTACACGACGGTGTCCACCGACGAGAAGGAGAAGCTGGCCCGCGCGGCCGGCGCCGACGAGGTGCTGCGCTACGACGGCTTCGCCGAGGCGCTGCGCGGCACGATCGACGTCGTGTACGACGGCGTCGGCAGGGCCACGTTCGACGGCGGCCTGGACGCGCTGCGCCCGCGCGGCCTCATGGCCCTGTACGGCGCGGCGAGCGGCCCGGTCCCGCCCCTCGACCCGCAGACCCTCAACAAGAAGGGCTCGCTCTTCCTGACCCGGCCGACGCTCGTGCACTACATCGCCGAGCGGGCGGAGCTGCTGCGGCGGGCGTCCGACCTGTTCGGCTGGATCGCGGCGGGCCAGCTGCGCATCAACGTCTCGCACCGCTACCCGCTGGCGGAGGCGCGGCGGGCTCACGAGGACCTGGCCAGCCGGCGTACGACAGGAAAGCTGCTCCTCGTCCCGTGACGCCCGGCTAGCGGGCGCCCGCGGGGCGGCGGAAGTTGTTCGGCCAGTCGAGGAGGCGGGCGCCCAGGACGGCGGTCTCCAGGGTGAAGCGCTGGGTGGGGTCGTCCGGGGAGAAGCCGGTGAGGCGGCGGATGCGCTCCAGCCGGTACGTCACCGCGCGCGGGCTCAGCCGCAGCCGCCGGGCGGCGGCCGTCTGGTTGCCGTGGGAGGCGAAGATGGCCTCCAGCGTCTCCAGCAGCGGCTCGTGCCCGCCGCGCGCCTCCAGCAGCGGGCTGAGGACGCTGGTCACCAGGTCCTCGATGGCGCTGCGGTCGCGCAGCAGGACGGGGAAGACCAGCAGGTCGGCGGCCCGTACGACGTCGATCGTGAGTGACAGGGCGTCGGCCAGCTCCAGTGCCTGGGCGGCCTCGCGGTAGGAGGTGACGACGCCGCCGGGGCCGCGGTGGGCCCGGCCCAGGCCGACCCGCCAGCCGGCGGTGAAGCGGGCGCGTACGTGGTGGGTGAACTCGCCGACGGCGGCCGGCAGCGTGGCGGGGGCCACGCACACCAGGAGGTCGTCGCGGGCGGCGACCAGGACGTTGTGCGAGCCGAAGCGGGTGACGAGGGCGCGTTCGACGGCGTCCCGGTCCCTGTCGAGGGTCGTGGGCGGGAGGTTGCCGGCCACGGCGACGACGTACGACTCGGCGAGGCGCAGGCCGAAGTGCTCGGCGCGTTCGGCCAGGCGTTCTGCCCGGCCCTGGAGCAGGTCGTCCACGAACTCCCTGCGGGCCGCCTCCTCGTCCCTGATCGCGGCGCGCTGGGCCTGTTCGTACCCCTCCATGAGGGCGGAGACGGCGCGGCGCAGGGCGGGCAGGACCGGCGGGAGGCCCTCGGCGGCGGCCAGGGCGTCGTCCACGAGCGAGCGCAGCGGCACGCCCAGCTCGGCGGCCCGCGCCCCGGCGGCGCGGCACGCGTCGAGCGCCCGCCGGTCGGGCGCCCGCCCCGTCCCCGCGGCCTCGGCCAGGATCCGCCGGCACCCGTCGAGCAACCCGTCCCGCCCTCCGGACGGCCCCGCGCCGGGGGCACGGGGCGCGGACATTCCCGGCCCGTCCGTTCCCGGGGCCTCGACGCCTGGGGTGGACGGGTCGCCGGAAGGGGTGGCGGGCAGGGGCGGGGGGGTCATCACACTCCTACGTCGCGCCGGTCGAAGGCGAGCACCGCGGTGAGCGCGAGCGCGGCCGTCGCTCCCGCCAGCACAAGGTAGTCCCCCACCGGCACCCCCTCATAGAGGGGTCGCCCTTCCGCGTAGTAGTGGAACGGCGAGACCCACTTGAGCCAGGAGATCGCGTCCCAGGAGCGTCCGACGGTGACGACCATGTAGCCGGCCGCGACCCACACCCCGACCACGGCGGAGGCGACGAGCCGCCGCCCGGTGACCGCGCCCACGGTGAGGGCCACGGTGCCGTAGAACAGGCCGAGCAGCAGCACGCCGAGGTGCCCGGCGAGGATGCGGCCGAACGGCACCCCGTTGTCCACCACGACGCTCATCGTCCAGGCGGCCAGCAGCGTCACGGCCGCCACCGCGAGCAGCTGGAGCGTCAGCGCGGCGAGCCTGGCGAGCACGAGCCGCCTGCGGTCCACCGGCAGGGTGAGGACGAGCTCCAGGGTCCCGTTCTCCTCGGGCCCGGCGAGCGCCCGGTTGGCGAGCAGCGTCGCGCACGCGATGAACAGCATGGGGACGAAGAGCTGGTAGACGGCCGTCTGGAGGTAGCCGACGCCGGAGGTCATGTCCGCGAGGCCGCCCATGAGGTCGCGCAGCGGGCCGGGGAACTTGGCGATCATCGCGGGCCCGTACGTCTCCGGGCTCGCCTTGACGCTCCCGTAGACGCCGAGGTAGAGCGCCATGAAGGCGCTGATGCCGACGGTCCACCAGAACGTGACGCCGCGGTGGTCACGCAGGCTCTTGCTGATCAGCGGGCCGTTCATCGTGCCGCTCCTCGTCGCTGTAGTAGGTCAGGAAGATCTCTTCGAGATCGGGTTCGGCGCTCACCAGGTGCACCACGGTGTGGCGGGCGGCGGCCTTGATCAGCGCGTCCGGGCGCCCGTCGATGGTGCAGGCCAGGGCGGCGCCCTCCACGCGCAGGTCGCGCACGCCGGGCAGCCCCTCGAAGTCGGCGCGCGGCACGGGCGCGTCGAAGTGCAGCTCGACCCGGCGCACCGCCTTCTCGCGCAGCGCGGCGACGTTCTCGACGGCGACGAGCCGCCCGCCGCGTACGATGCCGACCCGGTCGGAGACGCTCTCCACCTCGGCGAGCACGTGCGAGGACATGAGCACGGTCCGCCCGGAGGCGCGCACCTCGCGCACCAGCGCCAGGAACTCGTGCTGCACGAGCGGGTCGAGCCCCATGGTCGGCTCGTCGAGGATGACGAACTCGGGTTCGTGCATGAACGCCTGGATGAGCCCGATCTTCTGCCGGTTGCCCTTGGAGAGCTTGCGCATCGGCACCGACAGGTCGGCGTCGAAGCGGTCGGCGAGGGACTCGATGCGCGAGCTGGGGACGCCGCCGCGGACCCGGCCGAGGAAGCGCAGGTAGTCGAGCGCCCGGTCGCGGCTCTCCAGCACCAGGTCGCCCGGCAGGTAGCCGACGCGGGCGCGGACGGCGGGCTCGCGGGGTGAGCCGCCGAGGACGCGCACGAGGCCGCTGGTCGGCCTGATCACGTCGAGCAGGAGCCTGATGGTGGTGGTCTTGCCGGCGCCGTTGGGTCCGAGGTAGCCGAAGACCTCGCCCGGCTGGATCTCCATCGTGAGGTCCGCGAGGCCCCGGCGCCTGCCGTAGTACTTGGTCAGCCCTTCGGCCTGCACCACTGCTGTCATGGCGGCATCGTCCCGCCGCTGTGGGTAGTGCGTCAGCGGGCGGGTCCGGCAGCTTCGCGGGCCCTTCGTTTCCGTGGCACGGCAAGGGCAGCGGGAGACCGAGGAGAGGATGAGGGGTGTGGAGACGGCGTTCGTGCTCGGTGGCGGTGGCGTGCTCGGCGCGCACGAGGTGGGCATGCTGCAGGCGCTGGACGCGGCCGGCATCCGTCCCGACCTGGTGGTGGGCACGTCCGTGGGCGCGCTGAACGGGGCCGTCATCGCCGCCGGGCCTGGCGAGGCGGTGGAGCGGCTGACCGGGTTGTGGCGCTCCGACATCGTCCGCACCGCGTTCGCCGGCTCGTGGGTGGCCCGGCTGTCGACGCTGGCCAGGACCGGCACCCACCTGCATCCGGTCGGGCCGCTGCGCGACGTCCTCGCCGAGACGGTGCGGGTGGGGCGGATCGAGGAGCTGGCGGTGCCGTTCCAGTGCGTGGCGGCGTCGGTGGAGCGGGCGGCCGCGCACTGGTTCACCACCGGGCCGCTGGTGCCGGCGGTGCTGGCGTCGTGCGCGGTGCCCGGCCTGCTGCCGCCGGTGGTGATCGGCGGGGAGCATTTCTACGACGGCGGGCTGGTCCACAGCATCCCGGTGGGCCGGGCGGTGCGGCTCGGGGCCAGGCGGGTGTTCGTGCTGCACGTCGGCAGGATCGAGCGCCCGCTGACGGCGCCGCGGCGGTTCTGGGAGGTGGGCATGGTGGCGTTCGAGATCGCCCGCCGGCACCGTTTCGCCGAGGACATGGCGAGCCTGCCGCCGGGCGTGGAGGTGCACGTGCTGCCCGCCGGGGCGACCGGGCCGCTGTCGCCGCTCCGCTACCGGGACGGCGCGCAGGTGTCGGAGTGCATCGAGCGGGCGTACCGCGCGTCCGCCGGCTATTTGAGCGACCATGGATGTTGAGGGCAGGGGAGGAGGACAACCTACGTCCAGGGAGGCCGTGTTGCTCCCCCCACGTATCCTGCGCCGGGTCGTGCTGGCGCCGCTGATCATCCTGGTGACGGTGGCCATGCTGGTCACGCTGCCGCTGTGGCTCGTCGTCGTGGCCGTCGCCTCGATGGGCCTGCCGCCGCCGCAGCGGCGGGCGCCGCGCTTCGTCTGGTTCGGGGTGGCCTGGCTGACGCTGGAGTCGCTGGTGCTGATCGGCTGCCTGTGGCTGTGGGTGGCGGGCGGGGCCCGCCACCAGGAGCGGCACTACGCGCTGGTCGGGTGGTTCCTGTCGCGCGTGTACGCCGCCGCCGGGCGGATCTTCCGCCTGACCGTGGACGTCGAAGGGCCGTCCTGCCCGGACGGCGGGCCGCCCCGGCCGCTGATCGTACTGTCCAGGCACGCCGGCCCCGGCGACTCGTTCCTGCTGATCCACCGGCTGCTCATCGCCCACGGGCGGCGCCCGCGGATCGTGATGAAGGCCGCGCTCCAGTACGATCCCACGCTCGACGTGATGGTCAACCGGCTGCCGAACGCGTTCGTCCCCCGCCGCTCCGGCCGCCGGCGCATCGTCGGGGAGATCCGCCGCCTGGCCGCCACGATGGGCGAGCGGGACGCCCTGGTGATCTTCCCTGAGGGCGCGAACTTCAGCCCGCGCCGCCGCCGGGTGGCGATCCGCCGCCTGGAGGCGAAGGGCCTGGCGGAGGAGGCCGCGCGGGCCCGCCGCATGGAGCACGTGCTGCCGCCCCGGCCGAGCGGCGCGCTCGCCGCGATCGCCGCCTGCCCGGCGGCGGACGTCGTGTTCGTGGCGCACACCGGCCTCGACGACCTGGTCACGCTGGGGGACGTCTGGCGCAGGCTGCCCTACACCGTGCGCATCTCCGCGACGTGGTGGCGGGTGCCGGCCGCCGAGGTGCCGCGCGGGCGCGAGGAGGGCGTGCGCTGGCTGTACGACAACTGGGCGCGCGCCGACGCCTGGATCAGCGGGCGGCGGGGGCTCCCGGTGGAAGGAACGGGACCTCCGGCGGGCCGTCGCTGATCAGCCGCAGCAGCGCGCCGGTGTCGAGGTGCCGCTCGACGAGGTCGCCGAGCGCGTCCAGCCTGGCCTCCCTGAGCGCGGCGAAGTCGGTGGCGGGGGCCGGGACGAAGTCGCGCCCCGCGCGGGCGGCCACGTCGGCCAGGAACGCGCGGCGGAAGCCGTCGTTCTCCAGCGCCCCGTGCCAGGTGGTGCCCCACACGTCGCCGGCGCGGCAGCCGTCGAGGAACGGCTCCCCGCCCTCCACGGTGACCCGCCCGTGGTGGATCTCGTAGGCGCGTACCGGCTGCCCGTACGCTGTGCCCTCCGGCCGGCCGAGACGTTTGTCGGGCGCGAACTCGACCCGCGCCGGCAGCAGGCCGAGCCCGTCGACCTTGCCCGCGCCCGACTCGACCTCGTCCACGATCTCGCGCCCGAGCATCTGGAACCCGCCGCAGACGCCGAGCAGCGGCCCCTTCCGCTCGGCGAGGGCCGCGGCGAGGCCGGTGCGGCGCAGCCAGCGCAGGTCGTCGACCGTGGCGCGCGAGCCGGGCAGCACGACGAGGTCGGCGTCGTCCAGCTCGGCGGGGCCGGTGACGAAGCGCACGACGACGCCGGGTTCGGCGGCCAGCGCGTCGAGGTCGGTGAAGTTGGAGATGCGCGGCAGCCGGACGACCGCGACGCGCAGGGTCTGCCGGCCGTGCGGCGGGCCGGTGGTCACGTGGCGGGCGTCGAGCGCCAGGGAGTCCTCGACGTCCAGCCAGAGGCCGTCGAGCCAGGGCAGCACGCCGTAGACGTGCCGGCCGGTCAGCTCGCGCAGCATGTCGAGGCCGGGCTCCAGCAGCTCTCGCGCACCGCGGAACTTGTTGATCACGAACCCGGCGACGAGCGCCTGGTCGGCGGGCTCCAGCAGGGCGACGGTGCCGTGGAACGCGGCGAACACGCCTCCTCTGTCGATGTCGCCGACCACGACGACCGGCAGGCCGGCGGCCCTGGCCAGGCCCATGTTGGCGAGGTCGGAGCGGCGCAGGTTGATCTCGGCGGGGCTGCCCGCGCCCTCGCACACGACCACGTCGTAGCGGGCCCGCAGCCGGGCCAGGGACTCCAGGGCGGTGGTGCGGAGGAGGTCCTTGAGGTCGTCGTACTCCATGGCGTCCACGTCGGCGACCGGCCGGCCCATGAGGACGACCTGGCTGCGGCGCTCGCCGCCCGGCTTGAGCAGGACGGGGTTCATGTCGGCGACCGGCTCCAGGCCGGCGGCCTGCGCCTGCGCCGCCTGGGCCCGGCCGATCTCGGCGCCACCGGGGGTGACGTAGGAGTTGAGCGACATGTTCTGCGCCTTGAACGGCGCCACGCGCACGCCCTGGCGGGCCAGCCAGCGGCAGATGCCCGCGGTGACGACGCTCTTGCCCGCGTCGGACGTGGTGCCCGCGACGAGCAGCCCCCCGGTGACCATGCGGCCACCGTACCGGAGCCCCGGTGGCGCCGGTGGTCGTCCTCCCGGGCGTCAGCCCTGGGGGCCGCGGTCGTGCCGCTCGCGCTCGGCGGCGGTCGGGTCGCGCTCGACGGTCATCTGCTCGCGCTCGGCCGGCGTCCGGCCCTCCCGGGTCCCGCCGCCGTAGCGGCGCTGCACGGCATCCGCGCCCTTCTCGATGTGCTCGTCGTACTTGTGCCCGGTGCGCTCCTTGGCGTACCGCTCGGCCCGGTCCAGCATCTGGTCGGCCTGCTTGGAGTGCCCGCGGGCCAGGTTCTCGGCCTTCTTCAGCCATTCCGCGATGCGGCTCATGACGCCTCCCCGTCGTGTCGGCTACCCGGCCCCCCTACCCGGCGGGGCCGGACAGTCACGTGGTCAGGCCGGGCCGGTGTCGCCGAGGTGGGCCGCCGGCACGGGGATCGACGGGAACGGGTTGTCGGGCAGGAGGATGACGCGGCGGGCCTGCCGGGGCCGCAGGGCGGCGTCGAGGTGGAGCAGGGCCGCACCGATGCCGGCCGCGCCCACCATGTAGCCGGTGTCGGCGCTCACCTCGCCGGGCCGTAACCGCCGGTACGCCTGGTACCAGCGGAACCCGCGGTCGTCGTGGTCGGTGGCCGCGCCGATGAGGTGGCGGGCGAGCCGTTGGGCGTAGGCGAGGTGGGTGGCGTCGCCGGTCTCCGCCCAGAGGCCGGTGAACAGCTCCAGCAGCCCGGCCGAGCCGCAGCACTGGCAGGCCGTGTTCCAGAAGCCGGGGGTGCGCCGCTCCGGCACGCCGCTGCGGACGATGCCGCCGGCCAGCCGCTCCACCCATTCGAGGTGGCCCCGGTCGCCGGTGACCCGGTGGAGCTCCTGGAACATCCGGGCCACGCCCGCCGAGCCGGAGCAGAACCCGAGGTAGTGCAGGCCGCGTCCCTGCGGCACGTGGTGGGGCACCAGCGCGCACCGGTCGGTGACGACGCTGACCTCGCGGACGAAGCCCGCGCCCCGGCCGGCCGCCTCCAGGAAGCGGGACTCGCCGGTCTGGCCGTACAGGCGGGCGAGGAGGAACGCGGTCCCCGCGGTGCCGGCCAGGAACCCGGGGGTGACGGCGTCCGTGGGCAGGTCGGGGCAGTCGCCGAAGCGGTGGCCGGGGACGGCGAGCCCGGCGACGCGCTCCCCCGCCTCCACCGCGATCTCCTCGTAGCGCGGCACGCCGAGGGCGGTGGCGGCGCGCAGCAGCCCGAGGACGATGCCGCCGTCGCCGCGCTGGGCGGGGTCGCCGGTCCAGCCGGGGCCGCCGGGGAGCGGCCGGGCGGACCGGACGACGTGTTCGGCGGCGGCCCGCGCCGCCGACTCCAGCCGCTCGTCGCCGAGCGCCCATCCGGCCTCGGCGAGCGCCACGACGGTGCCGGTGAGGCCGTGGTAGAGCGTGAGGTCCTGCTGCTCGCGCCAGGTGGCGGCGAGCCGGCGCGCCCCGGCCGCGGCGTCCTCCAGGTACGCCTCGTGCCCGGTCGCGGCGGCGAGCTCCAGGAAGAACAGCACGATGCCGGCCGACCCCGCGTAGAGGGGGGCGGGCTCGGGGGCGGCCAGCGCGGAGCGCCCGCGGGCGTCCGGGTTGGCCGCCCAGGTGCGCCCCGTCGCGTCGTCGCGGGCGGCGGTGCGGATCCACCGGCCGGCCAGGATGGCGGCGGTCAAGGGCGTCTCGGCGCGCTCGCGCGGCGAGCGGGTCTTGTCCGAACCCATACGTTTGATTATCCCACACTTCTGGTAGGAAATTTAGGGCACTGGTCGAGTCGCCTGGAGGGAAGACGGTGGCCCTGCCCGATTTCCTGATCGCGGGCGTGCCCAAAGCCGGCACGACCGCCCTGCACACAGCGCTGCGGCAGCATCCCGAACTCTACCTGCCCACGATCAAGGAACCGAAGTTCTTCCTCACCGACGGCCCGCCGCCCGAGCGCGGCGGCCCCGGCGACGTGGAGACCTACCGGGAGCACGTCTGGCGGCTCGAGGAGTACGAGGCGCTGTTCGCCGACGCGCCCGCGGGCGCGCTGACCGGCGAGTCCACCCCGTTCTACCTCTACGACGCCGGGGCGCGCCGCCGGATCAGGTCCCTCGTCCCGGACGTCCGGATCATCGTCACGCTGCGGGACCCCGTCGAGCGCGCCCACTCCAACTGGACGCACCTCTGGTCGGCCGGGCTTGAGCCGATCGGCGACCTCGTACGCGCCTGCGAGGCCGAGCCGGAGCGCGTCGCCGCCGGCTGGTCGCACTTCTGGCACTACGTCGGCCTCGGCCGCTACGGCGAGCAGCTGGCCGACCTGTTCGAGCTGTTCCCGCGCGAGCAGGTGCTCGTCTTCCGCTACCGGGACGTCGTGGACCGCCCGGCCGAGACCCTCGACCGCATCTGCGCCTTCCTCGGCGTGCGGCAAGGGCTGCTCACCGAGGTGCCCCGGCGGAACGTGACCGCGCACCCCGCCCCCGGCGCCCGGCACGCCGTGCTGTCCACGCTGGCCCGCCGCCTGCCCGCCCTGGCCCGGCCGATCGAGGGCCTGCTCCAGCACCGGGGCGAGGCCCGCCGCCCGCTGTCGTGGGAGCGGCGGCAGCGGCTCATCCCGTACTTCGCCGAGGACGTCGCGCTGCTCCAGCGGGTCACCGGCGAGGACTTCGGCGACTGGCTGCGGCCGAGGGAACGCTCCGGCGGCCTGGTCGGCGTCCGGCCGCCGGGGCAGCGGCAGTCACGCAACGGCCGCCGCGGCCGATGAGCTAGCGCAGCTCGGTGCGCAGCTCGTGGGCGCCGTCCTCGCGGGTGTACTCGTAGTAGAGGCGGGTCCCGCCGCCGGGCAGGTCCACGAGCTCCAGGTAGCGCAGGCCGCCGCCGCCGTACGGCGAGCGCGCCGCGGGCCGCTCGCCCACGGCGGTCAGCGCGGCGGGATCGGCCCCGGTCGCGATGCCGGTGCGCTCCTCGTAGTTCTCGTCCGCGCCGGCCCGGCCGTCGTAGAAGGCCACCACCCGGTCGCCGTCGAAACGCACCGCGCTCACGCGGACGCCGCGCGCGTCCCACAGCCCCGGCCGGCCGCTCAGCGCCGTGCCCTGCCAGGTCCACTCCAGGCCGTCGGAGCTGGTGGCGTAGTCGGTGACCATCCGGTCGGCCTCGTCGGGGTCGGCGAGCGGGTGGCAGGAGGCCCACAGGTGCCACACGCCGTCCCGCCTGACGATCACGGTGTCCTTCACGCCGGTCTTCGGATCGCCGGGCAGGACCGTGACGCGGGTGCGGGGGTCGAACGCGCCGGGCTCGCCGGCCTCCAGCGCCTCCACCCGCCAGTGCTTGGTGCCGGTGGTGGCGCAGCTCAGGTAGAGCCGCCAGCGCCCGTCGGGCAGGCGGACGAGGGAGGGCCGCTCCAGCGACTCGGCGTCCATCTCCTCCCGCGTGATCGTGGTGAGCGTCTCGAAGCGCTCGCCGTCCACGGAGCGGGCGATCACCACCGCGTAGCCGCGGCCCTGCCCGACGGGGCGGCGCAGCCGGTAGGCCAGGTGGATGAGCCCGTCGGCGGCGACGGCGCTGGGCGCGCCCGCCCAGTGCCCCTCCCCCGGCGACGGCGGCGCGATCGCCACGCGGGCGCGGGCCGGGTCGGGCAGGAGGGCGTTCTCGTCGATCGGCATGGGACCGAGCGTAGGGCTGGACGGGGTGCCGGGCATCGCCGCTTGCCCCTTCTTTATGGTTCTCCTCATTGCCTATGGACTTTACCGGGAACCTGGGGCTTCTACCCTACCTGTATGACCCCGCACACCTTCACGATCACCGCCGACGGCCCGTTCGACTTCGGCGGTTGCCTGCGCTTCGCCGAGGACTGGCCCGCCACCAGCGCGCTGCCCTCCGACGGGCGGGCGCTGCGCTTCGCCTACTGCGCGGAGCACGACTGGAAGCCGATCGGGGTGCGGGTGACGGCGGCGCCGGGCGGGGTCGAGGTGGCCACCACGCGGCCCGCGGGCCCGTCCATCCGCGGCGAGGTGGCGCGGATCCTCTCCCTCGACGTCGACGGCACGGGCTTCCCGAAGATCGGCGAGGCCGACCCCGTCCTCGGCGACGTGCAGCGGCGGCGTCCCGGGCTGCGCCCGCTGTGCTTCTGGAGCCCGTGGGAGGCGGCGTGCTGGGCGGTCGTCGTACAGCGCTCGTCGATGCTCGTCGCCTCGCGCGTCAAGCAGCGCATCGCCGCGCGCTTCGGCGCCGAGGTCGTCGTGGACGGGCAGGCGTTCCAGGCGTTCCCGCCGCCGGTGTCGCTGCTGGAGGCGGGCGGGCTCGGGCTGCCCGCGCAGAAGGAGGAGTGGGTGCGCGGCCTGGCGCAGGCGGCGCTCGACGGTGTGCTGACCACCGAGCACCTGCGCTCGCTCGCCCCCGAGGAGGCGCTGGCCGAGCTGCGCGCCCTGCCCGGGGTGGGTCCGTTCTCCGCCGGGCTCATCCTGATCCGCGGCGCGGGCGCGCCGGACGCCTTCCCCGGCGACGAGCCGCGGCTGTTCGCGATCCTGCGGGAGGCGTACGGCCTGCCCGAGGACGCCCCGCCGGCCGCCTACCGCGCGCTGGCCGAGGCGTGGCGGCCCTACCGTTCGTGGGCGTCCTTCCTGTTCCGCGCCACGGCCTACGACCAGGCGCTCACGCGGCCGGATCCACAGGCAGCTCGACGGTGACGGTCAGGCCGCCCTCCTCGCGCGGCCAGCCGGTGACCGTGCCGCCGTGGGCCTCGGCGATGACCTTGACGATCGACAGCCCGAGCCCGCTCCCCCGGTCCGAGCGCAGCCGGTCGCCGTGCAGCCGCCGGAACGGCTCGAAGATCGTCTCCATCTCGTACGCCGGCACGGGCAGCCCGGTGTTGGCCACGACCAGCTCGACCCGCTCGGCCCTGCGCCGCGTCGAGACCCAGACCTCGCCCTTCGGGTGGTTGTGCCGGATCGCGTTCTCCAGCAGGTTCTGCACCAGCCGCTCCACCAGCACCGCCTCACCGGTGGTCGGCGCGGGGTCGAGCAGCCGGTGGATGGTCACCTCCCGCTCGGCGGCCTCGGCGGCGGCCTGGTCCAGCACGTGCTCGGCCACGTCCGTCAGGTCGAACGGCCGCCGGTCCAGCACCGCCTGCTCGCCTTCGGCCAGCGCCAGCAGGCCGTCGATGAGGCGTTCGTGCCGGGCGTTGACCAGCAGCAGCGACTCGCCGAGCCGCTTGACGTCGTCGGTGGCGTCGGGCCGGCGCACGGCCACGTCCACGAGGGTTCTGTTGATCGTCAGCGGAGTGCGCAGCTCGTGTGAGGCGTTCGCGACGAACTTGCGCTGCGCGTCGAACGCGCGGGCCAGCCGGCCGAGCATGGTGTCGAAGACGTCGGCCAGCTCCTTCATCTCCTCGCGCGGGCCCTCGTAGGCGATGCGCTCGGTGAGGTCGTGGCTCTGGGCGACCTGGCGGGCGGTCTCGGTCATCCGGCGCAGCGGCCGCAGCACCCAGCCGGCCGTCCGCCAGCCGAGGGCGAACGCCCCCGCCGCGCCTGCCACCACGACGAGCGCGCCGACGTCGCGCACCGCCTGGAGGGTGTCGCGCTGGTAGGCGGCGCGCACCCGCATCGCCTGCCTGCGCGCCAGCTCGTACGTGTGCTGGTTCCTGCAGACCCCCTCCGGGGTGCACGCGGGCGTGAGCAGGTCGGCGCGATATTCGAGGCTGGAGCGCGCGACGAGCCACACGCCGGCGAGCACGAGGGCGCCGAGGACGAGGAACGTCACGGCGCAGGCCACGGCGAAGCGGAGACGCGCGCTCATCGGATGCGGTAGCCCGATCCCGGCACGGTCTCGATGACCTGGGGCTCGCCGAGCTTCTTGCGCAGCTTCATGACCGTGGTGCGCACGGTGTTGGTGAACGGGTCGATGTGCTCGTCCCACACCTTCTCCAGCAGGTCCTCGGCCGAGACGACCGCGCCGCGGGCGCGCAGCAGCTCGGCCAGCACGCCGAACTCCTTGCGGGCCAGGGGAACGTACACGCCGTCGCGGAACACCTGCCGGTGCGCCCAGTCCAGCCGGACCCCGGCCCGCTCCAGCAGGGGCGGGTCGGCCTTCCTCGCCCGGCGGCCGAGCGCGTGCACGCGGGCCACCAGCTCCTCGAACGCGAACGGCTTGGGCAGGTAGTCGTCGGCCCCCAGCGACAGCCCGCGCACGCGGTCGCGCACGTCCCGGGCGGCGGTCAGCATCAGCACCCTGACCAGCCACTCCCGCTCCACGACGGTCCTGCACACCTCGTCGCCGTGCACCTGGGGCAGGTCGCGGTCGAGGACGAGGACGTCGTAGTCGTGCACGGCGAGGCGTTCCAGCGCGGCCTCGCCGTCGTAGGCGACGTCCACCGCCAGTGCCTCGCCCCGCAGCCCTTCGGCGATCGAGTCGGCGAGCATCTTCTCGTCCTCAGCCACCAGCACCCGCACGCGCGCTCCCCCTGCGAGATCCACGAACGGCGACGATCATCGCCGAACCCACATAACGCCCGCATAACCACATCTCGTGACGATCAGGTTATCGGCCGTCCGCTGGACTGCCTGGCCTACGGCCGGAACCGCCGGCCCGCCGCACGGGAGGACGTCCGTGACCGCCCGACCGCTCCGGACGCACCGGCTGTTCTGCTGCGTGCTCGCCCTGGCCGCCGCGTTGCGCGTGCTCGTCATGCTCGGCTACGACACGGCGCAGGTCTACTGGTACGACTCCTTCACCTACCTGGACACCGCCGTGCACCCGCGTCCGCAGGGCGCGTTCCACCCCGCCGGGTACTCGTGGTTCCTGCGGGCGCTGCTCCCCTTCCACAGCGTCCGGCTCGTGGCCGGGGTCCAGCACGTGATGGGCCTCGGGATCGCGGTGATGATGTACGTCCTGCTGCGCCGGCGCTCGCTGCCCGGCTGGGGGGCGACGCTGGCCACCGTGCCCGTCCTGTTCGCCCCGGCGTTCGTCCGCCTGGAGCACGCGGTGCTGTCCGACCTCCAGGTGATCTTCCTGGTGACGGCCGCGCTGCTGGCCCTCATGTGGCGGCCCGGGGAGATCTCCGTCAGGGCCGCCGCCGCGGCGGGCCTGCTGCTCGCCCTGGCCGGGCTGACCCGCACCGCCGCCGTGCCGCTGCTCGGCCTGGCCGCGCTCTGGCTGCTGCTGCGCCGCACGCCCTGGCGGCGGGTCGTCGCGCTGGCGCTCGCGGGCGGCCTGCCGCTGCTGGCCTACGCCGGCTGGTACGCCCAGCACCACGGCAGGTTCGGCCTGAGCGGCTCGGACGGGGTGGCACTGTGGGCGCGCACGATGACGTTCGCCGACTGCTCGGTGATCAAACCGCCGCCCGGCCTGGCCCCGCTCTGCCCGAACGGCACCGTCGTGGACGCCGCCTCCGAGTACGTCTGGGCCCCGGGCTCCGCGCTCAACCGCCTGCCCGGCGACCGCTTCTCGCACAACGACGCGGCCCGCTCGTTCGCGCTGGCCGCGATCGCCGCCCAGCCGCTCGACTACCTGCGGGAGGTGGTCAGGGACACCTCGCTGGCCTTCACCTGGGAGCCGGTCGCGCATCCGAAGCGGGTGGTGCCCGCGGTGACCTTTCCGGTCGGGTCGTGGCCGCTGCCCGAGGAGCACCCGCTCATCGGGAAGGTCCGCGCCGAGTACGACCAGGACCTCCGCGGGATGTCGTCCGTCGAGCCGTACGCGTCGGTCCTGGCCGCCTACCCGTACCCGTGGTGGCTGCACGGCCCGCTGTCGGCGGCGCTGCTGCTGGCCGGCGGCCTCGGCGTGGCCGCCGGGCCGGGGCGGCGGGCCGTGCTGCTGCCGTGGGCGTTCGCGATGTTCCTGCTCGTCGCGCCGGTGGCCGCGCTCGACTTCGACCACCGGTACGTGCTGCCCGCCGTCCCGCCCGCGTGCCTGGCCGCCGCGCTGGCGTCAGGAAGCCTGCACCGACGCCTCCGTCCTGGCCACCGCCGGGCGGCGCTCCGCACCCGTGCGCCGGAACAGGATGGCCCGCGCCGCCACGGCCACGCAGACCGCGCCGAGCAGCAGTCCCCAGGCCACGTCGCTGAGGAAGTGCATCCCCCGGTACACGCGGGAGAACGCCACGCTCAGCGGCGCGGCGACGCCGAGCACCCAGATCACCACCTGCAGCGCCCGGCTGCGCGTGTGCGTGGCGAGCACGAGCGCGAGCCCGCAGTAGAACGCGACCGCCGCGCTGACGTGCCCGGACGGGAAGCTGGAGGTGGGCGGAGCCGGGTCGAGGTGTTCCACAGGCGGCCGGTGCCGGCCGACGACCTCGGTGGTGCCGAGGAAGACCAGTGACTGGCTCCACACCGCGACGATCAGGAAGACCGACTCCAGCCAGCGTTTCCACACCAGCCGGAACGCGACCGCGGCGATCGCGGTGAGCGCGACGATGTAGGGGGTGTCGGACAGGCTGCTGCCGAAGTCGGTGAGGGTGTTCCAGTCGGAGGTCCGGTCGGCGGCCAGCGCCCGGCTCAGCCCGGCCTCCCCGGTGGGCCAGGCGAGGATCGCCCGGCCGGCCCCGTACGTCACGGCGGCCAGCAGCACCAGCGGTAAGAAGATCGTCGAGGCGTAGTACTTCACGTGCTCACTCATGGGTCACCTTCACCGATTCCGGTTCCACTCCTTCGCTCACCGGCGAGGCCGGTCTGCGCCCCTGCTTGCGCCGCCACGTCTCGAAGGCCGCCGCCGTCGCGGCGATCACCGCCGCGCCCAGCACGATGCCGCCCACCACGTCGCTCACCCAGTGCACGCCGAGCGCCACCCGCGTGTACGCCACCGACAGCACCACGAACCCGCCTGCCGCCCACGCCACCCGCCGCCCCCACCGGGGCAGCGAGGGCAGCAGGAGCAGGATGAGCACGCCCACGCCGAGCGTCACGTTGACCGCGTGCCCCGACGGGAACGACTCGCCGGGCGCGAGCGCGACCGGGTCGGGGAGGTGCGGCCTGGCCCGCGCCACGACGATCTTCAGCGCGAGCCCGAGCAGCCCGCCGACGACCATGGTGGTGACCGCCCACGCGGCCAGCCGGGGCGCGCCCCGGTACAGCAGCCAGGCGGCGTACAGGCCGACCGCGATCCGCCACGGCCACGGCCCGAACACGTCCGTCCAGACGATCAGCACCGTGGTCATGCGGGGATGGTCGAGCGCGTACGCGTGCAGGTTCACCGCGACCTGGTGGTCCAGGCCGTTCAGCGGCATCTTGGCCACGACGAGGAGAAGGGTGAACGGGACCATGATCAGCACCACGGCGACACTCGCCAGCGCCAGCCGCAGCCCCAGGCCGCGGTCAGGATCTTTGAGCTGTGGACGCCTCACGTTCTCCGGTCCTTCCCCTCGGCTGCGCGTCCGCCACGGCTACCCAGCCGGCGCGCGATAATGCCCTGCCTGACAGGCTTCGGTGAGGGTAGTCGGAGAGGCATGTCCCCCACCGTGGCGGTGATCGCCCACCGCAAGAAGACGTTGGGAGCCGGCCTGGACCGGCTCCGGGTGCTCATCACCGAGGAAGGCGTCGGCGACCTGCTCTGGTACGAGGTGCCGAAGAGCAAGAAGGCGCCCAAGAAGGTGCGCAAGGCGCTGAAGAAGGGCGCCGAGCTGGTGTTCGTCTGGGGCGGCGACGGCATGGTGCAGCGCTGCGCCGACGCGCTCGCCGACTCCAAGGTGCCGATGGCCATCCTGCCCGCCGGCACCGCAAACCTGTTCGCCGGCAACCTCGGCATCCCCGTCGACCTGGAGGAGGCCGTGCGGATCGGCTTCCACGGGCGGCGCGAGCGGCTGGACCTGGGCGTGGTCAACGGCGAGCACTTCGCCGTGATGGCCGGGGCCGGGTTCGACGCGGAGATGATCGCGGCGACCGACGGGGCGGCCAAGCGGCGGCTCGGCAGGCTGAGCTACGTCAAGGCGGCCGTCCAGGGCGTCGGCGGCCCGCTGGTGCCGATGACGATCGACGTGGACGGCACCACCTGGTTCGACGGCATGGCGAGCTGCCTGCTGCTGGGCAACGTGAGCACGATCGCGGGCGGCATCGAGGCGTTCGACGACGCCCGGCCGGACGACGGCTGGCTGGACGTGGGCGTCTCGACCGCCAAGGGGCCGGTGCAGTGGGCGCGGGTGCTCGGCAGGATGGCGGCCGGGCGCTCCGACGAGTCGCCGTTCGTGCGGATCACGCGGGCGCGGAAGGTGTCGGCGCGGTTCGGGTCGCCGCTGACGTACGAGTTGGACGGCGGCGACCGGGACAGCGTCACGGAGATCGAGGCGAAGGCCGCTCCGGGCGCGCTCACGATCTGCCTGCCGCCCGCGCCGTGACCGGGATCACCGCTTTGAGCTGGACTCCTCCGAATGGCCGTGACCGGCCTGGGTAGCGGACGACGCCTGACAGGAAGACACCTATGTCACGGCGTATGCCGAGGAGTTCTGTTATGAGCGAGTCAAACCCGATCAAGTCGGCGGTCGAGAAGGTCGTGGACACCGTCGCCCACCATGGCCACCCGGAGAAGGCCGAGATCCCCGGCGTGCCGAACAGCGAGCCGCCCTCGCTGGAGGAGCCGGTCGAGCCGCGCGAGCCGCTCGCGCCGAAGCCCGACCAGACGGGGCCGGACACCTTCTCCCCCACCGGGCAGCCGACGGGCGCGCCGCAGGACGCGGTCGCGCAGGGCGGCGCGTTCCTGACCAGCGCCCAGGGGGTGCGGCTGCCCGACACCGACCACTCGCTCAAGGCCGGCCCGCGCGGCCCGGTGCTGCTGCAGGACTTCCACCTGCGCGAGAAGATCATGCACTTCGACCACGAGCGGATCCCCGAGCGGGTGGTGCACGCCCGCGGCTCGGCCGCCCACGGCGTCTTCCGTTCCTATGGCACCGCCGCGAACATCACGAAGGCCGCCTTCCTCGCCGAAGGGGTCGAGACGCCGGTCTTCGTGCGTTTCTCCACCGTGCTCGGCTCGCGCGGCTCGGCCGACACCGTACGCGACACGCGCGGCTTCGCGACCAAGTTCTACACCACCGAAGGCGTGTACGACCTGGTCGGCAACAACATCCCGGTGTTCTTCATCCAGGACGGCATCAAGTTCCCCGACGTCATCCACGCGGGCAAGCCGCACCCCGACCGGGAGATCCCGCAGGCGCAGAGCGCCCACGACACGTTCTGGGACTTCGTCTCCCTGCACACCGAGGCCACCCACCACACGTTGTGGAACATGTCGGACCGCGGCATCCCCCGCTCCTACCGGATGATGGAGGGCTTCGGCGTCCACACCTTCCGGCTGGTCAACGCCGCGGGCGAGACGACGCTGGTGAAGTTCCACTGGAAGCCGAAGCTCGGCGTGCACTCCCTGACGTGGGAGGAGGCACAGATCATCAACGGCGTGGACCCCGACTACCACCGGCGCGACCTCGCCGACGCGATCGAGGCGGGCGCGTACCCGCAGTGGGAGCTGGGCGTCCAGACCTTCCCCGACACCCCTGATCAGATGTTCGAGGGCATCGACCTGCTCGACCCGACGAAGATCGTCCCGGAGGAGCTGGCGCCGGTCCAGCCCATCGGCCTGATGGAGCTCAACCGCAACCCCTCCAACTTCTTCGCCGAGACCGAGCAGGTCGCCTTCCACGCCGGCCACCTGGTGCCCGGCATCGACGTCACCGACGACCCGCTGCTGGCCGCCCGGCTGTTCTCCTACCTGGACACGCAGCTCACCCGGCTCGGCGGGCCCAACTTCCCGCAGATCCCGATCAACCGGCCGCACGCCCCGGTCAACGACATGCTGCGGGACGGCTTCCACCAGGACGCGGTGCACCGGGGGGTGGCGCCGTACCGGCCGAACTCGCTGGACGGCGGCTGCCCCTTCCAGGCCGGCGCGGGCGAGGGCGGCTACGTCGAGGTGCCGGTCGAGGTGGCGGGGCGGAAGGTGCGCGAGGCGCCCGCCTCCTACGCCGACCACTTCAGCCAGCCGCGGCTGTTCTGGCGCAGCATGTCTCCTGTCGAGAAGGAGCACATCATCGACGCCTACACCTTCGAGCTGGGCAAGTGCTACGAGCAGGCGGTGAAGGAGCGGCAGCTCCGGGTGCTGGCCAACATCGACCCGGTGCTGTGCCACGAGGTCGCCCAGGGGCTGGGGCTGCCCGCGCCTGAGCCGTCCGAGCCGCTGGCCGATCCGGCGCCGAGCCCCGCGCTGTCGCAGGTGGGCCGGGAGTGGCCGGCCAGCGGGCGGATCATCGGCATCGTCGCCGACGACTCCTGCGACCTCGCCGCGGTCGGCGCGGTGCGGGAGGCCGTGCTGGCCGCCGGCATGGTGCCGCTGATCATCGCGCCGAAGGGCGGCATGCTGGGCACGATGCCGGTGCAGCGGACGTTCCTGACCGCGCGCTCGGTCGAGTTCGACGCCCTGCTGCTGGCGGGCGCGCCGGCGCCGGGCAAGGACGCCTACGGGGCGCGCGACGCCAAGGCGGGCAACCTCCCCCCGGACGGGGCCGTGGACCCGCGCGTGGTGCTCATGGTCATGGAGATGTACCGGCACGCCAAGGCGATCGGCGGCTGGGGGGCGGCGCCGCGGGTGCTCGCGCAGGCGGGCGTGCCTGAGCAGGCTCCCGGCGTGGTCGCGGGCGAGGACGGTGAGCAGGTCCTGCGCGAGGTGGTCCTGCTGATGGCGGCGCACCGCGTGTGGGAACGCTTCCCCGCGGCCGCCTGATCCGTACGCGAGCCTGATCCTTCGGCCGAGGGGGCCGGGTGAACGCGCCCGGCCCCCTCGGCACCGGAGAGGATCACGCCCGCTAAGTGGCCTTTTGCGACGTATGGGTAGGGGCGGAATCATGAGTCACCACACACCCGAGCATGACCCTCGCTCCCGTTTCGAGGACGAGGGCATCCCCGACCTGCAGGACGGCACTCCCGAACAGCAGTGGGCGGTGGACCCGCAGGAGGCCCCGCTGCCGGCCGACCACCCGGTGGCGGTGGACGACTTCGGCACCACCGCCGACGAGCAGATCCAGGGCGAGTCGCTGAGCGGCCGCCTGGACCGCGAGGTCCCCGAGGACCAGCCCGTGTTCGGCGTGGCCGAGTCCGCCACGGCCGACCGGCTGCCCACCGACCAGGACGACGCGCCCGAGGTCGAGCGCGTGACCGAGGAGGGCGGCCTCGGCGTGGGCGCGGACCTGGACACGGGCTACGAGCGCGACGACGACGTGGACCCCGGCTGGGAGGCGCAGCCCGAGGAGCCCTCCGGCCAGGTCTGGGACGAGCCGCGCCGGGCCGGCCGGCTGGTCGCGCCCGACGAGGGGACGCGCGGCGACTCCGAGGCCGACGAGATCGCCACGGAGGTCGGCCCCGACTCGGGCGGCTACAGCGCCGAGGAGGCCGCGATGCGGGTCGAGCCCGAATGAGGAGTGGACATGTCTGACGAGAAGCCGCGCACGGAACGCGAGCAACGCGACGAACGACGCGAGCAGGACAAGCCGCCCTCGGAGCCGGAGCCCGGCCTGCCCGGCGGCGAGCACATCGGCGCGGACGTGGACTGGGTGGCCTCCGACGAGGAGGACGACCCGGACGGCGGCTCCGGCCGCACGGCCGACGACGACGGCGGCTACCTGCCCGGCGAGGGCACCGGCCGTCCCTACTGAGACAGAAAGGGTGGACATGGCGGAGTTGCTGACGGGGGACTTCTACGCTTTCGAGGACCTGCTGGCCGACGACGAGCGCGAGACGCTGCTGCGGGTGCGGGAGTTCCTGCGCGACAAGGTCGTGCCCATCGCCAACGACTACTGGGCCCGCGCGGAGTTCCCCACCCACCTGGTGAAGGAGTACGCCGGCCTCGGGATCGCCGGGCTCGCCTTCGAGGAGCTGCCTGGGCCGAAGCCGAGCAGCCTGCTCAGCGGCTTCCTCGCCATGGAGATGGCGCACGCCGACGCCTCGATGGCCACCTTCTACGGCGTGCACACCGGGCTCGCCATGGGCAGCATCGCCGCCTGCGGCTCGGCCGAGCAGCGGGCGCGCTGGCTGCCGGCGATGAGCGCGATGGAGCAGATCGGCGCGTTCGCGCTGACCGAGCCGGACGGCGGCTCCGACGTCTCCGGCGGGATGCGCACCACGGCCCGGCGGGAGGGCGACACGTGGGTGCTGGACGGCGCCAAGCGGTGGATCGGCAACGCCACCTTCGCCGACCTCGTCGTGGTCTGGGCCCGCGACACGGAGGACGGCCACGTCAAGGGCTTCGTCGTCGAGAAGGACACGCCCGGCTTCACCGCCACCAAGATCGAGAACAAGATCGCGCTGCGCTCGGTCCAGAACGCCGACATCACGCTCGACGGCTGCCGGGTGCCCGAGGCGAACCGGCTGGAGGGCGCCAACTCCTTCCGCGACACGGCCGGCATCCTGCGCCGTACCCGCAGCGGGGTGGCCTGGCAGGCGGTCGGCGTGATGCTGGCCGCCTACGAGATCGCGCTCGACTACGCCAAGGAGCGCGAGCAGTTCGGCCGGCCGATCGGTAAGTTCCAGCTCGTGCAGGACCTGCTGGTGCGGATGCTCGGCAACGCCACCGCCTCGCTCGGCATGGTGACGCGGCTGGCCCAGCTCCAGGACGCCGGCACCTACCGCGACGAGCACTCGGCGCTGGCCAAGGCGTACTGCACGACCCGGATGCGCGAGGTCGTCGGCTGGGCGCGCGAGCTGCTCGCGGGCAACGGCATCGTGCTCGACTACGACATCGGCCGCTTCGTCGCCGACGCCGAGGCGCTCTACTCCTACGAGGGCACCCGCGAGATCAACACCCTCATCGTGGGCCGCGCGGTGACGGGGCTGAGCGCCTTCGTGTGAGCCCGGCCGCTCCCGGAGCCGCCCGGCGGCGTGCTCCTGGGGCCGGTCAGCACGAGGATCACCGCCGACAGGATGCTCAGCGCGACCACGACGAGCAGCACGCCCACCAGCTGGCGGTTGCTCACGTGGCAGGCGTAGCGCTGCGGCCCCTGGTGGTTCAGCTCGTCGATGCGACGGGTGAAGCCGGGGTCGCCGCAGCGCAGGTCCTGCTCGATCTCCGCGAGCAGCCGCCGCTCGCGGTCGGACAGGCTCACCGCTCGATGCCGGCTTCGCTCTCCGGCCCCGGCAGCTCCTCCTCGTCGTGGCGACCGTAGGTGTGCGGGTGGTGCATGTCGAAGGCGGGCCGCTCGGAGCGGATCATCGGCATGCTGACGAAGTTGTGCCGGGGCGGCGGGCAGGAGGTGGCCCACTCCAGCGAGTTGCCGTACCCCCAGGGGTCGTCCACGGTGACGCGCGGCGCGTTCCTGGCCGTCCACCAGATGTTGTAGAGGAACGGCAGCGTCGAGAGGCCCAGGATGAACGCGCCGACGGACGAGATCTGGTTGAGCGTGGTGAAGCCGTCGATGGCGCTGTATTGGGCGTAGCGGCGCGGCATGCCCAGGGCCCCGAGCCAGTGCTGCACCAGGAACGTGGTGTGGAAGCCGATGAACAACGTCCAGAAGTGCCACTTGCCGATGCGGTCGTTGAGCATCCTGCCGGTCATCTTCGGCCACCAGAAGTAGAACCCGGCGAACATGGCGAACACCACGGTCCCGAACACCACGTAGTGGAAGTGCGCGACGACGAAGTAGGAGTCGTGCAGGTGGAAGTCGAGCGGCGGCGAGGCCAGGATGACGCCGGTCAGCCCGCCGAGCAGGAAGGTGACGAGGAACCCGATGGCGAACATCATCGGCGTCTCGAACGTCAGATATCCCCGCCACATGGTGCCGATCCAGTTGAAGAACTTCACGCCGGTCGGCACCGCGATGAGGAACGACATGAACGAGAAGAACGGCAGCAGCACCTGCCCGGTGGCGAACATGTGGTGCGCCCACACCGTCATCGACAGGCCCGCGATGGCCACGGTCGCGCCCACCAGCCCCACGTAGCCGAAGATGGGCTTGCGGCTGAAGACCGGGATGACCTCCGTGATGATGCCGAAGAACGGCAGCGCGATGATGTAGACCTCGGGATGCCCGAAGAACCAGAACAGGTGCTGCCAGAGCATCGGCCCGCCGCTCTCCGGGTCGTAGACGTGGGTGCCGAGCTTGCGGTCGGCCTCCAGCGCGAGCAGCGCCCCCGTCAGCACCGGGAACGCCATCAGCACGATCATGCTGGTCAGCAGCGTGTTCCAGGTGAAGATCGGCATCCGGAACATGCTCAGGCCCGGCGCCCGCATGCAGATGATGGTGGTGAAGAAGTTCACCGAGCCGAGGATCGTGCCGAGACCGGACAACGCCAGGCCCATCACCCACAGGTCGCCGCCGATGCCGGAGCTGTAGGTGGCGTGCGACAGCGGCGTGTACGCGGTCCAGCCGAAGTCGGGCGAGCCCAGGTTGGTGAAGATCGAGCTGAACACGATCACGCCGCCGAACAGGAACAGCCAGTAGCTGACCGCGTTCAGCCGGGGGAAGGCCACGTCCGGCGCGCCGATCTGCAGCGGCATGATCACGTTCGCGAAGCCGGCGAACAGCGGCGTGGCGAACAGCAGCAGCATCGCCGTGCCGTGCAGCGTGAAGAGCTGGTTGTACGCCTGGAGGCTCACCACCTGGACGCCCGGCTGGGCCAGCTCGGCGCGGATGATCATCGCCATGATCCCGGCAAAGAGGAAGAAGACGAACGACGTGATGAGGTAGAGGTAGCCGATCACTTTGTGGTCGGTGGTCGTCAGCCACGCCGCGATCCTCGCGCCCTTGGTGCGGCGCGCGGGCGCCGGCGGTGAGGTCAGCGGCTCCTCGCCAGGCTTGTACGTCGTCATCGGTGTTCTCCGTCATGCGGGCGCCACGGGTCTCACATCCGGTACCCGTGGCTTCTGACGGGAATCGCCTGATTACTGAGCGCGACCGAAGTCCTTGCGTCCGGTTGGGCGGTGCTCGACCGTACGCAGCTGGTGCGAGAGCCAGTCGACCACCTTGGCCACGAAACTGATCCGGTTCGCGACCTGCCGGATCTCGTGGCCCTCGTCGTCGAAGATCAGCGCCTCGCAGGGCAGGCCCAGCGCGCGGGCGGCGGCGAGGACCTGCTCGGCCTCGTACAGCGGCACGTTGGTGTCGGCGGCGCCGTGCACGAGCAGGAGCGGGGCGGCCAGCCGGTCGAGCGCGCGCAGCGGCGACAGGGCGCGCAGCAGGTCGCGGTCGGCCTCCGGATGGCCGTACTCGCTGACGGCGGCCTCGGCGATCCACGGCTCGGTGCGGGCGTAGAAGCTCTCGAAGTCGGCGATGCCGGCCACGTTCACGCCCGCGCGGAACAGGCCGGGATGGGCGACCATCGCGGCCAGGGTCAGGTAGCCGCCGTACGACCAGCCCGTGCAGGCCAGCCGGCCGGGATCGGCCAGGCCCAGGCGGACCAGCTCGGCCGCGCAGTCGGCGACGTCCTCGATGGCGCGGAAGCGCAGCGGCCCGTCGTCGGCGCGGCGGAAGGCCCGGCCGTGCCCGCCCGAGCCGCGCACGTTCGGGGCGAACACCCCGATCCCGGCCGCCAGCAGGTTCTGGAACAGCGGGTTGAAGGTCGGCCGCTCCTCGTCCTCGGGGCCGCCGTGCAGGTAGAGCGCGTACGGGGCGGGCCCGGTGACGTGCGGCGGCCGGTAGAGCCAGGCGGTCAGCTCCAGCCCGTCGCGGGCCCGCAGCCGCACCGGCTCGGCCCCGGCCGCCGCCGGCAGCGGGCCGGCGCCCGCCACCCTCCGGTAGCGGCCCGTGCCGAGGTCGCACACCAGCACGTGGGACGGCTCCTCCGGGCTCTCGGCGGCGAGCGCGGCCAGGGTGCCGTGCCAGGCGATGCGGGCCGAGGTGACCACGGCGGCGGGCGGCGGCGGCAGCGACCGCAGCTCGCCGCTGGCGAGGTCCAGGACGTCGAGCTCGGAGCGGCCGTACCGGTTCCAGACCAGCAGCGCCCGGCTGCCGTCCGCGCTCAGCGCGAACCGGTCCAGCTCCGCGTCCTCGCGCTCGGCCAGCACCCGCTCGGGAGCCGTCGCGCCGCGCCGGGCGGCCAGCAGCGCGGCCCGGTCACGGCCGGCGTCGGTGACCAGGTAGGCGGTGCCGCCGTCCGGCGACAGCACGCCGAGGTCCGTGGTGCCGGGCAGGCCGGGCAGCAGCGGGTGCTCCGCGCCGTTCGCGAGGTCGGCCACGTACATGCGGCGGGCGCCGCGCGGGCCGCGCCGCAGCAGCATCCTGGAGTGGTCGCGGCTGACCGAGGCGGGCCACATCAGGTGGCCGGCGGCGATCGGCCTGCGCCCGCCGGTGACGGCGTCCACCAGCACGGCGGTCGTCAGGCCGTCGGCGGCGGTCTCGGCGACGAGCAGCGTCTCCCCTCGGCCGGTCCAGCGCACCATCGAGGCCG
The DNA here is from genome assembly GCF_019397265.1 of Nonomuraea coxensis DSM 45129. NCBI lineage: Bacteria > Bacillati > Actinomycetota > Actinomycetes > Streptosporangiales > Streptosporangiaceae > Nonomuraea > Nonomuraea coxensis. The sequence goes on from NZ_CP068985.1 coordinate 6,995,544, forward strand.
AGCCGCCGGGCGGGGCGGCCAGCGTGCGCAGGTCGCCGCCGTGCGTCTGGACCGCCTCCACCTGCGTGTGCTCCCCGCCGCCCGGCGCGACCAGCACGGCCAGGTGGCCGCCCGTGGGCGCCCAGCTCACGTCCATGACCGGCTGCGGCCCGGTGTCCACCGGCCACGCCTCGGCGCCGTCCCGCAGCGGCTGCACCCAGACCTTCGGGTGGCCGTCGCGGTCGCTGACGTAGGCCACGGCGCTGTCGTCGGGCGCCAGCGCCGGGGCCAGGCAGCTCTCGGCCGTCAGGCTGGCGGGCGAGGGGACGCGGGCCGGCCCGCCCAGGTCGTACGTCATCCGCCCGGTCAAACCCCGTGGGCCTGCAGCCACAGTTCGAGCAGGCCGAGTTGCCAGAGCGGGTTCACGCCGGTCGGCGTGCTGTCGGCGTCGGGGTCGGCGAGCAGGCGGGAGACGTACTCGGGGCGGAAGAGGCCGCGCTCGCGGGCCGCCCGGCTGGTCAGCGCGTCGCGCACCAGGTCCAGGACGCGCCCGTCCACGTGCCTGATGGCGGGCACGGGGAAGTAGCCCTTGGGCCGGTCGACGACCCCCGCGGGCAGCAGGCGGCGGGCGGCGTCCTTGAGCACGCCCTTGCCGCCGTGCGCCAGCTTCAGCTCGGCGGGGCAGGCCGCGGCCAGCTCGACCAGCTCATGGTCGAGGAACGGGGTGCGGGCCTCCAGTCCGTGCGCCATGGTCATGTTGTCCACCCGTTTGACCGGGTCGTCCACCAGCATGGCGGTGGTCTCCAGGCGCAGCACGGCGTCGAGGGCGGTGTCGGCGCCGGGCCTCGCCAGGTGCTCGCGGACGTACGCGCCGCTCGCGTCGTGGTCCAGCAGGTGTCCTGGCGCGAGGACGCGGGCCAGCTCGCCGTGCGGGCGGTCGAAGAACTCGCGGGCGTAGACGTCGGCGGCCCCCTCGCGCGGCACGTCCGCCAGCGGCGGGAACCAGCGGTAGCCCGCGAACACCTCGTCGGCGCCCTGGCCCGACTGCACCACCTTGACGTGCCGGGCGACCTCCTCCGACAGCAGGTAGAAGGCGACGCAGTCGTGGCTGACCATCGGCTCGCTCATGGCGCGCACGGCCTGCTCCAGGCCGTCGACCAGACGGGCGTCGGGGATGCGGATGCGATGGTGGTCGGTGCCGAACCGCCCGGCCACCAGGTCGGAGTAGGCGAACTCGTCGCCCTTCTCGCCGCCCGCGGCCTCGAAGCCGATGCTGAACGTGGCCAGCCCCTCCTGCCCCTGCTCGGCCAGCAGCGCCACGATGAGGCTGGAGTCCAGGCCGCCGGACAGCAGCACGCCCACCGGCACGTCGGCCACCATGCGGCGGCGCACCGCCGTGCGCAGCGCGTCCAGGACGGCCCGCCGCCATTCCTCGGCGTCGAGCCCGGCGTGCTCGGGCAGCGCGCCGCGGGTGTAGGGCGGGTCCCAGTAGCGGTGCTCGCGGCTCGTGCCGTCCGGCTCGACCACGAGGACGGTCGCCGCGGGCAGCTTGCGCACCCCGGCGAGGATCGTCCGCTCGCCCGGCACCAGGGCGTGGAAGGTCATGTAGTGGTGCAGGGCCACCGGATCGACGGTGGTGTCCACGTCGCCGGCCGCCAGCAGGGCGGGCAGCGAGGAGGCGAAGCGCAGCCTGCGGCCGTTCTCGGCCAGGTACATCGGCTTGATGCCGAGGCGGTCGCGCCCCAGCACGACGCGGCCGGTGTCGCGCTCGGCGACGGCGAAGGCGAACATGCCCTTGAAGCGCTCCACGCAGGCGGGGCCCCACCGGTGGTAGGCCTTCATGAGCACCTCGGTGTCGGAGGTGGAGTAGAAGCCGTAGCCGTCGCGGCGCAGCTCGTCACGGAGCTCCGCGTAGTTGTACAGGCAGCCGTTGAACACCACCGCCAGCCCCAGTTCGCCGTCCACCATCGGCTGGGCCGCCTTGTCCGACAGGTCGATGATCTTCAGGCGGCGGTGGCCCAGCGCCACAGGGCCCTGAGACCACAGTCCCGAGCCGTCCGGCCCGCGATCGTGCATCTCCTCCGCCATCCGGTCCACCGCGGCGATGTCCGCCTCCTCGTCGTCGAAGCGGATCTCGCCGCACAGGCCGCACATGATGAGGAACCTCCTTGTCGTCAGACCGCCGGCCGCTGATGCTCGGCCCGATGGTCAGGCTGGTCGTCGAGCTGGTCGTGGGGACAGGGGATGGGCAGGTCGTCGGGCCGGGGGGTGTGCAGGTCGTGGTTCCAGTCGCAGGAACGGGTCTCGGACAGCAGCAGGTCCACGACGTCCTCCAGGCGTCCGCGGCGGGCGTGGGCCGCTCGCTGCCGCGCCGCCGAGCTGCCCCGAGCGGGGGCCTGCCGCGCCAGCGCCGAGACCAGCTCCCAGTCGCCCGCCTCCGCGAGGTGCGGGCGCGCCCGGTCGAGCAGGCACGCGATCACCTCGGCCGCCGGGCGCGGCGTCCCCTCCACCGGGTCGACCAGCGCGCCCTCCAGGCCGGACCGCGCCGCCTGCCAGGTGGCCGCGCGCACCGCCTCCAGGTGCACCTCGCGCTCGACGCCCCGGCGGACCGCCTCCAGCTCCGTGGCGACCAGCGCCCGGAACAGCCCGGCGATCAGCACGACGTCCGCCAGCCGCGGGCAGGAGTCGCAGATGCGCAGCTCCACCGTGGGCAGGTGGCAGGAGGGCCGGATGTCGAAGTAGATCATCCCGGGATCGGCGACGACCCCGGACCTGATCAGCTCGTCGATCATCCGCTGGTAGTCGGCGGCCGAGTCGTACCACGCCATCGGGCCGGTCGTGGGCCAGCGCTGCCACACGAGGGTGCGGTAGCTGGCGTAGCCGGTGTCGGCGGCGTCCCAGAACGGGGAGCTGGCGCTGAGCGCCAGCAGCGGCGGCAGCCACGGCGCGAGCCGGTGCGCGACGGCCACGGCCAGCTCCCGGTCGCGCACTTCGGCGTGCACGTGCATGCCGCAGATGAGCTGCTCGCGGGTGAGCACCTGGAAGTCGAGGAGCATCCGCTCGTAGCGGGGGTCGGGGAAGATCTTGAGCTGGTCCTCGTCCACGAGCTGGGGGCTGCCCGCGGCCACGACGCCGAGGCCGAGCGCCTCCGCCTCGCGGACCAGCGTGGCGCGCATGCCGCACAGGTCGCCCGCCAGCTCGGTCAGGCCGCGGAAGGGCAGGCTGTTGGACTCCACCATCGAGCGCTGCAGCTCGTGCGTGAAGCGGGCGGGGGGCAGCGCCTCCAGCAGCAGTCCGGACCGGGCCGCCAGGTGACGGGTCCGCAGATCCACGACGTGGAACTCCTCCTCCACTCCCACTTTGATCGGCTCTCCTGACTCCGGCACGATCATCACCCCCGACATCGAGCCCTAAAAGCAGACACTCCCCCATAAATCGCAGGTTTAGCATCGTCCTTCATCGCCTAGAATCCGACGAATGTCCCTGCCCCCTGCCCGGCTGGCCTGGCTGGACGCCCTCCGGGGGCCGGCGGCGCTGGCCGTCACCGCGCACCACGGCGGCTGGACCTTCGTCCCCGCCCTCTACGCCGTCATCGACGCCCGCGTCGACCTGGGCACGTGGGGGGTGTTCGTGTTCTTCCTGGTGAGCGGCTACATCATCCCCGCCTCCCTGGAGCGGCGCGGCGACGTGCGCGCCTTCTGGACCGGCCGCGCCTTCCGCCTCCTGCCGCTCCTGCTCGCCGCCTGCTGCGCGGCGCTCCTGCTGGCCGCGCTCGGGCTGGTCCCGCTCGCGTCCGGGCTCGGCTCCCGACCGCTCCCCCTCGTCGCGCTCGGCAACGTGACGATGCTCCAGGAACTGCTCAACCTGCCCGCCGTCGTGTCCGTGACCTGGACGCTGTCGTACGAGATGGCGTTCTACCTCATCAGCGTCGCCCTCTACGCGACCGGCCAGGCCCACAGGTCGGCGGGGATCTCCCTGTCCCTGGCGGTCGCCGCCGTGCCCTTGGGGCTGCTCTTACCGCGGGCCGCGATCGGCCGCGGCGACCTGCTCGCCGCGCTGCTCGCCCTCGCCGTGGTGGCCGCCGTCGCGGTGACCGCGCTGGCCGGCGGCCGGGCCCGTACGGCGGCCGCCGTCACGGGCGGCCTGCTCGGCCTCGCGCTCGTGATCGCCGGCAGCCGGGGCGGCACCTGGCAGGGCGTGATCATCCTGGCCGCCATGTTCGCCGGAACCGCCGTCTACCGGGCCGAACGCGGGGAGATCCCGTGGCGCTCGGCGGCCGTCGCCGTGGCGGCCACGCTCGGCTGCGGGATCCCCGCCAAGGACGACCCCGGCTGGGCGCCGGCGCTCGTGCTGGCCTTCGCCGCGTTCGGGCTGGCGTTCGCGCTGCGCGGGCGGGCCTTCCCGCGCTGGCTGACCTGGCTCGGCGTGGTCAGCTTCTCGCTCTACCTGCTGCACCCGCTCCTGCTGCACCTCGTGCCGGGACTCGGGCTGTACTACCTCGTGCTCGTCCCGTTGAGCGGGGTGACGTACCACCTGGTCGAGGCGCCGGCGCAGCGGCTGGGACGGCGGCTGCGCAAGCCGGAGAACGCCTAGATCGTCCCCATGCCCGGCTCGCCGGGTTCGACCCGGCCGGTCTGACCGTGTTTGGCCCGGCCGTGGCGGGGCACCGGTGCGGTCCCTGGGAGGAGTGGGATGGCACGCAGGCTGCTGGCGATGGGCAACCCGGCCGCGGGCGGGGACGACGAGGCGACCCGCCGGGCGGTGCTCGGCGTGCTCGGCGGCGGGGCCGACGTCGTCTTCCGCCCCCTGGAACGGCCGGACGACCTGGACCGGGCACTCGCCGAGCACCCGGACCGCGAGCCCGTCGTGCTCGGCGGCGACGGCACCCTGCACCGGGTGGTGGCGGCGCTGCTGGCCCGCGGCGAGCTGGAGCGCCGCCCGGTGGGCCTGATCCCGATGGGCACCGGCAACGACCTGGCCCGCACCCTCGGCATCCCGCTGGACCCGGCCGAGGCCGCGCGGGTCGTCCTGGACGGCACGCCCCGCCCGCTGGACCTCCTCATCGAGACCGGACCCGAGGGGGACCACGGAGATGACGGGAGCGGCGGGATCGTGCTCAACGCCGTGCACGTCGGGGTCGGCGCGGAGGCCAGCCGGCAGGCGACGCCGCTCAAGCCGTTCCTGCGCCGGGCCGCCTACGCCGCCGGCGCGCTGCTCGCGGGCGTGCGCAGCAAGGGCTGGCGGCTCCGGGTCCACGTGGACGGCCGGCAGGTCGCCGACGGGCGGCGGCGCGTCCTCATGGTGGGGGTCGGCAACGGCGTCTCGATCGGTGGCGGCACCCCCTTGGCCCCCGGCGCGCGGCCCGACGACGGCCTCGCCGACGTGGTCGTCTCCTACGCGGTCTCGCCGTGGGGGCGGCTGGCGTACGGGGTGCTGCTGCGGCTCGGCCGGCATCCCGAGCGGGACGACGTGGCGACGTTCCGGGGACGCGCGATCGTGGTCGAGGGCGAGCCGGTGCCCGCCAACGCCGACGGCGAGCTGTGCCCGCCCGCTCCGCGCCGCTCCTGGACCGTACGCCCGGCCGCCTGGCGGGTCGTGGCGCCCCGCCCCTAGCCCGGGCCTGTCAGGCTTCCCGCAGGTCGCGGCGCTGCTCGGCGTAGCGCGCGGTCTCCACGGCGGCCAGCGCCACCAGGACGAGCGTCAGCCCCGCCAGCGCGGCCAGCGGCGGCAGCACGATCGCCACCGGCAGCCCGGCCAGCAGCGCGCCGATGGCGAGCAGCCTCGGCAGGCTGAGCACGCCGTGCATCAGGCCGCCGAACAGCACGTGCCCGCCGAGGTAGAGGGCGGCGCCGCCGTACAGGACGGAGGCGTGGAACCCGCCGAGCGCCCCGCCCTCGCCGGCGTGGGCCAGCACGCCCTGGACGCCGAACGCGGTCACGACGACGCCGGCCACGATGGGCAGGTGCCCGTAGGTGTAGCCCTCCACGACCATCTTGACGCGGATCGCGCCGAGCGCGCGCACCAGCCGGTGCTCGGCCGCCGGCGCGACCACGTCGAAGTACAGCCACCACAGGCACACGGCCACCGCGATCCCGAGCGCGGCCCCGGCGAGCAGCGGGACGCTCACCGCCCGCCCGGCGGCCCCCGCTGCGGTGGCGGCGGCCGACTCGCCGAGGGCGAGCAGCACGAAGAGGCCGTGCCGCTCGCTCCGCCGCGCGACGTCGCGGACCCGGAGGCCGCCGCGGCGCGCGGTCAGGTGCGCCCCGGCCCGGTCGACGGCGAGCGCTCCGGCGAACAGCACCGTCTGCGCCCATCCGCCGAGCAGCGCCCCCGCCACGAGCAGCGGCACGCCCGCCAGCAGGGTCCCCCAGGAGAGCGCGATCCGGCGAGGCGCCCCTTCGTCGCCCTCCGCCCCTGACACGGCGCCGTCCACGGCGAGGTGCACGGCCCGCACCAGCGCGTACGCGCCCACGACCACGAGCGGCCCGTTCAGCCCGCCGGTCGCGTCCCGCCAGGCTTCGGGCACGGCGAGCGCCACGGCGAACACCGCGGCGCTCGCCACCGCCATCCCGCCGCGCACCACGCCGTCGCCGGCGCGCCCCCGGTCGCCGAGCCAGGTGTAGCCCTCCCACGCCCACCACAGCAGCGCGAGCAGCAGCAGCCCCTGAAGCAGCCCGTGAACGCCGTGCTCCTGCGCCATGAGCGCGGTGACCCGGGTCGCCGCGAACACGAAGAGCAGGTCGAAGAAGAGCTCGAAGGTCGTCGGCCGGTCGCTCTCGCCGGCCGGGCGGGTCGTGCCCGATAACCGCGGCCCGCGCCGCGGGTCCCCCTGCTCGGCCATGGCCGGCCACCCCATTCCCTTCCCCGGATCGATTGCCGACGGGAAGGTTATAGGTGGCTATGGGCGGGCGTCTCCACGATCACCCTGTTTTTCGTGATCCGTAAGGGTTCGCCCTCCCCTTCGGCCCCCACCGCGCGCCGCCCGTACGGCCCCCGCCGTCCGCCCCTTCCGGACACGGCGCGCCGACCGTCGAGACCCTCGCCCGTCAACCACACGCGGGCCCGCAAACCCCACAAACATCACTTAACTCATGAGCCCGAAATATCACAATCCACGAACACCCCACCGATTCGATCATTCAACAACCCGCAGAAGCCCTTCTCTCGCCACCACAAAACCATCTCCAACGTGCGCGAATGCCACATCATTTCTTGATCGAACAACCCTCACCACTCCCCGTCCCCCTCATTCTGGTCACAAACATTTCCCGAAATAACCGGTCTACCGCATTGCGATTGACTGGAATTGTTGGAACATATGGTCAGAGTCATCGAGTGAGGTCCGAAGATCGCCAACCCCGGACGGGTGGCGGCGTGGGAAAGGGGCAACGCTCATGCACCAAAGGGCTGTCCGAAACCTGGCCAAGCTCGAAACGACGCAGGCGCGCATGACGCGTATCTTCGACGCGGCGGCCGGCGGGAAGAACAACTTCCAGGCGGACAAAGACATGGTGCGCCATTTCGAGCAAGCCGCTCCCGTCCTCACCACCGCCGCCCACGCCGTCCTGCAGTTCCTCTCCCGTGTCGTACGCCGTCTGGCCGCCACCGAGGGCATCGACCAGTTCATGATCATCGGCAGTGGCGTGCCCAGCGGCCTCCCGCCCGGCCGCCGCCTGCACGACCTCGCCCGCCAGGTCTCCCCCAGCCCCGCCGTCCGGACCGTGTACGTCGAGAACAACCCCATGGTCGTCACCATGGCCCAGGCCACCATCGAGCCCTTCTCCGACCTCGTCCGGGTCGTGGACGGCGACATCCACGAGATCGACGAGATGCTCGGCGACCGGGTCGTCCAGACCTTCCTCGACTGGGACCGCCCCATAGCGGTCCTGCTGCTGTCCGCGCAGAGCCTGGACGACGAGGAGTACGCCCACTACGTGATCAAGCGCCTGCGCCACGCGGCTCCGGCCGGCAGCTTCCTCGCCCTGGCGCACACCACGTTCGACGCGGTCCCCCAGGAGCTCCTCCCCGCCGTCCGCGACGTGCTCGCCATGACGCTCCCGCACCTCGCGATCCGTACGAAGGAGGAGATCGAAGCCCTGCTGGACGACCTCGACCTGGTGGAGCCCGGCCTCGTCTGGGTGCCCGAGTGGCACGCCGGCGACGACGCCGCCTGCGCCGACCAGCCCGCCACCTCGGGCAACTACGGAGCCGTGGCCCACATCCCCTGACAACCCGCAGCGGGAGGCTTCCGGTGGTGGCGAAGTGGCCGACGGGCACGTTCCTCGCCCGGCTGCCCGAGGCGATGCCCGCGGAGCTCGTCGGGCTCGGCACCACGTTCGTCGCGCCGGACGGCACCCGGCTCATCCGCCAGGGCGAAGCCGGCTCCCTGGTCTACCTCATCCTCCACGGCCTGGTGAAGATCACCACGCAGGCCCAGAACGGCGAACGGGCCCTTCTCGCCATCCGGGTCTCAGGCGACATCGTCGGCGAGATGGCGATCCTCGGGTCGGGCAGGCGCACCGCCGACGTCACCACGTGCGGCCCGGCCTCGCTGTGCGCGATCAAGGGCAGTGCCTTCGTCGGTTACCTGCAGCGGCACCCGCACGCCGCCTTCGCCCTCTCCGGCCTCCTCGGCGACCGGCTGGAATGGGCCAACCAGCGCCGCCTCGAGTTCGCCGGGTACGACGCCGAGGTGTGCCTCGCCAGGATCATCCTCGCGCTGGCCGCCGCCCACGGTCGCGCCGTGCTGGAAGGCGTGGACATGGGGGTCCGGCTGACCCGCGCCGAGCTGGGCAGTCTGGTCGGCGCCAAGGAGCCCACGGTCCAGAAGGCGCTGCGCTCGCTGTCGGAACGCGGCCTGGTCCTCCGCGGCCACCGCCGCGTCGTCATCAGGGACATGCCGGGTCTGGCGAAGTTCGCCGACTGTGTGCCGGAGAACCGGTAGAAATCCGGGTCCTTTCCCGCTCTCCGGCGTCATCGTCTCCTACGGGAGCGACGACAGGAGCGCGATGAACGACACGCCACAGTACCGGGCCATGCTGACCTACGACGTCGAGGACTACAGCAAGCACAACAACAGCGAGCAGTACGTGCTGCAGGCCGCCATGATCCGGCTGCTGGACCTCGCGGCGGGGGCGGCGGGTCTCGGCCTGCTCGACTGGAAACGGCAGCCGCAGGGCGACGGCGAGTTCGTCGTCCTGCCGCCGGGCATCCATCCCGCCCGGCTCATCGGCCCGTTCACGGACGCGCTGCGCCAGAACCTCGACGCGCACAACGCCGCGCCGGGCCCCCGCCTTCGCCTGCGCCTGGCCATCCATGCCGGCCCGCTGCACGTGGACGGTCCCGCGGGATCCCCCGGCCGGCACGCGGTGGAGAGCGGGCGGCTGGTCAACGCCGACGCCCTGCGCGCCGCGCTGCGCGCGGTGCCGGACGCGAACCTGGGCGTGATCGTGTCCGGCACCTTCCACGACGACTACGTCGGCCAGGGCTACGGCGGACCGCCCGCGGACCGGTTCCGCCGGGTGCGGGCCAAGGTCAAGCAGCAGAGCTACGTCGCCTACGTCCATCTGCCCGGCTACGACGTCCGCTCCGTTCCCGAACTGGCGTCCTTCGACGCCGAGGACGGCGGCAAGGACGCGAGCCCGCCCCCGCGGCCTCCCGGGGACGGCCGTCACGTGAGCGTCGCGGGCGACTGGTACGGCGGCAACGAGTTCCGCGTCTCCGGCGACGGCACGAGCAACATCGCCGGTCGCGACCTCACGGTCACCGACCGGCCGCGGGACCGGCGGCCATGACCGAGGAGAGCCCTGGCCAGGAACTGCTGGACGCCGAGCCTGAGGACCTCTCCGCCGCCGGGCAGACGCCGTCCCTGGCCGAGCGCATCGAGCAGGAGCAGAAGGAGCGCCGGCTCCGCGCCGAGATCATCGACGTCGGGCAGAGCTGGTACGGCGGATCGTCCTATACGGCGGAGCGGGGCGCCGCCCTCTACGGCGCGGGCCGCGACCTCATCCAGTACTTCGGCGCCGAGGAGGAGGCGGTCCACACCCAACCGCTGTCCGCCGCGGAGCTCGCGGAGATCCGGGCGTGCCTCCTGACGACGCCCTCCCAGCACGAGCTGGCGGCCCACCTGGCGAGCGCCCCCGTGGTCCTGCTCAGAGGCGAGTCGCACAGCGGACGCTGGACCGCGGCGGTCTGCGCCCTCCTGGAGCACGGGCTGACCTGCAGCCACCTGGTCGCCAGGGATCCGAAGAAGATCCGGGCGCGGGATCTGCGCCCCGGTCACGGGTACGTGATGCGCGTCGACGACGTCTCCTGGCCACGCCATCCCCAGGCGGTGATCGACCAGCTCTCGGCGGTGGCCCGCGAGAGCGGCGCCGCCATCGTGGCCCTCGTCCCCGGCTCGTGCGCGGTCACCAAGTGCGTGGTCACGCACGTGGCTCCGGCGGCCGGTGACATCGTCCGTCAGTGGCTCGCGCACCTGGTGCCGGGGATCGAGCCGCAACTCGACGACCTCCGGGAGGCCCTGGACGAGCATGTGGTGGGCTGCCGCCCCTGGCAGGCCGTCAACACCGCCGTCCAGCTCTCGGACGGTCTGCGGCGCGGCCGGCGGCTCGCCGACATGATCGCCGACCTGCCCTACACGGCCCTCGCCGGGCTGCCCGAAAGCCTGAAGCAGAGCGAGCCCGCTCTGAGCAGGCATTTCCTGATCAGCAGCGCGGTTCTGTACGGCCTGCCCGAGGCGATCGTCTCCGAGGCAGCGCTCGCCCTGGCGTACCGGATCAGGCAGGACGAGCAGCGCGACCCCGCGGACGAGGAGGAACAGGGTCTCCCGGTGTGGGAGCGGCTGAGCGAGTGGATCGAGCATCCGACCCTCGACGCGACGCGGACGCATCGCGGCGGCGAGGGACAGCGCATCGAGCTCCGGCCGGGGATGGCCGATCGGCTGCTGACCACGATCTGGGAGCAGTTGCCCGGGGTCCGGCCCGCGCTCTACGACTGGCTCACCGACCTGGTGGCCGACGACGACTGGCGGGTGCAGCTCAAGGCCGCCCACGCGGTCGGCAAGCTCGCGACGAGCGACTTCGACGTCATCGACAAGCGGTTCTTCACCCCCTGGAGCGAGGACGCGGGTCAGGCGAAAGTGCTCGCCTGGGCGGTGGAGTCCGCGGCTCTCGCCGACGCGGACGTCGCCGCCCTGGTCCGCCGGCGGCTCAAGACCTGGACAACGGGCTCCTACGCCCAGCGCATCTCGGCGGCGCTGGCGTACGGCTCCTCCGTCGGCGTCCGTCACGTCAAGGAGGCGCTGGAGGCCCTGCACACGGTCGCGGCCGGCGCGGTGTGGTGGGAGACGTGCGACGGCGTCGCGCGCTCGGTGGCCGAGATCTACACGTCCGAGACCGCCGCGAAGGTGCTGGGGGCGCTGGCGCGCTGGGTGGGAGGCGAGCATCCCGGAGAACGGCTCAGCGCGGCGCTCGCCTTCGTCCGCCTGGCCACCGCGGAGCAGGAGGATGAGTCGCACCCACCGCTCTGGCGCCACGAACCCGTGAGCGACCTGGGGCTGCTCTGGTTCAACGCGCTCGATCTCGGGCTGTCGGCCACCCACGGGCGCAGGCGGTTCCGTCCCTACACGCCGTCCGCCTGGACGCTCATGGCGAGATGGGCGGAGAGGGCGGCGTCGGAGCCGGTGATCGGCGCCGTCGTCCACGAGGTGATCCGCAGAACCACCGTGAGAGTGCGGCCCTCCTGGCTGTTCCACCTGCACCTGTGGCACCGGCGGGGATCGATCACCGCCGACCAGTTCACCCATTACCTGCGGCTCGTGAAGGAAGGACGGTCATGCCCCTAGCGAAGATCATCAGGCGGCCCGTGCTCGTGCAGCGCTGGTCGAGGTTCCCGGCCGCGCAGGGGGAGCCGCGGAAGGCGGCGGCGCTCGCCGAGGAGGCGGAGGTGACCCCGGAGGACGCCTCCTATGTCTTCACCGCCCCGTCGGAAGGCGACGGGTACAGGTTCAAGGTCAGGGTCTGGCTCTGGCGCCGCTCCGCGACCGGGGCCCTCATCTTCCGCCCCTGGAAGGAGCTGAGAGAGGATCAGGACCATCTCATCAAGGACGTCGTTCGCGAGAACGTCCGTGAGACGCTGCGCAAGCACAGCGTCTTCGCGCCGGCGGAGGCGGAGCGGGCCGCGAAGGAGGCTCTCGGTGAGCGGCTCAAGGAGCGGCCGTCGGACTCCGTGGCCGGAACCTGGCGGGCGACCATCGAGGTGGACGTGCCGGAGGAGGTCAGGCAGCTGCGCTGCGCCCACGAGAGCAGGCTCTACCGGATCACGTCGCGGGCCAAGCAGATCGAGGTGCACATCCAGGAGTTGAGCACCTCGCGCCGCCTCTGCGCGCAGTTCCTGACCGAGGCGACGGACGGCGCGACGGCGCGGCATGCCGTCCGGCTCACGCAGGCGATCGAGAAGGTCGCGGACATCACCGACGGCATGCTCGACGAACGGGAGGAGAAGGCCGAGAAGCTCTTCCAGCTCCTGGCCAAGATCGTCGACGCCCAGCGGCACGCGAACGCCTTCGAGCTGGTCATGTCCAGCGAGAGCGCCCTGCGGGCGGCGTTCGAGCGGCTCGGCGTCCCTCTTCCGCAGCCGAGCCCCGACTCGCCGTTCGCCCTCATGGAGGAGCCGGGGTGAGCGCGAGGTCCACCAGCACCGCGCCCACCGTGCCGGCCAGCCCGGCGAGGAGCAGCCAGAACCCCCAGCGGATCAGCCGGTACTTCTGGCCGACGATGGCGCTGACCCGGTGGAGCTGGTCGGCGAGCCGTTCCAGCCCCATGGCCGACGACCCGGCCAGCGCCCGGGACAGCTCCGCGGCCGAGTCGAAGCGGAGCACGTCGGCGTAGTACATGACCGCGTCGTCGCGCCGTCTCCTCCGGTCCAGCCGGGGGTAGACGGCGCGGGCGAGCACGAGCACGGACGCCACCGCGGAGGCCACGCCGGCCCACCACAGCCACTCGACGGAGTCGGAGAGCCGGAACGGTGACCAGCTCCCGGCCAGCAGGCCGCCCGTGACGGCTCCGAGCCCGACGCCGACGATGCCGAGCAGCACCTGGGCCTTGGCGTCGGCCCGGTTGAGCTCCTCACGGGTCTCCGCCAGCATCTGGCGGGCGTAGGCCCGGATGTCCTCGTGAGCGGACGTGCTCCGCTCCTGGCCGGCCGGGTCGAGGGCGCGCGCGATCCTACGGAGCATGCGAGGCTCCGTGACGAGGAGTGATCACACTGCCGAGCATCCCATGAGCGGCCTCTCGGGGCACCCCCTGGAGATGAGGGCGTCTGCGTGTTACATATCGGACATCAGGCACTCCTGATGGAGGAACACGCATGAAACTCCACATCCTTGACTGCGGAGCGATGAGCTGTGACCTGACCTGGCTGCTTCTCAAGCCCGGCCGCACCATCCGGCCCAGGGACGAGCGCGATCGTCCCGTCGAGTGGTACCCCTGCACCACCCACGCCGTGCTCATCGAGACCGGCGAGGGCACCCTCCTGTGGGACACGAGCTGCCCCTGCGGCTGGGAGACCCGCTGGAAGTCCACCGGGCTGCAGGAGTTCTTCCCATACGACCAGGTCAGCGACGAGCAGTACCTCGACGCGCAGCTCGGCCGGCTCGGCGCCGACCCGGCGAGCCTCGACTACGTCGTCCTGTCGCACCTGCACTTCGACCACGCCGGCAACGTCCGCATGTTCGAGGGCACCGGCGCCCGGCTGGTCTGCAACGACAAGGAGAAGGAGTTCGCGTTCGGCTACGCGGGCGCCTTCGACGGAGCCCACCTGAAGGCCGACTACGAGGGCCTTGACTTCACGACCGTCTCCGGCGACACCGAGATCCTGCCCGGCGTCACGCTCATCGAGGCCCCCGGCCACACCGTGGGCACGATACCGCCTGGTACGCCTCCGTGGAGAAGATCCGCGCCCTGGCCGAGCGTACGAACGCCCAGGTCGTCTTCGGCCACGACGCCGCCCAGCTCCGCTCCCTGCGGACCGCGCCGGACGGCTTCTACCAGTGAGGAGCGCCCCATGACGTTCGCCGTCCCCGCCGACCCCGAGTCGGTCTTCACCTACGGCGCCCCGGCGCTGAAGTTCGGTCCCGGCGCCGCCGCCGAGATCGGCTTCGACCTCGCCCAGTACGGCGTCCGCCGCGTCCTGGTCGTCACCGACGCCCGGGTGGCCGCGACCGGCGCCCCCGCCCGCGTCGCCGAACAGCTCTCCGGATACGGCATGGAGGCGCGCGTCTACGACGGCGTGCACGTCGAGCCGACCGACGAGAGCCTGGAGGCGGCCGTGGAGCACGCGCGGGCGAGCGGCCCGTGGGACGCCTACGTCGCCGTCGGCGGCGGCTCCAGCATCGACACGTCCAAGGCCGTCAACCTGCTCACCACGAACCCCGGCACGCTCCTCGACTACGTCAACGTGCCCGTCGGCGCCGGCCTGGCCCCGTCGCGGCCGCTCAAGCCGCTGGTCGCGGTGCCGACGACCACCGGCACCGGCTCGGAGTCCACCACGATCTGCGTGCTGGACGTGCTGGAGCTGAAGGTGAAGACCGGCATCAGCCATCCGCGGCTGCGACCGGTGCTGGCCGTGGTGGACCCCGGCCTGACCATGACGCAGCCGGCGGGCGTGACGGCCGCGGCCGGCATGGACATCCTCTGCCACGCGCTGGAGAGCTACCAGAATCGTCGGTAGTGCTCCGGCCTTCAGGACCCCGTTTGGGGATCTCTCATTACGCGCATTTGCCGAGCAATCGGGATAAATGGGTTCTTCGTGTTGGATCAGGTGGAATGCCGTGTTCCCAGGCGTGGATGCGGATCAGGTTGACGGCTGCTGCGGCCAGGCAGTGGCCCAGGTGGGTGCGTTGCAGGCCGTGGTAGCGGCTGCGGCGCAGGCCGGTGCGGGAGGTCAGCTGGTGGATGGTGGCCTCGATGCCGGCGCGCGGCCGATAGCGGTGCCGCCAGGCGGGGGTGTCCTGCTCGTGGCGGCGTTGCTGGAGGGCGGCCCGCTGGCGGGGGTGGCGCAGGGTCAGCGTCCGTCCCCACTGCGGGTTGTCGGCCGTGGTGCAACGCTGCCGCAGCGGGCAGGCGCGGCAGCCGGCGGCGGCGAAACGTACCTGGATAACGGGGACGCCCCTGGCCGAGTGGGCCGGGACCCAGGAGATGCTGGTTTGCCCGCCGGGGCAGACGGCGGTGCGCGCCTGGTCGTCGATGCGGAAGTCCTCGTGGGTGAAGCGGCCGTCAGCCGCGGCCGCGGTGATGGGGCGGGCCGGGCCGATGAGGACGACGCCGCGGGTGCCGGCGGCCTCGACCAGGTTCGCCGCGGTGACGTAGCCGCTGTCGAGCAGGTGCTCGGCGGGCAGCAGACCGCGTCGCTCAAGACGCTGGTGGATGCCCGGCAGCGCGGCGCTGTCATCACCGTCGGCGGCGGTGCCGGTGGCCACGTCCGTGATCAGGCGGGGCGCGTCCGCCTCGCAGGTCTCGGTCACGTGCAGGGTGTAGCCGACCCAGCCCTGCCCGCGCTTGACCCCGTAGCGGGCCTGCGGGTCGTGCGGGCTGGCCATGCGCTGGGCCCCGGGCGGCAACTGTGCGCCTTCGCGGGCCTGCACGCCGTGCTCGTCGCGCAGGTACTGCTCATCCCAGCAGCGGCGCAGCGCCGCCAGGGCGGGGATCAGAGGCAGCCATGCCGGCGCCTTCGCATCCTCGATCTTCTCCAGCAGGAAGAAGCCGTCTTCGCCCACCTGCCGCAGCCATTGCTCGCGATCGGCACCAGGCAGGTCCCCGTGCCAGGAGTCGATCCGCTCCCCATAGCGGCGCAGCCACCGCTCCTCCTGCCCTGCCAGCACCTCCTCAAGCCAGGACGGGTGCGCAGCGGCCAGGGCCTCCAGCGCCGTGCGCAGCACCTCGCCGACGAACTCCATCCGGTTGAGCAGCCGCACATCGGCCAAGACCTTGGTGGAATCCGTCCGCTGCCGCCCGCGCGGGCGCAGCAGCCCGCGAGCGGCGGCTGCCTCCAGCACCGCCTCGAAGATCTTCTCCTCCAGGCCGTGCTCGGCCAGCCGTGCGCGGAAGTCGCTGAGCACGCTGTGGTCGAACCCCGGGTCTGTCAGCTCCAGCCCCAAAAGGTATTTCCAGTCCATCCGGGCTCGCACCGCCTCGGCCGCCTGCCTGTCGGAGAGGTTGTCGGCGTACTGCAACACCGACACCGCCGCCAGCGCGCCCGGCGAGATGGCCGGGCGCCCATCGGCTGGAAACGCCTCGGCGAACAACTCGTCGGAGAACACCTCGCCCAGCGCATCACGCAGCCACACCGCCAGGGTGCCCTTGGGGAAGGCCGCCGCGACCACCCGGGCCGTCAGCTCGGGCACCTGTCGCCCACGTCGCTTCTCCAGCATCGATCTCATCTCCCTCGCCCACGCGCCGCCTTTCACCATCAGTGTCGATTTGATAGCTCAATGAACACAATGGTCGTAATGAGAGATCCCCAACGGGGTCCTTCAGGCCGGGGGTGAAGCCGACCGTCTCGCGTAGCGGGGCAAGGACAGCCGATTCGCCGCCAGGCGGACCGGCGTCCACCCTGCTCGGACCGGCCGGTTCTGCTGCTCGATGTACTGGCGCAGGACACTGATGGCAGCTGCGCCTGCCGACCCGGCGAAGTAGGAGCCCGGCCACAGCTTGTTCGCCCGGTAGTAGTGGTGGGCCGGTTCGGGGAACTCGGTGCGCATCCGCCGCGAGGACACCCCTTTCAACGAGTTGACGAGCTTGGACAGGGCGATCTTGGGTGGGAAGTTCACCAGCGGGTGGACGTGATTGTTCTCGCCGTTGAACTCGCTCGGTTCGGTCTCGAAGTCGGCGCGCACATCCCTCATGATCTCTTCCAGCCTCATGATCTCTTCCAGCCGTGTCAGGTGCTCGCCGTTGAAGACCTGGTGGCGGAACATTGGTCACGAAAACCAATGAGCGTGCAGGACGAAAACGCAGTGCCTGCCGGTCCCGATATCGCGGTACTCGGCCATAAGCCAATAGTAGGATGATCGTGTGCAGCTCCGTTACGGCTTCCGCCTCGACCCGACACCGGGCCGGCACATCGAGCTGGCCAAGGCGTTCGGTTGCGCGCGTGTCGTGTTCAACGACGCGCTGCGGCTGCGTAACGACGCGCATGAGGCCGGCCTGCCGTTCGTCACCGACGCCGACCTGTCCCGGCAGGTCATCACCGAGGCGAAGAAGCGCCCCGGCCGGGTGTGGCTGGGCGAGGTGTCGGCGGTGGTGCTCCAGCAGGCGCTGGCCGACTGCACGAGGGCGTTCCGCAACTTCTTCGCCTCGTTGTCGGGCGAACGCAAAGGCCCGAAGCTGGGCGCTCCCCGGTTGCGGTCCCGCAAGGACAGCCGGCAGGCGATCCGGTTCACCCGCAACGCCCGATTCTCGATCACGCCGGGCGGAAAGCTACGCCTGCCGAAGATCGGAGAGGTGGCGGTGCGCTGGTCGCGGGAGTTGCCCTCCGAGCCGTCCAGCGTGAGCGTGATCAAGGATGCGGCGGGCCGGTTCTTCGCGTCCTTCGTCGTGGAGGTCAGCGCCTCACCCCTGCCGGAAAGCGGGATCGAGAGCGGGATCGACCTGGGTCTTGGACACTTCGCTGTCCTGTCGGACGGGCGGAAGATCGATTCGCCTCGGTTCCTGCGCCGGGCGGAGAAGAAACTCAAGCGGGCGCACAAGGCCCTGTCCCGTAAGGAGAAAGGTTCCAAGAACCGGGCCAAGGCCCGGCTTGTGGTCGCCCGGCGGCACGCCAGGGTCGCCGACGCGCGCCGCGAGTTCCACCACCGGCTCTCCACACAGCTCATCCGCGAGAACCAAGCGGTGTATGTGGAGGACCTGGCGGTCAAGGGATTGGCGCGCACCCGGCTGGCCAAGAGCGTGCATGATGCGGGCTGGTCGTCGTTCGTGGCCATGCTGGAGTACAAGGCGCGCCTGTACGGCAGGACCTTCGTCAAGGTCGGTCGCTGGTTCCCGAGTAGCAAGCTGTGCTCGGTATGCGGAGCCGTACGGCAGGACATGCCCCTGTCGGTGCGGGAGTGGACCTGCTCCTGCGGTGCGGCCCACGACCGGGACATCAACGCCGCGCTCAATATCCTCGCCGCCGGACGGGCGGAGAGGCAAAACGCCTGTGGAGGGCCGGTAAGGCCGGGCGCGAGCCCGGCACGGCCCGTCGAAGCAGGAAGCCAAGGAAGTGCCGCCGCGTGAACGACAGTGGCACAGGCCAGAATCGTCGGGCTTCAGCCCGGCGAGCGCGTCAAACAGCCCGCCCGTACACCTCGTTCGCGCGCAAGCGGCCGGAGGAGCGGGTGCCCTACTGCGGGGCCAACCCGGTCTCCGACATGTGGTCGGAGCAGGCGATGCGGCTGCTCGCCGGCTCGTTCACCGCGGCGGTGCGCGACGGCGACGACGCCGGCGCGCGGGCCGGGATGGCGATGGCGGCGACGTTCGCCGGGCTCGGCTTCGGCAACGCCGGCGTGCACATCCCGCACGCCAACGCCTATCCCATCGCCGGTCGGGTCAGGGACTTCCGTCCCGAGGGCTATCCGAAGGACGAGCCGCTGGTGCCGCACGGCATGGCGGTGGCGCTGAGCGCGCCCGAGGCGTTCCGGTTCACGTTCGCGGCCTGCCCTGAGCGCCACCTGCGGGCCGCGGAGATCCTGGATCCGGCCGCCGGCGGCGAGCCGGCCGGGCGGCTGCCCGCGGTGCTGGCGGCGCTGATGCGCGAGATCGGCCTGCCGAACGGCATCGGCGGCGTCGGCTACACCGAGGCGGACGTCCCCGCCCTGGTGGAGGGGGCGATGAAGCAGCAGCGCCTGCTCGCCACCGCCCCGCTGCCGGTGGGCGAGGACGACCTCGCGGCGATCCTGTCCCGTTCCGTCGAGCTCTGGTGAGGAGCGGCCCATGGCCATCTAAGAGCTGCGCTGCCCGGACGGGCACTGCTTCGAGGTGATCCAGTCCTTCACCGCGCCGCTGCCGCGGAAAGGGCGCGGCCGCGCGCCCCGGGCGGGGCGCGCGGCCGTCAGGGTGCTGGGAGGTCAGGAGATGAGCAGGTCGAAGCCGCCGTCCGCGAGCCGGCCCGTGTCGGTGCTGACGACGCTGACCGTGATCGTGTTGGGCTGGTTGCTGCACTGCGTCGACGGGAACCGGTAGGCGATGTACGGCAGCCGCGCGGCGTGCCGTGGCGTGATCTGGATCAGCGCCTCCATCGTGTCCACGAAGTGGGCGACCTGGACGCAGTACTGGCCGGTGGCCGAGCGCCAGGTCCGGTAGATGTTCTTGCCGTCGATCAGGGAGCCGTCCAGGCCCACGACCGCCCCGGCGCGGGCGAACGGCGCTTTGAGGTCGGCATGCGCTGCGGAGCCGGCGGCGGTGGTGACGAGGCCGGCGGCCGCCAGAGCGAGGCAGCCCGCCAGAGCACGACGAAGCATTCGGTTTCCCCCTTGGTAACTCACGGACAGGAGCTACGACAGAACGTAATTTCGCCGATCTCCCCGCGGTGCGCGCCACCCCGGGGCGCCGCCCCAAAGATTCTTGGCCCGCGCCCCGCGAACTTCTGGCGGGTGCCGAGCGTCCGGCGGCCCTCTACGAGCCTGTGGTGAGGTCATGACCTGGGGCTCGACGCGAGCAGACCTCTCCCTGTAACCGGCCTGCTACTTTCTGCTACATACCGACCACATTATGCGTAATGGGAGTTCGATGATGAAGGTCGTCTGCGTCGGCGGTGGGCCCGCCAGCCTGTACTTCTCGATCCTCATGAAGCGGATGGACACGTCCCACGAGCTCACGGTCTACGAGCGGAACCCGGCGGGCTCGACCTACGGGTGGGGCGTGACGTACTGGTCGCAGCTCCTGCAGAACCTGTACGCGCTCGACCCGGAGTCCGCGCAGGCCATCAAGGAGAACTCCGTGCACTGGGACGACTGGGTCGTCGACCTCCAGGAGCGCGCGACCCTCACCATGGAGCACGGCGACGACGGCTTCGGCATCGGCCGCCGCACCCTGCTCGACATCCTCGCCCGGCGCGCGGGCGAGCTCGGCGTGCGGATCGTGTACGAGCACGAGATCACCGGCCCCGACGCGCCCGAGCTGGACGGGGCGGACGTGGTCGTGGCGGGCGACGGGATCAACAGCAGGCTGCGCGAGCCGCACGCCGAGCACTTCGGCACCGAGTTCACCGTCGGCCGCAACGTCTACATGTGGCTCGGCACGACGAAGATCTTCGACTCGTTCGTCTTCTCGTTCGTGGAGACCGCGCACGGCTGGATCTGGTGCTACGGCTACCCGTACGGCAACGAGCACAGCACCTGCGTGGTCGAGTGCGCGCCCGCCACCTGGACGGGCCTCGGCCTCGACGCGGCGAGCGAGGCCGACAGCCTCGCGGTGCTGGAGAAGCTGTTCTCCGACGTCCTGGACGGGCACCCGCTGATCGGCCGCGAGCAGCCCGACGGCAGCGCCCACTGGCTCAACTTCCGCACCCTCACCAACCGCACCTGGCACCGCGGCAACGTGGCCCTGCTCGGGGACGCCGCGCACACCACCCACTACTCGATCGGCGCGGGCACCGCGCTCGCGCTGGGCGACGCCGCCTTCCTGGCCGACGCGCTGCACAGCGACCCCGACCCGCTGTCCGCGCTCGCCCTCTACTCGCGCAGGCGCATCCCGGCCATCCGGATGACCCAGCGCTCGGCCCGCAACAGCGCCCGCTGGTACGAGAACCTGCCCCGCTACGCCGCCCTTTCGCCGCGGCAGTTCGTGGCGCTGCTCGGCCAGCGGCACTCCACGACGCTGAGGCGCGTCCCGCCGAGGCTCTACTACGCCGTCGGCCGCACCCTGGAGGGCCTGCAGGACGGGACGCACTGGCTGGCCACGAAGCTGGGCAGGGGCCCGGCCTGCGAGTGCTGCCGTCCGCAGCCCACGGAGGGCGGGTAATCAGGTCACCGTTCGTGGGCAGGGGGTGGGGGACCCGAGATCGCACGAGCGAACCAGCACCCCGGAGGACGGCTCATGACTTCGACACCCGGCCCGTACGGCCCGGAGGAGCACGGCTCGCCGGCGCTGTCGCCGCAGGCCGCCGCCGCGGAACGGGAGATCGCCCGCGTCACCGAGCCGGCCCGGCTGCTGCGCATGAGCGACATGGTGCGCATGCTGCTGGACGAGGCCCAGGGCACGCCCCTGGACGATCGCGCCCGCGACCAGCTCAAGCACATCCATCTGCGGGCCATCGAGGAGATCGGCGAGTCCGTGGCGCCGGAGCTGCGGGAGGAACTCGAACGCCTCATGCCCGAGGAGCCGGCCGGCCTGCCGAGCCAGGCGGAGCTGCGCATCATGCAGGGCCAGCTCGTGGGCTGGCTGGACGGCGTCTTCCAGGGCATCAAGGCCGGGCTGGCGCTCCAGCAGGCCGGCGCCCGCCCGCGGCTGCCCGAGGGCCGTGGGCACGACCTGCCGGACCGGCCGCGCGGCGGCTCGGGCCCCTACCTGTGAGACCCGCCCGCCGGGCTCGCGCACGGCGGGCCCGGCGGTCGTTCCCGTCCGGTCAGCCGCGTCTGGCGGCGGGCCAGCCGTGCCCCCAGCCGCCCTGGATCATGGTCTGGAAGGCCCAGCCGTCCTCGGTGCGCACCAGCAGATCGGCGTAGTGCATCTCCTGCTCCTGGCCCTCGATGGTCATGGTGGCGTGCGTCTCGACGACCACCAGGTTCTCGCTCAGGAAGTGCGGGGTCCGCCGCGAGCGGAGGTCCAGCCCGGCGGTGCCGCCGCCCATCGCGTCCTTCATCGCCTCCAGGTACTCCTCGCGGGTCCACTGCCGGACGGTGGCGTAGCCGCCGGGCACGTCGGTGGCCAGGTTCATGGGGAAGACGGCCAGGTCGGCCAGCCTGTCGAGCTCACCCCGCTCGGCCCGCGCGTCGTACTCGGCGAACCATTCCTCGACGCTCTTCAGCTCTTCGGCGCTCGGCTGATACATGCGCGACTCCCTCGTCCTCGTGCTTTCCGTACGCCGTACCGTACAGCATACGGATCGAAGGCGCAAAAAGAGGCGGCGCCCGGCCTCGGACGCCGCCCGTCAACCCGTCAGGTCAGAGGTGCGACTTGACTCGGATGAAAGTTTCTTTCGTCGGTCAGCGTCGCGCGCGGCTCTCCGACATGCTGCTGGCGATCAGCTCGTGGTGGCGCACCACCTCGGCGATGATGAAGTTCAGGAACCTCTCGGCGAAGACCGGATCGAGCTTCGACTCCTCGGCCAGGCTGCGCAGTCGGTGGATCTGCCGGGCCTCGCGCTCGGGGTCCGCCGGGGGCAGCCGGTGCTCCGCCTTGAGCCGGCCGACCTCCTGCGTGCACTTGAACCGCTCCGCCAGCAGGTGCACAAGAGCGGCGTCGAGGTTGTCGATGCTGGCGCGGAGCCGCTGGAGCTCCTCAAGAACGGCCCCCTCCGGGCGGGGCTGGGAGTTTTCCATGCGGGACAGCCTGCCATCAACCAGGCAGGAAACTCACATCGGGCCACCTCACCCGAGGTCGGTCACCCCGCACACGTCGCACCGGTAGAGCGTGCCCCTGCCGTCCTCGCCGAACTCGTTCCACCAGTGGGCGTTGCCGGCCAGGTTCGACGGGTCACCGGAGCAGAACATCCGGGTCCCGGCAGGGTCGGCGGGCGTGGCGGTCGAGGACATGTCGTCTCCTGGCATGGGGGTCGGAGCCGGGGGCCGGCTCTGTCGGATGTGTTGACCTCATGTTTCTGCCCCAAAGAAGAAATCTGAAACCTTACGTAACAGGGAGAGACGCAGGTCACGCCAGGAGAAGAAGGCGTTTGAGCCTGAGTCGTGACGGTATGGGTCCAAATGAGCAGGGGATTTCAGAGATCGCCCCGCTTGGGGCCTCCCTCCAGGGAGGCAGAACAGGCGGTCTCAGCAACCAAGGGGCCGCCGGATCGGGGGAACCCAATGCGCAAGACACTCACCGGACTGGGACTGGCGTTCTTCCTGACGCTCGCCCCGGCCGCCGCGGCCACAGCCGAGACGCCGGTCGCGCCCGTGGCGCACAGTCAGGTCACTCCTGCGCCACAGGACAACAAGCAGAGCAACGACGGCGGCGGCAATGCCGGTCTGTGGGGCCTGCTGGGCCTGCTCGGACTTCTGGGCTTCGCCGGCATGCGGCGTCGCGAACACCACGACGTCGGCACCGCCGAGCACGTCGGCAACCGCAACATGCGCCGGTAGCACGCCGGCGTTCCCGGGGCTCGCCGCACGCGGCGGGCCCTTCCCATGCCACCGGCCCAACTTTGACTGTGCCTTATGTCCGATATGTGGTGCTTTGTGTGGATTGTGGGTACGTGCCTCATGAATGAGACGAACAATCGGGGGAAATCGCCATGGCACTGCAAACAGAGATACGGCACCTGTTCGACTGCCACCTCGTAGGGTCGGACGGGCAGTCCATCGGCCAGGTAGGCCAGGTCTATCTCAACGACCGCACCGGCGACCCGGAATGGGTCACCGTCCGGACCGGGATGTTCGGCATGAAGGAGACCTTCGTGCCCCTGGCCGGCTCGCACCGCAGCGGGGACGAGATCCGCGTCCCGTTCGACAAGGACAAGATCAAGGACGCGCCGAACATCGACGTGGACGGCCATCTGTCCATCGAGGAGGAGGCGCGGCTCTACCGGCACTACGGCCTCCAGCCGCCGTCGGTCCCCGCGCAGCGGAGCATGTCGCCCACCGGCGAGGGCCGCACGACGACGGAAGGCCGCGCGGGAGACGTCCCCGGCCCCGCCAAGCCCACCATGCCCGCCGGGCCCGCCAGAGGGACCACACCGACGGCCTCCACCACGCCGACCGCACCGACCACGCCCACCAAGCCCGGCATGCCGGCCACCGGAGGCATGGAACGCCCTGGAGGCATGGGCCGCCCGGAGGACATCGCCGATCGCGAGATCGACATGACCATGTCCGAGGAGCAGCTCCGCATCGGCAAGGAGACCGTGGAGAGCGGCCGGGTACGGCTGCGCAAGTACGTCGAGACCGAGACCGTGCAGGAGTCCGTCCCGCTCAGCCACGAGGAGATCGTGATCGAGCGCGAGCCGATCCGCGAGGGCGAGATGGCCGCGGGCACGTACGAGATCGGCGAGGACGAGCAGAGCATGACCCTGCACGAGGAGCGCGCGGTCATCGGCAAGGAGACCCGTCCCGTGGAGCGCGTCCACGCGCGCAAGCAGTCCGTCGAGCACGAGGAGACGGTGAGCGGGACGGTCCGCAAGGAGCACCTGGAGATCGACGAGGAGGGCATCACCCGTGACCGTGACCGCTCCGGCAAGCGGGACGAGGACCTTCCGCCGCTGTAGGCGCTCACCCGCCCGACCGGCGGCAGCGGGCCTCGCACGGGGACGCGAGGCCCGCTCGTCGTACGCCGCCGGAGGGCTTCAGGCGACCTCGATCACCGGCGTCTGCGGGAAGAGGTCGTCGAACACCGCCGCCCGGTCGAAGCGCAGCGCGCGGGCACGGGCGCGCATCTCCATGTCGTGCCGCTCGGCGGCCGACAGGTCCAGCACCACGCGGTCGAGGGCCGCCGCCAGACCCGCGACGTCACCGGGCCGGACGATGACGGCGGTGTCGCCGACCGCCTCCCCGGTGCCGCCCGTCGTGGTCGTGATGATCGGCCCGCCGCCGGCCAGCATCTTCTCGGCGAGGGCGATGCCGAAGGTCTCGACGAAGTCGGGCTCGGGCTTGGTGGGCAGCGCGTAGGCCGCGCACCCGTGCATGAGCAGCGCCTTCTCGCTGTCGTCCACGTCGTCGAGGAACAGCACCCGCTCGTCGGCCGCGGCCAGCGCCCGGATGTCCGCCAGCGCCGGGCCCGTGCCCGCGACGACCAGCTTCACCCGCGAACGGCAGCGCGCCCTCGAGAAGGCCGTCACCAGCTCATAGATGCCCTTCGCGCGGGTCACCCTGGACAGGAACAGCACGTAGCCGTCGCGGTCCAGCCCGCGGCGGGCGAGCGCGGCGTCCACCTCCGCCTGGTCGAGGTCGAGGAAGGCCGTCGAGTCGATCGGCGGGTAGCTGACCGTCACCCGCCGCCGGCACTGCTCGGCGAAGCCGGTGCCGCAGTGCGCGTCCACCTGCTCGGCCGAGGCGATGATCTCGTCCCTGGTGTAGTCGGAGACCGCGACGACCTCGTCGTTGGCGAGGAACGTGGTGAACAGCACGGTCGCCGCCCCGAACCGGCCCTCGCGCAGGCACGAGCGGATCACGTTGGTGACGTCGGAGCCGACCGCCTTGGCGATCGTGTGGACGTCGGGCGCGTAACCGGCGGCGCGGGCGGACGCGACCGCGTCCACGACCACCGACGTGTGCGGCGCGAGGTACATCGACAGGCAGGTCGTCGGCACCGGCTCGGCCAGCAGCTCGACCAGCCGCCCGGTGAGCCCCGACTGATGGCGCCCGTCGGGCACCCGGTAGTCGCCGACCGGCTCCGGCCGCTCCACGGTGATGCCGGGACTGTACGGCAGCAGCCGGTCCAGCGGCTTGAGCGGCAACCCGGCCGCCCGCAACGCGGGGATCGGCCACGTCAGCAGCCGCACGTCGGTGAACCCGCGGGTCAACGCCACCTCGGCGAGGTTGCGTGCTTCACCCGAGTGACCGCAGATGACCGGGTCGGCCCTGACCACGATGACGAGACGGCGATGCGAGGGGATCATCGCGCTCCCTCCTATGTCGCGGGTGGATCGGAAAGAGACGGGGGCCGGAGCTCCTGGCCCCACGCCGACGGCTCCGGTCCGAGCCGGAGGTGGAGGACGCCGCCGCGGTGCACGGTGGCGGCGTCCAGGTGCGTCGCGTGCAGGGGCTTGCCGTCGAGCGTCGCCGACTGCACGTACTGCGGGGGCGGGTGGCCTTCCGGGCCGTCCACGCCGATCGGGGTCTCACGGTGGCCGCTGGTCTCGACGACGAGCTCGCCGTCGCCGGTGCGGAGCACGGCCCGTTCGAAGGCGGGCGCGTTGAGCAGGAACAGGCTCTGCCCGGCGACCGGGAACAGGCCCAGCGACGCCCACACGTACCAGGAGCTGAGGCCGCCGGAGTCGTCGTTGCCCGGCAGGCCGCCTGGCCCGGTGCCGAACTGCCAGGTCAGCGCCGCGTGCACCACCTCGGCGGTGCGGTCGGGCCGGCCCGCGTAGTGGTAGGCCCAGGGCGCCTCCATGTCGGGCTCGTTGTTCAGCCCCTCGAACCGGTTGAGCGCGTAGCCGGCCGCCATCTCCGCCGGGTCGGGGCGCCGGCCCGGCTGCCGCACCGGCCGCGCGCCGAAGCCGAAGAACTGGTCGAGCTTGTCGACGAACTCCTTGTCGCCGCCGGCCAGCGCGATGCGGGCGGCCATGTCGTGCAGCAGGCGGAAGGAGTAGTTCCACTTGCCGCCCTCGTAGAACTCCGAGTCGCGCAGCAGGCCGGTGCCGGGGTCGAAGGCGTTGGTCCACTGACGGCCGCGCCGCTCCAGGTCGTCGGCCAGGCGGCGGTCGTTGAGCGCGCGGGCGACCTGGGCGGTGCAGTGGTGGGCGTAGGCCAGGTCGAGGGTGTGGGTGATGGGGTGCACCACGCCGTGCTCGAAGAAGTCCTCGCCGTACATGCGGCGCAGGTCGCCGACCATGTGCACGAGCGCCCAGTTCCAGTCGAGCGCGGTGCGGCCGAGCGCGTGGGCGTCGGCCAGCGCCGTGTGGACGAGCGCGCTCGCCTGGCGGAAGAACCGGTCGGCGCCGCGGGCCATGCGGTAGCCGATCGGGAAGTTGCCCTCCTCCTCGCAGACCCGGATCAGCGACTCCAGCAGGTCGCCGGCCCGCTCGGGGACGATGGCGGACAGCAGCGGGAGCTGGGTCTTGTAGATGTCCCACATGGTGCACACGTCGAAGGCGAACGGCCCGGGGGTCGGCCAGAACGGGCTCTCGTCGTCGCCGAAACACGGCTTGATCAGCGCGTGGTAGAGCGCGGTGCCGAAGACCGTGCGGCGGGCGGGCGTGCCGCCCTCGACCTGGACGCGGTCGAGATGGTCGCCCCAGCGGGCGCGGGTGCGCAGGCGCACCGTGTCGAAGGCGGGGCTCGCCTGGCCGCACTCGCGTTCGAGGTTGTGGCGGGCCTGCTCGCAGCCGCGCAGCGAGAACCCGAGCCGCACCTCGACCGTCTGCCCCGCCCTGGCCGGGCCCATGAAGAGCATGCCGAACGGGCGGAGCGTGGTCTGCCGGATGCTGTCGAAGTCGAGGCGGGTGCCGCCGTGGATGAGACGGCGGTCGTACCAGAGCATCTGCCGCCAGCCGGGGCTGTCCACCTCCAGGTAGACCGACAGCGGGACGCCCTCCATCACCACCGTGCCCTGCGCGCGGCCGTGCCCCATGCTCTCGGCCTGCGCCCGGACCGGCACGGTGCGGCCGAGGTCGATGCCGAGGCCGCCGCAGGACAGGTCGATCACCACGCGGGCGCTGGAGTGCTCGGGGAAGGTGTAGCGGTGCACGGCGACCTTGGTGCCCACGGTCAGCTCGCAGCGGATGCCGGTGTCGAGGGTGGCGGCGTAGTAGCCCGCCTCGGCCACCTCGTCGTGCAGCGGCCAGGACTCGTTGAGGTCGTCCAGCGGCTGCACCATCGGGGTGACCCGGACGTAGTTGTAGTACTTGCGGATCGCGCCGGTGCCGGACTGCTGGAAGTGGGTGAACCCGGACGCCTGGAGCCGCTCGAACATCTCCTCGGGCACGCCCTCGGTGTTCTTGGCGTAGCGGCCGTAGCCCGTGGGGTAGGCGCCGGAGTAGGCGCAGGCGGAGACCATGCCGAGCGGCGAGGTCGCCCCTGGGTGGGTGTTGCCGACCTGTGGTTTCGGCCACCACCACGTGGCGGCGAGACCGCGTGCGCGAGGCAGGTCGGTGGCCGCTGTGCCGATGAAGGGATCGATGTTCGTGAGGATGGCGGCAATGTACCCGTTCGCTGTTCGCTTAAGGTTTCGCCAAGGTGAAATCCTTATAGTTGATCTCCGTCGCACGGCACGGGGGGAGCACAGCTCATGGGGCAGGACGGGTCGGAGTCGTTCCTGGGAAGCCGCTACACACTGCTGGAGGAGATCGGCGCCGGGGGCATGGGCACGGTCTGGCGGGCGCGCGAGCGCGACACCGGGGACGTCGTGGCGGTGAAGCTGCTGCGCGACGGGCTCGCCGGCGATGCCGACCTGGTGCTGCGCTTCGTCCAGGAACGCAACGTCATGCGCGCCCTGCGCCACCCCAACATCGTCACCGTGCGCGACTTCGTCATCGAGGGCGACCGGCTCGCCCTGGTCATGGACCTCGTCGAGGGCGGCGACCTGCGCGGCCTGCTCCGGCGGCGCGGCACGCTGCCTCCCGGGGAGGCCGCCCGGCTGCTGGCCGGGATCGCCGCGGCCCTGGCCGCGGCGCACGCCGCCGGGGTGGCGCACCGCGACGTCAAGCCGGGGAACGTGCTCATCGACGCGGGCACCGGGCGGGCCCGGCTGACCGACTTCGGGGTGGCGCGCATCGTGCACGGGCCCGGCCTGACGCAGACGTCGTCGATCATTGGCACGCCCGCGTACCTGGCGCCCGAGATCGCCGGCGGCGACGCCGCGACGCCCGCGGTGGACGTGTACGCCCTCGGCCTGATCCTTTACGAGCTGCTCGCCGGGCGGCCGCCGTTCGTCGGGGAGCACCCGATGGCGCTGCTCAGGCAGCACGCGTCCAGCATGCCGCGGCGGCTGCCGGGGATGCCGGACGCGCTGTGGCAGGTCATCGTGGCCTGCGTCGCCAAGGAGCCGGGCGCGCGGCCGGAGGCGGCGGCGGTGGCGCGGGCGCTGGCCGAGGCGGCGCCGTCCCTGGCCGGCCACCCCGCCCTCCCCCCGATCCCCCGCACCGACTCCCCCTCCACCACCTCCGAGCCTCTCCCTTCCTCCGCTTCCGGCCCCCTCGCCGCGTTACCCGCCCCCTCCGAGCCCCTGCCTCCGATCTCCTCCCCTTCAGGCGCTCCCAGCGCGTCCGGCGTACCGGGCCCTCCTGTCCCTTCCGGGGCGCCCGCCCTGACCGGGGCGCCGGGCTCGCCGGGGACTCGTGCCGCGGCGGGGACAGGCGGTGATCGGTCGCGGGCCGTCACCGGCGTGTCGGGACGGCGGCCCCGGCGGCCCCTGGCCGTGGTCGCGGCCACGGTCGCGGCGCTGGCGCTCACCGGCACCGCTGTGGCCGTCGTGGCGCCGTGGCGCGGGCCGGACCCGAAGGGGGCGGCCGACGCCGAGGCCGCCCTCGACGCCGTACCGCCGCCCGTCACGACCGCGATCACGCCGGAGAACGGCTCCATGCGCGCGCTGAAGAGCCCGACGGCGTCCGTCCGCACCCCGCGCACCACCACGCCGGCGACGCCCGCCCGGCGGCCCTCGACCGACCCGCCCAGGAAGACCGTACGCACCCCCCGCGCGGCCGCGTCCCCGTCCGTGACCGAGGATCCCGTGGAGGAGGGCCGCCCGGCCGAGCCGTCCCGGCAGCCCGCGACGGCCCCGCAGTGGCAGTGCCGCTCCTGGGGGCGGGCGGCCGACGGCGTCGAGATGTCCCCGTGCGTGGCCCTGGTCGGCGACGTCTTCCACCTCCAGGGCCGGCTTCGCGGCGCGAACGCCGCTGGTTCCGACATCCACGTCCAGCTCTACGACACCGACGGCGACACCAACGTTTCGGCCCCCTTCACCTGCGCGGACGTCGCTCCCACGGGCGCGGGCGGGGTGGCGACGTGCGGGCCGTTCCAGGTCAGGATCCCGCAGGGCGGCGCGAAGATCGACGTACGCCAGCGCTGGCGGCGGACCGGCACCGGCACGTTCGGCGGCGGCCTGGAGAGCCCCTGGGTGCTGTGGTAGGCGACCAGGAGCCCGCTTTGCCCTGCATTAGGGCGGTTTTGGTTTGTTGTTGACGCTCTGGGTAGCCGCAGGCGACATCAGTCGCACGAGGAGGCATCCCATGAGCGAGTATCCGACGGGGACCGGGCGACCGGCCTCTCCACAGGAAGGAACGCTCCAACAGGGCAAGGACGCCGCCCGCGAGGTGGCGGGCACCGCCGTGGAACGGACCGCGCAGGTCGCGGACGAGGCGAAGAACCAGACCCGCCGCGCCGTCAACGAGCTGCGCAACCGGGTGCGCGAGCAGTCCGAGCACCAGAGCCAGCGCGCCGCCCAGAGCCTGCGGCAGTGGTCCGAGGACCTGTCGTCGCTGCAGGACCACGCCAAGCCCGACTCCCCGGTCACCGGCGTCGTGCGGCAGATCGCCGGCCAGGGCCACCGGGCCGCCGACTACCTGGACCGCAACGGCCTCGCCGGCGTGGTCGACGACGTGCAGAGCTTCGCCCGCCGCCGTCCCGGCGCGTTCCTCGCCGGGGCGCTCGCCGCCGGCTTCCTGGTGGGCCGGATCATGAAGACCGCGAACGAGAGCACCGAGACGGAGACCGGCCAGGGGGAGCGCTCCCCGCTGTCCTCCACCGGCACCGTGCCGAGCGCCCCCGCGCCCGTCGTGCAGCCCGAGCCTGCGGGGCCCGCGCCGGTCGGCGACGCCTTCAGCCGGCAGGACACCAGGCCCGTGGTCCCGCCCGCGTACGAGGAGCCGGGACCGGCGGTGCCCGGCCCCGAGCAGCCCAGGCAGGTGCCGCCGCGTTCCACTCCCCCCACCTACGGCGCCGGGAGTGACCTGCCATGACCGCGCACCACGAGGAACCGACGCTCGGCCAGTTGATCGGCCAGATCGGCGAGGACATCTCCAAACTGTTCCGCCAGGAGGTGGCGCTGGCCAAGGCGGAGATCCGCCAGGAGGCCACCAAGGCGGGCAAGGCCGGCGGGCTGCTCGGCGGCGCCGGGTTCGCCGGCGCCATGACGGCGCTGCTGCTGACCCTGGCCGTCATGTTCGGCCTGGGCAACGTCATGGACCTGGGCTGGGCGGCGTTCATCGTCGCGGTGATCTGGGCCGTCGCCGCCGGCGTGCTGTACACGACCGGACGCAACCGGATGCGCGAGGTCGAACCCAAGCCCGAGCAGACCATCGAGACGCTCAAGGAGGACGCGCAATGGGCACGCGACCTGAGGAAATGAGAAGCGAGATCGCGGCCACGCGCGCCGAGCTGGCCGCCGACGTCGACCGGCTCGCCGACCGGACGAGCCCGTCCCGCATCGCGCGGCGGCGGACCGAGGGCGTGCGGCGCGCGGCGCGCTCGTTCCGCGAGCGGGTCATGGGCACGCCGTCCTACGCCGCCGACCGGGCCCACCAGGGCGCCGGCGCCGTGACGCACGGCGCCCACCAGGCCGCCGAGGCGGTGCGGGCCGCGCCGGAGCAGGCGATGCGCGGCACGCAGGGCAACCCGCTGGCCGCCGGGCTGATCGCGTTCGGCGCGGGCCTGCTGGCCGCCGCGCTCATCCCGCGCACGCAGGCCGAGGAGCAGGCCGTCGGGCAGCTCCGCGAGCAGGTCGGCGACGTGCTGGAGCCGGTCGTGGAGGCCGGGCGGGAGAGCGCGCGGCAGCTCGGCCAGGAGGCCAGGGAGGTGGCCGGCCAGGCCGCCGAGCAGGTGCGGCAGACCGCCTCCGAGGCGGCGGGCGAGACCGCGCAGCACGCGCGCGAGCAGGCCCGCCAGGTGACCGACCACCACCGCAGCGCCTGAGAGCGGCCCCCGGCCCCACAGCCGGCGGGGCCGGGGGCGCCTTTTTCTTCCTCACGACGACGAGCACCGAGCAGCAAGGGCAGATGCCATGGCGGAACGCCTCACCACCCGGAACTCCCGGCGGGCCCCTGACGGGCCCGCCGAGCTGCGCACCCGTTCCTGGTGGGGTGTGCTGCGGCGGACCGTGAAGGAGTTCCAGGACGACCGGCTGACCGACTGGGCGGCGGCGCTGACGTACTACGCGATGTTGTCGATCTTCCCGGCGCTGCTGGCCGTGGTGTCCCTGCTCGGGGTCTTCGGCCAGTCGGTGATCGGGCCGCTGATGGACACGCTGGAGCCGATGGCGCCCGGCCCGGCCCAGGAGATCCTCCGGCAGGCGCTGGTGGCGTTGCAGGAGCACCGGCAGGCGGCGGGCTTCGCCCTGGTGGTCAGCCTCGCCGTCGCCCTCTGGTCGGCCTCCGGGTACGTCGGCGCGTTCATGCGGGCCTCGAACGTCGTGTACGAGATGCCCGAGGGCCGCCCGATCTGGAAGACCCTGCCGCTGCGGCTGGCCATCACGGCGGCCCTGGTGGTGCTGATGGCGGTCGGCGCGGTCGCCGTGGTCCTCACCGGCGGGCTCGCCGAGCGGGCCGGGGACCTCCTCGGGTTCGGGCCGGCGGCGCTCACCGTGTGGAGCTTCGCCAAGTGGCCGCTGCTGGTCGCGGTGGTCGTCGTCGTGCTGGCGCTGCTGTACTGGTCGGCGCCGAACGTGCGGCATCCCGGGTTCCGGTGGATCACGCCGGGCAGCGCGCTCGCCGTGGTGGTGTGGATCGTGGTCTCGGCCGGGTTCGCGTTCTACGTGGCGAACTTCGGCTCCTACGGCACGACGTACGCCGCCATGGGCGGGGTGATCGTCTTCATGATCTGGCTGTGGCTGTCGAACGTGGCCGTGCTGCTCGGGGTGGAGTTCGACGCCGAGCTGGCCAGGGAGCGGGCGATCGGCGCGGGGCAGCCGCCGGAGCGGGAGCCGTACGTGGAGCCGCGCGACACGAGGAAGATGGACGACGACGAGCGGCCCGAGCCGGTCGAGCGCGGCGGGTGAGCTGCAAGCGGGGGGCAATCGGCGCGCAAGACGCCGGCCTTAGGGTCGGCCCGTGTACAGACGACTGGTTCTCGGCGGCGCCGCGCTCGCGGCGGCCGCGACGATGACGCTCACCGCCGCCGGCCCCGCCTCCGCCGCTCCTTCCGCCGCTCCCGCCGCCGCGCCCGCGGGCGTGGCGAACAAGCTGTTCCGCGCCTGGCTGGCCGCCGACCGCGCGGCCGCCGCGAAGGTGGCCACCCCGGCCGCCGTCGCCTCGATCTTCAGCTACCCCTACCGCGCGCCCGACCGCTTCGCCGGCTGCTCCGGCGCGGTGTGCCGGTTCACGCACACGAGCGTGCGGGTGCCGGGCGGGCTCGACGGCCTCGCGATGGTGGTGAAAGGCTCCAAGGTCACGAAGGTCTACCGGTCGCGGCACGTCACCAAGCCGGCCACGGCGGCCACGCGGCTCTTCGCCGCCTGGCGGCACGGCGACCGCTACAGCGCCCTGGAGGTCGCCTCCACGGGCGCGGTGAAGACGCTCTTCAAGGTCAGGTACGACCCGCGCGGCGTCGCCCACCACTTCCAGGGATGCACGGCCGAGCCCAAGGGGTTCGCGTGCGCCTACTCGTACGAGGGCGGCGCGATGCTGATGCACGTGCGCGGCACCAGGTCCAGCGGCTACGAGGTCGGCTCGATCAGCTACCTCGCCGACTGATCCGAGGTGTGAACGGCCCCGCCCGTGGTAGGCGAGAAGCGGATCACGACACGGGAGGCGACATGGCCGAGGGGCTCTTGACCGACGAGGACATCGACACCGCGCTGGTGGCGCTGGAGGGCTGGCGGCGCGAGGGCGACGCCCTGCTGAAGGACGTGCCGGTGACGCCGGACAGCCACGGGTGGCTGACCGAGGCCGTGATGAACGAGGCCGCGGTGCTCGACCACCATCCGGAGATCGAGCACACCGCCGACGGCATCAGGTTCCGGCTGTCCACCCACAGCGCGGGCGGGGTGACGGCGCGGGACGTCGAGCTCGCCGCCCGCATCGACCACGTCCTCGACGGCGCGGCCCCCGACCGCGGCTGAGCAGGGGGCCGCGCCGCCGCCCGGCGGGCGGGTCAGCGGCTGACCGCCCGCTGGTAGAGCCGTGTGGCGAGCGGCACGAACACCACCAGCAGCAGCACCGACCAGAGCAGCGACGCCGCCACCGCGTGCCGCAGCGGCCAGACGTCGGGCACGGGCATGGCCGCGCTGGTGTTGCCGAACAGCTCGCGCGCGCCCTGGATCAGCGTGGAGACCGGGTTCCACTCGGCGATCGGCTTGAGCGGCCCCGGCAGGCGGTCGCTGTCGACGAAGGCGTTGGACAGGAACACGATCGGGAACGACACGATCGTGGCGACGTTGTTGAACACCTCGGGCGTGCGCAGGACCAGCGCGACCGTCGCGGTCACCCACGAGAAGGCGTAGGAGAACAGCAGCAGCATGAGGAAGCCGAGCGCGGCCTCCCCCGGCGAGCTGTGGATCCGCCAGCCGACCGCGAGCCCGACGAGCGCCATCGTGACGACGCTGGTCAGATTCATGATCACGTCGCTGACGGTCTGGCCGATCAGCACCGCCGAGGGCGACATCGGCAGCGTGCGGAACCGGTCGAAGATGCCCTTCTGGAGGTCCTGGGTCAGCGTGTAGCCGGTGATCTGGGCGCTCATGACGATCGTCATGACGAAGATGCCGGGAAGCAGATATTCGCCGTACGACATGCCGGGCAGGCTGATCATGCTGCCGAAGACGTAGGCGAACAGCAGCACGAACACGATGGGCAGCGTGATCACGCCGCCCAGCAGGTCGGGCGCGCGCCGGATCTTCAGCGCGTTGCGCCTGGCGATGGTGGCGCCGTCGGCGGCGGCGAGCCGGAGGGCGTTCATCGGACGGTCTCCTCGATCGGGCCGGCCCCCTGGCCGGTCAGGGTCAGGAACACGTCGTCCAGGGTCGGGCGGCGCAGGCCCGCGTCGCGGACCGCGATCCGCTCGGCGGCCAGCCGGCCGAGCGCCTCGGCCAGCGCCGCCGCGCCGCCGGTGACCGGGACGGTCATCCGGAGGGCGGCGGCGTCGACCTGGATGTCCTCGACGGCCAGCGGCGCCAGCACCCGCGTGGCCGCCTCCAGGTCGGCCCGGCCGGTCACCGACAGCTCGACGCGGTCGCCGCCGACCTGGTCCTTCAGCTCGTCGGCGGTGCCTCCCGCGATCACCCGCCCCTGGTCGACGACCGCGATCCGGCCGGCGAGCCGGTCGGCCTCCTCCATGTACTGGGTGGTGAGCAGCACCGTCGCGCCCTCCGCGACGAGCTCGGCGATGACGACCCAGAGACCCGTGCGGGCCCGGGGGTCGAGGCCGGTCGTGGGCTCGTCGAGGAACAGCACGGGCGGGCTCGCGACCAGCGCGCCGGCCAGGTCGAGCCGCCGCCGCATGCCGCCCGACCAGCCCCCCACCGGACGGTCGGCGGCGTCGGTCAGGTCGAAGCGCTCCAGCAGCTCACGGGCGCGCTCCCGGCTGCGCCGCGCGCCCAGATGGTAGAGGCGGCCGACCATCTCCAGGTTCTCGGCGCCGGTGAGGTGGTCGTCGACGGCGGCGTACTGGCCGGAGGCGCCGATGCGGGCGCGCAGCCGGGCGGCGTCGCGGACCACGTCGAGCCCCGCCACCGTGGCCCGCCCCGCGTCCGGTCTCAATAACGTGGTCAGGATCCTCACGGCCGTCGTCTTGCCCGCGCCGTTGGGTCCGAGCAGCCCGAACACCGTCCCCTCGGGCACGGCCAGGTCCAGGCCGTCGAGGGCGGTCACGCCGCCGAATCTCTTGACCAGGCCGGTGGCCGTGATCGCGTCGGTCATCGGAAGTCCTCCTCAGATGGTTCGGGTCAGGAACGGTGGATGACGATGTCGCCGTAGGCGGTGTGGGCGCGCACCTCGACGACGTTCTCGGCGGTGCCGGGACCGTCGGCGGGGTCCAGGCGGACGTCCACGACGCCGTGCTTGGAGCTGACGTCCAGCCAGGCGGCGCTCCCCTCGCCGATGCCGACGTCGAGACCGCCGCCGGCGGTCTCCATGACGACCGCGCCGGAGATCACCTCGCCGATGTTCACGTCGCCGTACGCGGTCTTCGCGACGACGCCGGCCGGCGCGCGGTCGATCGTGACCTCGCCGTAGGCGGTGTTGAGGCGCAGCTCGCCGGTCACCTCGCCGATGCGTACGTCGCCGTGGGCGCTCTTGACGACCGCGGTGCCGTCGATCCGGCCGAGGCGGATGTCGCCGTTGGTCGTGGTGACCTCGGCGTGCCCGGCGGCGCGCTCGACCGAGATGTCGCCGTGGGTGGTCCTGAGCCGCAGGCGGCCGGCCTGCTCGACGCGGATGTCGCCGTAGGAGGCGGTGTAGGCCACCTGGCCGAGCGGCCCGCGGCAGTGCAGGCCCGCCGCCGCCCTGGCGTCCACGCGGGAGCCCGCGGGCAGGTGGATCGCCACCTGCACCGAGCCCTGCCCGCGCAGCAGCGAACGCGCCCAGCTCGCGGGCGACTCGACGAGCCTGCCGAACGACAGCCCCCAGCCGGGCGCCGAGCTGGGCGAGGCCGGGTCGGCGCGGACGAGGAGGCGGCCGCCTGCGTGGTCGATCTGGACGTCCCGCGCGGCCTCGACGTCGGCGTCGTCGAACTCGTCGGACGGGCGGACCTCGACGACCGTGTCGGCGCGGTCGCTCGCGGTGATCCTGACGACCGCGGCCGGCACGTCGATGAGGACGTGGATGGGCTCCGGTGTGTCGAAGGCCGGCGTAGAGGTCGTCATCGCGGCTCCTCCCTGGTCATGGGTCGGCGTGGCCATCAGCTCACCCAGCCGCTGTAGCGCCGGCCGGGCTGCGGCTGCGGCGGGCGGCCCGGGCGGCCGGGGCGGCGGCCGGGCTCGCCGGCGTCGAGCGCGGCGGCCACGGCCCGGACCAGCCAGGCGTTGACCGACAGCCCCTCGCGGCCGGCCGCCTCCTCGATGCGCGGCTTGAGATGTTCGGGCACCCGGAGCGAGATCCGGGAGGTGCCGCCCTCGTCGGCGTCGGGCGGCGCCGGTGTCACGGGCGGGGCGGGCGGGCGGGCGAGGTCGCCGTCCTCCTCGTACGGGCCGCCGCCGCCCGGCGGTGGCGTCACGACGAAGTCGGGGTCGCGCCCGCGCAGGCGCACCTCGACCGAGCCGGGCGCGAGGTCGCGGGTGATCTCGTCCGCGGCGGCGGACAGCGCCTCCAGCAGCGCGAGCCTGGCGGCCGGTTCGAGCGCGGCGGAGAGGCGTTCGGCCAGCGCGCGCACGTCCTCGCCGCCCGCCCCTGCGGCGACGGCGAGCTCGCGGCGGAGGCGATCGACGTAAGGAGCGAGGTCCATGACGCCACTATGACACCATGATGACGTCACTCACAACCGCTCTTGGCGGCATGCGATGACGCCACAGGCTGTGACCTGCGGGAGAACGGGGTTTCGCGATGGGGTGGGTCTACTCCCCCGCGCGGCGCGACGGGGTCACTGCTCCCCGGCGCGGCGGGCCGGGACGGGTGCCGGGCCGGCGGTGCCGTCGGCGAAGCGGCCGGGGCGGAAGGGGGCGAGCAGCGCGGACTCCTCGCCGTACAGCTCGGCGGCGATCTCCCGCCCGAGCAGCGGGGCGAGGGTGACGCCACTGTGGGTGGCCACGATGTACACGCGCCGCGCCGGGTCGGCGAAGCCCGCCACCGTCAGGCCGTCGCCGGGGAGGGCGCGCTGCCCCACGACCGCCCGCTCGGCCGTGGCGCCCTCGGTGGCACGCAGCGCGGCCGGCAGCCTGGCCAGGATCGCGTCACGGACGTCGGCCGGCACCGGCGCGGCTGGATCGGCCCGCCCGTCCAACCCCAGGGCCTGGAGCACGAGGCGGCCGGCCCCGTCGGGGCGCAGGTTCAGCCCGGACGTGGTGAGCATCCGGGACAGGCGGGCCGGCACCGGCGCCGTGGTGACGAGGAAGCCGTTGGTGAGGCGGCCGGACGTGGCCGGGTCCAGCATGGGCACGTACGCCCCGGCCAGCGCCGCCACCCCCTGCGTCCAGCGTCCGGCGCAGGTCACGACGGCGTCGCCGCCGAACGCCCGCCCATCCGCCACGGTCACCCTCACCCCGGACGCCGACGCCTCGATCGCCGTGACCTCGGCGCCGTACTCGACCGCCGCGCCGCCGTCGCGGGCCTCGCCCAGCAGCCGCCCGATCAGCCGCATCGGGTGAACGTGCGCCTCGGCGGGGAAGAACGCGTACTCGGCTCCGGGGGGCCGTACCAGGTCGGGTTCCAGATCGCGGGCCCGCGCCGCGGTCACCCGCTCCACCGGGTAGCCCGTGGCCGCCAGCCGCGCCACCCGCGCCTCCAGCAACTCCTTGTGCTCGTCGCTCGTGGCGCGTTCGAGATGGCCGGTGGGGAAGAACCACGGGCCCGGCAGGTCGTGGTGGGCCAGGACCCCGGCGTGGTTGAGACGGAAGTACGCCTCGGGCCGCTTGTTGTTGGCGTTGACCCAGGCCATGGAGGTGGCGGAGGTGCCCGATCCCGGGGTGCGCGCCTCCAGGACGGCGACCCGCGCGCCGCGCCGGGTCAGCCCCGCCGCGACCGCCGATCCCACGACCCCCGCGCCGATGACGACGACTCGCACGCCAGCGCCTCCTCACCCGGCAGAGTACGGAGCGAGCCCCGACGCCCAGACCATCCGGCACCGGGCTCTCGTCAGCATGGCACGGGCCGGCACGGTTGCCCAGGAGCCCCCCGGGCTGGGCGGCCTCACCGGCGAGGTCAGGGCCGCTCGTCCATGAGACCGGGTCGCGGCGGGCGCGTCGCGACGGCGGCGAGGGGACCGGCGGCGGCGAGCTCGGCCAGGACGGCGTGGACGGCCGCGACCATCCCCGCGAGGGAGGGACCGCCGCGAAAGCCCTCGACGGGCGTGACGATCAGGTGGTGGGCGTCCTCGGCGAGCGGCGAGGAACGCAGGCCGGTCAGGACGCAGACGGTGGCCCCGCGCTCCCTGCCCAGCCGGGTCAGGCCGCGCAGCCCGCGGACCAGGCGCCAGAGCTGGAGCACGACCAGGCAGTCGCCCGCCTGCAACTGCGACACCTGGACGGCTTGGGCCGTGGTCGAGCCGAGAGCGAGCCGGACGTCGCGCCCCAGGGTGAGCCCGAGCTGGCCGAGGACCCGCGCCGGTCCGGAGCCGCCGCCGGAGCCGATGACCACGGTACGGCGGGCCGCCCCGATCGCCAGTGCGGTCGCCCGAATGGCCCCACGACGCCCGGGATCAGCGAGCGCCGCGGGGTCCGGCAGGGCCACGAGCTCCGGCGGCCCAGCGGGCGCGGCGGGCGCGGCGGGCGCGGCGGGCGCGGCGGAGTCCGACAGCGCTGCGGGACCCGGCGGTGCGGCGTGGCGGGCCGGCCACGTCTCGGGCGACACTGTGCTTTTTCTCCGTCTTCCCACTGGTGCGATGCGGTGCGGCACGCCGGGATCGCCCAGCGTTGGGGGAATTCTGCCAGTTCGGCCCCCGCCGCACGCCCGACTTCGTC
Organism: Nonomuraea coxensis DSM 45129; assembly: GCF_019397265.1. Taxonomy (NCBI): domain Bacteria; kingdom Bacillati; phylum Actinomycetota; class Actinomycetes; order Streptosporangiales; family Streptosporangiaceae; genus Nonomuraea; species Nonomuraea coxensis. The sequence goes on from NZ_CP068985.1 coordinate 7,034,852, forward strand.
AACATCGGGGCCGAGCGAGCCAGGTCCATCGGCTCACGCGGGAGCCGCGCCGAGGATGCGCTCCCATCCCTCCGGGCTGAGCGCGTACGCGGTGACGCTGCCCGTGGCGAAGCGCCGCCAGGCGCGCGGGCGGGCGAGCACCAGCCCGGACATGGCTGCCAGCAGCAGCGCAGCCCGCGCGTCGGGACCGGGGGTCAGCTCCTCCGCGCTGCCCGCGTAGCCGCCACGGCGCAGCAGCGCGCCGGCGAGCTCGCCGAGCACGGCCCGCCGCCGCCCGGTGTGCTCGGCCGCGCCCAGCACCGCGAGCAGCAGTTGATGGGTCGCCACTCCCGCCCTGCCGGCCGACTGCGGGGACGGTGTCCGGCCGCGGGCGAGGTCCAGCAGCGGCGTCACCAGATCGACCCCGGACAGCAGGGCGTTGACCGGCTCGACCAGCCGTGGGTTCACGTCGATGACCACGGGGCCGTCGGGGGTCAGGATGACGTCGGCCGACAGCGCGCCGTGCCAGCGGAGGCCCCCGCCGAGCCGCCGTAACTGCGCTTCGGCCTCGGGCAGGCGCAGACCGAGCTTGCGGCTCGCGCCGCGCTCGTGGAGGCGCTGCTCCCCCCGCTGCCCCCGGAGCACGCGTCCTGGCGGGAGCGGCTGGGCGCGATGGCCGCCGCGATCCGCGACACCGCGGCCCGCCATCCGGCGGTCTTCCCGCTGCTGCTCCAGCGCCCGGCGGCGACCGAGCGGTCCCGCGAGATCCGCGACGGCGTCGTGGCCGCGCTGCGGCAGGCCGGGCTCGCGCCCGACCGGGCCGCCCGCGCCGAGCGGCTGATCAGCACCGCCGTCCTGGGCTACGCCGCCGGCGAGGCCGCCGGCCGCTTCGACCATCACGACCGGCACGTACGCGACGAGGACTTCGCCTGCCTGCTCGCCGCCATAGGCACGCTCATAGAAGCCGACACGCTCAGCGAAGGCGGCGGGCCAGCCGCCGGCCCAGCCGCTGACCGGGCAGTTCCAGGAAGCGGTGGCTGAGCCAGCTCAGCGGCAGCAGCAGGGCGAGGACGAGCACGCCGACGCCGAGCTGCGCCGCCGTCGGCGCCCACCGCATCTCCCCGAGCACCGCCATGAGGACCAGCAGCAGCGGCAGGTGCACCAGGTAGAGCGAGTAGCTGACGACGCCGAGCCTGGTCAGCGCGGCGGGCAGCCGCCGGCCGCGCAGCGCCATGGCCGCGCCGAAGGTGGCGGCGGCCAGCACGACGGTCAGGATCCACACCGGCGGCCGCACCCACCACCAGCCGGCGCTGAGCGCCCACACCGGCGTCGCGGCCACCAGCGCCGCCGCGACGCCGACCGGCCACAGCCGGCCCTGGCCGCGTTCCCATCGGTGGACGGCGGTGCCGGCGAACATCACCGCCACGATCGCCGCCCCGAACCACGGCACGCGGCTGCTGAGCAGCAGCAGCGCCAGCGCCATGACGCCCAGCGCCACGCTCGCGCCGCGCACCGCCCGCCCGGCGAGCACGCACACCAGCCCGGCGGCGAACACGGCCAGCGACACCCACGACAACCACGCCCCGGACAGCGGCGGCGCCGCCCACGCCAGGCCGGTCACCGCCGCCGCCACGGCCGGCAACACCGGCAGCAGGCCCCGCCCGTCGCGTACGCCGAGCACGAACAGCGCCGCCGCGAGCAGGTAGAACACCATCTCGTACGAGAGCGTCCACATGGTGTTGAGCACGCCGGCCGACCCGACGGCGTCGAGCAGCATCGTCGCGTGCGCGGCCACCGCCGAGGCGTCGCGCGGCACCTCGGCGCGTACCGCGATCCACGGCGAGAGCGCCAGCGTCAGCGCGATCGCCGCCAGGTAGAGCGGGTAGAGCCGGAAGACGCGGCCGATCCAGAAGGCGCGTACGTCGCCGTGCCGCTCTAGGGAGTGCGGGATGATGTAGCCGCTGACCAGGAAGAACACCAGCACGCCGTAGATGCCGAGATTGATCGCGGTGGGCCGCAGCCAGGGGATGGCCCACGTGGTCAGGTGCTCCCCCACCACTGCCAGGGCGCCGAGGCCGCGCAGCGCGTCCAGCCAGTCGAGCCGGGTCGTCTCCGTGCGGGCGGCGGTGGAAGCGGGGGCGGCGACCATGAACTCCAACGTATCGGAACATCCCGCGAACCCGTCCCCGGCGCCTACCGGAAGCACATCGTCCGGAATGGGGCATAGGGTCGGCGCTCATGGACGAGTTTCGCGAGCGGGACCTCTCCGCGGCGCGCTTCGAGCGCGTGAACCTCCAGGACGCCACCTTCGACCGGGTGGACCTGGTCAACGCCCGGATGCGCGGGATCGACCTCACCGGGGCCGACCTCCGCTCCGCGCTGTTCCTGCGGACCCGCCTGCGCGGCGTCGAGCTGATCGACGTCGAGATCTCCGGCGAGCTGAGCAACGTCGTCGTGAACGGCGTCGACATCGCCCCGCTGGTCGAGGCCGAGCTGAATCGGCGCATGCCGGAGCGGGCGAAGATGCGCCCCGAGGACCCGGCCGGGTTCCGCGAGGCGTGGGCGGTCCTGGAGCGGCTGTGGGAGGGCACCCTCGCGCGGGCCCGTACGTTCCCGGAGGCCGAGCTGCACCGCGGCGTCGATGACGAGTGGTCGTTCGTCCAGACCCTGCGGCACCTGAACTTCGCCTCCGCCGCGTGGGCGGCCCGGATGGTCCTCGGCGACCCCTCGCCCTGGCATCCGCTCGACCTGCCCTGGGACGAGGCGCCCCGGTGGGACGGCATCCCGTGCGAGCGCGACCTGCGCCCCTCGCTCGACGAGGTGCTCGCCGTCCGCCGCGAGCGGCAGGCGATGGTGCGCGGCGTCCTGGACGCGCTCACCGGCGAGCGGCTGGCCGCCGAGGTGACCCGCACCGAGCCCGGCTGGCCGCGACTCGAACGTTTCCCCGTCAAAGAGTGCCTCCACATCATCCTCAACGAGGAGTGGGAGCACCGGCTCTACGCCGAACGCGATCTGAACGCCCTGAAGAAGGACGCACAGAAGAAGAACGCATTGCAGAAGGAAGACTGACTGTGGACATCCTGCTCATCGGCGGCCTCTGGCTCGACGCCTCCACCTGGGACGACGTCGTGTCCGAGCTCGCCGCGCTCGGCCACCGCCCGGTGCCGGTCGCCCTGCCCGGTCAGGGCGACGGCTCCGGCTCGGCCACGCTCGGCGACCAGGTGGCGGCCGTGCTCGCCGCCCTGGACGCGGCGTCCGGCGAGGTCATGGTGGTGGGGCACTCGGCCGCGTGCAGCCTGGCGTGGCTGGCCGCCGACGCGCGGCCGGAACGGGTCGCCAAGGTGGCCCTGGTCGGTGGTTTCCCGGCCTCCGACGGGGCGGCGTACGCGGACTTCTTCGAGGTGACGGACGGCGTCATGCCCTTCCCCGGGTGGGGGCCGTTCGAGGGGGCCGACTCGGCCGACCTCGACGAGGAGGCCAGGCGGGCCTTCGCCGCCGCCGCGATCCCCGTGCCCGAGGGGGTCGCCAAAGGCGTCGTACGGCTGACCGACGAGCGCCGTCACGACGTGCCGGTCGTCGTCGTGTGCCCCGAGTTCGGGCCGGCCGAGGCGAAGGCGTGGATCGACGCGGGGGACGTGCCCGAGCTGGCGCGGGCCAGGCATGTCACGTTCGCCGACCTCGACTCCGGGCACTGGCCCATGCTGACCCGGCCGCGCGAGCTCGCCCGCCTGCTCGCCGACGCGGCCGTATAAGGGTCAAAGAGGTGGGTCGGCCGCGGCGACGAGGGTCTCGGCGGCGGGGTGCCAGGGGCGGCCGGGCGGTCCGCTGAGCACGAGCCTCCTGGTGACCCGCTGGTCGAGCGGCACCAGGACGAGCCGCGCGTCCAGCATCGCGGCGGTGAGACCGGGCACGACAGTCACGCCGACGCCGCTGCGGACCATGGCGAGCAGCGTGCCCATCTCCCTGATCCGGTGCGCGGGCGCGAACGGCGCCCGCGCCAGGCGGAAGACCTCCCTGACGTGCGACTCGCAGCCGCCGCAGGACAGCAGGAAGGGATCGTCCTCCAGGTCCGTGACGCTGACGGACGCCTCCCCCGCGAGCGGGTGGTCCCGGCGGAGCAGGGCGTGGAAGGCGTCCGCGCCGACGACCACCCCGGCGCCCGGCGGCGGGTCGACGAGCACGGCGAGCTCGACGGCGGAGCCCGCGAGCCAGCCGGCCACCTCGTCGTCCTCGCCCTCGAACACGGTGATCTCGACCTCGGGGAAGTCGGCCTTCCACCGGGTGAGCAGACCGGGAAGGAGCCCCTGGCACACGGACGGCGGGGCGCCCAGCCTGATCGCCCCGCGCGGCACGCCGTCGCGCAGGGCCACGAGGTCGTCGATGGCGACGGCCGCCGCGACCGCGGCCCGCGCGTGCGCGAGGATCCGCTCCCCGAACGCCGTGGGCCGCGGCCGGCCCTGACGCAGCAGCACCGGGGCCTTGAGCGCGCGTTCGAGCGCGGTGACGGCGTGCGAGACGGCCGACTGGCTCACGCCGAGAGCGTCGGCCGCGGCGCTGAAGCCGCCTTCGTCGAGCACCGCCACGAACGCCCGCAGCTGGGCCAGGTGCACCGTCATGAGTTTCCTTCATAGGGTCCGGGAGCCGGCTTGTTGGACTCATGCTCCCCTGCTCAGCAGGATGCCGTCCATCGCCGAGGAAAAGGGGGGCGCCATGCGGTGGATGCCGGCGTTCGTGACGTTGTCCGCCATCTGGGGGGCGAGCTTCGCGCTGATCAAGGTCGCGGTCGATGCGGGGGTCCCACCGCTGTGGGTGGCGTTCTGGCGCTGCTTGTTCGGCGCGCTCGCCCTGCTCGCGGTGTGCGCGCTGCGGCGGGAGCCGCTCCCCCGCGACCGGGCCGTCTGGGGGCACGCGCTGGTCGTGGCCGCGCTGCTCAACGCGGTGCCGTTCGCCCTCCTCGCGTACGGCGAGACGCTGGTCAGCTCGGTGCTCGCCGGCGTGTGGAACGCGACGACGCCGCTGACCACGCTCGTGTTCGTCCTGCTCATGGTGCCGCAGGAGCGGCCGACCGCCCGCCGCCTCCTCGGGCTGCTCGTCGGGTTCGCCGGGGCGCTCGTGGTGCTCGCGGCCGGGCCGGGCGCGGGCGGCGGCCCGGTGGAGGGGAGCCTCGCCTGCCTGGCGGCCACGGCCTGCTACGGGGCCGGGTTCGCCTACACCCGCAGGTTCTACTCGGGGCGTGAGGGCTCGGCCGCCGCGCTGTCGGCCGTGCAGATCGTCTGCGCGACCGCCGAGCTGGCCGTCGTCACCCCGCTCGCCGGCGGCGGGCCGTCCTGGCCCGGCGTGCCCGCCGCGGGGGCGCTCGTGCTGCTCGGCGCGGTCGGCACCGGGCTGGCGTACATCCTCAACCTGCGGGTGATCCGCTCGGCGGGGTCCACGATCGCCTCCACCGTGACGTACGTGACGCCCGTGTGGTCGACGTTGCTCGGGACGGTGCTGCTGGCCGAGCCGCTGGGCTGGACCACCGTCGCGGGCGGCGTCCTCGTGGTCGCCGGGGTCCTCCTCTCGCGTACGCGCGGCGGCGCGGCGGCGGCCGCGGTCACGCGCCGGTGATCGCCTGGTCCGCGCCCAGCGTCTTCTTCCTGGTCTCCAGGCACGTGCGCAGCGTCCCCGCCTCCCCGGCGATCCTGGCAGCGTCGGCCCCGTCGTTCAGGTTGTAGGCCGCGACCAGCATGTCCAGCAGGCCGGAGGCGGCGTCGCCGGCCAGCAGCTTGGTGTACAGGGCGCGGTACTGCTGCTCGTAGAGCTTCTTGAAGCCGGCGTCGGCGAGGAACTTCTCCTTCAGCGGGTGCCCGCCCATGCCACAGGTAGTAGTTGCGGCCGGGGCCGGCCATGTCGTCGAAGCTGACCATGAGGTTCTGCAGGGCCACGTAACGGGCGAACGACTCCACGTCCAGGCGGTCGGCCAGGCGGGGCGCCGAGGCGCGGCCGTTGACGGTGAACGAGCCGTAGGTGGAGCGCTGGGTGGGCTCGCCGGCCGCGCCGACGACCGCGATGCCGAGCGCCTCGTTCAGCATCGCCGTCGAGCCGGCCAGGGGCGGGCGCGGCCCGCAGGTCGAGGCGCAGGACCTCGTCAGCCCCAGAGGTCGAGCGTCAGCGCCCGGTGGTCGGACACCTCGGGCGCGGCCACGATCTCGAACCGCGTGACGGCGTCGGGCTCGGAGACCAGCAGGTAGCTCGCGTGGCGGACCGGCTTGGGGTAGCGGGAGGTCCGGGTGTCGGCGTCGCGCACCAGGTCCACCAGGTCCAGCCCTTCGAGGACGCGGAACGTCTCGCTGCCGGGCAGGACGTTGAAGTCGCCGCACACCACGGTCAGGTCGCCCTTCTCGCGGGCACCGGCGGCGAGGTCGGCGAGGCGTTCGGCCTGCGCGCGGCGGGCGGGGGTGTCGGCCTTGCCGCTCGCGTCCCGCAGGCCGTGGAAGTTCACGACCGTGACGAAGCGCCCGGCCCGCCGGTCGAACACGCGCACCGCCAGCGCGACCCGCGACCGGCCGTCGCTCGGCCACCGGTCGCCGTGGTCGGCGTACTCGCCGTGCACGAAGCCGGAGCGCACGCCGACGACGGGGAACGCCGGGGCGACGAAGCTCGCGAGCCCGAACTCCTGCCGGTGGACGCGGTGCTCGCCGTCGTGGACCGGCCCGGAGTCGCACGCGGTGAACAGGGCGTGGTGGCGGGGCAGGCGGGCGCGTACGTCGCCCAGGAGGTCGGCCCGCTGCGGCAGCGAGCGCTCGTCGTCGTCGAACCGGGTCCAGCCGTCCGCGGTCGGGGTGCAGGTGACCTCCTGCAGGCACAGGACGTCGGCGTCGCAGCCGGCGAGCCAGGGGGCGAGCTCGTCGAACATCGCCCCGCCCCAGGTGTTCAGTGAAGTGATGCGCACGGCCTCTCACCCTAGGACACCGGGTCAGGTCACCAGTCCCCTGCGGTAGGCGTAGACGACGGCCTGCACGCGGTCGCGCAGGTCGAGCTTGGTGAGGATGCGGGACACGTACGTCTTCACCGTCTCCTGGCTGATGACCAGCGTCGCGGCGATCTCGCTGTTGGACAGGCCGTCGGCGATGAGGCGCAGCACCTCCAGCTCGCGCGGGGTGAGCGCGCCGCCGTCCTGGTCCTGCTCTGCGGGGCGGATGCGGGAGGCGTAGCGGGCCGCCACGGCCTGCACGACCATCGCCGTGACGTGGTGGGTGACGACGTCGTGCAGCTCGCGGGCGATGCGGGTGCGCTCGGCGGCGCGGGTGGCCTCGGCGACGGCGCGGCGGCGTTCGGCCTCGGCGATCCGGGTGGAGCGGAGCCAGGCCCCGATGCACCAGGCGAGCACCAGCAGCAGGTAGAAGACCGTGAAGCCGTCCAGCCCCTCGGGCGAGCCGAGCCGGGTGAGCACCACCGCGAGCGCCACGTACGCCGCCGACAGCAGGACCACGACGACCCGCCGGAGTCGCGGTCGCCCTCCAGTGCCTGCCGCTCGCCCTGCGCCGCAGGTGGCCGGCCGTCTCCCTTGCCCTGGTCTCGCTCGGGTTCGCCCTCGATCAGGTCCGCGCCTACCACACGGTGGCAGGCACCGCGCTGGCCATTGCGCTCGTCAGCGCGGGCGCCCACCTCGAACGCGGACGCCCAGCCCGTCGAAGGGGCGGGCCGGCAGGTCGCCGAGCTGCGTCCCATGGGTCTGGAGTGCCGGCAGGGACGACGCGACCGCCAGTGCCATCCCGAACGGTGCGTCCCGGACCGTGACGGGGAGCCGCTGCCACAGCTCCGTGACCCGGCGGAAGTCGATCACCGGGAGAGCCTAGCGGCCTCGCCGGCCGCACGACTCCTTGAAGAGGGTTCCCGGCCGGCGATCCGCGCGCCTCGGCCACGCACTGAACGCTAGAGATCGGGCTCTCGGGAATCGTCACCGTACGGTGGACACTCGCGGGTAGCTCGCACGGGGGACAAACCGCGTCATGCACCGGATTCATGCCGGACCATGAAGAACATGCGTTTGCCTGATGGAGGCGCGGTGGTTTCACTGGACTACCAGTGACCGACCCCGAGGTGAGACCGATGACCGACTCCGCTGCACCCGTCTCCGACCTGGACCTCTTCGACGACGAGGTGCTGATCGACCCCTACCCGTCGTACGCGGCGCTGCGCGAGCTCGGCGCCGTCGTCCGCCTCCCCGCGAACGACGTCTACGCGCTCACGCGCTACGACGTGATCCGTGACGCCCTCGCCGACTGGGAGACCTTCTCCTCGGCCGGGGCCATCGGCTTCAACCCGATGGTCAACGAGGCCCTGACCGGCACGTCCCTCTCCTCGGACCCGCCCACGCACACGCGGCTGCGGGCGGCGCTGACCGCCAACCTGTCGCCGCGGGCGCTGCGCGGCCTGAAGGGCACGATCGAGGCCAAGGCGGACGCGCTGGTGGAGGAGCTGGTCGCCAAGGGGTCGTTCGAGGCCGTCGACGCGCTGGCCCGCGCCCTGCCGCTGGAGGTCGTCGCCGACCTCATCGGGTTCACCGGCCACGTCCGCGAGAACATGCTGCGCTGGGGGCAGGCGGCGATGCAGGTCCTCGGGCCGATGAACCAGCGCACCGCGGAGAGCTTCCCGATCGCGGGCGAGCTGTACGCCTGGTGCTCGGCCGTCACCGCCGACGACCTGACGCCCGGCTCCGTCGGCCGCGGCATCTTCGAGGCCGAGGCCCGGGGCGAGATCCCGCCGGGCACCGCCGGCCACATCATCCACCAGTACCTGGGCGCGGGGGTGGACAGCACGATCGCCTCCATCGGCAACGTCGTCGCCCTCTTCGCCCGGCACCCCGGCCAGCTCGCGCTGGTGCGGGAGAACCCGGCGCTGGTACCGGCCGCGTTCAACGAGACGCTCAGGTTCTGGCCGCCGATCAACGCCTGGGGACGCCGCGCGACCAGGGACGTGGAGATCGACGGCGTCCTCGTCCCCGAGGGGGCCAAGATCGCGGTCCTGCTCGGCGCCGGCAACCGGGACCCGCGCCACTACCCGGACCCCGACACGTTCCTGGTCGAGCGGAACCCGATCGACCACCTGTCGTTCGGTTACGGCCCGCACGGCTGCGCCGGCCAGGGCCTCGCCCGGCTGGAGGCGCACGCGGTCATCACGTCCCTGTCCCGCCGCGTCGAACGGCTCGTCGTCGGCCCCGAGACGCGGGTGCCGAGCAACATCACCCGGAGCATCGAAGAGCTCCCCGTCCTGGAAGTGTTCCCCGCATGAAGATCGTCCTGAACCGTCCCCGCTGCGAGGGGCACGGCCTCTGCGAGGAGGCCGCGCCGACGCTGATGCACCTCGACGACGACGGCGAGCTGGTCCTGCACCAGGAGGAGGTCGGCGACGCCGACGTCCCGCTGGCCCAGGCCGCCGTCCGGGTCTGCCCGGTCGCGGCCCTCCGCCTCGCGTGAGCGGGCCGATCAGGCGGGTCGTCGTCGTCGGCAACGGCGTCGCGGGGCTCACCGCGGCCGACGCCCTGCGCGACAGCGGGTACGACGGGGAGCTGACCGTCGTCGGCGACGAGCGGCACCCCGCCTACAGCCGCCCGGCGCTGTCGAAGGCCCTCCTGCTCGACGGCGACGACCTGTCGTCCCACGAGCTGCCGCCGGCCACGCACGGGGCGCGCGAGCTGCTGGGGGTGCGGGCGTCGGGGCTCGACCTGGAACGCCGGCTCGTCAGGCTCGACGGCGGCGACGCGCTGCCGTACGACCGGCTGGTGATCGCCACCGGCTCCCGCGCCCGGCGGCTGTCCGGCCTGCCGGAGGAGCTGACCCTGCGCGGGCTGGACGACGCGCTCGCGCTGCGGGCGCGCCTCGCCGGGCGGCCGTCGGTCGTCGTGGTCGGCGGCGGCCCGCTCGGCATGGAGATCGCCTCCGGCTGCCTGGCGGCGGGCTGCCGGGTCACGCTCGTCTCGGACGGGGTGCCGCTGAGCGCGCACCTGGGGCCGTACCTGGCGGGCGTCTTCGTCAGGGCCGCGCTGGAGCGCGGGCTGACCCTCCTCACGAACGGCGCCACGCACGTCGAGGCGTCCGCCGGGCAGGCCCGCGTCCATCTCGGGGACGGCGAGGTCGTCGAGGCGGAGCTGCTGGTGTCCGCCGTCGGCGACATCCCCAACACCGAGTGGCTGGCCGGCACCGGCCTGGCCGACCGGGGCGTGCTCCAGGTGGACGAGCGCGGGCTGGCCCGCCCCGGCATCGCGGCGGCCGGCGACCTGGCGGCGTTCCCTACCCCGTACGGCCGCCGCCGCGTCCCCCTGTGGAGCAGCGCGATCGAGCAGGCGAAGGTCGCCGGGGCCGCCCTCGTACGGGGCGGGCAGGCGCCGCCGCTGCGCTTCCAGCCGTACTTCTGGACCGAGCAGTTCGGGCTCAGTCTCAAGGCGGCGGGCGAGCTGCCGGTGGCGGGAGAGCCGGAGTTCGTCGAGGGCGGGCCCGGCGGGCCCGCGCTGATGCGCTGGTCACGGGGCGACGGCAGCGGCGCCGCCGTGGCGCTGAACCACCGCGTCCCCATCCCCAAGCTGCGCAGGGTGAGCCAGGCCGCCGCGTAGGATGCGTCGCGATGAGCGACGACGACAGGAGCGCCACGGGCTCCGGGCTTGACCGGCTGGCGTCGGTCAACCTCAACCTGCTGGTGCCCCTTCTCGCGGTGCTGGAGGAGCGCTCGGTCACCAGGGCCGCGCAGCGGGTCGGCCTCTCCCAGTCGGCGATGAGCCACGCCCTCGGCCGTCTGCGCCGGCTGCTCGGCGACGACCTGATCGTCCGGCAGGGCAACGCCGTCACGCTGACCCCGCGCGCCGTGCAGCTCGTCGCGCCGCTGCGGGCGACGCTCGAACAGGTCGCGGACGTGGTCAGGTTCCCCGTCTTCGACCCGGAGACGGACCGCCGGGTGATCACGGTGGCGATGACCACGAGCACGGCGTTCGTGCTCGGGGCGCGGCTGTCGCGCCTGGTGGCGGAGCGGGCCCCGAACGCGACGCTGCGCCTGCGCACGATCATCGTGCCGACCGAGTCCACCTACACCGAGCACGGCGTGGACGTCGTCCTGATCTCCGAGGCGATCGCCGCGCCGTACCCGCGCGAGCGCCTGTACGACGACCGCGGCGTGGTGGTGACCTCCGTGGACACGCCGCCGGAGTCGAGCGCGCTCGACCTGCTGTCCACGCAGCCGCACGTCGTCGTGGACACCGAGCGGCGGGTCTTCCCCTACTCGGTGCTCGACGAGCACGGCGTCCCCTACCGTGTGGGGCGGCTGATCTCCGACTTCCTGCTCGTGCCGTATCTGGTGGGGCGGGCCGGCGGGGTCGCGCTGCTGCGGTATCGGGTGGCCCGTGAGATGAACACGCTCGTGCCGCTGCGCATCGAGGAGTTCCCGTTCCCGATCCCCGGCCTCGGCATCGACATGGTGTGGAACCCGCGGCTCGGCGACCACCACTTCATGGCGTGGCTGCGCCAGCTGCTGTTCGACGCGGCGCGGCCCTGAGGGGCGCCGTCAGCGGCGGCCGATCGTGCCGTGCCAGCTCTCGGTGAGCACGTCCAGCATCTCCTCGCGCTGGACGCCCCAGTGTCCCGCGACCCAGTGGCGCGCGACGTGGTCGAGCTCGGTGATGGCGATGACGCTGCGGAAGTGCCGGGTGGCGGCGGGGAACCGGCCGGCCCGGTTGAGTCCTTCCTCGACGTCGCCGATGGCCTCGTCGAGCCAGGCGCCGAGGAGCTCGCGGATCGCGGGATCGACGGCGGCGGCCTCGAAGGCGGCCGTGGTGTAGGGGCGGATGACGGGCCAGCGCTGCGAGATCGCCGCGAGCCAGTCGCGGATCCGCTCCCGCGAGCCGTCCTCGACCACGGTGACCAGGTCGCGCGCGGTCGAGCCGTGCTCCGGTGAGGGGACGCGGTCGAGCGCGGCGTTGAGCCGCTCGCTGATGAGGGCCTTCATCAGGTCGACCTTCGAGGGGAAGTAGGCGTAGAAGGTCACCCGCGTCGTTCCCGCCGCCGACGCGATGTCGTCGACCGTCGTGGCCGCATAGCCCTTCGACACGAACAGCTCCAGCCCGGCGTCCAGCAGGAGCTTGCGTGTCATCTCCTTCTGTGCCTCACGAAGCCTCGCCATACGGCAAGCGTAGAGCACACCGGCCGCGTTCTGTCCGTGGTGCCCATATCAAATACGCGCTGCTCAAATACTTGACGCCATGTTAAATCTTGTGCCACTTTGCACAATCAACGCGGTGACCCCGCTCACACCCCCACCCCCTTTGACAAGGAAGACGACCGCCATGACACAGACCGCCACGCACAAGCGGGGGCACACCGCCACGGTGCTCGCCGGCTGCTTCGCCGTGCTCCTCGCGCAGGTGGCGTACTCGCTGCCCGGCGCGCTCAACGGCACCTTCCAGCAGGAGTTCCAGACCACCGGCGCCGAACTGACCTGGGTCACGGCCGCCTTCGCGATCCCGATGGTCGTCCTCGAACTGACCACCGGCGTGATCGGCGACCTGTTCGGCCGCAAGCGCCTGCTCCAGGCCGGCGCGGCCCTCACGATCGCCGGCTCGGTCATCTGCTACCTCGCGGGAACGGTCCAGGTCCTGTGGATCGGGCAGGTCGTCGCCGGCGTCGGCGCGGCCGTCCTCTACCCGATCTCGCTCGCCATGCTGGCCGCCGTGAGCACGTCGCAGGAGGCCAGGTCCAGGTCCATCGCCATGTGGGCCGGCTTCCTGTCGGCCGGCGCCGCGATCTCCCCGCTGATGGGCGGCTGGCTGGCCGAGGACGGCGGGTGGCGCACGTCGTACCTGGTGGTGATCGCCGCCTCGGTGGTCTCGATCGCCATCACGCAGTTCGCCGCCGACTCCTCGGCCCCCGAGGGCCGCAGGCTCGACGTCCCCGGCCAGGTCACCCTGGCCCTCGGCCTGATCGCGCTGCTCTTCGCGGCCACCCAGGGCTCCGAGGCCGGCTTCGCCCGTCCCGAGATCATCGCGGCCTTCGCCGCGAGCGTGGTGCTGCTCGGCGCGTTCGTCGTCATCGAGCTGCGGACCGAGGTCCCGCTGCTGCGCCTCGGCATCTTCGCCAACCGCGCCTACGCGGTCGTCGCCGTCGCCACGGTCGTCGGCATGTTCGCCTTCCTCGCCACCTGCTACTCGATGAGCATCTGGCTCGGCGCCATCCAGCACCAGAGCGCGCTCAGGATCGGCGTGCTGTTCCTGTTCATCCAGGGACCCGCTTTCCTGCTGGTGCCGGTCGTCACGCACCTGATCCGCAACGTCTCGCCGCGCTGGGTGCTCACCGCCGGCTTCGCGCTCATCGCGGCCAGCGGCCTCTGGTGCTCGACGTTCGACGTCCACGACCTGGACTGGACCCGCTTCATGGCGCCGATGCTGGCCCTCGGCGTCGGCTTCGCGCTCACCGTCGGCTCGATCACGGCCGTGGCGATCAACGCGGTGCCGCTGCGGCTGGCGGGCATGGCCAGCGCCACCACCAACCTGCTGCGCGACTTCGGCTTCGCGCTCGGGCCGGTGCTCATCGCCGCGTTCGCGGTCAGCCGGGCGAACGGGGACCTGACGCAGGGCCTCGGCCCCGCCATCGCCGCGTCGGGGCTGAAGCCGCCGTACACGGAGGTCGCGGGCGGCCTCGCGCAGCAGGGCGGCGCGATGGCGGTCAACTCGATGCCGGTGGTGCCCGGCGCGGGCCCGGACCTGCCGCCGGTGCCGATGCCGGACAGCCTCCGGGTGCTGGCCTTCGAGTCGCTGGGCAGCGCCTACAACGTCGCCTTCATGGTCGCCGGGCTGTGCGCGGCCGTCGCGGCCGTCCTGACCCTGGCCGGGCTCTTCGGCTCCAGGCGGGCCGACGCCGGGGAGCACCTGGACGACGACGAGCTCGTCGCCGCCGCCTGACCGGCACCGTCCCCTCGCAGGTCGGGACGGTGCTCACACAGATGCAAAATACAATTTACAGGGAGGACACTTGCTTGACGCCCTGTAAAAGTATGTGACACGATCGCCAGCGAAAGGAAGTACCGGTGAAAGGTGCGCGAACTGCCATGAGCAGCACCGTCAACACCGTCCTCGGCCCCGTCCCCGCGGACGACCTGGGGGTCGTCGCGGTCCACGAGGCTCTGCTGTCGGTGCTGCCGGGGGCGGAGCACGCCTTCGACGTCACCATCGACCGCGCCGAGATCTTCGAGATCCTGGCGCGGAAGCTGGCGGACTTCCGCGCGCACGGCGGCGGGACGATCGTCGACAGCACGGGCATGTTCCACGGCCGCGACCCGCGCCTGTACGAGGCGCTGTCCCGCTCGACCGGCGTGCACATCGTGGCGTCCACGGGCATGGGCCCCGAGAAGCTGCTCGGCGGCTACTTCCTGACCCCGCAGACCAACCCGCCGACGCCCTGGCCCGCGGAGAAGTTCGCCCGCCTCTTCACCCAGGAGATCACCGAGGGCATGGTGGTCCCGCGCGTGGAGCGGCGGGCCGCCGCGGGCCTCGTGGCCACCGCCGCCACCCGCGAGGGCATGACCGCCACCGACGAGAGCCTGCTGCGCGGCGCGGCCCGCACCGCACTCGCCACCGGCGTGCCGCTCTCCGTCCGCTACGGCGCCGACGCCGTCCACGACCTCGAGATCGTCCTGGACGAGAAGCTGCCGGCCGGCCGCGTCGTCGTCGGCGGGCTCGACCGCGAGGACGCCCTCGCCGCCGGCGCCCCTCAGGAGGTCGCCCGCCGCGGCGCGTACGTCGCCATCGACCACGTGGGCTCGGACGGCGGCGTCACCGACGAGGACCGCGCCGCCCTCGTGCTCGACCTCGTCAAGGCCGGGCACGGCGAGCGCGTCCTGCTCTCCAGCAACGCCGTCGGCGTGGCCAAGGGCCACCCCGGCAACGACCTGCCGTTCAGCCACGTCCTGTCGGAGTTCGTCCCCCTGCTCACCGCGCGGGGCCTCGGCGACGAGGACATCCGGCGCGTCCTCGCCGGCAACCCGCGCGACCTGCTCCCGGTGCGCTGACCGCCTGCCGGCGGCGCGAGCGAGAGCCTTCAGACCTTCCAGAGGTGAGTTCTGTGACGAGAGTGAACACCGTACTCGGACCGATCCCGGCCGAGGAGCTGGGGATCGTGGCCGTCCACGAGCACATCGGGTACGGCATGCCCGGCTCCGAGCTGGACAGCACGTGGTGGAAGTCCCCGGAGCAGCGTTACGCGGAGACCGTGCCGAAGCTGCGCGCCTTCCACGACCACAGCCGCGAGTACGGCGGCGGCACCTTCGTCGACGCCACCGGCATCTGCAACGGCCGCGACGTCGACTACTACAGGTCGCTGTCGGCGAAGACCGGCGTGCACATCGTGGCGTGCACCGGCTTCGTCGGCGGCGACACCGCCCTGCCGTTCTTCGAACGGGCGAGCGTCGACTACCTGACCCGGCAGTTCGTCCACGAGATCACCGTCGGCATCGGCGGCACCGGCAGCCGCGCGGGCGTCATCAAGGTCGGGGTGAGCCGCGGCGGGCGCATGACCGGCCTGGACAAGCGCATCTACCGGGCCGCCGCCCGCGCCGCGCTGGAGACCGGCGTGCCGATCCTCACCCACCTCGCGATCGACGCCGAGACCGCCATCGCGATCTTCAACGAGGAGGGCCTGCCCCTCGACCGGGTGCTGTTCGGGCACGCCGACGACGGCGTGAACGCCGAGAAGACCCGCGACACCTGGATCGCCGAGCAGGGCGGCCGGGTCGGCTTCGACACCTTCGGCTACGAGACCGAGCTGCCGGACCCGCCGTTCTGGGCCCGCCCGCGCCGGGAGCGGCTCGACCACTTCCTCCGCTTCATCGGGCAGGGGCACCTGCGCAAGGTCCTCGCCTCGGCCGACGCCAACTGCAGCCCGCTGGGCTGGCCGGGCGTGAAGGGCCACACCGTCAACTACATCTTCGAGGACCTCATCCCCGACCTGCGGGCCGCCGGCCTCGACGAGCGCACGATCGCGACCGTCTTCATCGACAACCCCGCCGACTTCCTGACCATCCAGAGCTGAAAAAGAGACCGGGACCATGCAGCCTTCCGACCTGAAGAACCTGACCATCGCGATCGTCGGCGCGGGCTACGCCGGCGCCGCCGCCGCCAAGGCCCTGAGCCTCCTCGGCGCCACGGTGGACGTCTACGAGCAGGCGAGCGCCGTCCGGGAGGTCGGTGCCGGCATCGGCCTGCGGCCCTCCACCATGGACCGGTTCCGCCAGTGGGGCGTCTTCGACGCGATCGCCGGAGTCAGCTCGCCGAGCGACTACTTCGAGATCCTCACCGCCGGCTCCGACCCGATCGCCAAGGAGGAGTGGCCGGAGATCGCCACCTACGGCGAGAAGACCCACCTGATCCACCGCTGCGACTTCATCGAGGCCCTGCTCGGCGTGCTCCCCGAGGGCATGGTGCATCTCGGTCACAAGCTGGAGTCCGTCGAGGACGAGGGCGACCGGGCCAGGCTGACCTTCGCCAACGGCAGGTCCGTCACCGCCGACCTGGTGGTCGGCGCCGACGGCATCAAGTCGGTCGTGCGCGCGCAGCTGTTCGGCGACAACCAGCCGGTGTTCTCCGGCGAGCACGCCTACCGCGCCGTGATCTCCGTGGACGACGCGCACGGCCTGGCCGTCGACGACAACCTCCGGATGTACATCGGCCGCGGCACCAAGGTCTACTTCCTGCCGCTGCGCCACCGCGACCAGGTGTCGTTCGACGTCACCGCCCTCTGTCCCGACCCCACCTGGGCGCCGAAGGTCACCAAGGACGACCTGCTGGGGACCGTCGAGGGCTTCGACCCGCGGATCGTGGACATCACCCGCAACCTGGACATGGACGCCGTCAACTGCCGCGCGGTCTACGACATCGACCCGGTGGACACCTGGCACTCGGACTCCGTCGTCCTCGTGGGCGACGCGGCCCACTCGATGCTGCACCACCAGGGCCAGGGCGCGAACTCCGCCATTCTGGACGCCGGCGCCCTCGCCGACTCGCTCAGGGAGGCCGGCTCCGTCAAGGAGGCGCTGGCCCGCTACCAGGCCACCCGCAAGCCGGTGACCGACGAGCTGCAGCGGATCTCCCGCCAGGGCTGGACGGAGGACGAGATCAACGACGTCTTCCCCGGCCAGAAGCCCACCTCCCAGCAGCCCGCCTCCGAGCAGCCCGCCTCCGAACAGCCCGCCTCCGAGCAGCCGCAGGACTGACGCCATGCCTCTGCATCCCGACATCGCCAAGGCGCTGGCCGCCATGCCGGCGCCGCCTCCAGGACCGCTCGACCCGGTCGCCATGCGCGCGGCCGAGGAGGCGCACGTCCCACCGGTGGCCGAGCGCCTGCCGCTCCACGCGGTGGAGGACGCCACCGCGCGCACCGCGGCGGGCGAGGTGCCCGTGCGGATCTACACCCCGGCCGACGCCGCCGCGTACGGCCTGCTCGTCTACTTCCACGGCGGGGCCTTCTTCCTCGGCAGCCTGGAGACGCACGACCACGTCGCGCGGTCGCTGGCGAAGGAGACCGGGCTCAGGGTGATCTCCGTCGGCTACCGGCGGGCGCCGGAGCACGCCTTCCCCGCCGGGCTCCAGGACTGCTACGGGGTGGTCCGCTGGGCCGCCGAGCAGGGCGGGAGCCTCGCCTGGGACGGCACGACCCTCGCCGTCGCGGGCGACAGCTCGGGCGGCACGTTCGCGGCGGCGGTCGCCGCGATGGCGTACGACGACGGCTTCGACCGGATCAGCCACCAGGTCATGTACTACCCGTCGCTCGACCTGGACCTCGACGTCGACCGCTACCCGTCGCTGCGCGAGAACGCCGTCGGCTACGGCCTGGAGACGGCGGGGCTGAAGCCGTTCAACGCCTTCTACCTCGGCAGCGGCGCCGACCCCGCCGATCCGCTGGTCTCGCCGATCAAGCGCGCGGACCTCGCCGGGCTGCCGCCCGCGCTGATCGTCACCGGCGAGTACGACCCCATGCGCGACGAGGGCGAGCTCTACGGCCGGCGGCTGGAGGAGGCAGGCGTGGCCGCCAGGGTGAGCCGCTACCCGGGCGCGGGCCACGGGTTCGTCCAGCACTTCTCCTGGATCCCGGACTACCACCGGGCCTTCGAGGAGACGGCCGCCTTCCTGCGGGGCGCCTCGTGACGCGGGTGCATCCGCTGGTCTCGCCGTGGGGCAGGTTCGGGCTGTACAGCTTCTTCGTCGACGCGCCCGAACCGGCGATCGTGGACACGGGGATCGCGTCCTCGCCGGCCGAGGGCATGGCCCCCGCGCTGGACGCGATCGGGCGGCGGATCGAGGACGTGCGCTGGATCCTGCTCACGCACGGCCACATCGACCACGTCGGCGGCGCGCACGCGCTGTGGGAGCTGACCGGCCGGCGGGCGCGGGTCGTCATCCACGAGGCCGACGCGCCGATGCTGCGTTCCCGCCGCGCGCACGTCGAGGAGTACCTGGCCGGGCGGGGGCGTTACCTGGACGACCCGGACGGCGCGGCAAAGGTGGCGGCGGCCACCGAGGCGGTCATCTCCGGCGAGATGGAGCCGGACCTGCTGGTCGGCGGCGGCGAGACCATCCCGCTGGGCGGGGGCGTCACCGTGTCGGTGCACGCGATCCCCGGGCACACGCCCGGATCGGTGGCCTACGTGATCGACGGCCAGGACGACGTGTTCGTCGGCGACGCGGTCCAGGTGCACGGGGCCGCCAACGGCTTCCCCGGCTACACCGACCCGGTCGCCTACCGCGCGAGCCTGGAGCGGCTGCGCGACGAGGTACGCCCGCGGCACCTGTATCTCGGGCATCCGTACCGGCGCGCGGACGGCGTCCCGTACGGCGTCGAGCTCGACGCCGCCCAGGCCCGCGAGGCGATCCAGGGGAGCCTGGACATCGAGGCCAGGGTCGGCGAGGCGGCCCGCCGCTGCCTGCGGGAGGGCCCGCGGGAGACGGACTCGCCGTACTCGCCGTTCGCCCCGGTCGCCGGGAGCCTCGGCTACACCGGCGATCCCGCGCTCGAACCGTCGCCGTTCTTCACCTCGATGCACGCCTACCGCACGCACGCCGAGCAGAGCTCGTGACACAGGACAAGGAACCATCCACCATGGCCGACTTCCCGACGATCCAGGCGGGTGAGCAGCAGATCGCCGTGCGCAAGGACCTGCGGGTCCCGATGCGCGACGGGGTCACCCTCGCCGCGGACGCCTACCACGGCACGGAGGACAAGCCGCGGCCCGCGCTGGTCGCGATGAGCGCGTACGGCAAGGAGCTGCAGGCCCTCGCCCTCACCACGCCGCCGCAGCGCCGCCCCTCCCCCATGTGGGACGGCTGCATCGAGGCCGGCGACATCGCCCGCGTGGTCAAGGAGGACTACGTCCACGTCATCGGCGACATGCGCGGCACCGGCGACTCCGGCGGCGAGATGATCGGCAACTACAACGCCGGCGGTGTGCCGCAGGGCCAGGACCTGTACGACCTCATCGAATGGGTGGCCGCCCAGCCCTGGTGCGACGGCAACGTCGGCATGATCGGCATCTCCTACTTCGGCTCCATGCAGGTGCTCGCCGCCGCCGAACGGCCCCCGCACCTGAAGGCGATCTTCGTGAGCGGCGGCCACTTCGACTTCTACGAGACCACGTACCACGGCGGCATCATGTGGTTCATGCCGCGGGCCGCCCGTGAGGGCCGTGGCGGCGACTCCGGCATCGCGCACACCAACGTGATCTCGCGCATGCGGCACGTGCACGCGCCGGAGGAGCTGGAGCGGCTCGTCGAGGAGCGGCTGCGGGACCCGGACGTGGCCGCCTGGCCGAACCTCGTACACGTCCTGAAATATCCGAAAAACCGCGAGTTCTGGTTCGACATCGTGATGAACCCCCTCGACGGCCCCTGGTACGAGGAACGCAACCCCATCAACCTCGCCAGGAACATCGACATCCCGGTCTACCTGCAGATCGACCAGGGCCGCGGCTGGACCGTGGACGGCCACATCGAGCTGTTCCACGCGCTCAACGGCCCCAAGAAGCTCGACATCGGCTCCTACCCGCCGATGCAGTCCCGCCCCTGGATCGAAGAGCACGACAAGATGTTCCGCTGGTACGACCACTGGCTCAAGGGCATCGACAACGGCGTCATGGACGAGCCCGCCGTCAGCGTCTTCGTCGAGGGCTCCCGCGAGGTCGTCACCGCCGGCACGTGGCCGCCCAAGCCGGTCGAGTACCGCTCGCTCCACCTGCGCCCGCGCCACAAGCTGTCGTACGAGCCGGAGCTGATGGGCGCCGAGCACGCCGCGCCCGACGGCTTCTACCAGGCCCCGCTCACCGTCACCGACAAGGTCGTGACGGTGAGCTGGAGCACCGAGCCGTTCGAGGAGCCCACCGAGCTGATCGGCACCGGCGCGGCGCACCTGTTCGCCGAGATCGACCAGGACGACACCAACTTCATCCTGCGCCTGTGGGACGCCGCGCCCGACGGCAGGCGGCAGCTCATCACCACCGGCTATCTCAAGGCGTCGCACCGCGAGCTCGACGAGCGCACGACCGAGGGCAACCCGTACCACCCGCACACCCGCGCGGTCCCCGTCGAGCCCGGCGCCGTCGAGGAGTACGTGCTGCGCCTCTACCCGTTCGCCGCGACCTTCCGGCCCGGCCACCGCCTGGTGGCGGAGCTGTCGAACGACGAGCCGCTGGCCGACGCGCACAACGCGCTGCTGCCGCCGGACGCCTTCCACCTGCCGGTGGGCCGCCCGGTCACCCACAAGATCTACCGGGACGCCGCCCACCCGTCACGGCTCGTCCTGCCGTTCACCACGAACCCCGGCGAGTAGCCGGGCGGGAGGGGCCCGCCGCCGCGCGTCAGGCGGCGGGCGCCTGGTGGTAGACCGAGTGCCAGACCTCGTTGCGGATGCGGGAGAACTCCGGCGACAGCCGTACCTCCTCGGTCCTCGGGTACGGCAGGTCCACGTCGATGACCCGGTGGATGCGGCCGGGGCGCGCGGCCATGACCACGACCCGGTTGGCCAGGTAGACGGCCTCGTCCACGTCGTGGGTGATGAACATGACGGTGCGCCGCTCCCTGCTCCACGTGTCGAGGAGCTGGTCCTGGAGCTGGACGCGGGTGAGCGCGTCCAAGGCGCCGAACGGCTCGTCCATGAGCAGCACCTGCGGGCCGACCGCGTACGCGCGGGCGATTGCGCAGCGCTGCTTCATGCCGCCGGACAGGGTCTTCGGCAGCGCGTCGGCGAAGTCCGACAGCCCGACCAGCTCGATCGCGTGCTCGGCGCGCTTCCTGCGCTCGTCCTGCGGCAGGTTCATGAGCTTGAGCCCGAACTCGACGTTCTTGCGCACGGTCAGCCACGGGAACAGCGCGTACTGCTGGAAGATCACCCCACGGTCGGGGCCGGGACCGGCGACGGGGGCGCCGTCGAGCAGGATGTCCCCCGTCCCCGGCTCGGTCAGGCCGGCGGCCATGCTCATCAGCGTGCTCTTGCCGCACCCCGACGGGCCGACGACGGTGACGAACTCGCGGTCGGCGATGTCCAGGTCCACCCGGTCGAGGGCGAGGAAGTCGCCGCCCTTCAGCGGGAACGACTTCGACACGTTCCTGAAGGAGATCTTGGGAGTCATCGGCGCTCCTGCCATCCGGTCAGCCTGCGCTCGGCCAGCAGCAGGAGCCGGTCCATGACCAGGCCGAGCACCCCGATGCTGATCAGGCCGACGAAAATCGTGGGAAGGTCGTAGTAGAGCTGGGCCTGCTGCATGCGGTAGCCCAGCCCTTCCTGGGCGGCGATCAGCTCGGCCGCCACGAGGGTCCCCCAGGCCGCGCCGAGTCCGACGCGCATGCCGACGATGATGAACGGCGTCGAGGCCGGCACCACGACCTTCATGAAGATCGTCCGGTCGGACGCGCCCAGCACGCGGGCGGCGTTGATGAGGGTCTTGTCCACGTCCAGGACGCCCTGGAAGGTGGAGACCACGCTGGACAGGAACGCGGCCAGGAAGATGACGAACACCTTGGGCGTCTCGCCGATGCCCATCAGCAGGATGGCCAGCGGGATGATCGCCAGCGGCGGGATCGTGCGGAAGAACTGCACGTACGGCTCGATCAGCGCGCGGGCGGTGGCGTACCAGCCCATGAGGAAGCCGACCGGGATCGCGAGCACCGTGCCCAGCACGAAGCCGGTGAAGACGCGGCGGAGGCTCGCCAGGACGTCGGTGAGGAGGGTGCCGTCGGCGATGAGCTCGGCGCCCCGCCGCACCACCTCGACCGGCCCCGTCAGGCCCGTGATGCCGGACACGGACAGTCCGGTCCAGAGGGCGAGTCCGGCGATCACGGCCGTCACGTTGAGCACGACCGTGCGGCCGGGCCTCGGGCGGCGGCGGCGCGGCGCGGCGGACGGTTCTGTCACGGTGGCGGCGGTCATGGCTCAGAGCTCTGCATGGTGTGGTGGATCCTTCTCGTACGGTTCAGGGGACGTCGGGGCGGAGATGGGCGGGGATCGACGGCTCCTCGTGCAGGAGGAGGGCGATCGCGCCCATCGCGGAGGCGTTCACGCCGAGGTCCGCGGGGACGACGGCGATCTCGCGGGAGGAACGGGGCAGCGACCGGTCCGCTATGGCATCGCGGATGGGGTCGAGGACCAGGCTGCCGAGCCCGGCCAGCTCGCCCCCGACCACGACCAGCGCCGGGTCGAGCTGGGTGACGGTGTCCGCCAGCACCCGCCCGAGGTCGGCCGCGGCCGAGGCGACGACCTCGCACACGGCGGGCACGCGGTCCTGCGCCGCGGCGACCAGCGCGTCCAGCGCGGGCAGCCGGACGCCGCGGGCCGCGCACCGCTCCAGCAGGCCACGGCCGCCGATGTGCCCCTCCAGGCAGCCGCGCGAGCCGCAGTGGCAGGGCGGGCCCTCGGGGTCGAGGCAGACGTGGCCGAGCTCGCCGCCGGCGCCGTGCGCGCC
Source organism: Nonomuraea coxensis DSM 45129 (assembly GCF_019397265.1). Lineage (NCBI taxonomy): Bacteria > Bacillati > Actinomycetota > Actinomycetes > Streptosporangiales > Streptosporangiaceae > Nonomuraea > Nonomuraea coxensis. The sequence goes on from NZ_CP068985.1 coordinate 7,057,790, forward strand.
GCGCATCAGCCGCCCGCCGGCGAGGAAGCCGCCGCCGACGCCGACCGACCAGCGCACGTAGACCATGTCGCGGACCGGCCGGGCCACTCCCCAGGTCGCCTCGGCGAGCGCGGCCAGGCGGGCGTTGTTGTCCACGGCGAGCCGCACCCCGAACTCCTCGCCGAGCCGCCGGGCCAGCGGCAGGTAGCGGGCGGGGACGACCGCGGACCGCTCGCCGCCCACGGGGACGGGCGGCAGGTGCTCGTCGACCACGCCGACGAGGCCGAGCCCGATCGCCTCCAGGGCGGCCAGGTTGAGGCCGCGCTCGGCGGCGACCGCGCGGACCAGCCGCACCGCGCTCTCCGCCTCCTCCTCGGGGCCGGCCTCCTCGGGCAGGTCGGCCGAGGCCGTCGCGACCACCTGGTGGGCGGCGTTGGCGACGGCCAGGCGCACCCGGTTGCGTCCGAGGTCGAGGCCGAGGAGCAGGCCGGCGTCGGGGTTGAGCGTGACCAGCGCGGCCGGCCGGCCGCGCCCGCGCGGCTCCGCCGCCGAGCCCTCGGTCTCGATGACCACGCCGCGTTCGAGCAGTCCGGAGACGATCGCGAACATCGTGGTGCGGGACAGTCCGGTGCGCTCGGTGAGCTGGGCCCGGCTCAGTCCGCCGGCCGAGCGCAACGCGGACAGGACGGCGTCCTCGTGCACCCGCCGCAGCCGTTGCAGCGCGTCAGTAGGGGTCGACATGGGTCCATTTTCCGGCCGGTCAGCCACCCGCCGCGGCGGTGTAGAGGTCGGTCGTGATGTACGTCGCCGGGTCCGGCGAGTCGGTCAGCTTGCCCATCGTGACGAAGAGGTCGGCGAGGCCCTTGTACCATCCGGCCACCGAGCCGTCCGCCATGAGCCCCTTCAGCTCGCTGGTGGGCAGGATCTTCGTCACGGCCGAGGAGCCCTTGAACTGCTCGGCGGGCGCCTTGAGGAACGTGGCGGTCAGCGTCTCGGCCTCGGTCGTGTTGGCCGCGACCCAGTCGTTGCCCTGCTGGAGCACCTTGAGCACCTTGCTGACGGTGGCGGCGTCCTCGGCGACGATCTCGTTGCGGGCGACGAAGGAGCTGGGGAAGCTGAGCCTCGGGTAGAAGTCCTCGCTCTTGGTCAGCTCGACCAGGTCGGGCACGTTCTTCTTGATGGTGTCGATCAGCGGGTACCAGATGGCGGCCGCGTCGACCTGCTTGCCGCTGAACGCCGTCACGACCGTGCTGGCGTCCATGTTGACCTTCTGCACGTCCTTGCCGGACAGCCCGGCCTCCTTGAGCGCCAGCTCCAGGATCATGTCGCCGGAGGTGCCCTCGGGGACGCCGATCTTCTTGCCCTTCAGGTCGGCGATCGAGGAGATGCCGGAGCCCGGGTAGGTGATGACGCGGTCGGCCTGGCCGAGCATGTTCGGCGCGATGATCTTGGCTTTGCCGCTCGCCGCCAGCCACGTCGCGCCGGAGCCGATGTAGCCGAAGTCGAGGTCGCCGGCGCCCAGCGCCTGGATCTGCAGCGGGCCGTTGGTGAACACCTTCAGCTCCGGCTCCAGGCCGTTCTTGGCCCACAGGCCCTGCTTGTCGGCGGCGGCGAGCACGGCCGCGCCGGAGAAGTCGGCGATGTAGCCGATGCGCACCTTCTTCGGCTCGGCCGCGTCGCCTCCTGAGTCGGAGGAGCCGCACCCGGCGGCGGGCAGGAGGACGGCCAGCGCCGCGAGGACGGTGGCCAGGATGCGGGGACGCCTCATCGGCGGATCCTTTCTCGTTCTTGTTCGGGGGGTGACGTGGACGGCCTCAGCCCAGTTCGTCGGCGACGCCGTCCACGTCAGGGGCACGGCCCTCGCCGATGTCGGCCATGTAGCTCATCCAGGTGTACGCGGGATCGCCGCGGCGCAGCAGCTCGCGGTAGAGCCGCACGGTGAGGTCCCTGCGGACCTCCGCGTAGGCGGGCACCGCGTAGACGTTGCGCAGTTCGTGCGGGTCGCTGTCCAGGTCGTACAGCTCGTGCACGCCTTCGGGGTTGAACACCAGCTTGTGGCGGCGGTCCCGGAACATGCGCTGCGAGTAGGGGAAGTGGTGGCCGTGGAACTCGGTGGTCACCGAGTCCCGGCCCTCGGCAGGGGCGCCGGACAGCAGCGGCAGCAGGCTCTCGCCGTCGCACGGCTCCCGCGGCGGCAGCCCCGCCAGGCCGAGGATCGTGGGGTTGAGGTCGATCAGCGTCGCGAACGCGTCCACGGTGCGCGCCGTCGCGCCCGGCACCCGGACGATGCCGGGGATGCGGTAGATGTCCTCGTACATGGCCGGGCCCTTGTCGTTGAGCCGGTGGGCGCCGGTGAACTCGCCGTGGTCGGCCGTGAAGATCACCGCTGTGTCGTCCCAGAGGCCCAGCTCGCGCAGCGCGGTCAGCAGGCGGCCGATCTGGGCGTCGATCAGGGAGACGTAACCCCAGTAGGCGGCGATGAGCTCGCGCCAGGCGTCGGCGTCGAAGTGGTCGGCCGACCAGTACTCGGAGTAGCGGCGCTGCACCTCCGGCTTGCCGTCGAAGGTCTCGGCCATGGACGCCGGCAGCGGCACGCTCCGGGGGTCGTACATGCTGTAGTACTCGTCGGGGATCAGGTACGGCAGGTGCGGGCCGTACCAGTGGCAGGACAGCATGAACGGCCGGCCGGAGTCGCGGAAGTCGCGGGCGTAGCGTTCGAGCAGTTCCAGGGTCCGGTCGGCGAGGAACGCCTCCATCGTGGCCTCCGCCGGCTGCCGCAGCCGGCCGGCGATGAGGTGGCCGCGGCCGGTGCCGTTCGCCGCCTTGCCGAAGACCGGCCGCTCCACCGCGAACGGCGGATGCCCCTTCTCCTTCAGCCACCGCTCGTACGACGGGTGGTGGAAGGGGTTGAGCGCGCCGGGCAGGTGCTCGCCGTCCATGCCGTAGCGCTCGGGCCCGCGCTCGCGGCCGATGTGCCACTTGCCGACGTGGCCCATGTTGTAGCCGGCGGCCAGCAGGGGCTCGGACAGGACGGGGTCGTGTTCGGCGACCTCGTCGCGGCCGCCGCCGTTGCGCTCGGGGTTGACGAGCAGGCCGTGCCGGAACGGGTGGAGCCCGGTGAACAGCGAGGCGCGGGCCGGGGTGCAGATGGCGGTCGGCGTGTAGAACCGGTCGAAGCGCGTGCCCTCCGCCGCCAGGCCGTCCAGGGCGGGCGTGCGTATCACCGGGTTGCCGTAGCAGCCGAGGGTGTCGACCCGATGCTGGTCGGTCATCAGGAACAGGACGTTGCGTGGACTGGTCACTCATGCTCCGATCGCGATTTAGTACCGAGCCTTTACGTTAAAGGGCCAGTCTGGTAGATCACAAGAGACGAACGCCGACTGATGTCCCTCTTTTTATTCCTGCCTCTTGACCAAAATAGGCGAGATGGCCACTATTGTCCACTAAAACCACCTGATCAGAGGAGAATGATGCGCCGCCCCCTCGCGACTCTCGCGGCAGCCGCGCTCACGGCCACGCTGCTGGCCCCGGCTCCTGCCGCCCGGGCCGCCGATCCCCCGGTCAACCTGGCCCTGACCGGCACGGCCACCGCCTCCAGCGTCGAGCTGGACCGCGCCGACTTCGTGGCCGCCCACGTCAACGACGGCGACACCTCCACCCGCTGGTCGTCCGCGTACCAGGACGACAACTGGGTCCAGATCCAGCTCGCCCAGCCGGCCAAGGTCGACCACGTGAAGCTCACCTGGCCGAACGCCTGCGCCCGCGACTTCGTCCTGCAGACCTCGGCCGACGGCCGGACCTGGACCGACGTGGCCGCGCTCCAGCGCGACACCTGCCCGCGCACCGACGTCATCGACGTGCTCGCCGAGGAACCCGTCGGGTACGTGCGCATGCAGGGCCGCAAGCGCTGGGCCGCCTACGGCTACTCCATCTCCGAGTTCGAGATCTGGGACGGGCCGCCCGCCGCCCCCGCGCCCACCCTCGGCCTGATCCCGCGGCCGGTGTCCGTCACCGAGACCGGCGCGGCCCCGTTCACGCTGCACAGCAACACCCGCGTCCTCGCCCAGGGCGACGGCGCGCAGGCTCCCGCCGGCTACCTGGCCAGGCTGCTGCGCCGCGCCACCGGCCAGAAGCTCAAGGTCGCCGAGAACGGCCACGGCCCCGCCCCGATCATCATCGAGGTCGGCGCCGGCAAGGGCCCCGAGGGCCACGAGGACGAGGGCTACACGCTCTCCGTCACCGCCGGCGAGATCCGCCTGCGCGCCGCCACCCCGAACGGCGCACTCAACGGCGTCCAGACGCTCCGCCAGCTCCTCCCGCAGTGGGTCGAGTCCAAGGAGGCCGTCGACGCCACGTGGACCGTGCCCGCCGTGCAGGTCACCGACTACCCGCGCTTCGCGCACCGCGGCATGATGCTCGACGTCGCGCGCAGCTTCTACCCGGTGGACGAGGTCAAGACCTACATCGACGCGGCCGCGCTGTTCAAGGTCAACCGGCTGCACCTGCACCTGACCGACGACCAGGGCTGGCGCATCGTCATCGACGACCCGGCCACCAACCCGTCCGGCATCGACTACGGCCTGCTCACCCGCGTCGGCGGCGGCACCGCGATGACCGAGCGGGGCACCGAGCCCGCCGTCACCGGCTTCTACACCAAGGCCGACTACGCCGAGATCGTCCGCTACGCCGGCGAGAACGGCATGACCGTCATCCCCGAGATCGACATGCCCGGCCACGTCAACTCGGCGCTGCACTCCGTCCCGCAGCTCAACACCGCCGGCTCCCAGCCGCGGCCCGCGGCCGGTCAGACCACCGTCCCGCACAACGGCACCGGCGCCGTCGGCTACTCGTCGTTCGACGCGAACAGCGCGGTCACGTACGAGTTCGTCGAGCACGTGCTGGCCGAGATCGCCGCCATGACCCCCGGCCCTTACCTGCACATCGGCGGGGACGAGGCGCACGTCACCAGCCACACCGACTACGTGAGGATGGTCGACGCCTTCACCGCCCACGTGAACTCCCTCGGCAAGACCGTCGTCGGCTGGAACGAGTACGCGGGCAGCGCCCTGCCCCAGGACAACGCCGTCGTGCAGTTCTGGAACGGCGACCGCAACGCCGTGGCCAGGGCCGTCAACAACCGCGGCGCCAAGGTCGTGCTGTCGCCGGCGCCGCACGCGTACTCGCCGCAGAAGCAGGACTCCCGGCAGCCCGACGGCGGCACCTGGGCGTGCGGCGGGCCGTGCGGCCTCGACCGCCACTACAACTGGGACCCGGGCACGTACATCCCCGGCATCCAGGAGAGCAGCGTGCTCGGCGTGGAGTCGGCGGTGTGGGGCGAGTTCATCCGCCGCGTGCCGCAGGCGCAGTACTACGCCTACCCGAGGATCATCGCCACCGCCGAGGCCGGCTGGACCCCGCAGGCGCAGCGCGACTACACCGACTTCAAGACGCGCCTGTCCAAGATGGGCGGCCGGCTGACCGTGCAGGGCACCAACTTCTTCCCCACCGCCGACGTGGCGTGGCGCACGGAGATCCTGGGCCCGCCGGTGACCGCCGCCGCCGGCCGGCCGTCGGGCGCGACCTGGACCGTCACCGCCCCCGGCAAGACCGCGGCCGGCCTCGGCGCGGTCATCACGTGGAGCGACGGCGTCAAGGAGACCCCGGCGCCGGTCACGGAGCGGGAGGCGAGCATCCCCGGCATGCGGATCAACGCCGCCTTCACCGTCACCTCCACCAGGTCCTTCGACAGGGAGGGCAGCTACACCGGCACCCTCACCGTGCGCTCGCCCGGCGAGGCCCCGGTGACCGGCACGCTGGAGGTGACCGTCCGCTAGCCCCGTTTTCCGCACCTGAGGCCGAGGACGGCCGGCCCCGGCTCATCGACCTGAACGGCCGCTTCTACGGCTCGACGGCCCTCGCCACCGCCGCCGGCACGAACCTGCCGGCGGCCTGGGCCGGTCCCGCGCTCGTCAGGATCAGGGCGATGGCCGCGGCCCGCCTCCGCTGAGGCCGGGACCCGCCGGTGCCGCGGCGTTCACTCGAAGTCGTCGGGGTTGAGCTCCTTGAGTCGCTTGAACTCGGCGACCTCCTCGGACTCCTCGGCCACCACGGCCCCGTCCTCGTCCGTTCCGTCCTCGTCCGTGCCGGCCTCCCCGGCGCCGGGTGTGACGCCGCCGGGACGGCGGAGCGTCTCCTCCTCGCTTCCCTCGCGCTCGACCGGGCGGTCCTCCTGCGGCTGGTCGGTCATGACGCCTCCCCCATGTGCTCTGACCGTTGCGGCGCCCGCCTGCTGCCCACGCACCCCGCCCCGTAACGTGGCCGGCGCGCATCGGCACGGCGCGGCCTCACCTGGAAGGACGTGAACCCGCGCGCTCGACGATCTCCTGTTCGGTGAGCGGGTCGGGAGGATGGTGGCTCAGGCACTGCCGCGCCCGGACGAGCACCTCGGGCACGCCGTCGCTCGCGGCGTAGAACTGCCCCGCCTCCAGCCGCCCCACCCGGTCGGCCCGGCCGCCCCTGGCCCGCGCCAGCCCCTGGACCACCTCGATCTGCGTGGGGCTGTTGATCCTGCCGATGAACTGGGTCGTCGCGTTGCCGGCGATGTGGTTGTGCAGGCCGCGGGGCGTCTGGGTGGCGAAGACCAGGCCGAGGCCGTACTTGCGGGCCTGGGAGGCGAGGGTCAGCGTGCTCGCCAGCGCCTCCGTCCTCGGCGTCGCCGGCACGAGGGCCTGCGCCTCGTCCATCACGTAGAGGCCGTTGAGCGGCCGGCCCCGCGCCGGATTCCGCCTGATCCAGGAGAACAGGGCCATCTGGAGCTGGTTGACGAACGCCGGCCGCGCCTGGTCGCTCAGCCCGACGAAGCTGATGACGGAGACCCGGGCCCGCTTCCCCGGGGACGGGGTGAGCAGCTGCCCCGGGTCCGCGGGCTCGCCACTGCCCGCGAAGAGCGGATCGGTGATCGTCGCGGCGGTGAGGAGCTGGCCCAGCTCGGCGGCGAGCTGGTCCGCCCGGTCGATCTGGCTGACCTCCAGCGGCAGCGCGCCGAGCAGGCCGAGGAACGCGGCGAACTCCCCGCCGCCCGAGCGGGCGAAGTGGGCCAGCGCCTGGCGGAGGATGGCCTTGCCCTTGCGGGCCTTGGCGCTCGCCCCGTTGACGTTCGCCCGGTGCGCGAGCGCCTCGACGGCCAGGGCGAGCGCCGTGTCCAGCTCGTCACGGTCGTCGAGCACGGCCGCGAAGTCGGGGAGCGGCTGGAACGTCAGCGGGCGGCCGCGCGAGCGTCCCGGGGTCCAGATCACGACCTCCGTCTCCGCGAGGTAGCGGGCCGCCTTGCCCGCGTCCCCGTCGCCCCAGCCGGGCGGCGGGGCGGGCCAGGGGTCGCCCAGCCGGGCGAGGTCGTTGTTGGAGTCGAGCACGATCGACGACACCCCGAGCAGCGCGCACTCCTCGATGAGCCGCCGCAGGAACACGGTCTTGCCCGAGCCTGAGCCGGCGAACACGGCCGTGTGGCGGGTGAGCACGCTCAGCTTCAGTTCGAGCTCGGCACCGGTGTCCATGCGCCTCCCGACCGGGATGACGGAAGCGTGACCGCCGGCGGGCTCCGGCCCGCTCCCGCCCGCCCGCGCATGCTTCGGCCCGGCCCCGGCCGCCCGCACGGGCTCCGGGGCCGGCAGCTGAGGCGGCGGCGGTGGTGACGGCGGCGGCGGTGGTGACGGCGGCGGTGTCTCTTCCCGGGTGAGCGTGCCGAACAGGGCGGTGAACAGCTCGGTGGCGCCGGCCGGACGGCGGGTGCGCAGCCAGATCTCGAACTCCGGGTCCCCGTCCGCCGCCAGCTGCCGCAGCGCCGCGAAGACCCGCAGGTCGTCGCCCCGGACGGGAAGCGAGAGCCCGCCCCATTCCTTGAGCTCCGCCAGACGGGCCCGCGTGGCGGGACCCTCCGACCACGCCTGGTTGCGCAGCACGACGAAGCACCGGCCGGGCGTCTCCGGGCCCAGCCCGGACGCCGTGATGCCGTCGTTCAGCCGCTTCAGCGCAGCGATGTGGTGCGCCGCGCCGATCATCCGGAACGTCCAGTGCCGCTGCCTCTCGGACTCGGGGTCCAGCGCCTGCCGCAACCTCGCGTGCAGACTGGGCCGGCGGCCCGGCGGCGGATCGACGGAGAAGGACTCGCCCGCCTTGTCCTGCTCCTTGATCCAGGCGTCGAGCCCCGCCGCGAGCAGGGAGGGGGCGAGCTCGTCCTCGTGCTCGGGGTCGAACGCGGCCGACACGTCCGCCCGGCCGCGCAGGTCGGCGAAGCGCGCGTCGAGCCGGGCCAGGCTCGCCTCGGGCACGGCGGGCACGCCCCCGTCCTGAGGCGGCGGCACGGGAACCTGGTCCTCCCGGTCGAAACGTTCCAGGAGGCGTACGACGCCCTCCGTCCGGCAGGTCGTGACGTGCGCGGCGATGAGCCGGAGCAGCGTCCTCGGCGTCCGGCCCGGGGCGGTCGCGAACGCGGCGGGGGCGACGGGCCAGGCCGGGTGGGGCGGGGTGAAGCCCGCCCGCGCGAAGGCCACCGCGAACCTGCGCTCGACCAGGTTCCTGGCGAGGTCGGGGGTCGCGATCGTGCCCAGGATCAGGGACGGCCGGAACCTGTCCTTCGCCGTGGCGATGGCCCGGTCGCGGATCAGGCTCCACGACGAGGGCAGGCAGGCCACCAGGCACAACGTGCGATGGGTGGCGTGCACCAGGGCCATGAGGCCGCTCGCGATCTCGTCGATGACGTCCTTACGGGATCCGTTGCCGGACGGCGGGGCGTCGGGGCCGGCGTCCGTGGTCGCGCGGGAGTGTTCGAGGAGCCCGTCGATCTGGTCCACCGCGATGACGCTGGGGCCGGTCAGCGCGAGGATCGTCGACAGCTCGACCACGATGTCGTGCGGCGCCTTGATCCCTCTGCTCATCCCCCACGCACCGCGGTCGCCTTCCTCGGCCTCCTCGGTCGACATCAGGTGGTCGTGGGCGACGTCGAAGGCCGGGCCCGTGGCGACGGCGTAGAGGGCGAGCGCCCTGATCGTGTCGCGGCACCGCTGCAACCGCCGGTCCCGGGCCACCAGGCCGGCCACCAGGGCGTCGAGGTCCTCGCGGGTGAGACCCTTCCCGCCCTCGACGGCCGCCGCGATCCGCTCCCCGGCCCCCGCGAGAGCGGCCAGGCCGCGCAAGGCCACCACCGCCTGAGCCGGGGTGTCCGGGCCGGCCGCCGAACGGCCGAGGTCGTCGACCATCGCGCCCGCGGCCCGCCGCCAGAAGTCGTCGCCCGCGCTGAAGTCCAGCAGGAAAAAGTAGCCGCCGGCCCGCGCGATCTCGCCTCTGACCCAGCCCAGGAGGTGCGTCTTGCCGGCGCCGCCCTCGCCCTGGATCACGACGCCGAGCGGGCTGCTCCTGGAGTCCTCGCACGCCTCGTCGATGCCGTCGAGGATGAGCTGCTCCGCGCGTGGGTGCACGCCGCCGACGTGGAAGGGCGGCGGGTTCCAGGCGTGCTCGGCCGTGGTCGCCCAGTTGAGCACCCTGGAGATCGCGCGCAGCGCCTTTTCCTCGGACTCGTTCATCGCGCCTCGATCGCCAGCAGATGCTTGCTCACGCCGCCCACGAGGACGGCGGCGGTCCTGTCCTCGTCGGTCAGCCTCTTCTGGTCCGCCTCCGGGGCCAGGTGGACGTCCGGGAGCCGTTCGAGCCGCCGCAGCGCCTCGTCGGCCGCCTCGCGGGGCACGTCCCCCAGCTCCGCGCGCAGCCGCTTCAGCGGCACCCAGTCCTGCGGCTCGCGGGCCAGCCGCCAGTAGGCGTCGCGGATCGCCCCGGGCAGCTCGGCGGGCGGCTCAGCAGGGGCGGCGCCGGCGCCGCCCCGGCGGGACGTGATCACGAACTCGGCGAGGCTCAGGTCCGCCGCGTCGAGATAGCCCCTGAGCAGGTGGAGCACGCCGTAGAGGGTGCGCCCGAGCGAGCCTCCGCGGTCCGGGGCCGTGCCGTCCAGCTCCGTCACGCACCAGGCCCAGCCGTCGTCGGTGAGCGTGTGGTGGTAGGACCTGCCGGGCTTCTCGCTCGTGACGAGACCGCTCGTGTTCAGGCGCCGCCGGGGCTGCCCGTCGAGCGTGCAGCCGACGTGGGCCTTGAGCTCCGCGTTGGACGCCGTCCCGCCGAGCGTCATCAGGCCCAGGAGCACGGCACGTTCGCGGGTGCCGAAACCGGTGTTCTTCATGGTCAGCTCTCCTCGGATCGATCGTCCACGTCGGTGGTGAAGCCGGTCGCCATGAGCTCGCGGCGGCCGTTGACCTCCCTGAGCGTGCCGGCGGCACGTACGGGGATCCGGTGCCGGTGCGCCCGGACGGCCACGTCGTAGTCCGCCTCGCCGGGCAGGCGCACCCAGATGATGGCGCGGCGCGGCTCGCCGTCCCCGATCGTCACCCGGCCGCGTACGTGGACGCGGAACCGGTCCTCGCCCCCGTTGTCGAAGAGCGCGCCGATGAGGCCCGTCACCGTGGCGCTCTCGTGGTGCAGGCGCCGCAGCCGGTGGCCGACGCGGCGCAGCAGCGTGCCGGTCCCCGGCTCGAAGACCACGCTCCGCGCGGGGACCTCGGAGGGCAGGGCGCGGGCCCAGCGGAAGCCGACCTCGAACCGGTCGCCAGGGTCGGCGCCGGCGAAGCGGGCGAGCGCGAGGCACAGGTCGGCCGACACGCCGTCGCGTACGAGGTCGTCGAAGACGCTGATGTCGCCGGTTCCGCGCACCTCGGCGGTGGCCTCGCGCAGGAGCAGCGCGGCGCGCTGGAGCAGGGTCAGGGCGCGGCGGGCCGGTGGAGGGCCGCCGGGGTCGTCGCCGTCCAGCGGGAGGCGTACGGTGAGGACGTCCGAGGACGGCACGATCGGTCCGATCCGGACGCGCGCCAGCAGGTCGCGCACGGCTCTGGGAGCTGGGCCGTCGAACACCGGCCTGGGCCCGCCCAGCGCGGCCCGCGCGGCCGCGCCGAGGGCGGCGTGCGCGCTGGTCATGGCCGTGACGGCGTCCACCAGCCCGAGCTCACCGCCCGCGGGGACGATGGGCGCGCGGTACCACTGGACGTCGGCCATGGGCGAGCCGATGTCGGAGGCGATGTCCTCGGGAGCACGGCCCTCCACCCGCGCGAGCAGCGACAGGATCTCCCTGAGCCGCCGCGGCCCGTCGGCCAGGTGATCGGTGCCGGGCACGAGGATCTCGTGGTCGCCGTCGTGCACCCAGCTCGCCGCGCCCCTCCAGGTCTCCGGCCGGCGGACCCAGCCGGTCGCGGCGAGATAGCTGCTGACGTCGGCGACCGTCAGGCTCCTCATCGGGCGGACGGCCCTGCGGGCGCCCCGACGAGCTCGCGTAAGGCGCGGACCGTGAGAACGTTCCCGAGCGGCACCTGGAGCGGCACCTTGCGGGCGGCGCTTGGCGCGGCGATGGGCCGCTCGCCCTCGAAGCCGCGGTAGTAGCAGAGCCGGCTCAGCGTGAGCCCGTCGGTCTCGACGCGGGCGTACCGGTCGCTCTCCTGCGGGACCACGACCAGGAACAGGTAACGCGGAACGAGAAAGGGCCCGGCGACGAGTTTGTTGTACTGCACCTCGTTCAGTCCGCGGAAATGCAGGTCCGCGCCCTTGGAGCGCGGGTCCGACCAGGACTTGATCTGCACCTCGATGGCGGGCGAGGAAATGTGGCCGGCCCTTCCGGCATAGCGGAAGCCCAGGTCGATGCCGTCGTGGTCGAGGTCGTCCTGATAGACGAGCAGGCCCGCCGCCGAGGCGAGCACCCGCACGTAGTCCTCGGCGAACTTGCCCTGATGATTTCGCTGGTCCAGCACCCGGTCTCCCTCGTCCGCCGCCCGACGCAGAAGGGTAGCGGCAAAAGGGACGCTCTTTCTTCCTTTTCTTTTACGGCCATCCAGAACAGGTGAATTCGACCGGCGGAGCGCGGCGTCGTGGCCGCGGCGCTGAGGGCGGGCCACGGACCGGGGGCCACGCACTGTTCTCGTGCGTCCCGAACGGCGTTCACCTGCCGTTCCGCCCGCTGGCCCAGGCTTGCGGCCCGGCACCCTCATCGCACGCACGAGAGGCTTCACCGTGAGCAAGAACAAGGCCGAGCAGGCCGAGCAGGCCGAGGCGGCCCGGCTGTCCCGCCGGCGGCTGGTCAAGTACGCCGGCGTCGGCGCGACCCTGGCCGCCGCCGCTCCCCTGATGGGCGGCTCCCCCGCCCAGGCCGACGACGAGCGCAGGTTCGGCAACGGCGGCGGCAACGGCCGCCGGTGGCGGGCCGGCGACCACCACATCCACTCCGAGTACAGCGGCTCGTTCGACACCAAGACGAACCCGCCCACCTTCCGCAAGGGCGCGGACGCGGTCTACCCGATCGTCACCAACGCGATCATGGCCAAGCACTTCGGCCTGACCTGGGCGATGTGCACCGACCACGGCGGCCCCACCCACTCCAAGGTGAACCTGGAGCAGGCCTACCCCGACCTGCTGCGCTCGCGGGTGCTGGTGCCCGAGGTGCTGCAGTTCTGGGGCATGGAGTTCGACGCGCCGGCGCTCGACCACCACACCCTGATGATCCCCCACCACGACGGTGAGGCGCAGCAGCTGTTCGAGCTGGAGAGCCGCTTCGCCAAGCACGACGCCTTCCCCGCCGACCCCGGCCGCGACACCGAGGCCAAGATGGTGGAGTTCCTCAAGGCGGCCCGCGACATGCGGCAGAAGCCGCTGGTGATCGCCCACCACGCCGCGCGCTCGGCGACCGGGCTGGGCGTGTGGGGCCAGGACACGCCGCGCGAGTTCCGCAACGGCAACAACGTGGCCCCCGACGTGTACGTCGGCTTCGAGGGCGCCCCCGGCCACCAGGCCGGCCCGCTGAACGGCGGCGCGCGCGGCGGCTACGGCAACCACCCCACCTACGGCGGCTTCGACCAGATGACCGCCCGCGTCGGCGGCCTGTGGGACTCCCTGCTCGGCGAGGGCCGGCACTGGTGGATCACCGCCACCTCCGACTCCCACGTGCACTGGACCCGCGGCGGCTCCGACTTCTGGCCGGGCGAGTACAGCAAGACGTACGTGATGGCCCGCCAGGACTACGGCGACATCATGGACGCCCTGCGCAATGGCCGCATCTTCGTCGCGACCGGCGACCTGGTCACCGCCCTGGACGTCACCGCGAGCGCCCAGGGCCGCTCCGCCACCGTGAGCGAGACGCTGGTCGTCGACAGCCGGGGCCGCGGCGACGTCGAGGTGGAGATCCGCTTCCGCCCGCTGAACGGCGTGAACGGCAACGGCGACCGTCCCGAGGTCCGGCGCGTCGACCTCATCGCCGGCCAGGTCACCGGCGTCAGCGCCGACCTCGACGCGGCCACCAACCCCACCACCAAGGTCGTCGCCCGCTTCGGCCCGAACGACTGGCGCCGCCAGGGCCAGGATTTCGTCATCCGCCACACCCTGCGCGACGTGGGCCAGGACAGCTATCTCCGGGTGCGCGGCACCAGCACCGACGAGATGGAGCCGCTCGCGGACGGCAAGGAGAACCCCTGGCAGGACCTCTGGTTCTACTCCAACCCGGTCTTCATCCGGGTCCGCTGACCACCGCGCGCCCCGCCCGAGGATCACCAGAGGCGGGGCAGCCGCGGGATCGCGGAGCGTCCGTTGAGCACCGGGACCTGCTTGCCCTTGGTGTGCCGGTGGACGGCTCTGGCCACCCTCTCGTACAGCTCGTGGACCCCGACCGTGGCGCCCCTCGACCGACCCGGCGGTGCTCCGCGACGCCCGCGCCGTGCTCGCCCGGAGCGGGACCGAGGTCTCGGTGGTGCGCGACGCCGCGGGCTCGGTCGCGCAGCGGCTCCTGGCGTCGATCATCTCGGTGGCCTGCTCCGTCGCCGAGCGCTCCATCGCCTCCCCCGCCGACATCGACGCCGCGGCGACGGCCGGCCTCAGCTACCCGTACGGCCCCCTCGCCTGGGGCGAGCGCATCGGCGCCGGCAAGCTGCTCCGCCTGCAGTGGAACCTCCACGCCACCACCGGCGACCCCCGCTACCGCCCCACCCGCTGGCTGACCGAACGCGTCCAGCTCGGCCTGCCGCTCACTCACCCGTTGTTCCCCACCGGGTAATGATTTCGGCAGACTGCCGGGGCGAGTTCTTCTCACTTCAGCCCTAACCGTAAGGTGAGCACGGATCACCGCATTGAGGTCGGGAGCACATGTTGCACGAGAAACTGTCGTCGATCTACGACAACGTCCTGCGCCGCAACCCTGGGGAGGTCGAGTTCCACCAGGCGGTGCGCGAGGTGCTCGATAGCATCGGCCCGGTCCTCGGCAAGCACCCCGAGTACGCCGAATCGAAGATCATCGAGCGCATCTGCGAGCCCGAGCGGCAGATCATCTTCCGCGTGCCGTGGCTGGACGACAGCGGCGAGGTGCAGATCAACCGCGGCTTCCGGGTGGAGTTCAACAGCGCGCTGGGGCCGTACAAGGGCGGGTTGCGCTTCCACCCCTCGGTCTACCTGGGGATCGTCAAGTTCCTGGGCTTCGAGCAGATCTTCAAGAACAGCCTGACGGGCCTGCCGATCGGCGGCGGCAAGGGCGGGTCCGACTTCGACCCCAAGGGCCGCTCCGACCGCGAGGTGATGAGGTTCTGCCAGAGCTTCATGACCGAGCTCTACCGGCACATCGGCGAGTACACCGACGTGCCCGCCGGTGACATCGGCGTCGGCGGGCGGGAGATCGGCTACCTGTTCGGCCAGTACAAGCGCATCACGAACCGCTACGAGTCGGGCGTGATCACCGGCAAGGGCCTGGCGTACGGCGGCGCGCAGGTGCGGACCGAGGCCACCGGCTACGGCTGCGCGTTCTTCGTGGAGGAGATGCTGAAGGCGCGCGGCACGTCGTTCGACGGCAAGCGGGTCGTGGTCTCCGGCTCCGGCAACGTCGCCGTCTACACGATCGAGAAGATCGAGCAGCTCGGCGGCGTCGTGGTGGCCTGCTCCGACTCCTCCGGCTACGTCGTGGACGAGAAGGGCATCGACCTGGCGCTGCTCAAGCACATCAAGCAGGTCGAGCGCGGCCGGCTGGAGACGTACGCGGCCCGCCGCGGCGACCACGTGTCCTTCGTGCCGGGCCGCAGCGTGTGGGAGGTGCCCTGCGAGGTGGCGATGCCGTCCGCCACGCAGAACGAGATCACCGGCCGCGACGCCGCGTTCCTCGTGGAGCACGGCTGTGTCGCGGTGGGCGAGGGCGCCAACATGCCGACCATGCCCGAGGGCATCAAGCTGTTCCTGGAGGCGGGGGTCGCGTTCGGGCCCGGCAAGGCCGCCAACGCGGGCGGCGTGGCGACGAGCGCGCTGGAGATGCAGCAGAACGCCAGCCGCGACTCGTGGACGTTCGAGTTCTCCGAGCACCGCCTTCAGGAGATCATGCGCGACATCCACGGCCGATGCCTGACGACCGCCGACGAGTACGGCATGCCCGGCGACTACGTGGCCGGCGCGAACATCGACGGCTTCCGCCGGGTCGCCGACGCCATGCTGGCGCTCGGCCTGATCTGAGCCCTGCCGGGCCGCCTGTGACGCTGACGGCACCGGGTGCGTGAGGTACGCACCCGATGCGCGTCACGTCAGGCGCCGTGCCTGTGCTTGCCGCTGACGCGCCACGTGACCGAGGACGTGAGCGCGCCCTCGCGGCAGGCGGAGCCGCGGACGAAGGCGGTGGAGTCGCGGGGACGGCGTCGTCGTACGCCCGCTCGCCGGCAGCGTGTTCCCCGACCATCAGCAGGCGGGCGATGAACGGCCACTCCGCCACCACGACCCGCCAGGCCGGCATGGTCCGCCGGGTCACGGGGGCCGATCGAGGGGGTGGCCGCGCATCAGCCGCTGTCTCCTTCTGGCGGGTACAGGAGAACACCACGATTCGCGATCTTGAACAGATGATCAGGCGTTCCGCTCACGGACGCCGCCAGGGACGGGCCGGCGCAAGCTGCAGACGCGCCGAAGTTTCTCCGGGCGTTGTTAACGTTAACAGGAAGCTTTGTCGTCAAACTCCTCCTCGGGGCCGGCGGGAGGTGGCGGCGTCACGGAGCAAATCCGAGCCGGTAAGCCATGTCAACCCCCGCCGTACCCGCCGGCGGCGCGAAAGGGACGGGGCCGGCCGCGCCCACCTGGCATTACAGGAAAAGACCCGCGCGGACGCCGCCGTGAAACTTTCACCCCGGCCTGTCTCCGGCCGGGGCCGTGCCGAAACTTTCGCCCTCTTCCGATCGAGCATAACCGCAGGAAGAAGGCGGAATCCCGGTGAAGCGGGGCGAAAACTTTCTTTACATTCTTGACAAGTTTCGGCGAGGCTCCTCACACTGAGTCCCCGAGGCGATCTCCCTGCCCCATCGGTGGCGCACGGCAGGGACCGCCGTCACGACGCCCTCGTGGTGCGCGTTCCCCGTGGCGCGGCGTCGGGTCATGCGGGTGCGTCCCGCACGTTCTCTCTCCGATTGGCTTATGGAGGCTCAGTCATGCGCGTCAACGCCATGTCCCCACCTGCCGCCCGGCGCCCGCTCAGCGGGCCCCGCCGGGCACTGATCGCCGGCGTGCTCGGCGCGCTCGGCCTGATCACGGCGCTCAACGCGCCGATCCCCGCCGACGCCGCGGAGAGCACGCTCGGCGCGGCGGCCGCCCAGAGCGGCCGCTACTTCGGCACCGCCATCGCCGCGGGCAAGCTCGGCGACTCGAACTACACCACGATCGCCAACCGCGAGTTCAACATGGTGACGGCCGAGAACGAGATGAAGATCGACGCCACCGAGCCCAACCGGGGGCAGTTCACCTTCACCAACGGGGACCGCGTCTACAACTGGGCCGTCCAGAACGGCAAGCGGGTGCGCGGGCACACCCTGGCCTGGCACCAGCAGCAGCCGGGCTGGATGCAGTCGCTGTCGGGCAGCTCGCTGCGCCAGGCGATGATCGACCACATCAACGGCGTCATGGGCCACTACAAGGGCAAGATCTACGCCTGGGACGTCGTCAACGAGGCCTTCGCCGACGGCAACTCCGGCGGCCGGCGCGACTCGAACCTCCAGCGCACCGGCAACGACTGGATCGAGGTCGCCTTCCGCACCGCGCGCGCCGCCGACCCGGCCGCCAAGCTGTGCTACAACGACTACAACATCGACAACTGGAGCTGGGCCAAGACGCAGGGCGTCTACAACATGGTCCGCGACTTCAAGTCGCGCGGCGTGCCGATCGACTGCGTCGGCCTGCAGTCGCACTTCAACAGCAACAGCCCCTACAACAGCAACTACCGCACGACCATCCAGAGCTTCGCCGCGCTGGGGGTCGACGTGCAGATCACCGAGCTGGACATCCAGGGCGGCTCGGCGACCACGTACGCCAACGTCGTCAACGACTGCCTGGCGGTGGCGCGGTGCACCGGCATCACCGTCTGGGGGGTGCGCGACACCGACTCCTGGCTCGGCTCCGGCGCCTCGGCGCTGCTCTTCGACGGCAACGGCAACAAGAAGGCCGCCTACACCTCGGTGCTCAACGCGCTCAACAGCGGCAGCACCTCGACCCCGGACCCCGGCGGTACCCCGACGCAGGACCCCGGCGGCACCGCGGGCCAGATCAGGGGAACGGCCTCCGGCCGCTGCGTGGACGTGCCCAACGCCGGCACCGCCGACGGCACCGCGGTGCAGCTGTGGGACTGCAACGGCCAGACCAACCAGCAGTGGACGCGCACCTCGGCCGGGGAGCTGAGGGTGTACGGCAACAAGTGCCTGGACGCCGGGGGCACAGGCAACGGGGCCAGGATCCAGATCTACTCCTGCTGGGGCGGCGACAACCAGAAGTGGCGCGTCAACTCCGACGGCACCATCACCGGGGTCCAGTCCGGGCTCTGCCTCGACGCCGTCGGCGCGGGCACCGGCAACGGCACGGGGCTGCAGCTCTACAGCTGCTGGGGCGGCAACAACCAGAAGTGGACCTACACCGCGTAGTCAGCAAGTTAACCGCTGAACGGCCGCAAGTTACCCGCCCTCCCTTGTGAAACTTTCAATCCGCGCGAGCGGTGCGGTGCGACCCTCCCGGAGGCGAAACTCCAGGAGGGACGCAGGAGGGAGGGCGGGGTGACGGCGAGGCCCGGCTCGGCGAGAGACGCCTCTCGTTGACGCCGGGCCGTCCGTCGGATGTACTCCGCGACAACACACCTGACGATGCTCGCGTACAGCTCTCCGCACAATCTCTTGTTAGCGCTAACACCCCCGGAGTGCCTGATGAAGCTCAGACCCCTGTCCGTCCTCACGGCGCTCGCCGCCTTACTGGCGAGCCTGTTCGTCGCCCTGCAGACCCAGCCCGCCAACGCCGCCACCGTCGACACCAACGCCTGGTACGTCCTGGTCAACCGCAACAGCGGCAAAGCCCTGGACGTCTACAACCTGTCCACCGCCGACGGCGGCCGCATCACCCAATGGACCCGCAACAACCAGAACCAGCAACAATGGCAGTTCGTCGACTCCGGAGGCGGCTACTACCGCGTCAAGTCCCGCCACTCCGGCAAGGTCCTCGACGTCTACAACTGGTCCACCGCCAACGGCGGAGCCATCGTCCAATGGGCCGACACCAACGGCACCAACCAGCAATGGCGGCTCGCCGACAGCTCCGACGGCTACGTCAGGCTCATCTCACGCCACAGCAACAAAGCACTCGAAGTACAGGGCGCCTCCACCGCCGACGGCGCCAACATCGTCCAGTACGACGACTGGGGCGGCGCCAACCAGCAGTGGCAGTTCGTCCGGGTCGACGGCGACACCGGGAACCCCGGCCAGTGCGACCTCCCCTCGTCCTACCGCTGGACCTCCACCGGCCCGCTGGCCACCCCGAAGTCGGGCTGGGTCTCGCTCAAGGACTTCACCGTCGCCCCCTACAACGGCAAGCACCTCGTCTACGCCACCACGCACGACACGGGCACGCGGTGGGGCTCGATGAACTTCAGCCCCTTCACCAACTGGTCCGAGATGGCCTCGGCGAGCCAGAACACCATGTCCTCCTCGACCGTCGCGCCCACGCTGCTCTACTTCGCCCCGAAGAACATCTGGGTGCTCGCCTACCAGTGGGGCGGCACGGCCTTCTCCTACCGCACCTCCACCGACCCCGCCAACCCCAACGGCTGGTCCGCGCAGCAGGTGCTCTTCTCCGGCAGCATCTCGGGCTCCGGCACCGGCCCCATCGACCAGACCCTCATCGGTGACGGCTCGAACATGTACCTGTTCTTCGCCGGCGACAACGGCAAGATCTACCGCGCGAGCATGCCCCTCGGGAACTTCCCCGGCAGCTTCGGCACCTCCTCCACCGTCATCATGAGCGACTCCACGAACAACCTGTTCGAGGCCGTCCAGGTCTACAAGCTCCAGGGCCAGAACAAGTACCTCATGATCGTCGAGGCGATCGGCGCGCAGGGCCGCTACTTCCGCTCCTTCACCGCCACCAGCCTCAACGGCTCCTGGACCCCCCAGGCCGCCACCGAGGGCAACCCCTTCGCCGGCAAGGTCAACAGCGGCGCCACCTGGACCAACGACATCAGCCACGGCGAGCTGATCCGGACCAGCGCCGACCAGACCATGACCGTCGACCCCTGCAACCTGCAACTGCTCTACCAGGGCCGCAGCCCCAACTCCGGCGGCGACTACGGCCTCCTGCCCTACCGGCCCGGCCTGCTGACCCTGCAGCGCTGAGGCCACGACCAGGTCCTGGGCGTCAGGTGCCGGGGGGCGGCCCTGACGCCCAGCAGGTCAGCGGGGGGAACGGTCGCAGGGGGCTTCTTCACCCAGTTCGAGCAGGAGCGCGGTCATGCTGACCTTGACGCCGTCGTGCGGCGGTCCCGCCTTGTCGTGCAGGAGCGCCACCGCCTGGCCGACCAGGCCGACGATCTCCTCCCACACGGGCCTGGCCAGCCACACCTCGGCGTCCATGGACATGCGCTGGCGTTCGGTCTCGGCCAGGCGCCTCACCAGGTCGTCGCTCATCGCCTGGTGGAGGAGCAACCGCCCCTCGGAGCGGTCGATGCGCTCCGAACTCGACGGGTCGTAGCGGTAGCACACCCGCGGGCGGCCCTTGCCCGTCCGCGGCGGTTCGTCCACCCGCTGGAGGAAGCCCGCCTCGGCGAGCCGGCGCAGGTGGTAGCTGGCCGAGGCGTGGGCGATGCCGAGCTCGTCGGCGACCTCCGTGGCCGACATCGACACGCCGGTGAGCAGCGACACGATGCGCATGCGCAGCGGGTTGGCCAGGGCGCGCAGAGGTATGAGCCCGTCATCCGTGGACACCCTTGGATGATAGTTTCTCCAACAACTCTTGGGAAGCTCGCCGTTGATCAACGGGTGTGCTTACATGATTACAACCCCCTGGGAGGACATTGCCGTGATCGTGGAGTACATCCGTTATCGCATACCCGCCGAGGCTTCGGAGGAGTTCGAGGCCGCCTACGGCAGGGCCGCCCGTTCGCTCGCCGAGGCGCCGCAGTGCGTGGACTACGAGCTCACCCGCTGCGTGGACGAGCCCGTCTGCTACGTCCTGCGCATCACCTGGACCTCGGCCGAGGACCACCTGAAGGGCTTCAGGGCGGGCGCGCTCTTCCCCGCCTTCCTCAAGGAGATCCGCCCCTACGTCGAGCAGATCGAGGAGATGCGTCACTACGAGCAGACCCCCGTGCGCGGCGTCGGCGGCTCCGTCCCCTCGCTGCACGAGTGGGCCGGCGGCACCGAGGCGCTCGAACGGCTCACCGACCGCTTCTACGAGCTGGTCAAGGCCGACGACGTCGTCGGACCGCTGTTCGCCCACATGGACCCGGCCCACCCCCGCTTCGTCGCGATGTGGCTGGCGGAGGTGTTCGGCGGCCCGGCCCGCTACACGGGCGAGCGCGGAGGCTATCCGCACATGCTCGGCATGCACCGCGGCAGGGCGATCAGCGAGCGGCAGCGCCGCCGCTGGGTCAGCCTGCTGGCCGACGCCGCCGACGAGGTCGGACTGCCGGACGACCCGGAGTTCCGCGCCGCGTTCATGGGCTACATCGAATGGGGCACCCGGCTCGCCCTGGCCAACTCCCAGCCCGGCGCCTCCCCCGTCGAGCAGGCTCCGGTGCCGCGCTGGGGATGGGGGGTCGCTCCGCCGTACCAGGGCTGAGGACCGCCGGCGCGGGCAGCGCGCAGCCCCCGTCATGAGGCGGATCTTTTACAATGTGTCGGCCTCCATATGGCGCCGCGGATGATGATGTTCGAGCACCGTGGAACGGATGGAGGCGACGCGATGCGATGAACGTCGCCTCGCGCACGTGACAGCGGGGAGAATCAGTCGGTGTTCAAACGTGTCGCCATCGTCAACCGCGGAGAGGCCGCGATGCGGCTCATCCACGCGGTCAAGGACCTCTCGGCGGAGACCGGGGCGCGGATCGAGACGGTCGCCCTCTACACCGACGCCGATCGTGACGCCACCTTCGTCAGGGAGGCCGATCTCGCCCACCTGCTCGGGCCCGCCTCGGCCCGGCCCTACCTCGACCACGCCGTCCTGGAGCGGGCGCTCACCGAGACCGGGGCGGACGCGGCCTGGGTCGGCTGGGGCTTCGTCGCCGAGGACCCGGCCTTCGCCGAGCTGTGCGAGAAGATCGGGGTCACCTTCATCGGGCCGGGCGCCGAGGCCATGCGCCGGCTCGGCGACAAGATCGGCGCGAAGCTGCTCGCCGAGGAGGCCGGCGTCCCGGTCGCGCCGTGGAGCCGCGGCGAGGTGGCCACCCTGGAGCAGGCGCTGCGCGCCGGCCAGCAGATCGGCTACCCGCTGATGCTCAAGGCGAGCGCCGGCGGCGGCGGGCGGGGCATCCGCGTGATCGGCTCCGAGCGGGAGCTGGCCGACGCCTACGAGCGCACCCGCCAGGAGGCGCTGCGCGCGTTCGGCTCCGGCGTGGTGTTCCTGGAGCGGCTGGTCACCGGGGCGCGGCACGTCGAGGTGCAGGTCATCGCCGACGGCCAGGGCACCGCGTGGGCGCTCGGCGTACGCGACTGCTCGATCCAGCGGCGCAACCAGAAGATCATCGAGGAGTCCGCCTCCCCCGTCCTGTCGGAGGAGCAGACCGCCGAGCTCAAGGCCTCGGCCGAGCGGCTGGCCAAGGCGGTCGGCTACCGCGGCGCCTGCACCGTGGAGTTCCTCTACCACCCCGGCGAGGAGCTGTTCGCCTTCCTGGAGGTCAACACCCGGCTGCAGGTCGAGCACCCGATCACCGAGGTCACCACCGGCACCGACCTGGTCCGGCTGCAGCTCCACGTGGCCGCGGGCGGCAGGCTGGAGGGGCCGCCGCCGGTCGAGACCGGCCACGCCGTGGAGGCCCGGCTCAACGCCGAGGACCCCGACCGCGACTTCGCGCCGGCCCCGGGGCGCGTCGCGCGCCTGGTGCTGCCCGCCGGGCCCGGCATCCGCGTCGACACCGGCGTCAGGGAGGGCGACGTCATCCCGGCCGCGTTCGACTCGATGATCGCGAAGATCATCGCGTACGGGCGCGACCGCGAGCAGGCACTCGGCCGGCTGCGCAGGGCGATGGCCGACATCACCGTGATCATCGAGGGCGGCGCCACCAACAAGAGCTTCATCCTCGACCTGCTCGACCAGCCCGAGGTCATCACCGCCCAGGCCGACACCGGCTGGATCGACCGCGTACGCGCCGAGGGCCGCCTGATCAGCCACCGGCACTCCGCCGTCGCCCTCGTCGCCGCCGCCATCAGGGCCTACCGCGACGAGGAGGAGCTCAGCCTCCGCCGGCTCCTGTCCACCGCCTACGGCGGCCGGCCGCAGGTGCGGCACGACCCGGGCCGTCCGCTGGACCTCAAGCTCCGCGGCGTCGGCTACCGGGTGAGCGTGGCGAGGGTCGGGCAGGAGCGGTTCCGGGTCGGCGTCTCCGGCGGCGGCGCCGTGCACCACGCGGACGTCGAGGTCGACAGGTTCGACGCCCACAGCGGCCAGATCGTGGTCAACGGCCGCCGTTTCCGCCTGGTGTCGGCCGCCCACGGCCCGACCCACCTGGTCGAGGTCGACGGCGTCACCCACCGGATCAGCCGCGACGAGGGCGGCGTGGTCCGCTCGCCCGCTCCCGCGCTGGTCGTGGCGGCGCCGCTGGCCGTCGGCGACGAGGTCGAGGCGGGCGCGCCGATCCTGGTGCTGGAGAGCATGAAGATGGAGACGGTGCTGCGCGCGCCGTTCCGCGCGCGGGTCCGCGAATGCCCGGTGCCGGTAGGCAGCCAGGTCGAGACCGGGGCGGCCCTGATGCGCCTGGAGCCGCTCACCGACGACAGCCCGCAGGAGGAGGCGGGCGTCGCCGAGATCGACCTGCCCGCCGAGCCTGCCGACGTGCCCGCCGCCGAGCGGGCCGCGCGCGGCCTGCGGCACCTGCGCGGGCTGCTGCTGGGCTTCGACGCCGACCCGCAGGGTCACCGGCGGGTGCTGTCCGGCTACCTGGCCGCCCGCGACGAGCTGGGCGACCGCGTGCTCGAAGGCGAGCTGGACCTGCTCACCGTCTTCGCCGACCTGTGCGAGCTGAGCCGCAACAAGCCGAGCGGCGACCTCGGCTCCGAGCCCGACAGCGCGGTGCACAGCCCGCGCGAGTTCTTCCACAGCTACCTGCAGAGCCTCGACGTCGAACGCGCCGGCCTCACCGAGGGCTTCCAGGCCAAGCTCGCCAAGGTCCTCGCCCACTACGGCGTCACGAGCCTCGACCGGACACCGGAGCTGGAGTCCGCGGTGTTCCGGATCTTCCTGGCGCAGCAGCGGATGAGCACGGGCGTCGCGATCGTGTCGGAGCTGCTGCGCCGGTGGCTGGCCGGCCCGCCGCCGCAGGAGTCGCTGAGCGAGCCCGCCGGGCTCACCCTTGAGCACCTGGTCGAGGCCACGCAGGTCCGATTCCCCACGCTGACCGACCTGGCCCGCGGCGTGGTGTTCCGCTGGTTCGCCCAGCCGCTGCTGCGGCGCAACCGCGCCGAGGTGTACGCGGCGGTCCGCGGCCACCTGCGCCACCTCGACCGCGACCCGCACGCGCCCGACCGCGCCGAGCGGATCCAGGCGATGGTGGCCAGCGCCGAGCCGCTGGTCCGGCTGCTCGGCCAGCGGATCGGCCGGCCGGGGCGCGACCACGCGCCGCTGCTGGAGGTGCTGACCCGGCGCTACTACGGCAACCGCGGCCTGTCGGAGGTCGTCGCCCGGACGATCGACGGCTGCCGGTTCGTCACGGCCACGCGCGCCGGCTCCGACGGGGCGACCCGCGTGGTCGCCACCGCCGCCGACATCGCCGCGCTGCCCGACGCCCTCGGGGCCGCCGCCACGCTCACCGCCGAGGCCGCCGAGCCCGAGGCCGCCATCGACCTCTACGTCACCTGGGAGGACCAGCCCGACGACGACGCCATGGCCGTACGGCTGGGCGGGCTCGTCGCCCGGCACGCGCGGCCCGCGGGCGTCCAGCGGATCACCGTCATCGTGGCCGGCACCGGCGGCGCCGTGATGCACCACCACTTCACCTTCCGGCCCGACGGTGCGGGTCTCGCCGAGGACCGGCTGATCCGCGGCATCCATCCGCAGATCGCGCACCGCCTGCAGCTCGAACGGTGGCGCGAGTTCGACCTCACCCGGCTGCCGTCGGTGGACGAGGAGATCTACCTGTTCAAGGCCGTCGCGAAGAGCAACCCCACCGACGAGCGGCTGCTCGCGATGGGCCAGGTCCGCGACCTGACGCCGCTGCGCGAGGCCGACGGCAGGCTGGTCGCGTTGCCGGCGGTGGAGGACGCGCTCACGGCGGGCCTCGACGCGATCCGCAACTTCCAGGCGCAGCGCCCGCAGAACAAGCGCCTCGACACCAACCGCATCATGATGTACGTCTGGCCGGCCACCGAGATCTCGCACGACGAGCTCAACGCGCTGGTCCAGCGCATCCTGCCGACCACGGTGGGCGCGGGGCTGGAGGAGGTCCTGTTCGTGGCCCGCCAGCGCAACGCGGCGGGCGAGCTGAGCGAGGTCGCCGTGCGCATCACGCTCGACGCGGGCCACGGCGCGAGCCTCTACGTGGAGAAGCCCTCGGCGGAGCCGGTGCGGCCGCTCGACGACTACCGCCAGAAGGTGCTGCGGGCCGCCCGGCGAGGCAGCGTCTACCCGTACGAGCTGAGCGCCATGCTCGGCCGCTTCACCGAGCACGACCTCGACGAGCACGGCGCGCTCGTGCCGGTGGACCGGCCGAAGGGCAACAACACCGCGGCCATCGTGGCGGGCGTCGTCTCGACGCCGACCGAGCGGCACCCGGAGGGCGTCACCCGCGTGGTCCTGCTCGGCGACCCGACCAAGGCGCTCGGCGCGCTGTCGGAGCCGGAGTGCTCGCGGGTGATCGCCGCGCTCGACCTCGCCGAACGGATGCGGGTCCCGCTGGAGTGGTACGCGCTGTCGGCGGGCGCGCGCATCTCGATGACCTCGGGCACCGAGAACATGGACTGGGTCGCGGCGGCCCTCAAGCGGATCGTCGAGTTCACGCAGGCGGGCGGCGAGATCAACATCGTGGTCGCCGGGATCAACGTCGGCGCCCAGCCCTACTGGAACGCCGAGGCGACGATGCTCATGCACACCAAGGGCGTCCTGGTGATGACCCCGGACTCGGCGATGGTGCTCACCGGCAAGCAGTCGCTCGACTTCTCCGGCGGCGTGTCGGCCGAGGACAACTTCGGCATCGGCGGCTACGACCGCGTCATGGGCCCGAACGGCCAGGCACAGTACTGGGCGCCCAACCTGCGGGTCGCCCACGACGTGCTGATGGCGCACTACGACCACACCTACGTCGCGCCCGGCGAGACGGGGCCGCGGCGGGCCGTCACCAGCGACCCCGCCGACCGGGACATCTCGTCCTACCCGCACGTGGTCGCGGGCAGCGACTTCGGCACGGTGGGCGAGATCTTCTCCGCCGAGCACAACCCGGACCGCAAGAAGCCGTTCGACATCCGCACCGTGATGCGCGCGCTGGCCGACCAGGACCATCCGGTGCTGGAGCGCTGGGCGGGCATGGCCGACGCGGAGACGGCCGCGGTCCAGGACGCGCACATCGGCGGCCGGCCGGTCTGCCTGATCGGCATCGAGTCCCGCGCGGTGCCGCGGCGGGGCTTCCCGCCCACCGACGGCCCCGACACCTACACCGCGGGCACGCTCTTCCCGCGCTCGTCGAAGAAGACCGCCCGCGCGATCAACGCGGCGTCGGGCAACCGGCCGCTGGTGGTGCTGGCCAACCTGTCGGGCTTCGACGGCTCGCCCGAGTCGATGCGCAAGCTCCAGCTCGAGTACGGCGCGGAGATCGGCCGGGCGATCGTCAACTTCGAGGGCCCGATCGTGTTCTGCGTGATCTCCCGCTATCACGGCGGGGCGTTCGTGGTGTTCTCCAAGGCGCTCAACCCGAACATGACCGTGCTCGCGCTGGAGGGCTCGTTCGCCTCGGTGCTGGGCGGGGCGCCGGCGGCCGCCGTGGTGTTCTCCAGCGAGGTGAACCACCGCACGGCGACCGACGCGCGGGTCACCGAGCTGCAGGGGCGCCTCTCGGGGCTCATCGGGGCCGAGCGGGCGGCGCTGAACGCGCAGCTCGTGGAGGTGCAGGCCGCCGTGCGCGCGGAGAAGCTGAGCGAGATCGCCGCGGAGTTCGACCGGGTGCACAGCATCCAGCGGGCCGTGGAGGTCGGGTCGGTGGACGAGATCGTCAGCGTCGCGGAGCTGCGCCCCCGGATCATCGAGGCCATCGAGCGCGGACTGGCCGGCCAGGCGGCCGCCCGCTCCTGAACCGGCGTCCCACGGGCCGGCGAGGCGCACATCCGCCTCGCCGGCCCGGCACCGAGGACGGCGGGGCGGTGCTGGGCGGGGGCTAGGGTCTCGCCGCCGGCTGAGGCGCGGGGCGGCGGGCCTTGCGCGCCTCCCACGCCCACCCTCCCGCGATGAGCGTGAGGGCGGCGACCACGAAGGGCGCCGCGAGGGCGGCGTCGCTCCGGCTGCCGAACGACGAACCGATGACGCCCACGCCGTCCACGGCGAGAGCGGCGGCGACGACGCCGGCCAGGCAGCCGGCGAGGCCCGCGATGACGGCGACGGTCCGGCCGGCGACCCGCGGCACGAAGCGGGCGACCTGCGCGCACAGCAGCCCGACCACGCCGACGTTCACGAGGACGGCGGTCATGATGGGGATCCCCATGTCGTCGAGGTCCATCTCGTTGTCCAGCTTGTCCCAGGCGACGCCGGCGTCGGTGCAGCCGATGAGGCCGAGCGCGAAGATGATCCCCAGCATCACCGCGACGGCCTTGTGCTGCCACACCTTCGGAGGGGTCTCCCCGGAGGGAAGGACCCTGGTGGCGGCCCGTACGGGGCCGGGGCCGGGCCGCCGCTCGCCGAGCATGGCCAGCGCCTGCTCGGCGGTCGGCCTGCTGCCCGGGTCCTTGTCGAGCAGCCGGGTGATGAGCGGGGCGAGCCGGCCCGCGCGCAGCGGCGGCGGGGGCTCCTCGAACAGGACCGCCGTCAGCGCCGCCGGCTGGGTGCCGCGGCGGAACGGGGAGAGTCCCTCGACGGCCTGGTAGAGGGTCACGCCGAGGGAGAACAGGTCGCCGGCGGGGAGCCCGTCGATGCCGCGCAGCCGTTCGGGGGCCATGTACTCGGGCGAGCCTATGAGCATCCCGGCGGTGGTCAGGGTGCTGTCGGTGGTGTGGAGCGCGATCCCGAAGTCGGTCAGCAGGGCCCTGCCGTCGCCGTCGAGCATGACGTTGGCCGGCTTGATGTCGCGGTGCACGATGCCGTTGCGGTGCGCCGCGCCGAGGGCCTTCAGCAGCGCGGCGGCGACCTGCTCCGCCGTGTCCACCGGTAACGGCCCGCGCGTTTCGAGGTGCTCGTGCAGCGACGGGCCGTCGACCAGCTCCATCACGATCCAGGGCAGGCCGTCCGTGACGATGTCGTGGATGGCGACGACGTTCTCGTGCGACCGCAGCCGGACGGCGTTGCGTGCCTCCCTCGCGGTGCGCTCCAGCCGCTTGTCCTGCTCCGCCTGCGGCATCCCGGGCACCAGGCACAGCTCCTTGATCGCCACGTCGACGTCGAGGACCTCGTCATGGGCCCGCCAGACCCTGCCGAACCCGCCGGACCCGAGCACCGCGACCAGCCGGTAGCGTCCGCCGACCATGAGACCAGGCTGCCCGGATGTCATGTCACCTCGCCCGTCACGTCCTGTACGACAGTTGATCAGAATAGATCACACAGGAGCGCTCCGCCGCTGGGGCAGCGGACAGTCGGGGCCGGTGCAGTGCGTGAGGCTGTCGCAGCCGGCGCTGACCACCTGGGTCAGCGCGGCCCGGATCGCGGTCAGGCCGGCGATCTTCGCGTCCACTTCGGCGATCTTGGCCTGGGCGCGGGCCCGCAGGCCGGGGGTGGGGTGGCCGCGCCTGCCGGTGTCGAGCAGCTCGGCCACCTCGTCCAGGGTGAAGCCGAGCCGCTGGGCGGCCTTGATCACGGTCAGCAGGGTGACGGTGTCCGGCGGGTAGGCGCGGTGCCCGCCGGGGCTGCGGGCCGGCTCGGCGATCAGGCCCCTGCGCTCGTAGTAGCGCAGGGTCTGCGGGTTGACCCCGGCCCGCTCGGCGACCTGCCCGCTGCGCAGGTACGCCCCGTCGGGGTCCCGCCTCACGCCGGGCTCCCCGCCCGGCCGGGCGAGGTCTCCCCCGGAGGGGCGGCGCCGGCGCGCGCGGCCAGCGCGTCCAGCACGTCGGCGTGCTCCGGCGGCACCGTCACCTCCAGCGTGAGGGCGCCGCCGGCGACGGTGAGGACGAAGGTGAAGAAGGAGCAGCAGCCGTTCTCCCTGGCCGCCAGTTCGGCGGCCCTGGCGGCGCCGGCCGGGGTGAAGTCGAGCTCCAGCCGCAGCCGTTCCCGCCCGGGACGCCGTACGGCCCGGACGGTCTCGGCGAACAGGGCGTCGAACTCGGCCACCCGCAGCGGCCGCTCGGCGGTGGGCAGCGTGCACGCGGAGGGAGCCCACACCTGGCCGGGGGCGAGGTTTTCCGTCATGCTCCGACGGTAAGCCCGTACCCGGGTACCGGATGCAAGCCCCCCGCGCTGCCTAGGCGGTGACGGGCCTGGCGAGGTAGCGGCCCGCGGGGTCGCCCACGACCTTGCCGTCCTCCAGCACCCGCCGGCCGCGCAGGAAGGTGTCGGTCACCTTCGCGGTCAGCTCGAAGCCCTCGAACGGCGTGTACTCCTGGGTGGACTCGGAGTCGGCCGCGCGCACGGTCCAGGACGTGTCGGGGTCGACGAGGACGATGTCGGCGTCGAAGCCCTCGGCGATCGCGCCCTTGGTGCGGAGCCCGAACCGCTGCGCCGGGTTCCAGGAGAGCAGCCGGGCCACGTCGCCGTAGGACAGCCCGCGCCGGGAGCCCTCGCTGATCAGGCCGGGCAGCAGGTACTCGGCGCCGCCGAACCCCGACTTGGCCAGGAACACGTCGTCGCGCGGGTCGCCGAACTTCTGCTCGTCGCGGCAGCAGGCGTGGTCGCTGACCACCCAGTCGACCTTGCCGTCGAGCAGGTGGCCCCACAGCGCCTCGACGTCCTCGCGCGGGCGCAGCGGCGGGTTGACCTTGCCGCCGATGCCGCTCGCGGTGGTGATGTCGGCGAGCAGGTGGCCGATGGTCACCTCGCGGCGGAAGTCGATGTGCGGGAACGCCTCGGCCATCCGCAGCGCCGCGTCCATGGCCTTGGCCGACGACAGGTGCAGCAGGTTGATCGTGGGGAGCCCGGTCTCGTGCGCGAGGTAGGAGGCGATGCTCACCGCCAGGCCCTCGGAGTGCGGGGGCCGGGAGGCGCTGTAGGCCGCGAGGCCGGTGAGCGTGCCCTCCTCCTCCACCATCTTCGTGTACGCGCTCATGATCTCGGCCGTCTCGCAGTGCAGGGACAGCGAGATCTCGTCGGCCAGGTCGGGGAACTGCTCGCGGGCCGCCTGGATGCCGCGCATGACGAACTCGAAGTGCGCGTAGTCGTACCGCTCGCCCTCGGGGATCATGAGGAAGGAGTTCTGGTCGGCGGAGCGCCCGTGCAGGCCGTGGCTGCCGTAGAACATGAACACCTTGAACGACGTCACCCCGTGCTCGCTCACCAGGGAGGGGATCTCGTCGATGTGCCCGCGCTGCATGGGCGCGAGGTGGAAGGCGTAGTCGACGTACGAGCGGTCCTGGGAGTTGGCCAGGACCTCGGGGAAGACCTCCGCGTACGGGCCGCCCTTGTTGAGGTAGTACTGGCCGGTGCGCATGTAGGTGAGGGCGGAGGTGACGCCGCCCTGGGCGCAGGCCCGGCTCTCGGTCTCGGTGTCGACGGCCAGCGGGTTGTAGATGCCCCAGTGCTGGTGGGCGTCCACCGCGCCGGGGAAGGCCAGCTTGCCGCCGCCGTCCACGACGGTGCGCGCCTCGGCCGGGTCGAGGCCCGGCCGGATGGCGGCGATCCGGCCGTCGAGGATGCCGAGGTCGGCGGTCTCCGGCTCGGGCCGGTCGTGCCGGACGACCCTGACGTTGGTGACGATCACGTCGTACGATGCCACGGGGGTTCTCCTTTGGGGGCTCAGGGGGCTCAGAGGGCGGAAGACGGGGTCTCGGTCAGCCGGGTGAGCGGGCGCATGACCTCGGCCACGCCGGGGAGGTGGTCGAGCCGCATGACGAGGTCGCGCACGGTCGCGGCGGACTCCTCCGGCAGCCGGCCGGCCACGTTCTCGCGGAACTTGCGGGCGAGCTCGGCGTCGGACAGCGGCCGGGCGGGGCCGCCCCGGTTGGCCAGCGCCTCCTCGGTCCACGCGCGGCCGTCGTCGGTGCGCACCCGGACCACGGCGGGGAACTGGTGCGGGAAGATGGCGTCGCAGCGCTCGTCGGGGACGACGTCGACCAGGGCCATCAGCGCCCGGCGGGCCGGGTCGCGGGCCAGCTCGTCGGTGAAGTCGTCGAGGCCCACGCCGAGGCCGGAGCCGCCGACGAGCCCGGCGACCACCGCGTAGGGACCGCTGAACTGCGCCTGGTAGCCGGTCTCCGGGGCCCGCTTCTGGTCGAGCGGCTGGCCGATGGTGCGGATCACGGCCGACGGCACGCGCAGCTCGATGTGCTCGATCCGGTCGAGCGGGAGGCCCCGCTCGCGCAGCGCGATGCCGGCGTCGATGGCCGTGTGGGTGAAGTGGTTGGCCGGGTAGGGCTTGAAGAAGATCCCGGGGACCGCCCACTCCTCGCCCAGCCCGTCGAGCACCTGGCCGAGGTCGCTGGCGCCGCGCAGGAACGCCTCGAAGAAGCCGAAGCGGCCCTCGAGGACGGTGGGCGGGCCGGTGAAGCCGCGCCGGGTGAGCTCGGCGGCGGTGACGGCCGACTGCGCGGCCCAGCCGCAGTGCAGCCGCTTGACGGTGCCGCCGGTGCGGTTGGCCTCGATGATGCCGGAGGCGAAGGACGCGGTGATGCCCAGGGCGTGCCCGACGCCCTCCGCGCCGAGCCCCATGAGCAGGGCGGCCGCGACCGCGCCGCCCATCGCGCCGCAGATGGAGGTGGCGTGCTGGCCGTGCTCGAAGAAGACGGAGTTGCCGAGCTCGCTGTCGTAGCCGGCCATGCCGAGCCGTACGGCGACCTCCAGCCCGGCGGCCACGGCGGCGACCGTGTCGGCTCCGGAGGCTCCGTACGCCTCGGCGGCGGCGAGCGCCGCCGGCACGACCGCCGCGCTCGGGTGCAGCACCGACGGCAGGTGGGTGTCGTCGTAGTCGAGCGAGTGGGCGAGCACCCCGTTGGCGAAGGCGGCCTGCGGGGCGGGCAGGCGGCCGGGCACGCCGACGGCGGCGGCCTGCGGCGCGCCGCCCTGGTCGGCCACGTACGCGGCCGCGGCGGCGCTGGTCGGCAGCCGGTAGGCGGCGACGCAGAGCCCCAGGACGTCGAGGATCCTGCGGCGCACGCTGTCGGTCACGGCGTCGGGCAGCGGCGCGGTCAGCGTCCCGGCCGCGAACCGGGACACCTCGATCGCGAGGGCGGGGGTCTCAGCCATGGCCGACCACCGCCAGCGGGCGCACGGGCGAGCCGGTCGCGCCGAAGATCGGCAGCGGGGAGAGCACGAACGCGAACTCGTGCACGCCGTCGGCGGCCAGTTCGTCGAGCACCATCGTCTCGATGATGTAGACGCCCCGCTCGACGAGCAGGACGCGGTGGGCGGGCAGCAGGCTGTGGCCGCCGCCCGGCGCGAGCCGTTCGAAGGCGATGGTGTCGGCGCCGACGGCGTGCGGCCGGTGGTCGGCCAGCCAGGTCGCGCCGGCCTCGCCGACGCCGGGCACGCCCGAGGCGAGGCCGGTGTAGGCGTCGCGGTCGCCGAACAGGCGTCCCCAGCCGCTGCGGACGAGGACGACGTCGCCGGCGCGGATGGGCGTGCCCTGCCGCTCGACGGTCGCCGCCAGGTCCTCGGGGGTGATCTCGTAGCCGGGGGCGCAGCCCTCGGGCGTGCCGAGCGCGGCCGGCACGTCGAGCAGCACGCCCCGGCGGAGCATCGGGGCGATGGTGTGGGCCCCGAGCGCGGCGAACCTGCCGCCCCGGCTCGCCTCGACGGCGTCGGACCCGTCGAGCAGCCGGCCGTCCTGCGACACGTGGGAGAAGGCGTCGATGTGGGTGCCGACGTGGGTGCCCATCGTGATGACGTCGTTGGCGGCCGAGCCGCCGTCGGCCCGCACCATGTCGCCGTGCCGGCGGGGCAGCGCGTGCCAGAAGGCCGGGTGGTTGGGCGACTGCGGCATCCCGATGGTGAGGGGCCGGCCCAGATCGTAGATCCGGATCCCGTCGTGGACGGCGCGCAGCAGCAGGCCGGTCGTGGTGGCGCTGGTGGAGTCTTCTGGGCTCAACGCTTCTCGTCTTTCGTCGCTGGTCCGAATGCCGGTGATGCCGGCGCCTGTCATGCGATCACCCGCCTGGTGCGCAGATCCTCGACCGTCCCGGCGTCGAGGCCGAGCTCGTCCTGGAGGATCGCGTCGGTGTCGGCGCCGAGGCGCCGCCCGGTGAAGCGGATCCGGCCGGGGGCGCCGGTCATCCGCCACATCACGTTGTGCATGAGCACGGGGCCGAGGTCGTCGTCCTCGACGTGGGTGAGCATCCCGGTGGCCTGGACGTGGGGGTCCTCGGCGAGGTCGCGGGCGGTGTAGACGGGCGCGACGGCCGCGCCCACCCGCTCGAACTCGGCCATCACCTCGGCGCGGGTGCGCTCGGCGATCCACGACCCCACGTAGGAGTCGAGCAGGTCGGCGTGCTGCGCCCGCTCGCGGCCGGAGGCGAACCAGGGCTCGTCGATGACCTCGGGGTGGCCCACCAGCGTCAGGACGCGCTCGGCGATGCGCTGGGCGCTGGTCGAGACCGCGACCCAGCCGCCGTCCTTGCACAGGTACGTGTTGCGCGGCGCGTTGTTGGACGACCGGTTGCCCTGCCGCTCCCCGACCACGCCGAGCTGGTCGTACACGGTGGGCCCGGGGCCGACGGCGGCCATGATGGGCTCGATCAGGCTCAGGTCGACGACCTCGCCCCGCCCGGTCCGCTCGCGGGCCCACAGCGCCATCATCGTCGCCGACGACGCGGCGATGCCGCAGATGCTGTCGGCCAGGCCGAACGCCGGCAGCGTCGGCGGGCCGCCGGCCTCGCCGGTGAGGTGGGCGAACCCGCTCATCGCCTCGGCGAGCGTGCCGAAGCCGGCGCGGGCCGCGTACGGCCCCTGCTGGCCGAAGCCGGTGACGCGGACGATGACCAGCCGGGGGTTGACCGCGTGCAGCGCGTCAGGTCCGAGGCCCCAGCGTTCGAGCGTGCCGGGCCGGAAGTTCTCCACCAGCACGTCGGCCGTCGCGGCCAGCCGCAGGAGGATGTCCGCGCCCTCGGGAGCCGACAGGCTCAGTCCGAGCGCCCGCTTGTTGCGGGAGATCTCCTTCCACCACAGGGGCACCCCGTCCTTGGACGGTCCGTGCCCTCGCATGCCGTCACCGTTGACCGGGTGCTCGATCTTGATGACCTCGGCGCCCTGGTCGCCGAGGATCTGGCAGCACAGGGGGCCGGCGAGGATGGTGGACGCGTCCAGCACCCTCAGTCCTGTCAGAGGCCCGTCTTCCACCTTAGCTCCATGTTCCGCTATAGCGAACGCTGGTCCGCTCAGAGGTTAGTTCATTGCTTTTCCCAGGTCAACGCCGTTACGTCGCCTGGGGGACGGCGCGGCGCTCAGCCGGTGAGCGCCGCGCCGATGGCGTAGGCGCGCACCACCGCGGCCGCCAGGGACGTCCCCCCGCCGGGGTAGCAGTCGCCGAAGGGCGTCGCGGCGACGTTGCCCGCCGCGAACAGGCCCGCCACCGGCTCGCCCGAGGTGGACAGGACCCGGCCGTCGTGGTCGGTCGCCACTCCCCCGCACGTGCCGAGGGTCGCCGCGTGCACGGGCACCGCCGTGAACGGCGGCCGCCCGATCGGCGCCAGGCACGGGTTGGGCTCCACCGAAGGGTCGCCCAGGTGGCGGTCCGCCACGGACGAGCCCCGCGCGAACAGCCGGTCGGCGCCCTCGGCCGCGTCGGCGTTGAACCGCTCCACCGTCGCGGCCAGGCCGCCCGCGTCGATCCCGCAGGCGTCGGCCAGCTCCCGCAGCGTGGGCCGGGTCACCGCCCACGCGGGCGTCGTCCCCGGCGGCGCTCCCGCGACGGGGTAGCGCTCGCCGTAGGCGCTGTCGTGGACGAGCCAGGCGGGCACGTGCCGGGGCGCGCCGGTCGCCGGGTCCACCTCCCTGAACACCTTGGTCAGGTCGTGGTAGCACTGCGCCTCGTTGACGAACCGGCGGCCGGCGGCGTTCACCATCAGCGACCCAGGACGGGTGAGCTCGACGTTCGCGAGCCTGCCGGTGAGCTGCCCGTCGTAGCGGGCGTCCGGGTCCTGGAACGCCGGTACGCCCCACGAGGCGGTCATGTCCCGGACCCCCGCGCCCGCGCGCAGCGCCATGAGCAGGCCGTCGCCGACGTTGCCCGGCGCGCCGATCGGCACCACCGGGGCGGGCAGGAAGGCCCGCTGCAACTCGGCGTTCCACTCGAAGCCGCCGCTCGCCAGCACGACCGCGCGCCGCGCCCGGATCCGCCGCACGCCGCCGGCGGCCCGCACGGTGACCTCCCACGCCTCTCCGGCGCGGTCCAGGCCGGTCGCCCTGGCGCCGGTGACGAAGGCGACCCCGCGGTCGTGCGCGGAGGCGGCGAGCGCTCCGGCGAGCGCACCGCCCATGGTCCTGACCCCCTGGGCGGCGCGCTCCCTGGAGAGCGCGTCGAGATCCAGCCCGCGCCCGTGCTCCCGCTCGACCATGGTGATCGACGGCAGGTACGTCGGCGTCCTCAGCACCTCGTCGAGGCCGGGCCTGGCCCTCGCGTCGAACGGCAGGTTGTCCAGCGCGCGCCCGCCCGCCACCGCCCCCGGCGCGTCCGCCCGGTAGTCGGGTCTGCCCAGCGCGGCCAGCCCCACCTCGGTCTCGTCGCACAGGTACCGCACGGCCTCGGGGGCGGTGCGCAGGAACCAGTCGATCCGCTCGTACGGCACCGCCCCGCGCGTCACCGCGGTCAGGTACGCCACGGCGTCCTCCCGCGTGTCGGGGAACCCGGCCGCCGCCATCAGGTGGTTGCCCGGCACCCAGATGACGCCGCCGGAGACGGCCGTCGAGCCGCCCAGCGACCGCGCCCGCTCGACGAGCACGACGTGGTGGCCCGCGTCGGCGGCCCGGCAGGCGGCGACCAGGCCGGCCGCTCCGCTGCCGAGGACGAGCACGTCGCAGGCCGCGGGCGGTTCCGCCGAGGTCGTGAAGGCGCCTCTCGCGTTCATCGGGTTTCCTTCCATGCCGCACGATTGACGAAGACCAGGACGGAGGCGAGCGCGACGAACATCGCCGCGAGCCCCCAGCCGAGGGAGTAGGAGGAGTACTGCGCCGCGGCGCCGACGGCGAGCGGCCCCACGATGCCCCCGGCCGAGCCGCCGGCCTGCACCAGCCCCGACGCCGCGCCGGGGCCCTCCGGGTAGGCCTCGGCGATGACCAGGGCGATCACCCCGGTCCAGCCCCAGCCGGCGCCGCCCGCGACGAGCATGCCGATCAGGCCCAGCACGCGGTCGCCCGAGGCGAGCAGCAGGAAGCCGCAGGCGCCCACCGCCATCAGCGCCGCGACGGTCAGCCTGCCGTGCCTGCGTGTGCGGCCCAGTCCCAGCCCGAGCCGGACGGCGATGATCACGGCGCTGCCCACGGCCAGCGCCGTCCCCGCCGCGCTCTGGCTGAGCCCGACCGTGACGCCGTAGTCCACGAAGAAGCCGCTGAGCGCGTTGGCCGCGGCCGCGCACAGGAAGAACGCCACGGTGATCATCAGCAGCGGCCCCAGCGGCGTCAGCGCCGCCCGCGGTCGCCCGGCGCCGCCCGCCCGCGCCGGGGGCGGCGCGTCGGGGACGCGCAGCGCCATGAGCACGACCACGGCCACGGTCCCGACGAGGAACACCAGCCGCCAGTGCATGACCGTGGCGAGGAGCGGCAGCGCGAGGCTGGCCAGCAGCGTGGACGCCGGCAGCGAGGCGCGCTCGATGCCGAAGGCCATGGGCCGCCGGCTCAGGCGCACGTTGCGGACGATCAGCAGCGCGCCGATCGGCCCGCCGAGGCCCGAGCCGACGCCGCCCACCGCCAGCGACACCAGCAGCCCCGCCCAGGAGCCGCCGGACACCGCGACCCCGACCAGGGAGGCGCCCGTCACCCCCGCCGCGAGGCGCAGGGCGCGGCGGGCGCCCATCCGGTCCGCGACGCGCCCGCCGAACGACATGGAGAGCGCGCTGACCGCGTAGAACACGCTGATGGTCAGGCCCAGCGCCGCGCTGTCCAGGCCCAGGTCGAGCCGGATCGCGACGCCGAGCGTCCCCGCCAGGTAGGCGGGATACATGTACGTCATGCCGAGCAGGACGGCCAGCGTGACCGCGCGCCGCGCCGGTCCCGCCTCGCCTGGCTCCTCGGCCGCGGAAGAGATGTCGGACGGATTGACGGCTCCGCCGCCGGCTCCGGTTACCACTGCGAGGTCCTACCGCCTGCTCGTGAAGGGTCTCTAGCCCCAGATCTCGTCGGCGTAGGAGATGTTGACCTGGCCGCGCCAGCCGCTCGCGTCGTCCTTCGCCCAGCGCTCGCGCCACTCGGCGGCGTGGTTGAGAATGACGGGGTCGCCGTAGTGCAGCTTGCCGTCGGCGTGGTAGGCGTCGTGGTCGTCGACGTACATCAGGTCGAAGTGCTTGAACCACTCCTCGCCCCGGACGTTGCGGCTGATCACGAAGTTCGCGTAGTCCTGGATCCGGGGGTTCTGGCGGAAGGCCCGGTAGTCGATGTTGCGGGTGTATTCCTCGTACTCCGCCAGGTCGGTGCCGGGCTTGAGGTTGTAGGTGAGCAGCACGAGCTTGCGGGCCATGAGAGGTCTCCTTGATGGGGGTCTCGCGTACAGGGGTGGGGGGCTGGGGTCAGTCAGGGGTCCGGGGACGCCACTGGGGTTCGATCTCGGTCTCCGCGCGGGCGGTGAGCACGCCGCTCTGCGCCAGGTCGTTCCAGACGCGCTGCTCGACGATCAGGCCGTCGCGCAGCCGGAAGCGGTCCACGTAGCGGACGCCGTCGTAGCGGACGCCGGCGTTGTTCTCGCCGAACAGCGTCCCCATCGACCAGACGATCACGTCGCCGGTCCCGTCGGTGAGCGCCTCGTACTCCTCGCGGTGCTTGTCGACGTGCCGGTAGCGGACGGCGGAGGCCGCCGCGAGCGCGTCCAGCGTGGTGTAGCGCCGGCCGCCCGGGAAGATCATGACCGCGCCGTCGGCGAGGTGGCGGGCCGCGGCGTCGCGGTCGCCCCTGCCGAGGGCGGCGAGGAAGTCCTCGACCACCGCGACGGCCGCCGCCTCGGCGGTCATGACGCCTCCCCGGCCGGCTCGCCGGAGGCGGCCATCCGGGTGGCCGCGCAGCGGATGGCGCGCACGATGCTGCCGTATCCGGTGCAGCGGCACAGGTTCCCGTTGATGGCCTGGACGATGGCGTCGTCGTCGGGGTCGGGCGTCCGGTCGAGCAGTTCGCGCGCCGTCAGCAGCATGCCCGGCAGGCAGTAGCCGCACTGGAAGCCGAACTCGTCCCAGAACGCCTGCTGGACGGGGTGGAGGCCGCCGTCGCCCGCCACCCCCTCGATGGTGGTGATCTCGGCGCCGTCGGCCTGGACGGCCAGCACCGAGCAGGACTTGACCGACGCGCCGTCCACCAGGACGGTGCACGCGCCGCAGTCGCCGGTCAGGCAGCCCACGTGGGTGCCGGTGAGGCCCAGGTCCTCCCGGACCGCGTGCACCAGGAGCTTGCACGCCTCGACCTCGATCTCGCGTTCCCGGCCGTTGACGGTCAGGCGGATGCTGTTCACGACTCTCCTTCGGCTTCCAGCGCGTCGGCGACGGCGCGGGCCGCCACCACGGGGGCGACGCGCCTGCGGTACTCGCCGTCGGCGAGGACGTCGCTCCACGGCTCGTCGAGCGCCGCGCCGACGACCTCGCGTACGTGGGCCCGCCAGGCGGGGTCGGCGACCCCGGCCGCGGGCGGGTCGAGCGTGACGAGCAGCGGCGTCGCGGCCACCGCGCCGACCGCCACGCGCAGCGCGCCGTCCGGGCCGGGCACGCAGGCGGCGGTGGCGATGGGCCAGCTGCTCTCGGCGAGCTTCAGCTTCGTGTAGCCCGGGCGGACGCCGGTCGGCGCGGGGAGCGTGACCGCCGCCAGCACCTCGTCAGGGCGGCGGGCGGTCGCGAAGGCGCCGGTGAAGAAGTCGGCGGCGGCGACCTCGCGGACGCCTCCCGCCGACGCCAGCCGCAGCCGCGCGCCGAGGGCGACCAGCGCGGCCGGCACCTCAGACGACGGGTTGGCGTAGCAGGCCGAGCCGCCGACCGTGCCCTTGTTGCGGATCTGCGGGCCGCCGGTCACGCCGCCCGCCACCCGGCGCAGCAGCGGCGCCAGGGTCCGGGCCCGGGGATCGGACAGGAGCTGCGCGTACGTGGTCGTGGCGCCGACCACCACCGCGCCGCCGTCGGGCGTGATCCCGGACAGCCCGGCCCGCGACAGGTCCACGACCACGTCGGCGACGGTCTTGCCGTGCGTCATGTCGGGCACGAGCATCGTGCCCCCGCCCAGCACCACGGCCGCGCCGGACGCCGCGGACAGGGCCGCGACGACCCCGTCCAGGTCCGTGGGGGCGTGGTAGGCGAAGTTGTTGGTGATCATCGGGTGCGCGCCTCGTCGATCAGGGCGAGCACGGCCGGCGGGGACAGCGGCACCTCGCGCACCGTGACGCCGAAGGGCGCGAGCGCGTCCTCCACGGCGTTGGCCACGGCGGCCTGCGCGCCGCCCACGCCCGCCTCGCCCGCGCCCTTGTTGCCGTACATGGTGAAGGGACTCGGGGTGACCTGGTGTTCCAGGCGGATCTCGGGGAGGTCGCCCGCCCGGGGCATCAGGTAGGTCTTGAACCGGTCGCTGGTGAGCCGGCCGTCGGCGTCGTACGTGAGCCGCTCCGACAGCGCCGCGCCGAGGCCCATCACGATCGCCCCGCGGGCCTGCCCCTCCACCAGCGCCGGGTTGATGATGGTGCCGCAGTCGTGCGCCATCACGAAGTCCACGAGCTTCGTCACCCCGGTCTCCGGGTCCACCTCGACCACGGCGGCGTGCAGGCAGTTGGAGTACGTCGGGTACGGCTGGATCCGGCCGCGCTCGTCAGGGACGTGGTCGATGTTGCCCGGCTTGTACGCGCGGGTGGCCTCCAGGACCGGTTCGACGTCGTTCGCGATGGCGAACGCCCGCGTCAGCACGGCGGCGGCCACGTCCGGCACCGGCACGGAGCGGCCGTCGCCCGCCCGGACCCGCCCGTCCGCGACCTCCACCTCGTCCACCGGCACGCCGAGCATGCGCGCGCCGACGGTGGCGAGCTTGGCGCGCACGTCGCGGGCGGCCAGCGCCGCCGACCCGCCGCCGACCACCATGCTGCGCCCGCTGAAGTTGCCGAACCCGCTCGGGCACCGCTCGGTGTCGCCCTGGACCAGGGTGATCCAGCTCAGCGGCACGCCCAGCTCGTCGGAGACGATCTGCGCGATCCCGGTGTCGTTGCCGCCGCCCGGCGTGGTCACGCCGGTGTAGACGGTGACGCCGCCGGTCATGGTCATCCGCACCGTCGTGACGTCGAACCCCGAGACGAAGGAGCCGGGCCCGTCGGCCGACTCGGGGGTCAGCTCGAAGGCCAGCCCGATACCGAGGTGCCGGCCGGCCGCGCGGAGCTCGGCCTGCCGGGCGCGCAGGGCGTCGTAGCCGAGCGCCCGCAGCGCCTTGTCGAGCAGCCCGGGGTAGTCGCCGCTGTCGATGTTCAGCCCGGTCGCCGTCCGGTACGGGAAGCGGTCCGGCGGGATGAAGTTCTTGCGCCGCACCTCGGCGGGGTCGGCGCCGAGGCCGCGGGCCACCAGGTCGACCATCCGCTCCATGACGAAGTGCGCCGAGTCCTTGCCGAAGCCGCGGGCGGCGTTCAGCGGCGGCTTGTTGGTCACCACGACGTGCAGCTCGGCCTGCACGTTGGGCACGGTGTAGCCGGACGCGAGCGTCGTGGCCGACATGTTCGGCATCGCCCAGCCGGCCTGCGCCGACACCGCGCCCAGGTCGGCCACGATGCGGTCGCGCACGGCCACGATCCTGCCGTCGCGCATGGCGCCGATCGTGAACCGGTGCACCTGCTCGCGGGCCCCCGCCATGAAGCACTCGCGGCGGTCCTCGATCCACTTCACCGGGGCGCCGGTCAGCTTGCTGAGCAGGCAGACCAGGGTCTCCTCCGGGTGACCCTGCATCTTCAGCCCGAAGCTGCCGCCGACCCGGGCGGTGATCACGCGGATCGCCGTCTCGTCCAGGCCGAGGCTCCTGGCCAGCATCCAGCGGAGCTGGTGCGGGTTCTGCAGCGACCCGTACACCGTCAGCGTGCCGTCCAGGTCGTCCCAGGAGGCGAGGTAGCCGCGCGGCTCGATGGGGGCCGTCGTGGTGCGGGCGATCCTGATCGTGTCGGAGACGACCAGGTCGGCCTCGGCCAGCGCGGCGTCCACGTCGCCGGTGCCGTAGTGGTTGTGCAGGATGACGTTGTCCGGCCACTCCTCGTACAGGCGGGGGGCGTCCGGCTCCAGCGACGCGTCGGCGTCCAGGACGTGCGGCAGCCGCTCGTACTCCACCCGGACCAGCGCCGCGGCGGCCTCGGCCGCGCGGCGCGTGTCCGCGACCACGGCGGCGACCGGCTGGCCGGCGTGGACGACCTTGCCGACGGCCAGGCAGCGCGCCTCGGCGTACCGGCCGCCGCGCGCGGCCGGGTCGATGAAGTGCGGGATCGGCCCCGCGTGCGCGGCGGCCTGCGCCCCGGTGAGCACGAGCACCACGCCGGGGCTCGCCGCCGCCGCGCGCACGTCGATGTCCACGATCCTGGCGTGCGCCACCTCGCTGCGCACCACCACGGCGTGCCGCGTCCCCGGCAGGGTGTAGTCGTCGAGGTACCGGCCGCGCCCGGTCAGCAGGGCCGGCCCGTCGGCCTTGCGCACCCGGGAGCCGATGGCCCGCGCGCCGCTCGCGCCGCTGGTCGTCACGGTCATGGCAGCCGGACTCGCACGCGCTGGCCGGTGCGGTGGAACGGGCTGCGCTTCTCCACGTCGAACTGGTCGAGCTCGCCGTTCTCGTCCACCTTGCACTGCAGTCCCCGGGTCAGCCGCTCGTGGCTG
The DNA here is from genome assembly GCF_019397265.1 of Nonomuraea coxensis DSM 45129. Taxonomy (NCBI): domain Bacteria; kingdom Bacillati; phylum Actinomycetota; class Actinomycetes; order Streptosporangiales; family Streptosporangiaceae; genus Nonomuraea; species Nonomuraea coxensis. The sequence goes on from NZ_CP068985.1 coordinate 7,099,588, forward strand.
GTGATGAGGAAGAGCTGCCCGTCGACCGACGGGAACGGCGGCTCGTGCCAGGTGCCCCGGTAGAGGTTGATGGACACGTCGCCGGGGATGACGAACGCCCTGATCTCGTCGAGCACCGGGAAGCCGTTGTCCAGCGGCACCTCCGGCGGCGCGACCACGGCGACGTACGGCCGGCCGCCCAGCGGGATCATCGTCTGGGTCATCTCGACGTGCCGTTCCAGGTAGCGCAGGTTGTCGCCGCGCAGCCCGACCCGGAACACCAGGAACTCCGGCGGGGTGTCGGAGTCGAGCCGGACCGGCCCGTGCACGGCGTTCGCGCCCGAGTAGAAGTCGATCGGCAGCTTGGGGGTGGCGTCCAGCGACATCACCTCGCCGTAAGGGGCGAACGCCTCGGCGGTGAACTCCTCGGGCGTGATGACGTGCTGGGGACTGTCAGGACTGAGCAAGGTTCCTCTCCCTGTGGTCTGGCGGGATGTCGCGGGGGTCGGGGTCGGCCGGTCAGGCCGTCAGCAGGGCGGTCAGCTCCCGCACGGCGGAGCCGCCCGGCGGCGCGAGCACCAGCTCGGCCACGCGGTCCGCGGCCTGTTCGCCGGTCACGGGACGCGCGTACCCGCGGAACTTGCCGAGCAGTTCCTCCCTGCTCAGCGGGGCGCGCCGGTCGCCGGCCGGCAGGTCGACGAAGCTCTCGTACCGCTCGCCCGCGCGGGTGGTGATGACCACCCGGGTCGCGGTGAACTCGGGGTAGAGGGCGTTCATCTCGTCGGACACCCGGATCCGCACCCGCGACGCCACCTGGTGCACCAGCGGGTCGGCCAGCTTGCCGGGCGCGTACTGGGCGCCGGAGACGTCGCGGTCCACGACGGCGACCGCGGCGACGTACGGCAGGCTGAGCGTGCAGGGGATCGCCGACTCGGCCGGCGTCACCGAGCGCTCGACCAGGATCCGCGCCACGTCGTACGTCTCCACGTCGATGTCGGCGACCTCGGCCGGGTCCAGGTCGTGCCCGGTGGCGAGGTCCACGCACGCCTGGGCGGCGCCGTGCGTGTGCCGGCAGCCGGCGAAACGCTTCTGGTGCACCTCCAGGATGGTCCACTCGGTGCCGAGCCCGTCGGTCAGCCGCGGGTCGTCGGCCGCGCCGCCGAACAGCGCGATCATGCCCTTCGGGTGCTCCAGCACCTGCGGCCAGCCGGTCAGCCCGGCGTGCGCGTGCAGCGCGCCCTCCACCCCGGCCCTGGAGATCTGCCCGGCGAAGGCGGGCTTGACGGTGTGCCCGGTGAAGATCTGCTCGATCATCACGGCGGGCACGAAGTAGCCCGCCGCGCCCATCGCCGAGGCGATGCCGGCCGCGTCCAGCCCGAGGAGCTTGGCGCAGCCGGCCGCCGCGCCGTAGCCGGCCGCCACCGGGAACCAGCCCTTGGCCGTGGCGCCCGGGTGCAGCACCCGGCCGATCCGGTCGGCCACCTCGTACGCGGCCACCGTCGCCACGACCAGGTCGCGCAGGCTCGCGCCGGTGGACTCGGCCACCGCGAGCAGCGCCGGCAGCGCGTGCGACGGGTGGAACCCGCCGAACCGGTAGCCGTCCTGGTGCTCAAGCACGTCGGAGGCGCACCCGTTGAGGTAGGCGGCGTCGGGCACGGAGGTGGCGAGGCCGGTGCCGAGCACCGTCGCCTCCGGCCGTCCACCGCGCGCGCGGACCAGGCCGGTGATGGCCGCGACCTCCGGCACCCGGCTGCCCGCGAGCGCGACCCCGAAGAAGTCCAGCAGCAGGACCTGCGCCTTGGCCACGACCTCCTCGGGGAGGTCGTCGTGGCGCAGGCCGGCCGCGAACCCGGCGAGGGCCGCGGTCGCGCCGGTCGGGTCGCTCATGACACCTCGCCGAGCTGGGACCGCAGGCGCTGCACGATCTGGCCGAAGCGGGGGTCCTTGGAGATGTCCAGGCCACGGGGACGCTCGAAGTCGATGTCCACGATGTCCTGGATGCGGCCGGGCCGCTGCGAGAGCAGCACGACGCGGTCGGCGAGGAAGACCGCCTCGGAGATCGAGTGCGTGACCAGGACGACCGTCTTGCCGGTGTCCATCCAGAGCTGCTGGAGCATGGCGTTCATCTGGTCGCGCGTCATCGCGTCGAGCGCCCCGAACGGCTCGTCCATCAGCAGGATGGACGGCCGGTGGATCAGCGCCCTGGCGATGGCGACGCGCTGCTGCATGCCGCCGGACAGCGCGCGCGGGTAGTGCTCCAGGAAGTCGGACAGGCCGACGCTCTCGGCGAGCTCGGCGGCCCGCCGGCGGCGTTCCTGCTTCTTGACCCGCTTCACCTCGAGCGGCAGCGCGATGTTCTTCCAGATCTTGCGCCACGGCATGAGCGTGGCCTGCTGGAAGACGAACCCGAGCGAGCCCAGCGCCTCCTGCGAGGGGCTGCTGTCGCCCTCGGCGAACAGCGGCCGGTCCCCGATCGTGATCGAGCCCTCGGTCGGGGTGATCAGGCCGCCCAGCATGCGCAGCAAGGTGGTCTTGCCGCAGCCCGACGGTCCCAGCAGGACGACGAACTCCCGGGGCTTGATCTCCAGGTCGGTCGGCGTCAGCGCGCGGACCGGCCCGGCGTCGGTGGTGTACTCCTTCCCGACGCCCTTGATGGAGATCGCCGCGCCGCCGGCGGGCATGGGCTCCGGCGGTGGCGTGGCGGCGGCGGGTCGGTTCATCGTTTCTCCACGTTCGGTGGTGCTGGTGCTGGCAGGGGCGCCGTCAGTCGACATACGCGGTCGCCGACAGCTCGTCCCACGCTCCGCCTGGTCCGGGGGCGCGGTACTCGGTGGTGGGGGCCGCGTCCGAGCGGATGAACGACATCGTTCCGCCGCGCGAGTAGAGCGGGCCGTGGAAGACGTGCGGGGACCGGAAGAAGTAGCCTCCGGTCCTGATGACGCCGAGCGGCCCCATCAGGACGTCTCCATAGATCTTGAAGGACTCCTCGTACTGGGGGTGCGCCTCCTCCATCGGCGACTTCCAGCCCGGCATCATCCCCGCGAGGTAGACGAAGACCGTGTCGTCGGAGCGCAGCACCTTCGACATGGCGCCCGGCTCCAGCGGGACCTCGCCGCTCCATCCGGCGGGCACCCACGGCTCGCGCTCGGTGGCGATCCGCAGCAGCGGCTCGCCGGAGCCCGTGCCCGGCACGAAGCCGGGCGGCCCCCAGAACCCGCAGTAGATCGTGAGCCCGCGCGCCGAGGCGACCAGGTCGAGTGCCGCGCCGGCCTTGGCGTAGACGTAGTCGCCGACGCGCAGCGGCTCGCCGTCGAGCAGGCCCTCGCCGCCGATGACGAACATGTCCACCGCGCTGTCCAGCACTCCGGAGTGCCGGCCGGTGAGGCGGTGGATCGCGGTCTCCGCGCCGGTGCCGGCGTCGCGGCTGAGCAGCCGCCTGCGTCCGCCCTGGGCGGCGCCGAAGCCGCCCTCGGCGACCGCCTGCCAGGGCACGTCCTGGCTCTGGATGAAGTCGACGTCAGGCCTGTTCCACATACATGCTCCCTGGATCGGTGTCCGCGCCGGCCGCCCGGCGGCCCAGCATCCGGCCGAAACTGAGGGCCGGGGTCACACTCATGCCGCTCACGAAGGACTTGCCTGACAAGGTGCTGCCGCCGAGGACCTCGCCGGCCGCCCACAGGTTCTCGAAGGGCCCGTCCCGGCCGAGGACCCGCAGCTCGCCGTCCACCGCGAGGCCCGCCGGGCTCTTCAGCGTGGAGCCGTGGTTCAGCACCGCGTGGAACGGCGGCTCGGCGATCGGCGCGGGCAGGTGCGTCCGGCCGAACTCGTCGCTGCCCGCCGCGACGGCCTCGTTGTAGGCCGCCACGGTGCGGACCAGGCCGTCGGCGTCGATGCCGGCGGCCTCCGCGAGCGTCCGCAGGTCACCGGCGGCCGCGAACGACGGGTGACCGGCGAACGCCTCGTCCAGCTCCGCCTCGCTCCAGGTCGGGAACAGCGCGGGCGCCTCCCGGCGGATCGCCGCGTCGTAGACGACCCAGAACTTCAGCTCCGGCTGCTCCAGCAGGGCGTTCTCGCGGACGTCGACGCTCGGCGCGTCCTCGGCCACGAACCGCTCACCCCGGGCGTTGACGTGGATCTCCCACGGCTGCCGGGACTGCGGGGTCAGCGCCGGGTAGTCGTCCAGGTGCACGGTCTCCCACGAGCTGCCGGACTTGAGCACGCCGCCGTACGTCGGGAGGAAGCGCTCCTGGCCGCGTACCCGGCCGCCCGCGGCCACGGCCGCGAGGATGCCCGAGCCGTCCGCCCCCGGCGAGCCGGGGCCCGCCAGCGGGGCGCCCGCCGTGAACCGGGGGAACAGCTCGGGGTTGCCCGCGTAGCCGCCGCTGGTGAGGATGACGGCCCGCGCGTCGATCTCGTGGAGCGTTCCATCCGGCCGGCGGACGGTCACCCCGTCCACCCGGCCGCGCTCCGAGGCGCGCAGCTCGACCAGCTCGGTGTTCAGCTCCAGCGTCACGGAACCGGCCGCGGTCTCCTTCTCGAAGGCGGGCGCGAGCACGTCCAGCACGGACCGGCCCGCGTTGCGCCCCCAGTAGGTGCGCGCCAGCAGGTACGGCTCGTGGAAGTGCAGCACCGCGGGCGCGTCGGGGTCCATGTCGAACCCGGACGCCATCAGCCATTCGACCGTGGCGGGCGCGTGGCTCACCGCGAGCCTGACGAGGACGGGGTCGGCGGTGTTCTTGCTGATCCGCATGACGTCGTCGAAGTGCAGGTCGGGACTGTCGAGAATGCCCTTGGAACGTTGCAACGAGGTGCCGCCCGCGGACAGTTGCCCCCAGGAGCGCCACAGCGTGCCGCCGATCCTGTCGGCCTTCTCGACGACGGTGACCCGCAGCCCGTGGCGGGCGGCCTCGATGGCGGCGGGCAGGCCGGCGGTGCCGGCGCCGATCACCACGAGGTCCGTCGTGGCCGGCTTCGCGCTCATCGCCCGTGTCCCGGTGCCGTGATGTGCAGCATGAACGGATTCCTCAGATCGCGTCGACGAAGGACGTGTTGACGAAGTCGGTGACGGGCCGGGACTTGTCCTTGATGATCCCCGACTTGCGCATCAGGTCGATGGCGCTCTCCCACGCGGCCACGTCGATCGACAGGAACTTGCCGTTCTTCGGCGTGCTCACCTTGACCTCGCCCGCGACCTTGGCCTTGGCGAGCTCCTTGTCGGAGACCTCGATCTCGTTGAACTGGCCCATGGCCTCCAGCACCTTGTCGCCGTTGGCGGGGTCGGCCATGAACTCCCACGCCTTGCGGCAGGCGCGCAGGAAGCCGGTGATCGCCTCGCCCTCCTTCTCCGCGGTCTCGCGGGTGACGAGGTAGGAGTCGCCGGGCAGCACCGCGAACTCGTCGGTGTTGAGGTAGTGCAGCTCGATGTTCTTCTGCTTGAACGAGGTCTCGGTGCCGATGAAGGTGATGAACCCGTCCACGTCGCCGCGCCGCAGGAACTCCAGCGAGCCGACGTCGGCGCCGGTGACGACCTTCTTCACCTTCGTCGGGTCGAGCCCGGCGGCCACCGACATCGCGTCGAGCTGCAGCTCGGTGGTGCCGCCCTTGGAGATGACGCCGATGGTCTTGCCCTGCCACTGCTCGGGGTGGGTGAGGGGCTTGTCCGGCAGGGACGCGACGCTGTACTGGCTGACCTGGTCCTTCTGCCCGATCGTCACCACCTCGGTCTTCTGGTCGGCGATGAGCGGGCAGGTGATGACGGAGGCGGCCTTGCCGAACATCGCCTGCTTGGCGGCGACCTGGGAGATGGAGCTCGCGGTGCCGGTGCCGCCGACCGGGGTGATGAGCAGGCCCTCCGCGGCGAAGAAGCCCTGGTGGGCCGCCACGTACACGTCGGCGTGGGCGATGATGTGCTGGAACGGCGTCATGTAGACGAGGTTGCGCAGGTTCGCGGCGCCGGGGGCGGCGGAGGCGGCCGTCGTGGTGCCGGCGTCGTCCGACCCGCAGCCGACGAGGAACTGGCTCCCTGCCAGCGTGCCGACGAGCAGCCCGGTCGTCCTGAAGAAGTTGCGGCGGTCCATGGGGTGTCCTGTTCTCGGAGGTTCTCGGGGGGGTTCTCAGAGGGAGGTGGGGCGGCCGGACGACTCGTGCCAGGGGATCGCGAAGCGCCGGATGGCCGCCGTGACGGCGTAGAGAAGGAAGCCGAGCACCGTCATCACGATCACGGCCGCGAAGAGCATGTCGGTGCGCAGACTGGCGAGCATGGTCGTGGCGAGGGCGCCGAGTCCCTCGTCACCGCCCAGGTACTCGCCGACGACCGCGCCGGTGATCGCGAAGACGATCCCCAGCTCGACGCCGGTGAGCACGTACGGGAGAGAGGACGGGATGTCGAGCGAGATCACGCGCTTCCACCAGGGGGCCTGGATGACGCGCATGAGGTCGCGGTGGCCGGGGTCGATCGAGCGGATCCCCAGGATGGTGTTCTGCATCATGACGAAGAACGCGATGATCGCCGCCATGAAGATCTTGGACGTGGTCCCGAACCCGAACCAGAGCAGGAAGAGCGGCACGATCGCCACCTTCGGCACCACCTGGGTGGCGACGAGGAACGGCGAGAGCACCCGCTCCAGGTTGCGGGCCTTGCCGAGGATGATCCCGAGGCCGATCCCGACGGCGGCGGCGAGCGCGAAGCCCACCAGCGTCTCGTAGAGGGTGACCCCGATGGCGTCGTAGATCATCGTGCCCTGCATCAGCTCGATCATCGCGGTGCCGACCTGCTCGGGCGGCGGCAGCATGAGCGAGCTCACGTCGAACAGGAGGGTGTAGGCCTTCCAGGCGCCGATGAACACCAGGAGGAGCAGGGGGGTGGTGATCCAGAGCATCACCGGTGAAGCGGCCCACTTCTTGCGGGACACGCGAGGTCTGGGGCCCTCAGGGACAGGGGCAGGGCTCGGCATGCTAGATCTCCATACTCACGGTTGTATCGCTTAGAGGAACGCCGTACCGGTAGGAGGATGCTAGAGGCGCGCCAGAGTGAGGGTCAAGGTCCCATCTGCCCCTTTTTCGAAGTCAGGGCAGAATGACCCGATTTGCCGGTTTATCGCACCCTATAAGAAGATGACAGGGAAGGGTGGATCGGACACGAAACGTGATGTCCGCAGGTGGCGAGGGACGCCTGCCGACGCCGGTGTGAAGGAAAAAAGAGAAGTTACGGCTGGGCGGGCCGGTAGCCGAGCTGCCGCGACACCTCGGCCGCGGCCTCCTTGACGAGCCGGCCGTAGGTCTCGGTCTCGCCGGCGCTGAGACGGCCGACCGGTCCGCAGACCGAGATGGAGCCGTAGACGCTGCCGGTGGCCTCGTAGACGGGAGCGGCCACCGAGGCCGCGCCCTGCTGACGCTCGCCGAGGCTCACCGCGTAGCCGCGCCGCCGGATGAGCTCCAGCTCCTCCAGCAGGCGGTCGGTGTCCTGGATGGTGATCGGGGTCAGCGCGTCGAGCGGTCCGGCGGCCAGGCAGGAACGGATCTCGTCGGGCTGCATCGCGGCGAGGATGGCCTTGGACGAGCCGCCGGCGTGCAGCGGATAGAGCCGGCCGAGCTGCACCGACATCTGGATCTCCTGCGGAGACAGCACCTGGGTCAGATACATCCGCTGGAAGCCGTAGCGGACGGACAGCGTGGCGGTCTCCCTGGTGCGGGCCACGAGGCGTTCGAGGTGCGGCTGCGCGATGCGCGGCACCTCCATCTGCGCCATCGCCGCGAGGCCCACGCTCACCGCGCCGGGCCCGAGGCTGTAGCGGCGGGTGCGCTCGTCGAAGGAGAAGAAGTCGGCGGCGACGAGGGTGCGCACCACGCGGTGCACGACGGCCTTGCTCAGCCCGAGCGACCTGGCCAGCTCCGAGACGCCGATGTCGGGCTCCTTGGCGGCGGCCACGGCGAAGATCACTTGCAGGGCGCGCTCGACGCCGCTGCTCGTCTGACCTTCCTCGGAGGACGTGCCGGCGCCGTTCGCCGGCGGACGCCCGATGTCTCCCGAGTTCTTGCTCTCACCCGACCGCACAAGGCCACAGCATAGCTGTGATTCGCGCACCTCCGACGTCTGGCGAACGGGGAAATTGTCCCATTCTGCGAACATCCATATGCGCTGTCGCGGTTCCCGGGACGCCTGTGGCCGGCCCCGTGCCGCGGCCCGGACCCGTGACGCTCCGAGGAATGCATCGGAATCCTTTGCTACCGGCCGGTAACTTCCTTGGGTCCGCGCGGCTACGGTGAAAGAGATCAAGAGGAACCAGACGCCACCCCGAGAAAGGCAAGGTCATGGGTTCTCCGACAACCGTCACCGCCGTCCGGGTCTCCCAGATGTGCGCGACCCGCAACGCGGACGGGCGGATGGAGATCTTCGCCGTCCAGCCCGACGGCTCGATGGTGCATCGCTGGCAGATGGCACCCGACGGCGACTTCGCCCCCTGGCACTCCCTGGGCGGCACCGTCTCCCAGCCGTTCGTCGTCCGCAACCCCGATGGGCGGATCGAGCTCTTCGCCATCGGCGCCGGCGGCGACCGGGCGGTGTGGCGTCGCAAGCAGACGGCGCCCAATGCCCACTTCGGCGACTGGGAGCCCCTGGGCGGGACCGTCAGCCAGCCGTTCGCGATCCACAACCTGGACGGCCGGATCGAGCTCTTCGCCATCGGCGCCGGCGGGGAGGTACTGCACAAATGGGAGGAGGCTCCCAGCGGCAATTTCATCCCCGGCTGGAACTCCCTGGGAGGGGCCGTCACTCAGCCGTTCGCCATCCGCAACGTGGACGGCCGGATCATTCTCTTCGCCATAGGGGCCGGCGGCGACCGCGCTTTGTGGCACAGGTCGCAGGTCGTGCCCAACGGTCCCTTCGGTGACTGGCTGTCACTCAACGGGACCCTCAGCCAGCCGTTCGCGATCCACAACCTGGACGGCCGAATCGAGGTCTTCGCGATCGGCGAAGCCGACGATCACTCGATGTGGCATCGGTGGCAGACCTCGCCCAGCGGCCCCTTCGATTCCGACTGGCACAAGCTGGAGGGCGGACACCTCGGCCAGCCGTTCGTGACTCACAACAAGGACGGCCGGATCGAACTCTTCGCGGTCGACGCGGGCGGCCGCCTCATGCACCGGGCGCAGTTGTCGGTCAACGGCCCGTTCCAGCCCTTCTGGGAATCTCTCGAAGGCAACGTCAGGCGGCCGTACGCACTACGCAACCAGAACGGCGCGATCATGGTCTTCGCCATCGACAACAACAACATCCTGCGGCGTCGCGTACAGACCGCGCCCAACGCTCTGACCTACAACGACTGGCAGGATCTCGGAGGAAGCATCTGACCCTCAGCAGGCGGTCAGGCCGGTGGGCGACTCCTGCCGGCCGGTCCCTCCGCGAACCTGGTCAGCAGGTTGAGCGTGGCGCGCCGGGTGAAGGCGGAGGCCGCCCGCGTCACGCCGTGGCCGCACGCCGCGCCCTTCATCCCGCACACCCAGCGCATCGTGCCGGAGGCGAACACCCCGGCGCCGCTCGGGGCGACGTAGTAGGTGCTGTGGCTCACGGTGGCCCGGCCGCCGCAGTCCACCGGGGACTGGGCCAGCACCTGGACGTCCGGCGAGCCGGCGGAGACCTTGTCGGTCTCCACGCCCACCAGGCCGGGGAAGGTCCTGCCCCGGGTCCCCTCGAAGATCCAGTGGCCCGGCCTGGTCACCCGGTAGGCCGCCTCGGCGGGGAAGCAGTCGTACATCTGCCCGACCAGCGAGCTCTCCGGCCTCGACTGCCGCCAGAGCGGGCACCGGGTCTCCTTGTCGCACCTGACCGTCCTGCCGGACAGCCCGATCCGCCAGTAGACGGCGTTGGCCCCGAGGAAGGCCAGGTTCACGCCCTCGTCGCGGGCCCGGGTGACGACCTCCCGCATCGCCGGCGACCAGTACTCGTCATGCCCCAGCGACACCACGGCGCGGGCGCCGCGCAGCGCGCCGGGCCGCAGGTCGAGGCTCGTCAGATAGGCCAGCGGCACCCCGCTCCGCTCAGCCAGCCGGATGGCGTTCAGCTCGAAGTCCAGGAAGAGCCGGGCGCCCGAGCCGTCGTAGGGGCGGTCGAAGGTGACCGCGCGCGAGCGGTCGCCGAAGCCGCCGGGCCCGTCGTAGAGGCTGCGGCCGCCCCACAGGTTGTACGCCTGCCAGGTGGTGACCGCGTTGACCAGCACCACCCGGCCCTCGGCCGAGGCCGAGCGCACGGTGATCGGGACGTACCGCTGGCCGCCGGTGGAGGCGTCCAGCCGCACCAGGTAGGCGCCCTCGGCCCAGCCGGTGGTGTCGACGGTGAGCGAGGGCTTCCAGTGGGCGGCGGTCACCGTGCGCGCGACGGTCCGCGGCGGCGGCTGCCGTTCCCCGCCGACCGGCGCGGAGCGCCAGACCCGCGCCGGCCGGGCGCCCATCCGGAACGCCGACGCGGTGAAACGCGGCGCGGTGGTGGAGACGAGCAGCCGGAACCGCTCCCCCGGCAGCACGCTGACGCGGTCGGCGTAGCCCTCGATCTCGTGCTCGCCGCCGCGGTGGGTGATGCGCCAGGGCACGGGCCCGGCGGGCGGCGCCTGCGCGGGTGCCGGGGCGGGGGCGGGCGCGGGCCTCTGGGAGACGGCGGGCCTGGGAGCGACGGGGGCGGCGCAGCCGGCGGCGAGCAGGACCAGGGCGGCGAGAACGTGACGCACGGTCACATGCTCGCGCCCGCTCCCCGCCGCGAGCGGGCCCTTGACCTGCTGCTTACTCCCTTCCGGCCGAACCCGGCACTCAGCCGAGCTGCTGGGCCAGCCCGACGACGATCCCCTCGGGGCCGCGGACGTAGCACAGCAGGTAGCTGTCCTCGTAGCGGACCAGCTCGCCGACGAGCTCGGCGCCGTGGGCGCGCAGGCGGGCGACGACGTCCTCGACGTCGTCGACGGCGAACATGACGCGGCGGATGCCGAGGGTGTTCGCCGGGGCCTCCTTCGGCTCGGGGCGGATCGCCTCGGGCCGGTGGAAGGTCACCAGCTCGATCCGGCCGTGGCCGCCCGGGACGCCCAGCATCGCGACGTCCTGCCGGACGTCGTCGATCCCGATGACCCGCTCCGCCCACCGCCCTTCGATCGGTCCCCTGCCCTCCAGTTCCATGCCGAGCTCGACGAAGAACGCGATGGCGGCGTCGAGGTCCTCGACGACGATGAGCACGTTGTCCATCCGCTGGAGCGTCATGCCGGATCTCCTCTGGGTCGTACGGTCACGGCGACCGTGTCCGCCCAGGGGACGGAGCCGGCGGGCCGTTCTCGACATCGGCCGCGGCCAGGTATCCCGCCAGCATCGCGAGGGCCACGTCGCGGACCGCGTCGTCGCCCGGCAGGAAGTCGGAGCCGTGCAGGCGGGCGCCGCTGCCGTCGTCCACGCCGACGAACATCATGAGGCCCGGCAGCACGGCCGACAGGTACGAGAAGTCGTCGGCCCCGAAGGAGCACATCGGCCGGGCGGGTTCGAGCCCGAGCGCGGTGAGGTGCGCCCCCGCGAGGGTGGCGAGGGCGGGGTCGTTGCGCAGGACGGGCTCGCCGTGGGTGATGGTGACCGTGGCCTCGCAGCCGTGGGCGCGGGCGACGAGCTCGGCCACCTCGCGGAGCCGGGTGTGGACGAGCTCCCGTACCGGGTCGCTCAGGGATCTGAGGGTGCCGCTGGCGGAGGCCGAGTCGGGGACGACGTTGGGCGCGCTCCCGGCGGCGAGGGTGGAGACGCCGAGCACGGCCGAGCTGGTCGGGTCCACGTCACGGCTGACCACCCGCTGGAGGCCGACGATGACGTGGGCGAGGGCGAGCACGGGGTCGCTGGTGAGGTGCGGGTAGGCGGCGTGGCCGCCGCGGCCCCGTACGACGACGGTGAACTCGTCGGCGGCGGCGTTCACCGTGCCGGGGGTGGCGGCGACCAGGCCCGCGGGGAGAGTGGGCTGGACGTGCGCGCCGATGACGGCGATGAGCTCCTGCTCGGCCAGCAGGGGCGACCCGGCGATGTCGCGCGCCCCCGACGGGTAGGTCTCCTCGCGGGGTTGCAGCACCGCCACCAGCGGCACGGCGCCGTCGGTGGCGGCGACGGCGCGGGCGAGCGCGACCAGCGCGGCGAGGTGCACGTCGTGCCCGCACGCGTGCATGCGTCCTGGAACGCCGGACGCCCAGACGACGCCGGTCCGCTCGGTCACGGCGAGCGCGTCGAGCTCGGCGCGGACGCCGACGGCACGGCCGGGGCCGCCGACGCGGACGAGCGCACCGGTCCCGGCCACCAGGCGCGTCTCGTCGCCGGGCAGTTCGGCGAGCACGAGGTCGCGGGTGGGGCCTTCCTCGCCGGACAGGTCGGGGCCGGCGTGCAGCCTGCGCCGCAGCTCTCCGGCCGCGGGCAGCTCCTTCTCCAGCGCGGGCAGCAGGCGGGCCGCCAGGGGCGTGCTCACGCGGCGTCCTCCAGGTGGTACACGCGCAGCGCGTTGTCCGTCCCGATCATGCGGGCCACCCGTACGGCGTCGCGCTCGCTCCATTCGCCGGCGTCGACCCAGTGCCGCAGGGCACGGCCGAGGCCGCGGCGGAACAGGTGGGCGCCGAGGAAGTGCAGCTCGGCGGGGCCCCAGGCGTCGGACGAGAACAGGATCTTGGCGAACGGGGCGAGCTCCAGCGACTCGGCGATCAGCTCGGCCGAGCGGCTGCCGGTGTAGTTGACGCCGAGCCCGACGTCGAAGTAGACGTGCGGGAACACCTGCGCGAGGTAGCCGGCGTTGCGCTGGTACGGGTAGCAGTGCAGGAGCAGCACGTCCACGCCGGTCGGCTCGACCAGCTTGAGCCACCGGGTGAGCAGCAGCGGGTCGCACATGTGCAGCTCGACGTCGGGGTCGCCGTACCCGGCGTGCAGTTGCAGCGGCAGGCCGCGCTCGGCCGCCGCCCACAGGCCGAGGCGCAGCAGGACGGGGTCGCTCACCCGCCACTCCCCGGTCCGCTCGGCGTCGGCGAGCCACCGGCCGGCCGCCGCGACGGCCTCGCGGTCGCCGGGCGGCGCGGGGTCGAAGGCGAAGCCGTGCCGGTAGGCGACGATGCTCTTGAGTCCGACGGCGTGCTCCGTACGGCGGCGCAGTTCCTCGCGGAAGCGGCCGGGCAGGTCGGCGGCGGCGACGCCGGACGCCGCGACGTCCTCCATGACCCGCTCGACCCGGACCACCTCGTGGGCGGGCCGGCCGGACACGGCCGTCATCCCGGCGGGGGCGAGGACGTCGTCCCCCCGGTAGCCGGTCTCGACGACGTAGCGGCCGACGCCGCTCGCGGTGAGGAGCCGCCGGTTGACCTCGGCCGCGCCGAGCCCGGAGCGGCGGGCCAGGTACTCCTCGGGGGAGGCGTGCGTGGGCAGCCCGAGCACGGGCGCGCACCAGCGGCGGACGGCGAACCCGATCTGGGAGTCGAACTGGGTCATGAACGCGGGGATCGGGCGGTCCGACTCGGTCACCAGGGTCTCGAACACGTCCCGGCCGAGGTCGTCGGCGGAGGCTCCGTGAACGTGGTGGTCGACCAGGGGAAGGGCGCCGAGTTCCGTCTCCAGCGCGGCGCCCGGGGTCTCAGTGGACATCGGCGACCTTCCTGCAGAGCTCGTGGGAGGGCAGGCCCGCGACGTGGTCCAGCTCGCTCCGCCGCACGGTGAGGAACGTGTGCAGCAGCTCGGGCGGGAACCAGCCGCGTGCCGCCTCGTCGGTTTCGAGCGCGGCGAGCGCCTCCTGCGGCGACGCGGGCAGCGGGGGCTCCCCGGCCAGGTCGGCCTCGCTGCTGGACTCGGGCCAGACCCGGGCGGGCTCGCCGGCCGCGAGGCCGGCCAGTCCCGCGCGGACGAGGACGCCCAGCACCAGCCACGGGTTGGCGGTGGCGTCCGCGGCCCGGTACTCCAGGTGGAGCTGGGCGGCGGGGTCGGCGTCGCCGACGGCCACGGTGGGGGCGATGCGCAGCAGCGCCTCGCGGTTGCGTTCGGCGAGGAACACCCCGCCGGAGCTCCACCGGTGCGGGGTGAGCCGGATGCAGGAGGCGGGGCTGGGCGCGGTGACGGCCACGACCGCGGCGGCGTGCTTCAGGACGCCGGCGGCGAACGCGGCGGCGACGGCCGACAGCCTGCCGGGGGCGCCGGCGTCGTACATGACGGGGCCGCCGCCCGCCTGCCGCAGCGAGAAGTGCACGTGGACGCCGTTGCCGACGGACTCAGGGTCGGGGATCGGCGCGAACGTGGCCCGGTGACCGCGCCTGCGGGCGAGGTCGCGGACGAGTTCGCGGAGGAGCACGGCGCGGTCGGCGGCGGCGAGGCCGGGGGCGGGCCGCAGGGTGATCTCGAACTGGCCGGGGCCGTACTCGGGCAGCCAGGTCTCCGGCTCCAGCCCGGCGTCCTCCAGCAGCGTGACCAGGTCGGTACCGAACGGTTCGGCGCGGCGGGCGCGCTGGAAGGAGAACGGCGGATCGTCGCCCCGCTCACCCCCTTCGAGCATGAACTCGTGCTCGAAGGAGGCGTGGATCTCCAGGCCGGCGCGTTCGCGCAGGTCGTCGAGGGCGGCGCGGAGGAAGCCGCGCGGGCAGCCTGGCCAGGGCGATCCGTCGAGGCCGGTCTGGTCGGCGAGGTAGAGCCGGGTGCCGGGCGTCCGCTCGTCGGCCGGGAGGTCGATCGCGGTGGCGGGGTCGGGCATCAGCCGCAGGTCGCCGACCGAGCCGAACATGTTGCCGCCCGCGAGGTCGCCGAAGCTGTTCAGCGCCAGGTTGGCGGGGACCCAGCCCACTCCGCCCCGGAGCGTCTGTTCCAGCCTCGACACGGGCGCGGCCCTGCCGCGGACCTGCGCCGCGAGGTCGCAGGTCGCCACGAAGACGGTCCCGGTGGTCATCGCACTCTCCTCCCGTCCGGTCGGCACTCCCGCGACCGGCTGCCCAAATGAAACATTTGATGCAAATCTCTGGTCAAGAGGGCGAGATGAAATTTATCATGCACGTTACTCACCGCACCCGGAGAGAAAGCGCAGGTCACGGCGCTCTCCGCCGCCGACCGGAAGGGCAGCCATGACCAGAAACGCCTCCCTGGACGGGCTTTCCGGCGCCGTCGCCCTCGTCACCGTCTCGTCGGCGGCGGCCAGGTCCGCCCGGGTGGGCGCCTCCCACTACTGCTCGTCGAAGGCGGCCGTGGAGATGCTCACCAAGGTGCCGGCGCTCGAACTGGCCCCCCTCGGCGTCACGGTGAAAGATCGACCCCGTCCCCCCGATCCGCAGAGAGGCTTCACCGTGGCCCGTCTCCCCTTCGGCCGACCCCGGACCCGCCGCCGGACCGTCGCCGTCATCGCACTCGCCGGCGCCCTGACCGCCGCCACCGCCTGTTCCTCGTCCACCACCGCGTCCGAGAGCGCCGCCCCCGAAGGCGGCGGCGAGGAGATCCAGATCGGCCTGCTCGCCCCGCTGACCGGCGGGTCCGCCGCCGACGGCAAGGGCATGCAGCAGGGCGCACGACAAGATCGTCGGCGCGGAGAGCGACGTCAGCGCGCTGCTGGCCGACCTCTACGCCGAGGCGGGCGCGGACGTCACCAAGGTCACCGCCGAGCCCCGCCGCGACAACGTGTGCGGCGTCGTCGCCGGCGCGGGCGGCGGGCGGTCGCTGCTGCTCAACGGGCACGTCGACGTGGTGCCCGAGGGCCGGCTCGACCGGTGGCGCGGCAACCCGTTCCAGGCCGTCGTCACCGACGACAAGGTGGTCGGGCGCGGCGCGACCGACATGAAGGGCGGCCTGATCGCCGCCGCCTACGCCGCCGTCGCGCTGCGCCGGGCCGGGGTGCGCCTCGCGGGCGACCTCGTCCTCCAGGGCGTCGTCGGCGAGGAGGTCGGCGACCACGAGGCGGGCACCACGGCCGTGCTGGAGGCCGGGTTCACCGCCGACGCGGCCATCGTCTGCGAGCCGTCCGGGCAGGCGGGCACCCTGCCGGCGTCGGTCCCGGTGACCCCCGGCCTGCTCTGGTTCAGCATCTCGCTGGAGGGCAAGACCGCCCACTCCGGGCTGCGCGGCATGACCGTGCACCCCACGCTCGAAGGCGACGCGCTCGGCGTGAACACCGTCGACAAGTTCTGGACCGTCTACCAGGCGCTGCGCGCCCTGGAGGACGAGTGGGCCCGGCACAACAGGCACCCGCTCTTCCCGCCCGGCTACTTCAACCTGCTGCCGGGCGTGCTGCGGGCGAACCCGTCCGGGATCCTCGTGCCGTTCTTCCTCGCCGACGAGCTGACCGTCGAGTACTGCGTCTACCACCACCCCGACCGGTCCAACGAGGAGGTCATCGCCGAGATCGAGGGCCGCGTCCTCGCGGCCTGCGCCGCCGACCCGTGGCTGCGCGAGCACCCGCCGGTCTTCGAGTGGAAGCTGCTGTGGCCGCCGTACTCGCTGCCCGACGACGCCCCGCTCAACGCGGTGGTGGCGGGCGCGCACGCCGCCGCGGCCGGCGGCGTGGCGCCGCAGCGGGCCGGCTTCATGGGCGTGTGCGACCTGACGTGGATGGACCGCAAGGGCCTCGGCGGCCTGGTCTACGGGCCCGGCGTCGGCTTCACCGCGCACGCCGAGAACGAGTACGTCGAGATCGCGCAGCTCGTCCAGTCGGCGAAGACGTACGCGCTGACCGCCATCGACTGGTGCGGGCTCACGGACGGTGCGTGAACCGCGTACGCTTTTGCGGCGCGCCGCCCTTCGGCGGGCGGCGCGCCGTCTCTTCCCTCAGGAGGCAGGGTGACAACCGGCGCGTCCGAGTCCCGCACCGTCGCGGCGCAGCTCCGCGAGGTGCTGCCCCAGCTTCCGAGGGCGGAGCAGCGGGTGGCCCGCGCCCTCCTCGCCGGCTACCCCACCGCGGGCCTCGAACCGCTCGCGATCGTCGCCAAGCTCGCCCAGACCAGCGCCGCGACCGTGCTGCGGCTGGCCTACCGGCTCGGCTTCGAGGGCTACCCGGAGCTGCAGCAGGCGATCAAGCGGGAGACCCAGCAGCGCTACACCTCCCCGCTGGCGCAGTACGGCACCCCGCAGGAGGACTCCGACAGCGTCCTGGGGCGGTCCGGCCGGGTGCTTCTTGAGGCGACCGCGGCGACCTTCGAGCAACTGCCGGAGGGCGAGCTGCTCAAGGCCGCCGCGCTGCTGGCCGATCCCGGCCGGCGCGTCTCGGCGCTCGGCGGGCGCTTCAGCACCATCCTCGCCCAATACCTCATCGCCCACCTCCAGCAGCTGCGGCCGGGCACCGTCCACCTGGCGGGCTCGACCGCCGACCACGCGGCCCACCTGCTCGACATGGGCCGCCGGGACGTGCTCGTCCTGTTCGACTACCGCCGCTACCAGCGCGAGAGCATCGCCTTCGCCAACGCCGCCGCCGCCCGCAACGTCAAGATCGTGCTGCTGACGGACCCGTGGCTGTCCCCGGCCGCCGCGGTGGCCGACGTGGTGCTGCCCGCCCAGGTGCGCTCGCCGTCCCCGTTCGACTCGCTCACCCCGGCCGTGGCCCTGCTGGAGACGCTGATCGCGGCGGTGGTCGAGGAGCTGGGCGAGGTCGGGAGGACCCGCGTGGCCGAGTACGACCAGATGGCCGACGACGTCCTCCGGGAGGACGACCGCCAGACCCCGTCCAAGGAACGCCCTCCCAGACCGCCGGGCGACTGAGCGACGGCTCACCCCTCGGGGATGCGCGACCCACGGCCACCACGTAAAGTGTTGGTACAGTCACGTAGAGCTATAGGGGTGGTCATGGTCGTGCCGCGTCACGTGGCCTGTGTGATGGACGGGAACGGCCGCTGGGCCGCGCAGCGGTCGCTGCCGCGCACGGCGGGTCACGAGGCGGCCGAGGCCGCCGTCATGGACGTCATCGAGGCGGCGCGCTCCTCCGGGGTCACCTGGCTGAGCCTCTACGCCTTCTCCACGGAAAACTGGCGGCGGCCGTCCGGCGAGGTCGACATCCTCATGCGGCTCGTCCGCCGCGCCATCCGCAAGCACGCGCCGGTGCTGCACACGCGGGGCATCCGCTGCAGGTTCCTCGGCATGACCGATCCGCGCATCCCGGCGCCACTGGTCCAGGACATCACCGACCTGATGACGCTCACCCGCGACAACCGGCGCATGACGCTGACCGTCGCCTTCGACCACGGCGGCCGCCGCGACATCGTGGAGGCCGCGCGGTCGCTGATCCGGTCGGCGACGCCGCCCGACCAGGTCACCGAGGCCAGCTTCGCCGAGCACCTGCCCTACGCCGACACGCCCGACGTCGACCTGGTCATCCGCACCTCCGGCGAGCAGCGCATCTCCAACTTCATGCTCTGGCAGGTGGCCTACGCCGAGTGGGTCTTCCCCCAGGTGCTCTGGCCCGACTTCCGCGCCGCCCACTTCTGGGAATGCCTCGACGCCTACCTGCGTCGTCAGCGCCGCTTCGGCGACGTACGCCCCACCACCATGACAGGAAAGGGCATCCGATGAGCCACACCATCCCGCAGGACGCCGTCGACGTCTTCGGGCCCGACTCCCTCCTGCGCCGCCTGGTCCACGAGGCGCGCTGGGGTCTCGCCGTGACCCGGGCCACCCTGCTGGAGGCCGCCCACCCGCAGATCGGCGCGGCGCTGATGGAGAACTCCACCTTCCTCACGCACCCGTGGCGGCGCCTGCGCAACACCGCGACGAGCTCGCGGCGGCTCCTCGACCCCGACCCGCGCGTACGCGACCGCGAGGCGGCCCGGCTCAACCGCCTCCACTCCCGCATGTCCGGCGTCGACGCCCAGGGCCGGCCCTACGACGCGACCGACCCGGCGGCGCGCGCCTGGGTGGTGGCGACCCTGTTCGAGTCGACGGTGACGATGTGCCGGCTGAGCGGCGAAGCGCTCGACGCCGAGGCGATGCGGCGGCTCTACGAGGAGCACCGCACGTTCCTGACCCTGATCGACGGCACCAGTGACCACCTGCCCGCGACGCTGCGGGAGTTCTGGCCCTACTACGACGACGTCGTCGAGCACCACCTGGAGAACAACGAGGCGGTGGGCGTCATCCTCTACCGGCTCTTCGCCACCGTGCCGGCGCCTCCGGTGCTGCGCGGCTACCCCGCGGTGTGGACCGCGGGCCGCGCCGTGGCGGGCCCGATGGCGACCGCGGTCATCATCGCCTCGCTCCCCGAAGCCTTCAGCCGGCGCGTGGCCCTGCCCGACCTGCCGGGAGCCAGGACCCTCATGCAGACCACCTACCTCGGCGCCGCCCTCGCCACCCGCTACCTCCCGGAGAGCTGGACGCGGGCGGAGTTCTTCATGGGCCTGCTGGACCCCTCCCCCAAGGGCGCGGGCCCGTGGGAGTCCGTACGCCGCCGGGCCGGCAAGGCCGCGGCGCTGGCGCGGCTCCTCACCCCGGCCGCCGGCGGTGGCGAGGACGAGCCGGCGACCCGGTCCGCCGACCGGTTCTTCGCCGACGTCCTCGACCAGACCGGCGACGGCTACCTGCGCTGGCCCGACGTGGCGGCCATGGCCAGGGAGATCGCCACCCGGCTCGACCTGGGCGAGCAGGAGGAGGAGCGGCTGTTCCAGGCGTACGCCGCCTGGTGGCGCGAGCTGCAGACCGCCCTCGACGGCGACGGCGACGGCCGGGTCACCCGCTACGAATACGCCGCCGCGGCCGCCCGCCTGCCCAGCACCGGGCTCGTCAGGATCGCCGACGTGCTGTTCGACGTCACCGACGTGGACGACGACGAGAAGATCGACGCCGAGGAATACCTCAACCTGTTCCGCACGGCCTTCCACCGCGACCTGACCGGCAACGGCGACAGCTACTCCCGCGCCGCCTTCGTCAGGCAGTTCGTCTCCTTCATGTCCGGCCAGCAGCACTCCAACGCCTACGTCTCGCTGCTGGCATCCGGATGACCGAGGTGGAGCAGATCGCGGCGCTGCTGCGCGAGCGGAACGCCGTCGATGCGGAGATGGCGGCGATCATCCGGCGGCCGATGACCGCGGGCCACCTGGGTGAGTGGGTCGCGGCGCGGGTCTTCGGCATCGAGCTGGAGACGTCGGCGGTGACCGCCGCGTTCGACGGCCGGTTCACGTCCGGTCCGCTGCGGGGGCGGACGGTCAACGTGAAGTGGTATCTCAAGCGCGAGGGCCTCCTGGACCTGACCGAGCGGGCGGAGCTGGACCATTACCTCGTGCTGGCGGGGCCCGCGTCGCCGGCGGCCTCGTCGCGGGGTGGCACGCGCCCCTGGTGCATCGAGTCGGTCCACGTGTTCGACGCCCGGCAGGTGGTGGCGGAGTTGCGGGCGCGCGGGGTCAGGGTCGGAACGGCCTCCAGTGTCCGGGCCGCGCAGTGGGCGGCGGCCGAGATCTACCCGCGCGCGAGCAATCCGGTGCTTCCCGTGCGGCCCGAGCAGGCGGAGCTCCTGCGGCTCTTCGCCCCTCGATGAGCGCGGCCGGCCGCCTGCCAGGCCGGAAAACGGAAAGCGAACGTGTGCGACGCAGACTGGCGTAAGCGGCCTCCGCCTTTATGACGGCGGCATTCCTGGCGGCGGGCACCGTACAAGAATTACGCCACCTATGCGGCTTGCCGGCGGGTGGGAGTCCGTACTGGCTGCTGAGCGTTTACCGATGACTTCGTGACCTGCGGTTTCTGGTTGTTCGATGCGGACGCGCAGCAGCCAGTAGGCCCCCAGCATTTCCCGGCTCTGCCGGCGGCAGGATTCGTCGGTGGCGTAGTTTTTGTGGTCCACCGGCCCCTCCCGCGGTCAGGAATCCTGCCGTCAGGAGCGTTGAGGCGGCCTGCGCCGGTCTACGTCGCGGCCCATTTTCCCTTTTCGTTTTGCGGAAGCGGGTCAATACCGGAATTGTCCTTCCACTGTCGCGGCCTGCGGCTCCCGTGCCTTACACAGACTTGTTGATCTTGTCAACGGCAAGAGTCATCAAAACGGGACCACCTCTTGTGATGATCTTCATCGTTAAGTTCTGATCTTGGTTCGACGTACGTTGCAGGCGCCGACAAGCACCTCCACAGCGCTCGACAGAGGAGATTGCATGATCCGTTCTCTTGGCAAGCTCAGTGACCGGCTGCTCGACAAGCTGCTGCCCACGACCTCCGCCGCCGCCGACACCTGCTGGGACGAGACGAAGTTCGTCGGCTACACCATCCGCAGGACGTGCTGCATCGCCGCCGGTTACACGGCCTGCACCCCCTGGCGCTGACCGGCACCGAGTGAGCGTCCCGCAGTACGCGGCGCCGGCCTCCCATGCGCCCTGGCCGGCGCCGTGCTGCCGCCGGCCTGCGGGCGGACCGGTCTGTGAAGGGATTCCGATGTCGTACCTCGTCGACGGCCGAGCGGTGATCACCGCCGCGGCGCCCACCCCGGATGAGCTGCCGCCGGCGGCCCTCACGTGAAGGACTCCGGAGCGGGCTCCCTGATCCGTCGCGGAGGGGTGGCGGCCGGGCTGGCCTGGCGGGCGCAGCCGGCCGCCGTGCTGGGTTCGCTGGCCACGGTGCTGCTCATGGGGGCGGCGCCGGTGGCGACCGCGTGGCTGACCAAGCTCGTTCTCGACCGGCTGGCGAGCGGCGAGGACGGCCTGCTCCCGATCGTGGCCGCACTCGGGGCGGCGGGCCTGGCCCTGGTCGTCCTGCCGCACGTCTCCGAGTACCTCAACGGGCAGTTGCACCGGGGGCTGCAGCGGCTGATCTACGACCGGCTGTTCCAGGCCGTCAACGACGATCCCGGGCTGAGCCGGTTCGAGAACCCCGCCTTCCACGACGAGCTGCGGCTCGCCCACGAGGCCGGGCAGAACGCCCCGCAGCAGATCGTCGGCTCGTCTCTGGCGATCTTCCAGGGCGTGTTGACGCTGCTCGGCTTCCTCGTCACGCTGACCGTGCTCAGTCCGGTCATGGTCGTCATCGTCGTCGCCGCCGCGCTGCCGTCGGCCCGGGTCCAGCTCGCGCTGAGCCGCCGCAGGGCCCGCACGTTGTGGGGCATCAGCTCCAACACGCGCCGTCAGCTCTTCTACGGCGCCCTTCTCACCAGCCCCGACGCGGCCAAGGAGGTGCGGCTGTTCGGCCTCGGCGACTTCCTGCGCGCCAGGATGCTCACCGAACTCCGGACCGTCAACGAGGCCGAGCGGGACCTGGACCGGCGGACGCTGCGCGGCCAGGGGCTGATGTCCCTGCTGGGCGCCGCCGTCGCGGCCGGCGGCCTGTTCTGGGCCGTCGGGGCCGCCGCCGCCGGGAACCTGAGCGTGGGGGACGTCTCCGTGTTCGTCGCCGCGGTCGCCGGGGTGCAGACGGCCCTGACCTCGATCGTCAGCCAGTGGGCCGGCGCGCACAACGCCCTGCTGATGTTCGGGCACTACGTCGGCGTCGTCCAGGCCGGGCCGGGTCTTCCCGTGGCCGCGCGGCCCGCCGCGCTGCCCCCGCTGCGCGAGGGCATCGAGCTGCGTGACGTGTGGTTCCGCTACGACGACGACCACCCCTGGGTGCTGCGCGGCGTCAACCTCTTCATCCCGTACGGCCGGGCCGTCGCCCTGGTCGGGCTCAACGGGGCGGGCAAGAGCACCCTGGTCAAGCTGTTGTGCCGGCTGTACGACCCGGTCCGCGGCTCCATCCTCTGGGACGGCGTGGACCTGCGCGAGGTGCGCCCGGACGACCTGCGCGCCCGGCTCGGCGTCGTGTTCCAGGACTACATGGCGTACGACCTCACCGCCGCCGAGAACATCATGCTGGGCGACCTGGCCGCGGGCGCCGATCCGGAGCCCGTCCGGGCCGCGGCCAGGCGCGCCGGGATCCACGACACGCTCGACGCGCTGCCCCGCGGCTACGACACGCTGCTCAGCCGGATCTTCTTCGGCGACGGGGACGGGGACGGGGACGGGGAGGGCGACGGTGACGGGCGGCAGCAGGCCGGAGTGACGCTGTCGGGCGGGCAGTGGCAGCGGCTGGCACTGGCCCGCGCGCTGATGCGCCACCAGCGGGACCTGCTCATCCTCGACGAGCCGAGCTCCGGCCTGGACGCGGAGGCCGAGCACGCCGTCCATCTGGGGCTGCGCCGGCATCGGGCGGGCCGTACCAGCGTCCTGATCTCCCACCGGCTGGGCGCCCTGCGGGACGCGGACCTCATCGTCGTGCTGAGCGAGGGCAGGATCTCCGAACGCGGCACGCACCGCGAGCTCATGGCGCTGGAAGGCGAGTACGCCCGCCTGTTCGCCCTGCAGGCCAGCGGTTACGAGGAGGAGAGCCTGCGGACGACCACGCCCAGCACCCGGTCGGCGGGAAGGTAGCCCCAGTGCCGTGAGTCCGCGCTCAGCGAACCGTCGCCGATGACGACCAGCCGCCCGCCGGGGACCAGCGCCCCCTCGGGGGCGTCCACCGCCCGCGCGACCTCCGGCGGCACCGGATCGCCGGGCAGCGCGGCCACCCGCTTGATGAGCCACCTCGCGTCCTTCGGGGCGGGCAGCGGGCCGGTGCGCCAGCGGCCTTCCTGGGCCGACTCGAAGACCGCCACCTGCCCCCGGCCGAGTTTCGCGCCGGCGACGCGGCGGACGAGCACCCGGTCCCCGGGACGGTAGGTCGGCAGCATGCTCTGCCCGCTCACCTGGACGACCACCAACCGGCGCCGGGCGACGGCGACCACTCCGGCGACCACCCCGAGCAAGATCAATAAGTACCGCACGGAGTCACCCTAGCCGCCATCCCCGGGCCCCGGGTCCGGGGATGGCGGCGGGGCCGTACGTCAGGTGCGGGTCCACCTCTGGTTGGCGCCGCCGTTGCAGGACCAGATCACCAGTTTCGTGCCGTTGGCGGTGGCGTTGTTCGGCACGTCGAGGCACCGGCCCGACTGCGCTCCGGTGATGGTGCCGTCGGCGTTGAAGCGCCACTGCTGGTTGGCCTGCCCGTTGCAGTCCCAGATGATCACCTGGGTGCCGTTGGCGGTGCCCTGGTCGTAGGCGTCCAGGCACTTGGTGCCGTACACCCGGAGCTCACCGCTCGCGGTGGGCGTCCACTGCTGGTTGGCCTGCCCGTTGCAGTCCCAGATCTGCGCCTGCGCGCCGTTGGCCTGCGAGGCGCCGGTGACGTCCAGGCACCGGCCCGAGCCGACGCCTCTGATCGCGACCGAGGGGACGATGCCCCCTCCGGTCACGGTGTACATGGCCGCGCCGTGTCCGGGCACCGACGCGCTGATGGTCCCGGAGGAGGAGGACGTCGTGTGCGCCCACAGGTCGCGCACCGCGTAGGAGGACGCCGAGCCCAGACCCAGGGCCGAGGCGGTGGTGGAGACGGTCGAGGTGGAGGTGCCCCGGTTGAGCAGGACGACCGCGACCGAGCCGTTCGACATCGGCTTGCGCCAGACCTCCAGGTTGCCGTTGTCGCTGATCTTGTGGCCCTGTCTGCCGCCCCAGTCCTGGTTGACCGCGATGACCTCGGTGTTCGTCAGGATGGAGCGGGTCTCGGCGCTCATCGACCGGATGTCGTTGCCCGCGATGAGCGGCGCGTTCAGCAGGGACCACAGGCTGAAGTGCGCCCGTCCCTCGGTCGCCGTGAGCGAGCCGACGCCCACCTCCAGCATGTCGGGGTCGTTCCAGCCGCCGGGCCCCGAGTACGCCTCCAGCCCGACCTGCTGGTCCAGGATGCCCATGATGGAGCCCCAGTTCGCGGCGATGTCGCCCGTCGTGCGCCAGGAGTTGCCCACCGGCATCCCCCAGGTCCACACGTTCTCCTGGCCCCAGTTGCACAGGCTGTAGACGATCGGCCGTCCGGTGGCGGCCAGCGCGTCCCGCATGGCGGTGTAGCGCTGCTGCCCGGTCCTGCCCTGGTGGTCGCCGCAGTTGTCGTACTTCAGGTAGTCGATCCCCCAGGACGCCCAGAGGGCGGCGTCGCGCTGCTCGTAGCCGAGGCTGGCCGGGTAGCCCGCGCACGTGGTCGTGCCCGCCGAGGAGTAGATGCCGAGCTTGAGCCCCTTGCCGTGGACGTAGTCCGCCAGGGCCTTCATGCCGCTCGGGAACTTCTGCGGGTCGGGCACCAGGTTGCCGTTGGCGTCGCGGCTCTTCGTGGACCAGCAGTCGTCGATGTTGACGTACTCGTAGCCGGCCGCCGCCATGCCGCTGGAGACCATGACGTCCGCGGTCTGCCGGATGAGGGTCTCGTTCACGTTGCAGAAGAAGGAGTTCCAGTCGTTCCAGCCCATCTGCGGGGTGCGGGCGAGCCCGTTGTCCAGGGCGACGGCGGGCGAGGTGCCGCCACCGATCGCGACCAGCGAGGCGGCGGCCAGTGACACCGCCAGGAGCCATCTCATGACCTTGCGCATCTGGCTTCCCTCCTTCAAGAGGTCTGCTGGAACGAGGCGTCGTCGATCGAGAAGCCGTCGGTGCCCTCGGCCGTCTCGACGTAGAAGGTGGCGCCGGTCAGCGTGCCGCTCCACGAGACGGTCGCCGTGCCGGTGAGCCGGGTCCAGCCGCCGGAGTTCACCGCGGTGACCGGCGTGAGCTGGAGGTAGTTCGTCGTGCCGCCGGCGGTGAGCGCCAGGGTCGCCTTCGCGCCGGGCGTGCCGCTGTGCGACCGCACCCAGACGCTCGTGGTGTGGCTCCTGCCGTTGGTGAGCCTGGCGGTCACGTCCTGGGTGATGCCGTTCCACGACGCCGTGCGCCCGGCCACGGACAGCGCCCGCGCGCCCGCGTGCACCTGGTCGGTGACGGACGACAGGGTTCCGCCGGACGCGCCCCAGGCCGTGGTCCCGCTCTCCATGTCGCCGTTGGTCAGCAGGTTCCCGCCGGTGGTCGCGCCGCCGGTGAACTGCCACCAGTTCACGTTGAACAGGTTGCCGCCGCCGCCGGTGTACCTGAAGTACAGGTCATGGGTGCCCGTCGCGCCGCTCACGGGGCAGGTGACCGTCGTCCACGTCTGCCAGCCGCCGGTGCCCGGCACGGTGCACGTCCCTGCCAGGGTGCCGTTGACCCCGTCCAGGCGGAGCTCGATCCGGCCGCCGCTGGTCGCCGAGGCCACCCGCGCGCTGAACGACGTCGCGCCGGAGCCGAAGGCGACGCCCTTGACCTTGACGTAGTCGCCGTTCTCGATCCATCCGACGTTCATGCCGCCCTCGGAGGCGGGCTCGGTCTCCACGCCGGACTCCCAGGCGATCGTCTCGGCCTCCTGGCGGACGTAGGGGTTCAACGTGCCCACCTGGGGGGCTCCGGCCGTGGTCATGGTGATCGTGGGGATGGTGCCGTCGGCGTTGTAGGCGAACTTCTCGACGGCCACCGAACGGGTGAAACCGCCACCGCCCGGGAGCGCGCCGTTGTGGTAGAAGAAGTACGAACCGCCGTTGAAGTCGATGATGCCGGGATGGTTGGTGAAACTGCTGCCCTGCGTGGGCATGACCGTCCCCCGGTAGGTCCAGGGGCCGGTGGGGCCGGGGGCCGTCGAGTAGCCGATGAACTCCGAGCAGCACTTCGCGGCGAAGACGTTGTAGTAGAGGCCGTTGCGCTTGTAGACCCAGGGGCCCTCCTCGTACAGCGTCGGCCGGCTCGCGTTGCCGGTGCGGGTGCCGAAGCCCGCCGTGGTGAGCGGGATCTGGGTCGGGCTGCCGGAGTAGGAGATCATGTCGGCGTTGAGCCTGACGTACCAGAGGTTGGGGTTGCCCCAGTACAGGTACGCCTGCCCGTCGTCGTCGATGAAGACCGTGGGGTCGATCTCGCCGTTCCTGACGAGGGGGCGGCCGATGGCGTCGGTGAAGGGCCCGGTGGGGCTGGTGGAGACCCCGACGCCGATCGCCATCTGGCCGCTCGCCCGGTCCTTCACCGGGACGTACCAGTAGAACTTGCCGTTGCGGTAGACGGCCTGGCCCGCCCAGGCGTCCGCGCTCGCCCAGCTGAAGGTGGCCACGCTCATCGGCGAGCCGTGGTCGGTCCAGTTCACCATGTCCGCGGACGACCAGACCCGCCACTCCTTCATGGTGAAGTACGTCGAGCCGTCCTCGTCGTGTCCGGTGTAGAGGTAGACCCGGCCGTTGTGCACCAGCGGGGCGGGGTCCGCCGTGTAGATCGTCTGGACGATCGGGTTGTCCGCCCTGGCCGTGCCGGGGATCATCGCCACAAGGCAGAGCAACGCCGTGATGACGAGCGCGCCGCGCCCGCGTGGGACGCCGAACCGAAGTTTCATGATCACCTTCTGGTGGGGGGTGGTGACGACGGGTCGTCAGGTGCGGGTCCAGCGCTGGTTGGCGCCGCCGTGGCAGGTGTAGAGCTGGATCCGGGTGCCGTTGGCGGTGCCCTGGCCCACGGCGTCCAGGCACAGCCCGGACTGCGCGCCGGTGATGGTGCCGTCGGCGTTGAGGCGCCACGACTGGTTGGCGCCGCCGTGGCAGGAGTAGATCTGGATCGCGGCGCCGTTGCCGCTGCCGGCCGCGTCGAGGCACTTGTTGCCGTAGACCCTGAGCTCGCCGGACGAGGTGGCGGCCCACTGCTGGTTGCTCCGCCCGTTGCAGTCCCACAACTGCACCTGCGTGCCGTCGGCGGTGGCGGCGCCGGGCACGTCCAGGCAGCGCCCGGAGCCGACTCCCCTGATCGGCCCGGTCGTGTCACCGGACGTGGGCGTCGTCGTGGGCGTCGTCGTGGGCGAGCCGCCGGTGTCCAGGCCGAAGAAGCGGATGGCGTACGCGGCCATCCCCGTTCGCGGCAGGTCGTGGCCGGCTCCCGTGATGGTGTACGCCTCGACCTGGCCGGAGCCGAAGACCCGCCGGGTCCAGCCGGACTGCGGGCTGTCGGTGGAGGCCGGGGTCTGGCTCAGCCCGTGCACGTTCGTCCACTGGTCGACCTCCTCCTGCAGCATCGTGTAGGGCAGCACGGAGTCGGCGGTGCCGTGCCAGGCCATCACGCGCGGCCGGGGCCCGGTGTAGCCGGGGTAGGCGTTCCTGACCAGGTCGCCCCACTGCTGCGGCGTCTTGTCGCCGCACCCGGCGGGCCCGAGGCAGCCGTAGGGAACCCCCGCGAACGGCGCGCCGGCGCTGAACACGTCCGGGTACGTGGCCAGCAGGTTGAGCGTCTCCATCGCGCCGGAGGAGAAGCCGGTGGCGAACACCCGCTGCGGGTCGCCGTTGTAGCGCTGCAGCACGTGGTTGACCATGGAGACGATCGACACCGGGTCGCTGCCGCCGCCGTGGCGCAGGGCCTCGTTCGACCACACGTCGAAGCAGTTCGACATGCCGTTGGCGCTCTTGTTGGCCTGCGGGTAGATGACGACGAAGCCGTACCGGTCGGCCAGCGAGGCGAACTCGGTCCCCTGGTGGAAGCCCGGCGCCCAGCCGTTGCAGCCGTGCATGGCCACCAGGACGCCCGGCCGGGGCGCCACCCGGTCGGGGACGTAGAGGTACATCCGCAGGCCGCCGGGGTTGGTCCCGAAGCTCGTCACCTCGGTCAGGACGGCCGCCGACGCCTGCGGCGCGGCCGTGAGGAACGCGGACAGCGCGGTCACCGCCGCCGTGATCAGAGCCGCCAGGACGGCTCCGACGCCCGCGCGTCTTCTCGTACGCTTCATCGGTTCGCCTTTCCTCTGTTAGCGCTAACAATCTGCTGGAGGTGGTGGCAGGACGGAGCAAATACGGGGCAGAAAGGTACTGTCAAGAGCGCCTTAGCTCGCGGCCGGGTGGAACGGCCGCGGTTGGATGCGCTCACCTCGGATTTCCCGGGTCCTGCGGCACGGGCCTTGCTGTGAAACTTTCGGCGTCCGTCAGCCCACGCGGACGAACTGCCACTGCTGGTTGGCGCCGCCCCAGTCGTCGTACTGGACGATGTTGGCGCCGTCGGCGGTGGAGGCGCCCTGCACTTCGAGTGCCTTGTTGCTGTGGCGGGAGATCAGGCGTACGTAGCCGTCGGAGCTGTCGGCGAGCCGCCATTGCTGGTTGGTGCCGTTGGTGTCGGCCCATTGGACGATGGCTCCGCCGTTGGCGGTGGACCAGTTGTAGACGTCGAGGACCTTGCCGGAGTGGCGGGACTTGACGCGGTAGTAGCCGCCTCCGGAGTCGACGAACTGCCATTGTTGCTGGTTCTGGTTGTTGCGGGTCCATTGGGTGATGCGGCCGCCGTCCGCGGTGGACAGGTTGTAGACGTCCAGGGCCTTGCCGCTGTTGCGGTTGACCAGGACGTACCAGGCGCTCGTGTCGACCGCGCCACCCGGGGTCTGGGTCACGCCGGTCACGAAGGTCGTCACGCTGCGGGCGGGGAGCGTGGCGGTGAAGGAGCCGTTCGACACACCGGCCGCGCCCTGGGGCGCGACGTTCCTGCTCGCGTCGGTCAGCCAGGACGACACACTGGACGCGGTGCCGCCCGCCAGGGAGAACTGCTGGCTCACCGCGGAGGTCGCCTTGTTGACGGCGACGACGACCACCGTGCCGTCACCGCCCCGGTACGCCGACACGTAGACGTTCGACGCCGGGTTCGCCGTCGCCTCGATCCGCACGTATCCCGGCCGGACGAACCTGGCGAACTGCGCCATGTTGGCGCCGCGCTTGCTGAGCTGCCCGTCCTCCCGCATGGGCCCGTAGCCGCGCCGGATGTACCACCAGACGTAGGCCTGGAACTCGGCGTCCACCATGGCGTGGTGGATGTGCTCCCCCACGTCGAGCGCCTGGGGCCAGAGGTCGGCCGAGTCGCTGCTGTTGGGGTAGTAGACCTCGGTCATCCAGAGTTCCTTGCCCGCGCCCTTCTGCTTGAAGAGGGGGTAGGGGAAGTTCGCGTACGACGTGCCGTAGAGGTGGGCTCCGATGATGTCCACGTTGGCGAGCGCCGTGGGGTCGTTGAGTATCGGGTCCGACATGTTCTTCAGGTACTGGAAGGACTCGGGCGCGATGACCCTGGTGCTGATCGAGCCGGCGTTCTCCCGCAGGAAGCGCACCATCTCGGTGGCGGTCCACCAGGTCCATTCGTGCGCGTAGTCGGGCTCGTTCTGCACGGATATGCCGTATAAGTTGACCCCGTTGTTCCGCATGTACGTGGTGAAGTCGTTCAGGTGCTGGGCATAGGCGCCGTACGAGCCGTACTTGAGGCGTCTGGCGTTGGTCTGGCTGCCGCGGACGAAGGTCTCGACCATGCCGGCGGGCGGGTTCCACGGCGAGGCGATCACGGTAGCGCCGAGCTCGGCCGCGCGCCGCGCCGTCGCCAGGTCACGGCTCCAGTCCGCCTGGTTCTCGGGGACGGGGATCCTCAGCACGGAGAACCCCAGCCGCCCCTCGCCGGCGCCGAACGCCGTGTCGCGCTGGGCGGCCGTCAGGTCGCCGATCCAGGCCGCGTGAGCCATGCCGCCGAAGCCCCGGATCGTCTGCCGCGTCGCCGACGGGTCGATGACCACCGGCCCGGCGGCCCTCGCGGCCCGCGTCGTCGCCGCGAGGACCGGCAGCGCTCCCATCGAGGTCAGGACGGCTCTCCGGCTCAGCGATCTCCGGTCTCCGCTCGCGGGTGCGGTCGGATCTTGCGTCATGGCTCCTCCTGCGGGCCTCTTCGGGGAATTCGGGAGCGGATCTCCCGCAGGAAGGTAAAACCCTGACTGCGACCCGTCAACCATGCGCGGCAGAAACTTAACAACCGAAGGCGCCGCAACTTAAGAGCCTCCACCCGGGAGTTTTTATGAAACTTTCATGCGCGACGGGCCCCTGCCCGGCGGCGAAACGCCAGGAGGGGACGCCAAGCGACGGCAGGGCCCCGGCCCTCGGAGAGACGCCTCTCGTTGACGCCCAGCCGCCCGTCGGATGTACTCCGCGACAACGCTCCCGACGACGTCTCGCCCGCTCTTCGCACGCATTCTTGTTAGCGCTAACACCCCCGGAGTGCCTGATGAAGCTCAGACCCCTGTCCGTCCTCACGGCGCTCGCCGCCTTACTGGCGAGCCTGTTCGTCGCCCTGCAGACCCAGCCCGCCAACGCCGCCACCGTCGACACCAACGCCTGGTACGTCCTGGTCAACCGCAACAGCGGCAAAGCCCTGGACGTCTACAACCTGTCCACCGCCGACGGCGGCCGCATCACCCAATGGACCCGCAACAACCAGAACCAGCAACAATGGCAGTTCGTCGACTCCGGAGGCGGCTACTACCGCGTCAAGTCCCGCCACTCCGGCAAGGTCCTCGACGTCTACAACTGGTCCACCGCCAACGGCGGAGCCATCGTCCAATGGGCCGACACCAACGGCACCAACCAGCAATGGCGGCTCGCCGACAGCTCCGACGGCTACGTACGCCTGATCTCCCGCCACAGCAACAAGGCACTCGAAGTGCAGGGCGCCTCCACCGCCGACGGCGCCAACATCGTCCAGTACGACGACTGGGGCGGCGCCAACCAGCAGTGGCAGTTCGTCCGCGTGGACGGCGGCAGCGGCAACAACGGCTACGCCAACCCGGTCGTCTGGCAGGACTTCGCCGACGGCGACATCATCCGGGTCGGCGACGCCTACTACTACTCGGCCTCGACGATGCACTACTCGCCGGGCGCGCCCATCCTGCGCTCCTACAACCTCGTCGACTGGGAGTACGCGGGCCATTCGGTCCCGAGGCTCGACTTCGGCTCCGGCGCCTACGACCTCAACGGCGGCCGGGCGTACGTGAAGGGCATCTGGGCCTCCACCCTGAACTACCGGCCCAGCACCAGCACCTACTACTGGATCGGCTGCGTCGAGTTCAACCGGACCTACGTCTACACGGCCTCCGCCGTGGACGGCACGTGGACCAAGCGCTCGCAGATCAACAACTGCTACTACGACGCCGGCCTGCTGGTCGACACCGACGACACCATGTACGTCGCCTACGGCAACGGCACCATCAGCGTCGCCCAGCTCACGGCCGACGGGCTCGGCCAGGTCCGCGCCCAGCAGGTGTTCCAGACCCCGAGCAGCGTCGGCACCCTGGAGGGCGCCCGCTTCTACAAGCGGAACGGCTACTACTACATCTGGCTGACCCGCCCCGCCAACGGCCAGTACGTGCTCCGCTCCACCTCCCCCTGGGGCCCGTACGAGATGCGCCAGGTCCTGCTGGACATGCCCGGCCCCATCTCGGGCGGCGGCGTCCCCCACCAGGGCGGCCTCGTCCAGACCCAGAACGGCGACTGGTACTACATGGCGTTCGTGGACGCCTACCCCGGCGGCCGCGTCCCGGCGCTCGCCCCGATCACCTGGTCGGGCGACTGGCCGGCCGTGCAGACCGTCAACGGCGGCTGGGGAGCCACCTACCCGAAGCCGAACATCCAGACCAGCCGCACCGTCTCGTCCATGATCGGCCCGGACACCTTCACCTCGGGCAGCCTCGGGCACCGCTGGGAGTGGAACCACAACCCCGACACCAGCCGCTTCTCCACCGGCAACGGCCTGCGCCTGCAGACCGCGACCGTCACGGGCGACCTCTACAACGCAAGGAACACGCTGACCCACCGCATCCAGGGCCCATCGTCCACCGCGACGATCGAGCTCGACTACTCGCAGATGAGCAACGGCGACCGCGCCGGGCTGGCCATGCTGCGCGACCAGTCGGCCTGGATCGGCGTCAAACGCGACAACGGCGTCAACCGGGTCGTCATGACCAACGGGCTGACCATGAACAGCTCGTGGCAGACGACCGGCACCGGCACGGAGGCGGCGAGCGCGGCCGTCTCGGGCGGCCGGATCTGGCTGCGGGCCACCGCCGACATCCGGCCGGGGTCCGGCAGGCAGGCCCGCTTCTCGTACAGCACCGACGGCAGCACGTTCACGAGCCTCGGGCCGGCCTTCACGTTGAACAACGCCTGGCAGTTCTTCATGGGCTACCGGTTCGGGATCTTCAACTACGCCACCCAGTCCCTCGGCGGCGCGGTGACCGTACGCCGCTTCGACCTCACCACGCCCTGACCGCGGGCGTAGGCTGTGGCGGCAGTGCAGAGAGTACGCCGCGGAGCTGGCAGATGAGGCGCCCAACGGGATGACAAGTGAGAATCAAGGCGATCACAACCGCCCTCCCCCATCCTGACGTGGATGAACCAGCTCACGAGTCGGCACGCGCGCCCCGCGGCCGAACTCCCCGATCAGGCGGTGCCCCCCGAGCAGCCGGTGACGATCCGGTTACTGGGCCCGCTGGACGTCGTCCTTCGCGGCCGCACCACCGGCGTCTCGGGCATACGCAGGAGGACGGCGCTGGCCACGCTGGCGCTGCGGGCAGGTGAGACCGTCAGCACCGAACGGCTGATCGACGTCGTCTGGGGCGGCAGCGCACCGGCCACGGCGGTGAACACGTTGCAGAGCCACATCTCCTACCTGCGCCGGCTGCTCGGCGTGCGGACGTCGATCGTCACCCGCGCGACCGGCTACGCCCTGGACGCGGGGGCGTTCACGACCGACGTGCTGGCCGCCGAGCGGCTGGTCGAGCAGGCGCGCCAGGCCGCGGATCCGGCGGGACGGGCGGCGCGGCTCAGGGAGGCGCTGGCTCTGTGGCGGGGCCGGCCGCTGGACGACCTGAGCGTCCATCCGTGGCTGGAGGAGCAGGCCGCCCGGCTGGCACGGATCCGCATGATCGCGGTCACCCTGCTCATCGCCGCCCGGCTGGACCTGGGCGAGCACGCCGCGCTGATCCCCGAGCTGGAGGACCTCACCCGCCGGCACCCCTTCGACGAGGACCTGCACCGGCAGCTCATGCTGGCGCTGTACCGGACGGGCCGGCAGGCCGACGCGCTGGCGCTGTACCACCGGCTGCGGTGCAGGCTCGGCGAGGAGCTGGGCATCGCTCCCGGCCGGCCGCTGCAGGCGCTGGAGGAGGCGATCCTGCGGCACGACGTGGCCCTTGACCCGCCCGCGTCCCCGTCCGGCCGGGTCACGGAGACGGCCCGCGTGATCGTTCCCGCGCAGCTTCCTCCCGGGGCGGGCGCGATCGCGGGCCGGCTGGACGAGATGGGCCGGCTCGATCTGGCGCTCGGGCGCAAGAGCGGCTCGCCCGCCATCCTGGCCGTCGTGGGCATGGCGGGCGTGGGCAAGACCGCGCTGGCCGTGCACTGGGCGCACCGGGCGGCGGAACGGTTCCCGGACGGTCAGCTCTACGTGAACCTGCTCGGTTTCGACCCGAGCCATCCGGCGATGGACCCCGCCGACGCGCTGCGCGGGTTCCTCTACGCGCTGACCGGGCCGCCTCATACGGTGCCCGTCGGGCTGACGGCGCAGGTCGGGCTCTACCGCAGCCTGCTCGCGGGCAAGCGGGTGCTGGTGGTGCTCGACAACGCCAGGGACGCCGCGCACGTCCGGCCGCTCCTGCCCAGCTCGCCGGGATGCGCGGCCGTGGTGACCAGCAGGACGCAGCTGACGCCGCTGGTCATCACCGAAGGGGCGTACCAGCTCACGCTCGGCCCGCTGCCGCCCGCCGAGTCGTACGCGCTGCTGGCCGACCGGGTCGGCAAGGAGACGACGGCCGCCGAGCCCGAGGCCGCCGGCCGGATCGTGGAGCAGTGCGGCGGGCTGCCGCTCGCGCTGGCCATCGCCGCCGCGCAGTCCCTGACGTATCCGGCCAGGCCGCTGACCCGGCTGGCCGCCCACCTGCAGTCCTCGCTCCTCGACACGCTCACCGGCGGCGACCCCACCACGGACCTGCGGGCGGTCTTCTCCTGGTCGTACCGGTCGCTGAGCTCGGCGGCCGCGACGCTGTTCCGCGGGCTCGGGTCGCTGCAGGGGGTCGGCATGACCGCCCTCGCCGCCGCCGAGCTGGCCGGGCTGCCCGTGCATCTCGTACGCCCGCTCCTCGACGAGCTGGTGGGCGCGCACCTGCTGAACCGCCTGGCGGACGACAGGTACGCGCTCCACGAGCTGCTGAAGGCGTACGCCGCGGAGCTGTGGCAGCGCCAGGGGCCTACCTCGGCCCGGTGAGCCGCCCCAGGACGTGCACCGCTCCGAGGAGCCGGTTGACCTCCCGGACCGCCGCCGTGCCGCCGACCGCCCCCTCCCGCAGGGCCCGCGCGCCCTCGGCCACCGTCATGCGCTCGGTGTGCTGGCGCCCGGCGGACCACGCGTCCGCCACCGCGCGCCGCCAGCCCTTGCCGTTGCGGTGCGCGATGACCAGCTCCGGCCGGAACCGCACCGGGCTGCCGCGCTCCGCCAGCGCGCCGGCGAGGCTGTTGTCCCCGCCGGTGCCCTCCCGGGAGAAGCCGCCCACCTGGTGGAAGGTCTCGGCCAGCACCGAGCTGTTGCCGCCGGCGAAGAACCCGACCGGCGCGTCGCGCTCCAGGCGCACGTAGCGGGCGTCGTAGCGGGCCTGGCGGGCCTGGGAGATCAGGCTGTCGTCGAAACAGAGCACCCGGCCGGTGATCGCCGGGCGCTCCTCGTCCAGGTCGGCGGCCTGGATGAGCCAGTCCCCGCGCGGCGCGGCATCGTCGTCGAGGAAGGCCAGCACGTCGCCGGTGGCCAGCTCGACGCCGAGGCGGCGGCTCGCGCCCGCCCCGGCCCTGGCGCGGTTGCGCAGCACCTCGACGGGCAGCGGCGAGGACCCCGCCGCCGCCGTGGCGTGGCCGCCGGCCGAGGCGTCGTCCACGACGACGACCTGGTGCAGCTTCGCCCGCACGCCCGAGCCGTCGAGGCGCTGCGCGCACTCGGCCAGCGCTTCCAGACATCGGCGCAGGTCCGCGCCCCTGTCCCGGGTCGGGATGATCACCGAGATCCGTACCACTGCTGCCTCCATCCGAGAGCGAGACGGGTCCACGACGCCACCTCGCCGACCGGCAGATACGTGCGGCGGATGTGCCGCGGCCGGCGCGTCCACGGGCCCGGCGCCGACTTGACGGTGCCGAAGGCCAGCACCCCGTCAGGGACCGGGGAAGGCCCGGACGGGATCAGCCCGTAGGGGTAGGCGAACGTGCGCGGCGCGCGCCCGGTGCGCTCGCCGATCGCGCGCAGCGAGCCCGCGACCTCCTCGGCGGCCTCCTCCGGCGGCAGGTCCGGCAGGTGGGGGTGGTGGACGGTGTGCGCCGAGAGCACGTGACCGTGCCCCGCGAACTCCCGCGCCTCCTCCCACGTCAGGTACGCCTCGCGCGGCGGCAGCGCGGCCCGTTCGGCCGCGCTCAGCCGCCCGGCCGCGTCCAGTTTCCCGGTGACGCAGAAGAGCAGCGCCTTGACCCCGAACTCGGCCAGCAGCGGCGCGGCCAGGTCGAGGTTGTCCCGGTAGCCGTCGTCGAAGGTGACCAGCACGCTCGGATGGCCGGGCGGCTCGAACCCGGGTCCTACGGCGGCCGGGTCGAGCGCCGGCCCGACGCCGTCGAGCACGATCTCCAGCCCGCGCCTGAAGTCGTCGGGGTTCAGGGCAGTGTAGTGGTCGACGTGCGCGTTGACGTGGTGGAAGTACAGCACCAGCGGCCATCCCGGAGCCGAGCCCAGCGCCGGGCCGGCGTGCACGGCGGTCATGAGAACCCCCATCCCAGCTCGTCCAGCACCGACCGCGGCACCTCGGCGCCGCGCGCGTCCGCGAGGGCGGCGTGGTCCTCCTCCCGCTGGTCGGGGAACCAGGGGCGGGGCGGTTCCGCCGGGTGCCCGGCGAGCACGGCCTCCCGCAGCCGCCGCACGAACCCGCCGAGCGAGGGCTCGCCCGGCGGCCCGAGGTGCCGGGGCGAGAACCCGACGAAGAGCTGGGAGCAGTTCATCACCCGGTCCAGGTGCTTGCGCTGCTTGCCGACGTCCGGGCTCACCCGGTGCCCGGCCAGCGCGCCGGCCAGGATCTCGGCCAGCAGCGTCACGCACAGGCCCTTGTAGTCGCCGAACAGCGGGATGGAGCCGTCCCTGTCGAGCTCGCGGGGGTCGGTCGTGGCCGCGCCCGAGGCGTCCTGGAGCCAGCCGGGCGGCACGGGAACGCCCCGGTTCGCCGCGTCCCTGATCTTGCCTGCGGCGACGACGCCGGTGGCCAGGTCCACGCAGAACGGCTCGCCCTCCGCCGTGGGGGTGACCAGGCAGATCGCGTTGCTCCCCAGGGTCGGCCGGGCGGCGCCGGGAGCGGCGATCGACGGGCCCGAGGTGTTGAGCAGCAGGCCCGCCACCTGCCGCTCCTGGAAGGGGCGCCGGTAGGCCGCGAGCATCCCCACGTGGTTGTTGCCGTGCACGGCGACCGCCGCCAGCCCGTGCGTGGCGGCCCTGGAGGCGCACCACTCGGCCGCCATCCCGGCCGCGACCTGGCCGATCCCGCCGTCGGCGTCGATCGCGGCGACGGCGGGCGTGACCTCGGTGAGCCGGGGTCTGGCCTCGGCCCTGATCCCGCCCTCCTTGATCCGCCTCAGGTAGG
The DNA here is from genome assembly GCF_019397265.1 of Nonomuraea coxensis DSM 45129. Lineage (NCBI taxonomy): Bacteria > Bacillati > Actinomycetota > Actinomycetes > Streptosporangiales > Streptosporangiaceae > Nonomuraea > Nonomuraea coxensis. The sequence goes on from NZ_CP068985.1 coordinate 7,136,836, forward strand.
TGGGCAGCAGCGCGATGCCGTGCGAGCGGTGCCCGCGGCGTTCGGCGTCGACCAGCACCTCGCCCGCGGCCTCGGCGGCCTCGTGCCCGATGCCCGCGGCCAGCAGCGCCTCCACGGTACGGGCCTGGAGCTCGGCCAGCGGGACGCGGACCGGCTCGCCGGGCGCCCCGGCGGGCTCGACCTCGACGAACTGCCCGCCGTCCAGCCGCAGTGAGCGGTAGCGGCCCGGCACGCTCAGCCCCGACCAGGCGGATCCCGCCAGGACGAGCACGCAGCCGGGATCGTCGGCGCACGGCAGGTCGGCCTCGCCGGCGGGACCCGGGCGGTCTCCCGCGTCCAGCACGGTGGTGGTCCGGCTGGGGCTCACCCGGCCCAGCCGGCCGCTGCGCACCGGCCCCGCGCTGACGGTTCCGTACCGTGGCGGCATCCGGCCGTCCAGCAGGGCTGTCAGGCTCGTACGGGCCTCCAGGTCCAGCCCGGACAGCAGCACCTTCTCGCCCTCGCCCACCCGCAGGTCGGCGCCGCGCAGCAGGACGCGCTCGGCCCCTGGCGGGCCGACGGACAGCACGACGTCCCGCAGTTCCAGCGCGGACGCGGCGGCGCTCACGCGCCCGCTCCCCGCGCGAGCAGGTCCAGCGTGCCGTGGACGAGGTCCTCGACGGTCCGCCTCGTGAAGTGGTCGCGGCTGTACTTGACGGCGAAGGCGAAACTGTCGCCGACCTGGTCGGCCTCCAGCATCAGCACGTACGGCTCGCGCTGCCGCGGCGAACGGCGCCCGCCCGCCGAGGTCGCCGAGGGCGCCAGCCAGTCGGCCTCCCTGGCGTTGATCGCGTTCATGCGGCTGCGGAAGTTCAGCCTGATGCCGCTGCCGGGCAGGTCCGCCAGGGCGGCGTGGCCGGCGAAGCGCAGCGCGTCGAAGCCGAAGCGCGCCTCGGGCACCCGGCCGAGCTCCGCCGCCGCGCGCTCCGGCCAGTCGCCGGGGCCCGCGCTGATCACCACGGGGTAGTTCGCCTGGAAGTAGCCGATGCCTGATTCGAGGCCGGGGCCGCCGGGGAGCCGGTCCCGGCCGTGATGGTAGGTGTCCACGCTGACCGCGGGCAGCCCGAACCTGTCCATGATCGTGTTGGCCGCGGCGGCGAGCACCAGCGACTCCAGGCTGAGACCGGCGGGCGCCTTCCGCTGGAGGGCGGCGGTGTCACCGGCGCCGAGCCGGCCGCTGACGAGGTCCATGCTGGGCAGCAGGCCGGGTCCGTCGTGCTCGGTGGGGACGCGGCGGACCTCGGACCAGTTCTGCCCGGCCCACGCCTTCAGGTCGGCGGCGGCCTCGGGCGAGGCGAGCCAGTCGGCCAGCGCGCGGGCGTGCCCGCGCGGCGTGCCGGGGTCGGCGGCCGGCTGCCCGCCGGTGAGGAGCGCCTCCAGGTCGTCGGCCACGAGTTCGACCGACAGGCCGTCCAGCGTCAGGTGGTGCAGGGCGATCTGGAGGAGGCGCTGCGCGGGCAGCCATCGGGCGGTCAGCACCCGGCCCTCGGCCGGCGCGTGCGTGCGCCAGCCGTCCGCGAGGGCCGCGGGAACCTTCTCGCCGGGCACGTCCACCTGCGTGAACAGGCCCGGGGGGACGTCGGGCAGCACCTCGGCGCTCGGCCGGTCGCCGAGCAGGTAGCGCGTGCGCAGGGCCTCGTGCCTGCGGACCAGCGCCACGACGGCGCTCTCCAGCAGGTCGCCGTCCACGCGGCGGCCGTCCGGGGTGCGCTCGGGCACGTCGAGGATCCAGCCGAGGGAGAAGTGGCCGGGGTCGGTGAAGTCGTTGGCGATCCACCGCCGCTGCGCGGGCAGCAGTGGCACAGGACCGGCGCCGGGACCCGCGTCAGGACCGGCCGCCGCCGGCGTCGCCTCGATCCGCGACAGGATCCCGCCGAAGGTGCGCCCGCGCAGGATGTCCGCGGGGGCCGCGGTGAGGCCCGCCTGCCGCAGCCGGCTCAGCATCCGCACGGCCAGCAGGGAGTCACCGCCGGCGGCGAAGAAGTCCGCCTCCGGCCCGGCCGGGGCCGCGCCGAGCGCCGCCTGCCAGGCCGCGCCCAGCAGCTCCGCGACGGCGGCGGGAGAGGAGGGCGAGGTGGGGTCGAGGTTGGTCATGGTGTCGTGCTCACTTCCTTCGTAGCGGCCGGCTCCCCGGCGCCGCGCGCCAGCCAGGCGCTGGCCAGGCATCCCGCGCCCAGGACCGCGGCCAGGACGAACCACGCCAGGTCCGGCGCCTTGGTGATGAGGAGGATGACGAGCACCGGGCCGACCGCCTGGTGCGCGGAGAAGCTGACGTGGAACAGGGACAGGTACCGCCCGCGCAGGTGCTCGGGAGCGAGGTCGACCGAGACCGTCCACTCCCCGACCGCGCCGTACAGCTCGGCGGCGGTGTGCGCCAGCATGGCGACCACCAGCAGCACGACGACGAACGCCAGCGTGCCGCCGGCCATGGACGCCGCCCAGTAGCCGGCGGCGGCGACCGCGAAGGCCGCCGTGGCGCGCACGTAGACCGGCGGGGTGTCCGCGGCCCTGGCCACGCCCTTGGTGAGACGCACCTGCAGCAGCACGACGAGCGCGGTGTTCAGCGCGAACAGCACGCCGACCAGGCCGGGCGGGGCCGTGGTGTGCTGGTTCACCCAGAGGGGCACGCCCACGTTCAGCGCGGTGACGTGCGTCATGACCAGCGTGTTCAGCACGGCCAGTGCCACGTAGCGCCGGTCGGCGAGCACGTCGCGGAACCCGTCGCGCCTGCCGGGCCCGGCCTGCGCGGCCGGGCGCGGCGACGGCCGCGTCACCGCGATGCGGGACACCAGCGCCGCCGCCACCAGGAAGGACAGGGCGTCACCGGCCAGCACGGCGTAGTAGCCGGAGTGCGCGTCGAGGGTCAGCAGGGCGGCGCTGGTCAGGCCGCCCAGGCCGAATCCGACGTTGCGGATCGAGCGCTGGAAGGCCATGAGCTTCACCCGCTGCTCCGCCGTGACCATGGAGGCCACCAGCGCCTGCTTGGCGGGACGCCCGCTGTGCTCGGCGATCTCGGCGACGATCGCCACCACGATGAACGAGACCCAGTCCTGGATCGCGAGGTAGCCGAGATACCCTGCCGCCGCGGTCAGGAAGCAGGCCACGACCATGGGTTTGGGGCCGTAGCGGTCGATGAGGGCGCCGCAGGCGGGGGCGCAGAGCGTGCCGGCCAGGGCCGCGAGGCCGAGGCCGATGCCCACGGACGCGGCGTCCAGCCCCACGACGGCGGTCAGGTAGATCACGGTGACCGGGATGCGCATGCCGGTGCCAACCGCGTCGATGACCGCCACCCACGCCCACCGCCTGGCGGCGGGGACGTCGGGCAGGCCGATCCAGTTCCTGGCCCATCTCACGACGCGGACGCCTGTTCAGGAGTGAGGAACTCCAGCCGGTTGCCGTGGCAGTCGAAGGCGTACAGCCGGCGGTGGCCGGGGAAGTTGCCGTCCCAGGTGACCTCGACGCCGCGGTCGGTGAGACGCTGGGCGAGCGCGTCGAGGTCGGCCACGAGGATGCCGGGGTGGGCCTTGCGGGCGGGACGGAAGTCCTCCTCGACGCCCAGGTGGATCTCCAGGGCGTCGGAGCGCACCCACAGGCCGCCGCGGGCGGCCAGGACGGGCGGCTTCTGGATCTCGGTCATGCCGAGCACGTCCACGTAGAAACGGCGGCACACCTCCTCCTCGCCCGGGGGCAGCGCGAGCTGCACGTGGTGCAGCCCGAGGCCGAAGGCGGAGGTGGCGTCGGTGGTCTCGTACGGCTGGACCGGACGGCGATCGTTCATGTCGTTCATGCCTTTCGTTGGTCGAGGAGCTCCTGCCAGAGGCGCTCGACGTGCGCCGGCAGGGCGTGGGGCGGCTCGGCGGGCGGGCGCCCGTCGAGCAGCCCCGCGTAGGGGGCGAGGTCGAGGCCGGTCGCCTGTGACAGCCGCCGGAGGTCCTCGCCGGCGCACAGCCGCCCGTACTCGACGACCGTGCGGTGGGGGTGATCATGTCGCAGCCATGGTTCGTGCCAGGCCGCCCACTTGTCCAGCGCCGCCTCCCAGCCGCCGGGACGCCAGGGCCGGTCGCCGGACCAGCGCAGTGTCGAGGCCGCCACGTCCGCCGGATGGCGCACCAGCAGCACCCAGTGCGCGTCCGGCACGGTCTCGGCGAGCCGGTCGAGCTCCAGCAGGTACTCGTTGTACTTCTCGCCGTAGCGGGTCGCGTCCGCGTAGGCCCGGCGTACCAGGTCACGCCGCAGCGTGAGCGCGTCGCCCGCGGCTCCCGCGGCCACCTCGGCCGCCGCGGCCCGCAGCACGTCCTCCACGGTGGCCAGCCACCGCTCGCCGCCGCGTCCGTACGGCGGCCTGCGCCGCAGGGCGTGCAGCATCTCGTCCACCCGCAGGTGCCGGCCGCGCACGTCGGCCTCGGTGCACCAGCGGTGCAGCACGTAGGGCAGCTTGCCGTTGATGGTGAACAGGCCGCCCACGGCGTCGAACGCGGCCTCCAGCAGGGAGGCCAGGGCGGTGGTGCCCGAGCGCTGGGCGCCGAGCAGGAGGAGCGGCGCCGGCCCGGTCACGGCTCCGCGCCCGCGGGGGCCAGCTCGTCCACCCAGTCGCGCAGCCGCCGCATGCACTCCACGCCGGCCGGGTGGCCGCCCCGCGAGAACGCCTCGCCCCAGGGCTCGTCGCGCTCGGTGGCCGTGAGCGCGCGCCCGATCCTCCAGTGGGTCTCCAGGCTGACGAACCCGCCGTAGCCGTCCTCGGCCAGCCGCCGCAGGATGGCGGGCCAGTCGAGGTCGCCGTCGCCGAGCCGGACGTAGCCGCGGGTGCCGTCGGGGTCCTTGACGTGCACGTGCCGGATGCGCTCGCGTCCTGCCTCGTAGTCGGCGGGGAAGGGCTCGGGGTCCCAGCCGCTGAAGACGCTGTTGCCCGGGTCCCACAGGATGCCGAGGTCGTCGCGGCCCAGCTCGTCGAGGAACGTCGCCAGGTGGCGCAGGGTCGGGGTGTTGGTCCTGGTGCCGTTCTCGACGACGAGCGGGACCGGCAGGTCCAGGCCGTCCAGCACCTGGGCGGTCAGGCGCGCGGCCCGTACGGGGTCGGGGTCGCCGTCGCGGTAGAAGCTGAAGATCCGTACGTGGGGCGCGCCGAGCAGGGCGGCCTGCCGGCAGCCGTCCGCGAGCAGGTCGGCGGCGGCCTGGAGGTCGGCGTCGGTGACGGGCAGCGCGGTCTTGAGCGCGGGCGGCGCGAAACCGGCGTTGGCCAGGCCGTGCTCGTCCAGGACCGCGCGGGCCGCGCCGAGCTGGGCGTCGCTCAGCAGGTGGGGCGGGGTGCCGTCCATGGACCTGATCTCGACGGCGTCGAACCGCAGCTCGGCGGCGGTCCTCGCGACCGTACGGCAGTCCTGGGCGAGCTCGTCGCCGATCACGGCGAGTCTCATGTGTTCTCCTTCAGCAGCGTGGCGAGCAGGACGAGGTCGGCGCCCGGGTTCCCGGCCCGGGACTCGACCGTGACGCACCTCAGCGAGGTCCGTTCCATGACGGCCAGGACGGGTTCGAGGTCGCGTGGTTCCAGCGGGCGGTGCCGCGTCCCCTGCGGGGTGCGGTGGAAGCCCTTGACCTGGGCCGCGCGGACGTGCGGGGCGAGCGCGGCGAGCCGGTGCCGGTCGGCGCCGCCGATCTCGGCCAGACCGAGGACGTCCAGCACGAGGCCCACGCCCGTGCGTTCGGCGAGGTCGATCAGCGTGGTGACGTCCGGGCCGCCGGCGTGCGTCTCCACCCACAGCTCGCGCCCGGCGGCCTGCTCGGCGACCAGCCCGGGGTCGGGCCGTTCGACGCAGAAGACCTTGACCGGCCACGCCGGCGGCGCTTCGGCGAGCTCCGCCGCGGGGTCGCCGAGCCGGGCTCCGACGCCCGTGAAGAACACCTCGGCGCCGGCGGCGGCGATCGCGCGGAGGCCCCGCTCGACGCCGTCGCGCTCCCAGGCGTGACCCTTGCCGATGCGCAGGTCCAGGCCGCTGCCGCCGTGCCCGAGAACGGCGGCGGCGAGGTCGGCGGCGGTGGCGTGCGGCAAGGAGCCCGAGCTGAGCCCTAGGGGGGTCATCGGGCCTCCCCGCGCAGGAGGCCGTCGAGGATCGCCATGACGGGGCGGGCGCGTCCCAGCGCGGCCAGCTCCAGTGGCGCGCGGCCCGCCGCGGCGCGGGCCAGCTCGGCGTAGACCTCGGCGCGCAGCCGCTCGGCGGGCCTGGCCTCGCCGCTGACGGGCGTGCCCGCCAGCTCGCCGGTGACCGCGCCGGACCGCACCTCCACCCAGGCGTCCGCGCCGAGCACCGTGAGCCGTTCGACCCGGGCGGGCGAGCGGCTGGTGACCGCCACCGACAGCCGGGCGCCGGAGGCGAACAGGACGTGCCCGCACAGCTGCGCGTCGATGCCCGGGGCGGCGTCGGCCCTGGCCAGCGGCGTCACCGACACCGGGGCGCCGAGGAGCTGGCAGGCCAGGTCGAGGTAGTGCACGCCCAGGTGCGCGGTGACGCCGCCGAGCGCGTCGCGCGGGTCGGAACGCCAGCCCGCCTGCCGGTAGTGCGCGTCGGGCCGGGCACGGGAGACGGTGAGCGTCGCCACCGCCCCCGCGAACCGCTGCGGCGGCAGCCGCCGCAGCGGCTCGGGCAGCGCGAACCGGTGCTGGAACATCACCCCGGCGAGCACGTCGCCCGCCGCCGTGCGCGCGAGCAGCCGGTCGAGCTCGGCCGCGCTGCGGGCCGGCGGCTTCTCCAGCAGCAGGTGCCGGCCCGCGGCCACCGCGCGCTCCGCGGTCTCCGCCCGCGCGCCCGGCGGCAGGCACAGCGCCAGCGCGCGGACGCGCTCGTCGGCCAGCGCCTCCTCCAGGCCGCGCACCGGCAGCCCGGCGTCCCTGGCCGCCGCGGCGGCGCGCGGATCGGCGTCCACCACGGCGGCCACGTACGCCTCCGGCGTGTCGGCCAGCGCCTGCGCGTGCTGACGGCCGGCGTTGCCGTAGCCGACGACCGCGACGCCCATCGCCCCGCTCACGTCGCCTTCCTCTCCCCGGCCCGCAGCTCGTGGCCGGTCCGCGTGACGGCTCCCGCCGGCGTGTCGAACGTGAAGCGGATCCGCGACAGGCCGCGCTCCAGGACGTCGAGCATCTCCCCGTGCGTCGGCGCGTGGCCCACGGTCAGGTCCAGGTAGACGGCCGTGCCGTCGGGCGGCAGGGCGGTGCCCGGCCGCACGAGCCGGCGGGAGGCGGTGATCCCGGGGGTGCGGGTGAGCTCCCCGGCGCCCTCGACCGCGGCCAGCCGGGTGGCCTGCGGCAACGGGCGGCTGTAGTGCTGGAAGTACACGCCGCCGCGCGGCCTCATGGACACGTCGGCCTCCTGGCCGAGCGCGAGCCGTCCGGCCGCCTCGATGAGGTCGAGGCCGCCTGCCCGCTGGTAGAGCTCGTTGACGAACCCGCCGATGCGCCCGTTGACCTCGATGATCCTGGGGCCCTGCGGGGTGAGCTTGATCTCGGTGTGCGTGATGCCGTGCCGCACTCCGAGGGCCTTCAGCGCCCGCCCGGTCAGCTCGGTCACCTCGGCGCGCAGGGCCTCGTCCAGGGTGTCGGGGAAGAACTGCCCGTTCTCCCTGAACGGCGGCAGCAGCGGCAGCTTGCCCGTGACGCCGATGGTGCGGACGTCGTCGCCCACGCAGGCGCTCTCGACCGAGACGTAGTCCCCGTACGGCTCGCACGGCGTGCCGAGGAGACGTTCTTCGACGACGAGCGCCTCCTCGGCGGCGGGACCGGCGGGGTCGAGCAGCCGCCGGGCCAGCGTCCTGCCCTCCTCCGCCGTACGGACCAGGTACGTGTTGCGGCTGCCCTCGCCCTTCACCGGTTTGAGCACGGCGGGCAGGGCCAGGTCCACGGGCCACTCCTCCGCGTCGCGCAGCAGGTGGCAGGCGGGGGTCTCGATCCCGTGGCCGCGCAGGACGCTCCGCTGCAGGCTCTTGTCGGTGAGGCGTTCGACGGTCTCGGGGGTGTGGAAGGGCAGTCCGGCCGCGGCGGCGAGGCGGGCGGCGGCGGGCAGCTCGCGTTCGCCGAAGGCCACGACGCCGTCCAACCGGCCGGCCGAGGCGGCCTCGTCGAGCGGCACCACGATGCCCTCGCCCTGGAGCAGGCTCGCGTACGAGAGGGCCCTGGGAGGCAGGATGAAGATCAGCTCGGGGCCGAAGCCCAGCCCCGTCAGCAGGTCGCCCAGGGTCACCGCCCCCGGGCCGAACACGATCGCGAGCCTGGCGGTCATGCCGATCCCCTTCCGTGGTGCGCGAGGAGCGCCGCGATGCCCCGCACCGTGGGGGCGGCCACCGCCTCGCGCAGCGGGACGGCGACGCCGGTCAGCTCCTTGAGCCGGGCGATCATGCGCACCATGAGCAGCGACTGCCCGCCGAGGGCGAAGAAGTTGTCGTCGGGGCCGACCCGCTCGACGCCCAGCAGGTCCCGCCAGACCGCGGCGACCCGCGCGTCGTTCCCGTCCTCGGCGCTCTCCTGGCCGCCGTGCTCCCTGGCCGCCGCTTCCCCGGCGACGGCTTCCCCGGCGACCGCTTCCCCGGCCGGCGCGGGTGCGGACGGCCGCGGCGGCACGGGGTCGAGCCAGTGCCGGGAGCGCTGGAACGGGTAGCCGGGCAGGGGGACGCGGCGCGCCCGCCGGTCGTCGTCCAGCGCCGCCCAGTTCACCGGGGCGCCCGCGCACCAGGCCGCGGCGACCGTCTCCAGGAACGTCGTGAGCGGGCCGGTCTCGTCCTTGCGGCCGGGCAGAGCGGCCAGGGCGACGGCCGGGCGGCCCGCCGCCGTCTCCTGCACGAGCGTGGTGAGCGTGCTTCCCGGCCCGACCTCGATCAGCAGCGGGTCCCGCCAGCCGAGCGCGTGCTCGGCCGCGTCGGCGAAGCGGACGGTTCCGCGCAGGTGGCTGGTCCAGTAGGCGGCGTCGAGGCCGTCCTCGACCGGGCCGCCCGTGAGCCCCGAGACGATCGGGATCACGGGCCGGCGGTAGGTGAGCCGCTCGGCGTGGGAGCGGAACTCGCCGAGCAGGCCGTCCAGCATCGACGAGTGCGCGGCGATCGGCACGGGCACGGCGCGATGCGTGATGCCGCGCGCGTCCAGCAGCTCGACGAGCTCCGGCATGGCGGCGGCCGGGCCCGCCACGACGACCGAGCGCGGCGCGTTGACCGCCGCCAGCGACAGCGACTCGGGCAGCAGCGGGGCGACGGTGTCCGCGGCGGCGAAGACCGCGAGCATGGCACCGCCGCGCACCCGCTCCAGCAGCCGGCCTCGGGCCGCGACCAGGGCCGAGGCGTCCCGCAGGCTCATCACGCCGGCCACGCACGCCGCCGCGTACTCGCCCAGGCTGTGCCCGAGCAGCGCCTTGGGCCGCAGGCCGAGGGAGAGCAGCAGCTCGGCGGTGGCGTACTCGATCGCGAAGACGGCGGGCTGGGCGAGGGCCATCGTGTCGAGCTCGGCCTGGGCGGCGGCCGGGTCGGCGGGGGCCCGGCACAGGAGCCCGCGGAGGTCGGCGACCTCGGCGAACTGCGCGGCGCACTCGTCCATGGCCGCGCGGAAGACCGGGAACCGGTCGTAGAGGCCGGCGGCCATGCCCGGGTGCTGGTTGCCCTGCCCGGTGAACAGGAAGCCGACGCTCACCCGGCCGCGGGCGAGGACCGGCGGCCGGAACGACGTGGGGCGCGCCAGGTCGGCGGCGGTGCCCGCGACGGCGGCCGTGCGGTACCTGCGCTGGTGGCGGCCGTGGCGCAGGGTGTGCGCCACGTCGCGGACGTCCAGGTCGGGGTGCTCCATGAGGTGCCCGCTCAGCCGGGCGGTCAGCTCGGTCAGCGCCGGCGCGGTGTGCGCCGACAGCGGGACGACCATCGGGGTCTCCGCCCGCTCCCGGCCCGCGCCGGCCTCGGGCGCCTGTTCGAGGATCACGTGCGCGTTCGTGCCGCCCACGCCGAAGGCGCTCACCGCGCCCCGGCGCGGCCCCTGGGTGGCGGGCCAGGGCCGCAGCACGCGGTTGATGAGGAACGGCCCCTCGTGCAGCCGCAGGTCCGGGTCCTCCTCGTCGCAGTTGACGCTGGGCGGGAGCTGCCCGTGCCACAGGGCGAGCGTGGCCTTGATCAGCCCGGCGACGCCCGCGGCGATGTCCACGTGCCCGATGTTGGGCTTGAGCGTGCCGAGGACGCACGACGCGGGCCCCGGCACGTCGCCGAACGCCTGGGTGAGCGCCTCGACCTCGATCTTGTCGCCCAGCTCCGTGCCGGTGCCGTGGGTCTCGACGTACTGGATGGTCTCCGGCCGGACGCCGGCCGCGGCGTGCGCGGCCCGTATGACGTCGGCCTGGCCGCTCACGCTCGGCGCGGTGTAGCCGACCTTGCGGGCGCCGTCGTTGTTGATCGCCGACCCCTTGATCACGGCGTAGATCGTGTCGCGGTCCCGTACGGCGTCCTCCAGCCGCCTGAGCACCACGACCCCCACCCCGTTGCCCGGCACGGCCCCGCGCGCGTCCTTCGCGAACGCGCGGCAGTGGCCGTCGGGCGCGAGGATGTCGTGCGGGCTGTAGCGGTAGCCGGAGCGCTGGGGCAGGCTGATCGAGGCGCCGCCGGCGAGCATGAGGTCCGCCTCGTGCCGCAGCAGGCTCTGCGCGGCCATGTGCACCGCGACCAGCGACGTCGAGCACGACGTCTGCAGGGCGATGGCGGGGCCGCGCAGCCCCAGCCGGTACGCCGTCCGCGTCGCCACGTGGTCCTTCTCGTGGCCGACCAGCATCGCCATGTCGCCCATGCTGCTGACCAGGCCGGCGTGGCCCAGCACGTGCCGCAGCAGGTAGTGGTTCTTGCCGGTGCCCGCGTACACGCCGATCGGCCCCGGCGCGGCGTCCTGCGTGTAGCCCGCGTGCTCCAGCGCCTCCAGCGCGCACTCCAGGAAGAGCCGCTGCTGCGGGTCGGTGAGCTGGGCCTCGCGCGGCGGCAGGCCGAACAGCTCCGCGTCGAAGTCCTCCACGCCGTCGATGACCCCGCGGACGGGGACGTACGCCGGATCGTCCAGCTCCTCCTGGGGCACGCCCGCGGCGGCCAGCTCCTCGCGGCCGAACCGGGTGAGGGACTCCCGCCCCGCCGCGACGTTCGCCCAGAACGCCTCGGGAGTGGCGGCGCCCGGCAGGCGCAGTCCCATGCCGATGATCGCGACGCTCATCGGGCGGCTCCCCGCAGGTGCTCGGCCAGGGCCTGGACGGTGGGGTACTGGAAGATGTCCACGATGCGCAGGGGGTGCCCCGGCAGCTCGTCGCGCAGCCGCAGGTGCACCCGCCCGGCCAGCAGCGAGTCGCCGCCGATCTCGAAGAAGGGGTCCTCGACGCCGAAGTCGCCGGTCCCCAGCACCTCCTTCCACACGCCCGCGATGACGTCCTCGAACGCGTCGGCGGGAACCGCCCGTGCCCTTCCCGAGCCGGCCCTGGCCTCCAGCGCGGCGACGTCCACCTTGCCGTTCCGCGTGTACGGCAGCCGCTCGATCACCACCCACAGCGCGGGCACCATGTAGCCGGGCAGCTCCTCGCGCAGCGCGCCGCGCAGGCGCTCCACCAGCCCGTCGTCGCCGGGCTCGGCGACGACGGCCGCCAGCAGCCTCCTGGAGCCGGCGTCCACGCCGGTCACGACCACGGCGACGTCCTTGACCCGCGGGTTCGCGAGCAGCCTGCTCTCGATCTCGGCCGGCTCGATGCGGTAGCCGCGCACCTTCACCTGGCGGTCGCGGCGGCCGGTGAAGTGCAGCAGCCCGTCCTCGTCGCGGCGTACGAGGTCGCCCGTGCGGTAGAACCGCTCGTGCCGTCCCGGGGGCACGACGAACGACCGCGCGGTCTCCTCCGGCGCGTCCAGGTAGTCCAGCGCCAGCCCGCTGCCGCCGAGGTACAGCTCGCCGTCGGCGGCCGGCCGGCCCTCCTCGTCCAGGACGAGAGCGGTGGTCCCCGCGACGGGCCGGCCGATCGGCACCGGGCCGTCCACGTCGGCCGGGCCGGTCATCGGATGCACGGTGGAGAACGTCGTGTTCTCCGTCGGCCCGTACGCGGCGACGACCTCCAGCCCGGGATGACGGGCGAGCAGGGCGCGCACCGCGTCGGGCGGCACGACGTCGCCGCCGGTGAGCACCTGGCGCACGGTGGCGAAGCCGTCGATCGCCTCGCCCGCCATGACCCGGAAGAGCCCGGCGGTCAGGAAGGCGACGCTCACGCCCGCCTCGCGCAGGAACGTGGCCAGCTCGGCCGGGGAGACCGGGCCGTCGGGGTAGATTTCCAGGGTCGCGCCGGTGGCGAGGGCGCAGAAGATCTCCAGCGTCGAGGCGTCGAAGGCCAGCGGGGCAAGGCGCAGCATCCGCTCGCCGGGGCCGCGGCGCAGGTAGGACGCGCCCCGTACCAGCCGGACGACGCCCCGGTGCGGGATGCGCACCGCCTTCGGAACCCCGGTCGAGCCCGAGGTGAACGTGACGTAGACGGCGTCGCCCGGCGCGCGGCGCGCCCAGGGGCGGGACCCGGCGGAGGGCTCAGCGGTGATCACCACCGGCCCGAGCGGGACGCACGGGCCGGGAGCCGCCTCGACGACGGCGGGATCGCCGATCACCGCCACCGGCCGGACCCGCGACAGCATCGCGCGCAGCCGAGGCAGCGGCAGCCCGCCGTCCACCGGCACGTACACCGCGCCGACGCTGAGCACCGCGAGCACCGCGACCACTTCCTCGGCCGAGCGCGGCACCGCGACCACCACGTGGTCCCCCGCCTTGACGCCCTGCGCCAGCAGCGCGCCGGCCTGCGTCTCGACGTGCCCGAGGAGCTGCTCGTAGGTGAGGGACACCCCTCGCCGGCGCTCCCGCACGGCCACCCGGTCGGCGAAGCCGGCCGCGGCCCTGACGACGAGCTCACCCACGTCGGTCTCCGCGTCGATCTCCGGCCCGCGTATGACATCCATCAATGCACCCCCGTAGTCGAAATGCCGCTGATCATCGCCTCGCCCATCGAGCTGACGATCGCCTGCCTGTTGGCCGGCTGCCGCAGGTAGAAGTGGCCGCCCGGCAGCAGGCGCGAGGAGAACCGGCCGGTCGTGTGCCGGCTCCAGCCGGGCAGCCGGTCGTGCAGGTCGTGCTCGTCCGCGCCGGCCAGCACGTCCACGGCGCAGGGCAGCGGGTCCCGGTCGTGGCGGAAGCGGTAGGTCTCCATGGCCGCGTAGTCGGCCCGCACGTACGTCGCCACGACGGCGAGCAGCTCCGGGTTGTCCAGCACCTCGCCGGGGATGCCGCCGTGCCGCACGTGCAGGGTCCGCAGGAGGTCGGCGTCCGGCAGGTGCCGTACCTCGGGCTCGGGGCGGGGGACGTCCGGGCTGGGGAAGGACGACAGCCACAGCCGGTCCGGCGTCGCGCGTCCCGACCGCCGCAGCGCGTGGGCGACCTCGAAGGCGAGCAGCGCGCCGAAGCTGTGCCCGAACAGGCCGAACGGCAGGTCCAGCGCCAGCGTGCCGGCCAGGTCGGCGGCCAGGGCGAGCAGGTCCTCGGCCGCGGGCTCGCCGAACCTGGCGCCGCGGCCCGGCCGTTCGACGCCCACGACCCGTACGTCCTCGGCGAGGCCGTCCCATGCGCGGAACTCGCCGGCCGAGCCGCCCGCGTGTGCGAAGCAGTACACCCGCGCCCGCGGCTCACCCATGACGGCGTCCGGCCAGGCCGAGGATGCGCTCGCGGGCGGCCGGGCTCCTGAGGAACTCGCCGCCGGGCACGTCCACGCGCACGGGCTCCCACTCGGCGGGCGTCCAGCCCGGCGCGGGCCCGCGGTCGCTGTCGCGGCTCGTGACGATCCTGACCGGCCTGGCCGGTGCCGGCGTCGCCGCCTCCGCCGTGGCGAACAGGAAGTCGAACCAGGCGCGGTACCGGCCGCTCAGCAGGTCCACGCACGTTTCCAGCTCGGACTCGGGGATCCCGTCCGCCGTCAGCTTGGTCACCAGGTCGGCGCGGAGCACCGCGAGCACCGAGTCCCTGGTGATCTCGGCGGGCGCGCCGCCGGGACCGGCGCCGAGCGTCGTGCGCAGGTGCGCCAGCTCCTGCCCGATCTCCTCCGTCGTCGGCCAGGTCGGCTCCACGAGCACGACCTCGGCGTCACCGACCCGCTGCGCGATCTCCATCGTGAGCGTGGCCGCGCTGCACCAGCCGAGCACCGCGGCGGGCGGGCCGGCCAGCTCCGCCTCGATCTCCCGCGCGAGCAGGTCGGCGAGGCGCTTGACGGACAGGTGCCCGTGCGCCTCCAGGTCCTGTACGGCCTCCACGCGGTAGACCGCCCGGCCAGACTCGGGGACGCCGATCAGTCCCGTCAACGTGTCAGCCGTGGAGAACATGGCGAAGTCCACCAGGACGACGGGCGGCACCTCGCCCCCGGTCACCTTCTCCAGCACCCGTTTCCCCCTCCGAGGTGTTCTGTTGCGCCCCGGGGTGGCGGACCCTCGTAGGGAGGCCCGAGCTCATGGCTCCGCGATGGTCCCCGTACGAATGTGCTGTCACTGACGACCGTCCTGGTCGCTGGGCCGCCCCCGGCCGCGACCACTGTGGCAGCACGGTCTGAAGCTCCGCTGGAACGCGAACTGGAACGCGTTTCAGCTCCGCTTCAGCACCCGGGAGCGCGGCCGGCCCACCAGGCGTACATCAGTCTTGACTTATATAAGTGGTGCATGAAATTGTCGCTTCGTGCACGCACCCTTCCGCCAGTTCTGGCGCCACCACCTGGACATGCTGGAGATCGAACTCGCGCGCGCCCGGCGCGAACGCCCTCACCCGCTCGACGAGGCTTCCCGACCGCGAGGGATGCCCCGCGATCAGCACACGGGCGAGCACGGCACACCGAGCCCGCCGGACGGCGACTCACCGACGATCATCAGGAGCGGACCGATGACCGAGAACCTCGCCACGACGACCGGCAGGGCGACGCGAACGCTGCTGATGTGCGGCGCCGTCGCCGGCCCGCTCTACATCGTGGTGGTCCTGCTGCAGCTGCTGACCAGGGACGGGTTCGACATCAGCCGCCACCCGGCCAGCATGCTGAGCAACGGTGACCAGGGATGGATCCAGATCGCCAACTTCGTGGTCAGCGGCCTGCTGTTCGTGGCGGGAGCGATCGGCCTGCACCGGGAACGTGGTCCGGCGGGCTGGGCCGGCACCTGGGGGCCGCAGCTGGTCGGCGTCTGCGGCGCCGGGATGGTCGCCGCCGCCTTCTTCTCCGCCGATCCCGCCGACGGCTTCCCGCCCGGGACGCCCCTCGGGCCGCCCACGGACATGAGCACGCACGCGATGGTGCACTTCCTCGTCTCCGGGATCGCCTTTCTCGCGCTGATCGCCGCGAGTTTCGCGTTCGGCCGGCGGTTCGCGGCGGCCGGGCAACGCGGCTGGGCCGCCTTCAGCATGGCGACCGGGGCGCTCTTCCTGGCCGCCTGGATCTCGATCTTCGCGATCCAGGGTTCCCGGGTGGTCAACGTCGCCTTCGCCCTCGCCGTCGCGCTCGCCCTGGCCTGGGCGTCGCTCCTGGCCGCGTACCGGCCGGCTCGGCCCGGCGCGGCGGTCAGAAGGTGAAGCCGCCCTTGACGACGCTGATCCCGCGTTCCTCGGGGAGGACGGTGTCGAGGACGCGGAGCTTGTCGTTCGCCCTGCGCCAGCGGTAGCCGCTGCCGCGCACGATCACTGCGCCGCACCCCGGTCCACGTCCTGGTGGAGAAGACCTCGTTCACCTCCGGCCGGACGCGCCACCGCGAACGGGGACGCGCCCTTGACGTCGAGGTCAACCGCGGAACGGCGCCGCGCCGGCTCTCGTCGCCGTCCCTGGGCCCATCTGTCCCCTTACGTACATGCTCCGTCTGCGAAACTCCTCAGAGCACCCCTTTCTCCACGTCGGCATGAACGAGCGACTCCACCTCGGCGGAAGACTCTTCAAGCTGCTCGATGACTTCCGGCTGATCTTCGAAGTACGCTGGATGAAACGGACGTAAGATCAGGCGCGTATCCTCCCAACGAGAGGATTCCATGCTCACGATCGTTGGACGGTTTTCCGCGCTGATCTTCCACCTGCGGGACAACAGCAGACCGGCCGCTTTGTCCAGCGCTTCCCGACCACTCGCAGCTCCGACATCAATGATCAAAGCATGCGAGATCTGCCTGCTGCCATCCTTTTCACTTTCACTGGTCGACTCCGCTCGTACCTCTCCGATACCGCGAATGTCGTCGAGAGCGGCGGGTTCCACCCGCAAGACGACCTCGACCGGGGAGAGCGAGCACCCCGAACAGAGAATGACCAGGCCGAGGACGACGGCCGCAACCCGACCACGATAGGCCGGATTCTCCGCCGACATCAGGAGGATCCATGATCGGATTGCCGCAGCAGCTCCCCCACGGGAGCGACCACGTGCCGGCCACTCCCCTGGCACACCCACGCCACTCGGCCTTTCCCCGCACCCAGATGCAGGCCGAATCCGTGCGTGGGACACACGGGCCATACGATCCAGAGGATTTCCGTCAGACAATCCTGCAAAGCCTCGGCCGTCGAACTGATCGCCTCCTCCATGGAGGCTCCGGACAACTCCGTGCCTCCGCTCCAGTACCTCCCGTCTTCCAGACCTATGTAATAAGAATCGCCATCCCGCTGCCGCACCATCTGATAGCTGTGCGCCCGGCGCAGCTCGTCATCGAGATCGCGCTCGACAATCGCCATGGCACCCAGCAGCCGCTCGAAATCGTCTTTCGGAATCACGTCACGTTCCTTCCGTCCCGGCCGGCCGGTCGCGTCATCGCCGGGTGGCCAAGGTGGTCAGCGGGTTGTCGAGGAGGCCGGCGAAGGCGAGTTCGGCGGCCCCGGCGAGCGTGGTGTCGTCGCCCAGGGCCGTCACGGCCAGGCGGACCCGTTCGCGCGACACCGGCAGGACGTGCGCGTCGATCCGGGCGCGGACACGCGGCGCGGCGGCCGGGTAGACGTCACGGAGCATCCCGCCGAAGACCACGAGCGCCGGGTTGAACAGGTTGATGAGGTTGACGACGCCGACGCCGAGCCAGTCACCGACGCGGTCGAGGGCGTCCCGCGCCCGGGCGTCACCGGTCCCGGCCAGGGCGACGACCGCCCGGATGCCGGCGCGTCCGACGAGGTCGCCGGACCATCCCGCGTAGTCGAGCAGCGCCTCCTCCCCCACCTCGGCCTCCAGGCAGCCGCGCGACCCGCACAGGCAGGGCCGCCCGTCGAACGGGTTGATCAGCATGTGCCCGAGTTCGCAGCCGTAGCCCGCGTCGCCGTCCAGGAGTTCGCCGCCGACAATGATCCCGCCGCCGACGCCGACGTCCCCGTGCAGATAGATGAGGTTGTCCACGTCGCTTCCCGCGCCGCGTACGTGCTCGGCGATCGCACCCAGGTGCGCCTCGTTGCCCACCTCGACGGGGAGCCCGAGGCCGAGCCCGGCGGCGAGTTCCGGACCGAACGCCTGGTCCACCCAGCCGAGGTGCGGGCCGTACCGGACCGTGCCGTCGGCGCGCCTGATCAGCCCGCAGTACGACGCGCCGACGCCCACGCACACCGCGTCCGGAGCGGCCCCGGCGACCAGTTCGCGGCCGAAGGCGGCGAGGACGCCGACGACGTCCTCCAGGTCGACGCCCGCGCGGGTGCGTACGGCCTCGCGCCGGTCGAGGATCCGGCCGCCGAGTCCGACCCGGGCCGCGAGCAGCCGGTCCACCGCGACGTCGAACGCGAGCCCGTACACCGTCTCCTGCTCGGGCATGACGACGATGGACGGCCGTCCGGCGCGGCCCTGACCGGTGGGGACGCCCTCGCGGACGAGCCCGGCCGCGGCGAGCTCGGCGGTCAGGTCCATGATGGTGCTGCGGTTGAGGCCCATCCGGCGGCTGAGCGCGGCCCGCGACACGGCGCCGTCCTTGTGGACGCGGCGCAGCACCTCACTGAGGTTCCGCTGCCGCATCTGCTCCTGCGTCCGCGCGCCCGCCGCCGATCCCGTCATCGCCACCACCTTAGGACGGCCGCTGTTCAGGCGGCAGGCGCAGCATGATCGTTGATCAGGGTAGGGGGAACGTCCGCCGGGCCGGGTACGTTCGAAGCCGAAGTCCGATGCCGGGCGATACGCCCCGGTTAGCGACTGAGTGCACGAATCCGCTAGCGTCGAATGGAGGCGCATGCGGGCGGGCCTGCCCGCATGCGCTCCTCAGGCCGGTCCGTCCGGCCGGACAGAAGGGAACATACGTGTCGGCGAACCTGACCCGCCCGCGAGCCGTACAAGGGCGTGCCAGGTGAGCGTGGCCCTCGGTCTGCTGGCCGTCTTCCTGCTCACCGCCGCCACCGGCTACTTCGTCGCCCAGGAGTTCGCCTACGTCAGCGCCGACCGGCTCACCCTGGTCGCCCAGGCCGAGTCGGGCGACAGGAAGGCCGCCAAGGCGGTCAAGGTGATGGAGCGGCTGTCGTTCATGCTGTCCGGCGCCCAGCTCGGCATCACCGTCACCGCCCTGGTCGTCGGCTTCATCGCCCGCCCCGCGCTGGCCGAGCTCATCGCCCCCGCCCTGACCGCGCTGGGCCTGTCCGCCGGCCTGGTGGACGCCGTCGCCCTGGCGATCGGGTTCGCGCTGGCCACCGTCATCCAGATGGTGCTGGGCGAGCTGGCCCCCAAGAACCTCGCCCTGGCCAGGCCGGAGCCGCTGGCCCGCGCGCTGGCCGGGTCCACCCTGGTCTACCTGACGATCGCCGGCCCGGTGATCAGGCTCTTCGACTCGGCCGCCAACCGGCTGCTGCGCGCCGTCGGCATCGAGCCGGTCGAGGAGCTGCACCACGGCGCCACCCTCGAAGAGCTCGGCCACATCATCGGCGAGTCCGAGGCCCACGGACACCTGCCCGGCAGCCAGGCCGACGTGCTGGAGCGGGCCCTCGCCTTCTCCGAGCACACCGCCGAGGAGGCCATGGTGCCGCGCGTGGACGTCGTCGCCGTCTCCGCGGTCGCCACCGTCGCGGATCTGGACGAGCTGATCGCCGCGCACGGCCACACCCACTACCCGGTGCTCGGCGCCACGTTCGACCACGTGGTCGGCCTGGTCAGCCTGCGCGACGCCGCCGCCGTCGCGCCCGAGGACGCCGCCCGCGTACGGATCGGCAGCATCTGCCGGGACGTGCTCGTCGTCCCGTTCTCCCTCGCGCTGCCTGACCTGGCCAGGCAGATGCACGAACGCGGCGAGGAGGTGGCCTGCGTGGTGAACGAGCACGGCGGCCTGGCCGGGCTGCTCACCTGGGAGGACGTCGCCGAGGAGCTGGTCGGCGAGATCGCCGACGAGAACGACGTGGAGCCCCCGTCCGTCGTGCGCCAGGGCGACACGTGGGAAGTGGACGCCGCCCTGCGCATCGACGAGATCGCCCTGGCCACCGGCCTGGCCCTGCCCGACGAGGACGAGTACGACACCCTCGCCGGGCTCGTCCTGCACCGGCTCGGCCGCTTCGCCGCCCCCGGCGAGACGATCACCGTCAGCCTGCCCGCCACCCTGGACGACCAGGCCCCCACGCACGCCCGCGTCGAGGTCCTGACCCTGCGCCGGCACGTCCCCGAACGCGTCCGCCTGACCCCCTGCCGAGACGACGAGAGCGACGGGAACCCCGAGAACGAGGAGCAGCCGTGAGCCTGACCACCGGCCTGGTGCTGACCCTGCTGCTGCTCGTCGGCAACGGCTTCTTCGTCGCCGCCGAGTTCGCCCTGGTCGCCGCCAAGCGCCACCGCCTGGAGAAGGCCGCCGCCTCGGGCAGCCGGGCCGCCTCCGCCGCCCTGTCCGGCATCAAGGAGCTGTCCCTCATGCTGGCCGGGGCGCAGCTCGGCATCACGCTGTGCTCGCTCGGCCTCGGCGTGGTGTCCGAGCCGCTGATCGCGGGCACCCTCGTCCCGCTCTTCCACGCGGCCGGGCTGCCGGACGCGGCCGCGCACTCGGTGGCGTTCGTGATCGCGCTGGCGCTGGTGACGTTCCTGCACATGGTGCTCGGCGAGATGGCGCCCAAGTCGTGGGCGATCGCGCACCCGGAGCGGTCGGCCACCGTCCTGGCGCTGCCGTTCCGCGGCTTCACCCTGCTCGTACGGCCGCTCATCAGCGCGCTCAACGGCATCACCAACGGCCTGCTGCGGCTGTTCAAGGTCCATCCGCGCGAAGAGGGGGAAGCGCCCAGGACTCCCGCCCAGCTCCGGCGCCTGGTGGAGGAGTCGCGCCGGCTCGGCCTCATCGAGGCCGAGGACCACGCCGTCCTCACCCAGGCTCTGCGCGCCCCCGAGGCGCCCATCGCCGCCCTGGTCACCCCGGCCGATCAGGTCGTCACCGTGCCCGCCGACGCCACCGCGCGGCAGATCATCGACGCCTGCCTGCGCGCCCGGCGCTCCCGCCTCATCGCCGGGCCGCTCACCGCTGCGTCGGGGGTGGTGCACGTCCGCGACGCCTACCTGGCGCGCCGCCGCGGCGACACCCGGACGACCGCCGCCCAGCTCGCCCACCCGCTGCCCGACCTGGCCGAGAACGCCTCGATCGCCGAGGCGGTGAGCCGGCTGCGGAGCGCCCGCGGGCAGGTCGCGCTGGTCAGGACCGAGACGGGCCACGTGTCGGGCATCGTCAGCCTGGACGACCTGCTGACCACGCTGCTCGTCCCCGCCTGACCGCCCGGCCCGGCGGGAAGTTTGCCCCGTTCCACCCAGGTCCGCCTCATCGCCACTTCCGGCCCGGCCGGCGCCGCTGAGCGGAGTGAGCACGGCGCCGAACGACCGGCCACCACGTGACGGGGGGCGGCCGGCTCAGCTGTCGCCCGCGCGGAGCACCTCGCTCAGCCGTCGCCGGCGGCGTGACGCCGATTCGACGGGCACCACGACGGCGACCGCCGCCAGGAACACGACCGCCACCAGGCCGAGCCCCCACCACGGCGACGCCGGGACCGGATCGGCGCCGGTGAGCAGGCGCAGGGCGAGCGAGCCGAACGTCAGGCGGGCGAGCAGCACCCCGAGCAGCGGACCGCCCACAGCGGCGACCACCACCGGCGGCAGCAGCTCTCCCGCGGCGACCCAGCGCGCCTCCCGTGGCCGCAGCCCGAGGGTGCGCAGCCGGGTCAGGGTGCGCCATCGCTCCGGCGCGCCGGCCGCCGTGCCGAGAGCGAGTCCCAGCAGGCCCAGAACCGGCAGGGTCACCGCCGAGGCCCACGCCAGCCGCAGCAGTCCAGAGGCCAGCGGCCCCTCCGCGGTCCCCTGGCCGACGGTGGCGCCGAAGACGATCGCGTACGAGGCCAGGGCCACGGAGGTCACCAGCACCAGCAGCGGCAGTACCCGGGCCGAGGCCGCCGCCGCCCTCGCCGCCCCGAACACCGCCAGCGGCCGGCGCGACCGCAGAAGCCGCCTGAGCACGAAGCGCGTCGCGATAGGCAACGCCCTCGCCAGCACGAGCGCGCCCGCGAGCGCGCAGAGGGCAGGCGCGCTCGCGGCCAGCACCCCGCCACCGATTCCACGCTGGTACAGAGCGACGAGGGCGCCGGACGCGGCCGCCAGCACCCCTGTCTCAAGAGCGGCCCGCCGCAGTCGTACGGTGTTACGCACCCACCGCCGCGCGCTCCGGTTGGCCGGGACGCGGCGATCCCGGGTGGCGCGGGCGGCGGTGAGCGTGCCGAACGCCGGCCCGGCGACGACGGCGGTGACGACCACGGGAGGCGTCCAGTCCCAGGAGACCCCCGGCGCGACGGCCAGGGCCAGGCCGAGCCCGGCCGCCGCGGCCGGCAGCGCCATCACGGCGGATTCGAGCAGCAGCTCGCCGCCGATCACCGGTAGCGACATCCCTCTCTGCCGGGCCGCTGCCAGGGTGGGGGCGCGGCGGTGCACCAGCAGGTCGGCGGCGAGCAGCAGGACCAGGACCGCGACGGCGAGCAGGGTGACGAGCAGGACGGACGCCTGCGCGAACGCGGCGCCGACCTGGGAGCTCACGTCCCGCAACACTCCGTCGAGCCGGGTCTCCCACTTCAGCGAGCCGTCCCGGGCGCCGGAGGAGCCGGAGGCCGCCTTGAGCGCGACCACCTTCGCGGCGACCGACGGGACCACGTCCCAGGTGAGCCGGGCCGGGTCGGGCGTGAACCAGACGGTACGCCGCAACTCGTCCAGTCCGAAGGCGAGCCGGGCGTCGGGCAGCGAGTCGCGTGACAGCAGCCCGGCGAACCGGGTGGCTCCGGTGCCGTCCGCGCCGCCGACGGGACCCAGGAGCGAGGGGAGGAGCCGCCAGGCGGGATCGGCGCTGTCCTGAGGCCGGAAGATGCCGCTGACCTGGACCTTCTTGACATTCCCCTGGTCGTCGGCCAGCGGGATGCGGGCGCCGGGACGGAGCTGGAGAGCGGCGGCGTCCGCCTCCGACAGACCCACCTGCACCGGCCACGGCGGCGCGCCGTAGGGAACCGCCGCCGTCGCGGAGGCGGTGGGCCGCGGCGCACCGCCCGCGATCCAGGTCACGCCGGGCCCGCCGTCGCGGGCCACGTAGGCGAGCTGGAACGTACGCAGCACGCTGCCATCGGTGATCTTGA
The DNA here is from genome assembly GCF_019397265.1 of Nonomuraea coxensis DSM 45129. Classification (NCBI taxonomy): domain Bacteria; kingdom Bacillati; phylum Actinomycetota; class Actinomycetes; order Streptosporangiales; family Streptosporangiaceae; genus Nonomuraea; species Nonomuraea coxensis. Next base: position 7,159,458 of record NZ_CP068985.1, read on the forward strand.
GGGTGGGGCTGGTGACGGTGGCGACGGGTGCACGCAGGACGGCGCGCAGGCCGGGGCCGAGTTCGTCCGTCGCCCTGGCCCGGAAGTCGTCGACGTCCTCGGCGAGGCGGGGGTGCCGGACCCGGCTGCCGCCCGGCCCGTCGTCATCCTCCATCCGGGAGTGGACCTGGAGGTCGCCGCCGGTCCTGCGGACCGCGTCCCGTACGGCCGCGTCGGCCGTCGCTGACAGGAGCGGCGGTACGGCGCCGCCGAGCAGCGTGACGACCGCCACCACGACAGCGGCCAGGAGCAACGGCCCGGCGTCGGCGCGGGCGCGGCCGAGGACGCTGGGCCAGTGCGGTGCCGGGATCCTCACGACGCCACCCGCAGATGCGCGGCGTCGGCGCGCCGGGCCTGGACGACGACCACCGCGGTCACCGCCAGCGCGCACCCGGCCGGCAGCGCGGTGAGCAGGGCGGCCTCGGCGGCCCACGGCCAGACGGGCAGCACCTCGGGAACGGGGGCGGCGCCGGTGTCGGAGCGGACGAGCAGCGGCGCGACGACGCGGGTGGCCAGCGCGCCGACGACCGCGCCCGCCGCGAGCAGCGGCAGCAGGATGCCGACGTGCTGGCCGAGCAGCACCGCGCGGATCTCGCGCCGGGTCATCCCGAGACCCCGCAGGCGTGCCGTCTCGACCGCGCGGGCCCGCAGGTCGAACGTCACGTGCAGGACGATCCCGGCGATCATCAGCAGCACCGCGGCCGGTACGAGCAGCCGGAGCACGGCCGGCAGCGCGGCCCGCAGCGGGCCGCCGGTGAGCCGGGCGGCCTCGGCCGCGCGCGTGGTGACGTCGCCGAGCCGGAGATCGGCCGCATCCCCCCTGGTGGGACGGCCGACCCACCACGCGTCCACGGGCACGTCGAAGTCGCCGTTGACGGCGAGGGCACGGGACAGCGCGTCGAAGTCGGCGAGGACGGCCGCGGCCCCCGGAGCGGACGGCACGGCCGGCAGCACCTCGGCCACACTGACCTGGACGGGGGTGAGGCCGACGGTGAGGTCGAGCCGGGAGCCGCGCCGGGCGCTCACCTCGTCGGCCAGGCGGGCGGAGACGGCCACGGGCACCGGTCCCGGGGCCGGGAAAGCAGTGGCGACGAGGTTCCTGGCGGCGTCCGGCGGGCCCTTCAGCGCGACGGTCGTGGTCATCCTCAGCTTGGTGCCCGCGGAGGTGCTGGTCAGGGCGACGGCCGGATCGCCGAGCTGCCCAGGGGCCGGCCCGGCTGAGGTGGCGGTCCAGGGCGATGCCTCGGAGACGGTTCCCGCCACGGTGAGCGTCACGGCGACGCGGCTGTCCCCCTCGGGGGCTTCCGCCAGGGCATCGGAGTACCCGGTGCCCACGTTCCCCGTCGCGAGCACGAACGGAAGGGACACCGCGACCAGCCGGAGCCCTTCGGCCGTCGCGCAGTCCGGCAGCGGATGCGCTGTGCCGTCGAGCGGAACGGGCGCGCCGGTGCACGGAGTACGCAGCCCTGTCGCGTCCTGGAGCAGCAGGCGGGGCGTCACGGTGAGCGGCGTCGGACCGGTCGCGTTCCCGGTCAGGGAGAGCGCGGCTCCGGCCGGGACGGGAACCCCGGCGGCGCGCGTCGGGGGCGCGAGAAGGGCGCCCACGGCGTTCCAGGTGCGGCCGTCGTCCAGCCGCCCGCGCAGCAGCGCCTCGGCGCGCGTGGTGTCCACGGCGATCAGCCTCGGCGGGTCACCGGCGCCACCGAGCCACTGCCCGATCGCGACGCCACGATCGGTGGCCGGGCTCACCTCTCCCCCGCCGGCCGCGCCGACCATCCTGCCCTGCCCGGCGGCGGGCGGGACGGTGAGGGTGAGCGCGAGATCGGTGCCGAGGGACAGGTCGGCCTGGTCCTGCTGGGAGCGCTGCCAGGTGGCGTCGAACCCGATCCCGTACGTGGCCGCCGCGCAGCCCAGCCCGATCAGCAGCCCCGCCGCGACCGCCTGGGGCCTGCGCGCGGCCTCGAACGCGGCCAGCGGGACCATCAGCCCGCGAGCCCGGCCGGCCAGCCGTTCCGCGACGCGCAACGCCGGCCACACCAGGCGCAGCGCCAGCGCGGATCCGGCGATGAGCAGCAGCGCGGGAGCGAGCACCCGTACGGTGTCGACGGGAGAGCCTGAACCGGCCGGCTGGTCGCGCAACTGCCACCAGCCGACGGCGGCGAACGCCACGAGCAGCAGGTCCGCGCCGGATCGGGCGAGCAGTTCCCGCCGCCCGCGCACCCCTCCGGAGGAGGTCCGCAGCGAGGGCACGACGAGCACCACCGCCAGCGCCAGCGCGCCGCCGGCGACGGACAGCACCTGTACGGCGTTCACGCCGAAAGGCGCGGCGAGCCCGGCCCCGGACATGGGCGGCAGCCGGGTCAGCGCGGCGTGCAGGGCGGACGAGGCCGGGATCGCGACCGCGGTGGCGAGCACGGCGAGCGCGCCTGCCTCGGCGAGCGCGGCGCCGGCGAGTTGGCCGCGGCCGACGCCCAGCGCGGACAGCAGGGCGGTCTCGTCGCCGCGCACACCGGCGCTGAGCCGGCCGGCGAGGGCGAGAGCGGTCGCGGTCAGGACGAGTCCGATGGCGGCGACGGCGAGCACGGCGGCCGTGGTGACCCGTTGCTGGTCGTGGGCGGCCAGCAAGGTCGAGGGCAGCCGGGAGGCGACGCGCTGGATCCTTACCCGGTCGCCGAGCGTCCGCCCCAGGCGGCGGTCGGCGCCGAGCACCGCCTGGGTGACGGTGTCGAGGTCGCGGACGGCGGGGGCGGACAGGTCGGGGTGGGCGCTGATCTCCAGCCGGTCGAGGGTGGAGCCGCCGGCGAGCAGGTCGCTGAGGTCGACGATGAACGGCCCGTACGCGTGGACCGGCTGGGCGGAGCGGCCGTCGCGGTAGGCCGGATCGTAGCCGGCGGCGGCGAGGGGGTCACGCTCCCAGCCGGCGCCCGGCAGCGGGCGTACGACCCCGACCACGCTCACCTCGGCTCCCTGGTCGGGATCGTCGGCCAGCTCTCTGCCGAGACGGACCCGGCTGCCGGCGCTCAGGCCGAGCCGCCGCGCGGTGCTTTCCAGCACGACCGCCTCCGCCGGCGTGGCACCCGCCCGTGGCAGGCGTCCGGCGGCCAGTTGGGTGCGGGCCGGCAGGTCCTCCACCCCCGACAGGTACGCCACGGCCGGGACACCGGCGCCGGGGAGCGACCGCATCACGGACGACGCGCGCGCGGCCGTCGTCGCCGTGAACGGGGCGAGGGCCGAGGTCAGCACGGCGCGGGTGTCGTCGGCGACGGATCTCGCGTGCTCGCCGCGAACGGTGACGGTGTAGGCGGTGACGCCGACCTGGTCGTGGGTGGCGCGCGAGGCGGCGGTCTCCAGCGCCTGCTCGGCGGTACGGGTGAGCAGGAGGGCGCAGGCGCCCAGCAGCGTGGGGCCGACGACGGCGACGGCCAGGAGGGCGGCCAGCAACGGCCACTGCGCACGGACTCTCCGGGCGACCAGCCTCAGCACGGACGGCTCCCACGGATCACGGATCGCCCCGGCTCGTGGAGCGCTCGTCGAGCTGCCCGTCGTCGATGCTGATCACCCGGTCCGCCAGCGCGAGCATCGTCGGATCATGCGTGGAGACGAACGCCGTCACCCCCTCGGACTCCACCACCCCGCGCAGCAACGCCATCACCGAAAGACCGGTCTCGGCGTCCAGCTGCCCGGTCGGCTCGTCCGCGATCAGCAGCCGGGGCGAGGCGGCCAGCGCCCGGGCGATCGCCACCCGCTGCTGCTGCCCGCCGGACAGCTCGGCGGGCAGCTGCTCGGCATGGGCGGCCAGTCCGACCAGCTCCAGCAGCAGCGCGACCCGCCGTTCACGCTCCACCGGCGGTACGCGGGCCAGCCGCAGCGGGGCGCCCACGTTCTCCGCGGCCGACAGCACCGGGATCAGGCCGAAGGTCTGGAAGACGTACGAGACCTTCTCCCGCCGTAGCAGGGACAGGCCGTCCTCGTCGAGGGCGGTGACGTCCGTCCCGTCGACGACGACCGTGCCGGAGTCCGGGCGGTCCAGGCCGCCGATGATGTTGAGCAGCGTGGTCTTGCCGGAGCCGGACCGCCCCACGAGGGCGGTCATGGTGCCGGCCGCGAGCTCGAACGTCACGTCCCGCAACGCGTGCACCGCGGTCGCCCCTCTGCCGTACCGGCGATGCACGCCACGCACGCTGACCAGGGGCCGGCCGTTCATCCGGGCCCGCCGCCGTCGGGACGGATCGCGACATGATCGGCTTCCAGCACCAGCCGGACCCGTCGCGTCAACGCCAGCGCCTCCCGGTAGTCGCGCGGCACCTGGATCCGTCCCGTCCGATCCATCACCGCGTACTCCTCGGCGATCACCTGCGGGGCGCCGTCGTCTCCGGTGGCGGTACGCCGCAGCACCTCGCTGCTCGTACGCCCGTCGCGAATCGCCACCGTCCGCTCCACCTGGCCACTGACCGAGGGATCGTGGGTCACGATGACGACGGTGACGCCCAGCCGCCGGTTGATCTCCCGCAACAGCCCGAACACCGCGGCCGACGTGGCGTTGTCCAGTTCCCCGGTCGGCTCGTCGGCCAGCAGCACCCTGGGCTCGTTGGCGAGGGCCACCGCGATGGCCACCCGCATCTGCTGCCCCCCGGACAGCTGCGCGGGCCGCCGCTCGGCGCACTCGGCGACCCCGAGCAGGTCCAGCAACTCGGCGGCACGCCTGCGGCGTACCCGGCGGGGGGTGCGGGCCGCGGTCATCGGCAGGTCGACCATCTGCCGCGCGGTCAGGTACGGGATGAGGTTGGCGGCCGTCTGCTGGCGTACGAGTCCCACGGTGTGCCGGCGATACCGGACCCGATCGGCCCGCGACATGTCCAGCAGATTCCACCGATCGACCCGCACCCGCCCGGCGGTGGGAGCGTCGACCCCGGCCAGGATGGACAGCAACGTCGACTTCCCCGACCCGGACGCCCCGACGACGGCCACCATCTCGCCGCTGTCCACGACCAGGTCCAGCCCCTGCAGCGCCTGCACCTCGACCGACCCGGACTGGTAGATCCGCACCAGGCTCTCGCACACGATCAGCGCGTCTCGTCCGAACTCCGGTGCCTTCGCGGGAGGCTGCGGCAGGGGTAAGGGCGTGATGGACATCCCCCTCCTCGGCCCCGGCGCGGTTCCGCTCCAGGGCCGACTCTATCGTTCCCGCACATCGAGCCCAAGATTCTTTCCCTGGGGGAAACTCACCGTCGAGGGCCGTCAGACGCGAGTCCACTTCTCATTGTTCTGCCCGTTGCAGTCCCAGATCTGCACCTGCGTGCCGTTCGTCTGCGAGGCGCCGTTGAGGCACCGGTTCGATCCCACACCCCGCAGTGCGCTGGTGCTGCCCGGGGACGAGCCGTCACCCTGCCCGACGCCCTTGCCGTTGACGGTGAACGAGTCCACGTCGAACGAGTTCGCGGACGGCGCCTCGAACACGACGTAGACCGTGCGGCTGCCTCCGGGGTCGGTCACCGGCACCGGGGGCTGGGACATATAGGTGTTCCAGCCTCCGGTCGCCGCCACGGGACTGGAGGCGATGAGGGCCCCCGTCGGCGAGTCGGCGCGCAGTTCGACGGACGCCCCGGTGCTGGACGGCGCCGAGACGCGGAGGGACACCGTGTCGATCCCGGACGGGTTGATCGGGCCGAAGGAGATCCAGTCGTTGTTGGAGATGTCGCCGATGCGCCTGCCGCCCTCGGCTCCCGGCTCGTCGACGATCCGGATCCCGGACGAGCCGGTGAAGTGCTCGGCCTGCTTGGGCTTGGGCTGCAGGGTGACGCCGGCGCTGCCCTTCAGGCCGCCCCTGCCCGCCAGTCTCGCCAGAGCGGTGACAGCCGAGCTGGTGGAGCGCATCGTCCGCGGGGTGCACCCGCCGGGGACCTCGCTGCCCCCCGAGCCCGCGCTCTGCGAAGCCTTCTCCGTGAGCCGCACGGTCGTGCGGGAAGCAGTGAAGATCCTGCAGGAAAAGGGGCTGGTGCAGGTCCGCCAGGGCGCCGGCACCATGGTGACCCCGCCCGCGATGTGGGACATGCTCGACGAGCTCGTGCTCGCCGCGACCATCGCCGCGGAGGAGAGCCTGGCGATTCTCGACGACCTCGTCGTCACCCGGCGCGTGCTGGAGTCCGACATGGCCAACGTCGCCGCCCGCGTGGCCGGGCCGGACACCGTGGAGCAGCTGCGGGCGCTGGTGGACCGGATGGACGAGCTCGTGGACGACCCGATGACGTACTCCGACAGCGACCGCGCCTTCCACGACACGATCATGCAGGCGTCGGGAAACCGCATCGCCCGTGGCGTCGTACGGGCGCTGGAAAGCCAGGTCGTCAGCACCGCCCGATACCTGGGCCGGACCGAGCGGGCGCTCTGCGTGGCGTCGAACCTCGGCCACCGCCGCATCTACGAACGCATCGCCGCCCACGATCCCGCGGGCGCCGCCGAGGCGATGTTCAACCACATCACCGAGGCGTGGATCGTGCGCCGCAGCGGCCCGGCCGACCCCGTACGGCTGCGGCGTTAGCGCCCGTTCGCGTCCTCGGAACCGGGCCGATCGAGGACTGTGAACGTTTCATCGCCACCCGTCAGCGGTGGCCGCGGCCGCTTCTCCTGGTCAGACGCCGGAGCGACGGGGTCGCCTCACGCGCAGGCTCCCGACGCCGACCAGGCCGGGCCTTGACAGGTCTTGTCACGGTCATATTTGCTCCGCTGCACCATCGCCTCCAGCCACCGGAAAGAACGGAGATCCCCTGACGGCGGCGTTGAGTTAGCGCTAACACTTCAAGAACTCGACCGGCCGGCCACCCATGCCCGCCCGCCCGGAAAAGGAATTCGCGTGATGTCGAGGCTCAGGTACCTCCTCACCGCTGTCGCGTCCGCCCTCCTGCTCGCCCTGGCCACGGTGCACGCGGCCCTGGGCGACAGCGCGCCCCCGCGCCCCGCGCAACAGAGCGCCCTCGCGGGCACCGCGGGCTGCGGCAGGACCCCGACGCTGAGAAGCGGCTCGCAGTCGATAACGACCAGCGGGAAAAACCGTAGCTTTATCCTGAGAATTCCGGATAACTACAACAACAACACCCCGTACAGGTTGATTTTCGGATTCCACTGGAATGGCGGCACCGCCAACGACGTCGACGGCGGCGGAACCAGCGGATATCCCTGGTCCTACTACGGGCTCAGGGCATTGTCGAACAACACCGCCATCTTCGTCGCGCCGCAGGGCTTCAACAACGGCTGGGCCAACTCGGGCGGCGAGGACGTCACCTTCGTCGACGACATGATCCGGCGGATCGAGGCGGACCTCTGCGTGGACACCTCCCAGCGCTTCGCCATGGGCTTCAGCTACGGCGGCGGCATGAGCTACGCGCTCGCGTGCGCCAGGGCGACGGTCTTCCGCGCCGTGGCGGTCTACTCCGGCGGCCAGCTCAGCGGGTGCAGCGGCGGCAACGAGCCCATCGCGTACATCGGGCTGCACGGCCTCAGGGACTCGGTGCTCAACATCTCCGCGGGCCGGTCGCTGCGTGACAGGTTCGTCAGGAACAACGGCTGCACCCCCCAGAACCCGCCGGAGCCGGCGCAGGGCAGCCTGACGCATGTCGTCACCTTCTACTCGGGATGCCGGGCGGGCTATCCGGTCGCCTGGGCGGCGTTCGACGCCGGCCACACCCCCGGTCCCGTGGACGGGAAGCCCGGTGACTTCGAGCCCGGCGAGAACTCCTGGACCAGGCCGGTGGTGTGGAACTTCTTCACGCAGTTCGGAGGCACCGACCCGGACCCGACACCCACGGTCGATCCGCCGGCGGCAGGCGCGCTCAAGGGCGTGGCGTCGGGCCGGTGCCTGGACGTCAACGGAGCCTCGCAGGCCAACGGCGCGCAGACGCAGATCTGGGACTGCAACGGGCAGTCCAACCAGCAGTGGACCTCCACCGGCTCCGGTGAGCTGCGGGTCTACGGCGGCAAGTGCCTGGACGTGAACGGGGCCGGGACCGCCGACGGCACCAGCGTGATCATCTGGGACTGCAACGGCCAGAACAACCAGAAATGGCGCCTCAACACCGACGGCACCATCACCGCGGTCGGCGCGAACAAGTGCCTGGACGTGTCCGGGTACGGCACCGCCAACGGCACCAAGGTGCAGATCTGGACCTGCACCGGCGCCACCAACCAGAAGTGGGCCCGCGCCTGACTCGTCCACCCCCATGGGCTTGGAGAACCGAAATGGCCGACTTATCGCGAAGACAAATGCTGAGATTCGGCGCGGCCGGCGCCGGAGCCGCGCTGTTGCCCCTGCAGTGGACGGCCGTGGCCCGAGCCGCGTCGGTGGCGCCCGCGGAGGTGCGGGCCGCGAACGATCTGGCCCTGTGGTACGACGAAAGCGCCGGCACGGAATGGCTGCGCGCGCTTCCGATCGGGAACGGCCGCCTTGGCGCCATGGTGTTCGGCAACGTCGACACCGAGCGGCTGCAGCTCAACGAGGACACTATCTGGGCCGGCGGGCCGTACGACCAGAGCAACACGAAGGGCGCGGCGGCGCTGGGGCAGATCCGGCAGCTGGTCTTCCAGAACCAGTGGAGCCAGGCCCAGACCCTCGTCGACCAGAACATGCTGGGCAACCCTTCGGCTCAGCTGGCCTACCAGCCCGTGGGCGATCTGCGACTGACCTTCGGCAGCGCCGCCGGGGTCTCGGAGTACAACCGTGTCCTGGACCTGAGCACGGCCACCACGACGGTGACGTACCTGCAGAACGGCGTACGGTACCGGCGCGAGGTGCTGGCGAGCGCGCCGGATCAGGTCATCGCCCTCCGCCTGACCGCCGACAGGCCCGGCTCGATCACGTTCTCCGCGACGTTCGGCAGCCCGCAGCGGACGACGCGGTCCAGCCCGGACGGCACGACGGTGGCGCTCGACGGCATCTCCGGCGACCAGAGGGGCCTGGCCGGCAAGGTCAGGTTCCTGGCGCTGGCCCGGGCCGTCGCCGAAGGCGGCACCGTCAGCAGCTCAGGCGGCACGCTGCAGGTGAGGTCCGCCGACAGCGTGACGGTGCTGATCTCCATCGGCTCCAGCTACGTGAACTACCAGGACGCCGGCGGCGACCATCAGGGCATCGCCCGGCGTCATCTCGACGCCGCCGTCACCCGGACCTACGACGACCTGCGCGGCCGGCACGTCGCCGACTACCAGCGGCTGTTCGGGCGCACGACGCTCGACCTCGGCCGTACCGCGGCGGCCGACCAGCCGACCGACGTACGGATCGCGCAGCACGCCGGCAGCGACGACCCGCAGTTCGCGGCGTTGCTGTTCCAGTACGGCCGCTACCTGCTGATCTCCTCCTCGCGGCCGGGCACCCAGCCCGCCAACCTGCAGGGCATCTGGAACGACTCGCTGACCCCGTCCTGGGACTCGAAGTACACCCTCAACGCCAACCTGCCCATGAACTACTGGCCGGCCGACACGACCAACCTGTCGGAGTGCTACGAGCCGGTGTTCAGGATGGTCGGCGATCTCACGGTCAGCGGCGCGCGCACGGCGCGGGCGCAGTACAACGCCGGTGGCTGGGTGACCCACCACAACACCGACGGCTGGCGGGGCAGCTCGGTCGTCGACGGCGCGACCTGGGGCATGTGGCAGACCGGTGGCGCGTGGCTGGCCACCATGATCTGGGACCACTACCTCTTCACCGGCGACCTCGGCTTCCTCCGGCAGTACTACCCGGCCATGAAGGGGGCCGCGCAGTTCTTCCTGGAGACTCTCGTGGAGGAACCGACCCTCAAATACCTGGTCACGAACCCATCCAACTCCCCCGAACTGACCCACCACGCGGGCGTCAGCATCTGCGCCGGACCCACGATGGACAACCAGATCCTGCGGGACCTGTTCAACGGCTGCGCCAGGGCGAGCGAACTCCTGGGCACCGACGCCGGCTTCCGGACGCAGGTCCTGGCCGCCCGGGACCGGCTCCCGCCGATGCGGACAGGCTCGCGCGGCAACATCCAGGAGTGGCTGTACGACTGGGTCGAGACCGAGCAGAACCACCGGCACATCTCCCACCTCTACGGCCTGCACCCCAGCAACCAGATCACCAAGCGCGGCACTCCCGCGCTGTACACCGCCGCGCGGCGGACCCTCGAACTGCGCGGCGACGACGGCACGGGCTGGTCGCTGGCGTGGAAGATCAACTACTGGGCGCGGATGGAGGAGGGCACGCGGGCGCACGACCTGATCCGCGCCCTCGTGACGACGGCCCGGCTCGCGCCCAACATGTTCGACCTGCACCCGCCGTTCCAGATCGACGGCAACTTCGGCGCGACGTCCGGCATCGCCGAGATGCTGCTGCAGAGCCACAACGGCGAGCTTCACGTGCTGCCGGCGCTCCCGGCGGCCTGGCCGAACGGGAAGGTGCAGGGTCTTCGAGGACGCGGCGGCTACACCGTGGACGCGACCTGGAGCGCCGGCGGGACCACCGAGATCCTCGTCAGGTTCGACCGCGACGGCACGGTCGACGTGCGCGCCCGGATCTTCACCGGGACCTTCCAGGTGGTCGACGCCACGACCGGCGATGCCGTCAGCGTCACCAGACCCGAGAACGACGTCATCAGGCTGAGCGGCCAGGCCGGTCGTGCGTACCGCATGACCGGATCCGCCGGCCCCCCGCCGGCGACCTACGTGCGGATCACGAACGCGACCACCGGCCTGGCGCTGGACAGCGGCGGCAACGTCGCCTCCGGGGCGAACCTCAAGCAGTGGAACTGGGACGGCAGCACCAACCTGCAGTGGCAGCTCGTGGCCCTGGGCGGCGGGTGGTACCGCATCGTCAACCGTACCAACGGCATGGTCGCCGACAGCTGGGGCAACACCGCCAACGGAGCCAACGCCAGGCAGGCCCCGTGGAACGGCGGCAACAACCAGCAGTGGCGCCTCAACAGCACGGGCGGCGACCGCCACCAGATCATCAACCGCGGCACCGGCACGGCCCTCGACGGCATGGGCAACGGCACGTCCGGCTCCACCGTGGCCCTGTGGACCCCGAACAACAGCACCAACAACCAATGGACCATCACAGGCGTGTGAACAGGACGACGCTCGCAACCCGGCGCGCTCCCCCACGCGGCTGCTGGGCACAGGCGGCGCTTGGCGATGCGGCTGGAGCGTCTCTCCAGTTCAGTGCCGCGGGCTCATGCCGGCGAAGAGGGCTTGGAGGACGCGATCGACGTAGTCATGCGTCATGGGCTCCTGGGTGATCAGGAGCTGGAAGTACAGAGGTCCGGACAGGATCGCCATGGCGAGGTCGAGGTCGAAGTCGGAGGAGACCTCCCCCCGATCCTGGGCCGCCTTCAGACGGGCGATGGTCTTGTCGGCCTGGGGCCGGATGAAGCGTTCGTTGAGGCCGGCGGCGACCGCAGGGTCGTGCTGAGCCTCGCCCACCAGTGCCTGGTAGAGCGGGCCCCAGGGGGGATTGGCCAGCAGGTCCACCGCCGCGTGGATCTGTCGGCGCAGGTCGGCCCGGACATCTCCGGTGTCGGGATAGTCGAGGGCGGGCTCGTTCAGCGACAGCAGCGAGTCGAGGAACAGCAGGCCCTTTGAGGTCCACCGGCGGTAGATCGTGTGCTTGCCCGTGCCGGCGCGGGCCGCGACCGCCTCGATGCTGAGCTTGGCGTAGCCGGCCTCCTGGGCCAGGGCGAGCGTGGCCTGCATGATCGCCTTGGTACGGGCGGCGGCTCGATCGTGTCGGCTGATAGTCACCATGTCATTCTAACGGAGCGGCACGGCACGTGCCGTGTTGACAGGTTGTTCAAGCCCGCTCCACAATGACCACGTCCACTCACGGCACGGTACGTGCCGTTACGACGCATGTGACGAAGAACCTCTTGCTGAATGCTCAGGGAAGAAGGCCGTGCTCAATCTCCCCGTCCCCGCCGTCGAGGTCGTGGGCCTCACCCATCGGTTCGGATCCGTGCTCGCCGTCGACCGGCTGAGCCTGACTGTTCCCCCGGGCATGTTCTACGGCATCGTCGGCCCGAACGGAGCAGGTAAGACCACCACCCTGACGGCCGTATGCGGGCTGCGCGAGCCGACCTCCGGGACGATCAGGATCGCCGGCCATGATCTGCGGACCGACCGGGAGGCCGCCCTCGCCCAGCTCGGCATCATGATGGACGGGTTGTCCCTGCCCGAGCGGCTGACCGCCACCGAGGCCCTGCGCTACAGCGCCGGGCTGCGCGGCCTGGACGACGGCTGGCAGGCGCGCGCGAGCGACCTGCTGGAGATCCTCCGGCTGGACGCGGTCCCGCGCACGCTGATCGTGGAGTACTCCACCGGCATGCGTAAGAAGATCAACCTGGCGCTGGCGCTGCTGCACCGGCCCCGCGTCCTGGTGCTGGACGAGCCCTTCGAAGCCATCGACCCGGTCTCGGCCCACTCCATCGAGCAGGTGCTCAAACAGTACGTCGACGCCGGGGGCACCGTGCTCCTGTCCAGCCACATCATGGACTTCGTCGAACGCAACTGCCGCCGCGTGGCGGTAGTGGCCGGCGGACGGGTGCTCGTCGAAGGTCGGGTGGAGGAGCTGACCGCGGGCGCGACACTGAACGAGCGGTTCATCGAACTGGTCGGCGCCGACCCGGTGCGTCCGCTGGAGTGGCTGCGATGACGGGCACCCTGTTCGCGCTCAAGCTGCGTCTGTTCCGCAATGGCCCGCACCACGAGCGCGCTTTCAGCCTGGTCACCGGCCTGATCCTGGCCGCCCTGGTGATCGCCGGCTCGATCATGGCCTCCCGCGGCACGATTCACGAGGGCTGGATCGCGATGGCGCTCACCGTGTGGGGTGGCATGTGGGTGTTCGGGCCGTTGACCCAGCCTCGCCACGACCCATCGGTCATCTCACGCGAGTGGTTGCGCGGCTATCCGCTACGGCCCTGGCGGCTGGCGTGGGCGTTGTCGTGGACCGAACTGCTCGGCGTCGGCCCGCTGATCACGCTGGCGTGCCTGGCGTCCCTGGTGGTCCTGGCCGCGCCGGGCGGGCCCGCGGCGGCGGCGATCGCCGCCGGGGCGGTGGTGGCGCAGCTGTATCTGCTGGTCTGGGCGGGCAAGACGGTGGCGGCGCTGGCAGCCCGGCTGTTGCAGACCCGGGCCGGGATGACCACGGCCGCCACGCAGACCGCGGTCATGCTCGCGCTTTCGTTCGCCGGGTGGGTGCCGATCGCGGCCTGGCTGCTGCCGCGTCTCGGCAAGGGGGATACCACGCTTGCTCCCCCTGACCTTGGCCACCTGCCCGCGCCGGTGATCGACGTGCTCGCCGCCCTGCCCACCGGCTGGAGCTACGGTGCGGCACTCGCCGCCCGCGACGGCGCCGGCTTCGGCGCGACCATGCCGCCCTTGGCCGCCCTGCTGATGGTGGGCGCCCTGCTGCAGCTCGGCTGGATCGCGCTGACGGCTCGCGTCCTGCGCCGCCCCCCTCACAGAGCAGCACCTCGACGACCCGCCGTACCAGGACGGCCGCTGTCGTTGCCGTTCACCGGCCCGCAGGTGTCGGCGGTCGTGTCACGAGAGCTGGCCACCTGGCTGCGTGACCCGGCGCGCGGCGTCGAGTTGCGTACCGCCTGGCTGACACCACTGCTGATGGCGCTCATCATCGCGCTCACCGACTGGAGCTGGGCGCTGCCCTTGGCGGGTCCCGCGGCGGCGGTGTTCGGCGCGATGGCCGCGGTCAACACCTATGCCCTGGACGGCACGGCCCTCTGGCAGCTTCTCACCACACCGGGCGCTCTCAGGGCCGATGTGCGCGGACGGATGGCGGCCCGGGCGATGCTGTTCGGCGTCCCGTCCCTTGTGCTGACGGCCGTGCTGTGGGCGGCGACCGGTTCACCCCTGGGTGGTGCCGCCGTTGGCGGTGCCGTCGCCGCGACCGCGACGTCCTGCGCGGCGGCACCATTGCTCGCGCTCCTGATGCCGGCCGTGGGCACCGACGCTCGCGATCGCATCTACCCTGGCCAGCGGGCCGGCGATCCGACCGGTGGACAGATGACGATCTTCCCTGTGGTGGTGCTGGCCGCCGTCCTGCCCGGTGTCATCGGCGCGGTCTGCGGCGGCTCGGGCTGGGTGACCGTCCTGTCCGGCATCCTGCTGGCCGGCACCGTCCTGTATGCCACCCCGGCGCTCACCGTACGTCTGCTTCACCGGCGTGGTACGAGTCTGCTGGAGGCGATGGCCTCCCGCGACGCCGCCACTGTCCGCTCATCCACCCCATGAGGCAGAGCGCCCTCGAAGGAGGCGCCTCCCCTGCCACTTCCAAGCTATAGCGCACCCCGGGACTTGCGGCAAGACCCGGGTCATGCCCCAGACTGCCGGACCGGAAGTCGTACAACGCAGGGGGGCGGTTCATGTTCGACGTGATCATCGCCGGTGGCGGGCCCACCGGCCTGATGCTGGCGGCCGAGCTGCGGTTGCACGGCGCGCAGGTGCTCGTGCTGGAGAAGGACGCCGAGCCGGCCCCGTACGCCAAGGCTCAGGGCCTGCACGTGCGCAGCATCGAGGTGATGGACCAGCGCGGCCTGCTGGAGCGCTTCCTCGCGCACGGCCGGCGGCACCCGCTGCGCGCCTCCCTCGCCGGGGCCGACCGGCCCGCGCCCGCCGGGCTGGACACCGCGCACGGCTACCTCCTCGCCATCCCGCAGACCGTCACCGAGCGCCTGCTGACCGAGCACGCCGCCGGGCTGGGCGCGGAGATCTGGCGGAGCGCCGAGCTGACCGGCCTCAGCCAGGACGAGCACGGCGTGACCGCCGAACTGAGCGACGGCACGCGGTTGCGCTCCCGCTACCTCGTGGGCTGCGACGGCGGGCGCAGCACGGTGCGCAAGCTGCTCGGCGTCGGCTTTCCCGGCGAGCCGAGCAGAGTGGACACACTGCTCGGTGAGATGGAGGCGGACGAGGATCCCGAGGCGATCGCCGCCGCCGTCGCGCGGATCCGCGAGACCCAGCCGCGCTTCGGCCTGCTGCCGCTGGGCGACGGGATGTACCGGGTGGTCGTGCCCGCCGCGGGCGTGGCCGAGGACCGGGCCGTGCCGCCGACGCTGGAGGAGTTCCGGCAGGGGCTCAGGGCGGTCGCGGGCACGGACTTCGGCGTGCGAGCGCCGCGCTGGTTGTCCCGCTTCGGCGACGCCACACGCCTGGCCGAACGCTACCGCGACGGCCGGGTGCTCCTGGCAGGCGACGCGGCCCACATCCATCCGCCGGCCGGCGGGCAAGGGCTCAACCTCGGCATTCAGGACGCGTTCAACCTCGGGTGGAAGCTGGCCGCCGAGGTCGCGGGCTGGGCGCCTGACGGGCTGCTGGACACCTACGAAGCCGAACGCCGCCCGGTGGCCGCCGCCGTGCTGGACGACACGCGGGTGCGCATGCACCTGATGTCCGCCGAGCCGGGACCCCGGGCGGTGGGGCGGCTGCTGACGCGGCTGATGGAGTTCGACGAGGTGACCACGTACCTCATCGAACAGGTCACCGCCATCGGCGTCCGCTACGACCTCGGCGGCGGCTCCGAGCTGGTGGGGCGGCGGCTGAGGGACGTCCGCCTGAGGCGCGGCCGACTCTACGAGCTGACGCGCTCCGGCCGTGGCCTCCTGCTCGACCGGACCGGCCGGCTCTCGGCCGAGGGCTGGGCGGATCGCGTGGACCACGTCGTCGATCCCGGCGCCGAGCTGGACGTCGCCGCCGTACTGCTCCGCCCCGACGGCCACGTGGCGTGGGCCGGCGAGGACCAGGCGGAGCTGGCCGGCGTGCTGCCGCGCTGGTTCGGCGCTCCCTCCAGGTGACCCGAGGCGTCCGTCGCGCCACAACTGCTCTCGCCGGTGACCTTCGATTGGGTAACGGGACGATGATCTCCCAAGCTCGGAAGGCCCGGTGAAGGGCACTCTTGAAGGGTGCCGACATCTTCGGGTCCAGGTCGTGACGTCAGGTCTTCGTGGCCTCGCTGGGTCAGGCGGACGGTCCTGGGCGGATCAGCGGCGTTGCTGGCTCTGGGCGTGGCCGGGTTCATGGCGGGGGCTCTGCCCGTGCCCGACTGGCTCCTGGACCGTTGGGACAAACAATCCAGCGTGATCAGCATGGTCATCGGCGGCGTGACGATGGTGCTCGCCGTCATCGCGATGAGACGGGACGGCCGCCGGGACACGCCGTCCCCGTCTCAGACGGCCGGCGTCGGCGCCTCACCGTCCCCAGCGTCCGGGCCGTCCCCGTTCCCGCGGGCGGCCGGGAACGCGGAGGCCGATCGTCCCCCTTCAGAGGGAACCCGGAAAGAGGCACGAGGGGCACGCCTGGGGTTGTCCGCCGCCCGCGTCCAGGGCTCGGCAGGAGTGTCCGGGGGCGGCTGCCTGGTAGGCGTACGGGAGGTGGTGACCTGCGCGCACGTTGTCAGCGGAGCGCTGGGGCTGCGCGACGCCGGCCGTCCCGGCGAACCCGTCCTGGTGGACTTCCCCCTGCTCGGCCGGGCGCACCAGCCGATCATGGCGGAGGTGGTGGCGTGGGACGGCGCGGCCGACGTCGCGCTGCTCCGGCTGGCCGAGCCGCCGCCGCAGGGCACGCAGCCGGCCCGGCCGGTCACCGCCGACGACTACTGGGGTCACTCCTTCCGGGTGCTGGGATTCCCCCGTGGGCGGGCGGACAGCGGAGTATGGGCGTCGGGACGGTTGCTCGGCCGACGGGGTGACGGCTGGCTGCAGGTGGAGAACCCCGGACGAGGCGGGCACGGCTTCCGTCCCGGATTCAGCGGGGCCACCGTGTGGGACGAGGAGCTGAACGCGCCGATCGGCATCCTGGCCGCGGGGAACAGCGGTCACGCGGCCCGCACCGCCTACGTGATCCCCGCGGACGTGCTGCTGAGCGGCCTTCCCGACCAGGCGGCCCAGGCGACCGCCCCCGCGCCGTACCGGGGGTTGGAGGCGTTCAGGGAGGGCGACGCCGACGTCTTCTTCGGCAGGCGCAAGGAGATACGGGATCTGCTGGACCGGAGCTCGCGGCCCGGCGTCACGGTCGTGTACGGGCCCTCAGGCAGCGGCAAGTCCTCGCTGGTCATGGCCGGGCTGCTGCCTCGGCTGCGGGAGAAGGCCGGGGTGTGCGTGATCACCGTTCGTCCCGCGCACGGGCGTACGCCGCTCTTCGCACTGGCCGCCGCCCTGCTGCCGGCGCTCGAACCCGAGCGGGGAGAGACCTCCCGCATGGCTGAGCTGCCCGGCCTGGCCCAGGTGCTGGCCGAGGGCGGGATCGTCGAGGTCGTCCAGCGGGTGCGGGCCAGGACCGGTCAGGACGAACTCGTGCTGGTCATCGACCAGTTCGAGGAGGTCTTCACCTCGGCCCATCCGGCTGAGGAGTTCGTGTCGGCGCTGCTGCCCCTGCTGCGGGCAACGGCGGCGGGAGTCCATACGGTGGTGACCGTACGGATCGACTACTCCGACAGGGTGCTCGACCAGCTGCGAACGGCCGATCTCCGGCAAGAGGTCCTCTACCCGGTCATGCCGCTCGACCGGGACCGGTTGCGTGAGGCGATCGAGAGCCCGGCGCACGAGAGGGGGGTGGTGTTCCAGGCGGACCTGGTCGAGCGCATCCTCGACGACGTCGGTGACGAGCCTGGACGGCTCCCCCTGGTGGAGTTCGCCCTGACCATGCTGTGGGACCGGCAGAGCGGCGGCGTGCTGAGCCATGACGCCTACCGCGAGATCGAGGGCGCGGCGGGAGCGCTGGCCGCCTACGCCGAGCAGGTCTGGAACGAGCAACTGTCGCCCGCGGACCACCCTCGCGTGCGATCCCTGCTTCTCCAACTCGTCCGGCAGGCGCCCGATCACGACCCCTCCTGCGCCGTGCTGCCGCAGGAGGCGCTCAGTGAGGAGCAGTGGCGGCTCGGCCAGGAACTGGCCACCACCCGGCTGCTGGTCGCCGCGGAAGACCGGCAGGGCGTGCGTACGCTGCGGCTGGCCCACGAGTCGCTGATCAGCCGCTGGGGCAGGCTGGCCGAGTGGGTCCGCGCCGATCGCGACTTCCGCACCTGGCACCACGATCTGCGGCGCGCCTTCGAACGCTGGTCGGCCGAGCGCGAGACCGACCGGCTGCTGCGCGGCACCGACCTGGCCACCGCGCGGCACTGGCTGGACGTACGCCATGACGATCTGCGTCCAGCCGAACGAGCCTTCGTCGAGGCGAGCAGCCACAGGTCGGCCCAGGTCCGGCGTGGACGGCACGCCATGGGGACCGCCGTCGTGGTCCTCCTCCTCGTCAGCCTGGTCTCCGGCGTCCAGATCTACCGCGGCCACCTGACGGAACAGGAGAAGCTGCGCACCTCGGCGGCACAGACCCTGGCCGGCCGCGCCGATGAGGATCAGGAAAACCCTGATCTGGCGATCCTGGAGGCGGTGGCCGCCTACCGCAGCGACCCCCGCGCGCCGAAGGTGGAACGGGCGCTGTTCAACCGCTACAGCGACTTCGCCGGCGCCGACCGTCTGCTGGCCGGCTCCGGCGTCACCTCACAACGCCTGCTCGCCGCCGAAGACGGCGGGGTGATCATCCAGGAGGAGAGCCACGCGGTCAAGATCTGGCAACCGGACCGAAGTGCGGCGCTGCCGAAGCAGATAGCGCTGTCGTCGCCTGTGGCGGGAACGGCACTGTCCGCCGACGGCCGCGTGCTGGCCATCGCCGTCGAGGACGGCTCCGTCGAGCTGTGGAACCCCCGTGAACACCGGCTGCTCGACAAGCTGCCGATTCCCAGGGGGAAGGCGCGGCTCGCCCTCGACCCGGCAGGGCGGTATCTGGCCGTCCAGCCTGCGGGCCCGCGCCCGGTTCAGGTCTGGGACCTGCGGCTTCGTCAGGCGCGTAGCGTCCCACTGGCCGGTCAGGCGCAGACGCTCCAACTCGCCGAGGACGGCCTGCTCTCGGTCTCCCTGGGCGACCACCGGCTGCTGGTGTTCGAGCCCGGACAGTCGCGATCGGCCCGAACAGTGCCGACATCCGCCGTCTTCGCCCACGACGGCACGATCGCGGCCGGCTGCGTCCCCACCCGGGACGGCATCCGGGTACGCGGCGTGAACCTGCGCACCGGCGCGAGCATCGCCGACTTCCCCCTCACTTTCCGCGGTTGCGAGGGTAACGTCAGCAGGCCGGGCACTCTGAGCCACGGCGGCAGGCTGCTGTCCGTGGAGAACGTCCTGATCGATCTGCGGGCTGGGCGGATCATCGGCGCGCCGGCCGGGTACGCCTACGCCCCGGCGGTCACCGGCCGCGACGGCCGCTGGAGCATCTGGACGGTCGGCGGCCCCGGCCTGGTCAGATTCCCCGTCGCGCGCACCCTCGACACCGACCCGCACGAGGTGCTCGAGTCCGCGGTCACCGGCGACGGCGGCCACGTCGTCACCTACGACAGCGATGGGCGGCTGCGCGTGTGGGACGCCGCGTCGAAGCTGCTGGTCAACGAGCGGCCCGCGGCGCCGAACAGCGGCTCGGGCACTCAGGTGGCCACGCGGGTGGTCGCGCTGACCGGACGTCGGGAGATAGCCGTGATCAGTGCCGACTCGCGCGACCTGGTGCTGATGTCCGTACCTGACCTGCGCCCGATCGGCTCGGCGCGCCTGCCCGCGGGGGCGGACGGGCAGGCGCCGCTCAGTCTGCACGCGGTCGCCGGCGGCCGTCTCGTCGTCTTCGCCCGGGGCATGCTCACCGTCTGGGAGACCACGCCGCTGCGGCGGGCGGCCCCCGGGCTGGACCTGCGCGAGCGCCTTTCCGCCCTGAGCCCGCAGGAGGCGGGCCAGGGGCTTGACGTGCTGCCGAACGTTGACGGCAACGCGGCGCTGGTCATCGAAGGGACGGCCAGGAAGGTCGAGCACTGGGACCTCACGCTCGGCCGTGCCACCAGGAGCCACCTGATCCCCGGCAGTGGCGAACTCGTCCCTGTCGCGGCCGGCCCCGACCTGACCCAACTGATCACCTACGCCGCCACCGTCGAAAGGCCCTTCACGGCCTGGTCGCTTCCCCCCTCAGGACAGCCGGTTCCGGCGGAACCACAAGGCCCGGCCGACGGCCATGCCTTCGATCTGCTCCAGCTCCTCCGCTCGAATCCCGAACTGCGCTACAACGCATCGTTCTCCATCAGCAGGCTGGGCGACTCCCTGGGCTACCTCACTCTGTTCAGCGGGGGCGGAAAGCTGCTCTACCGCACCGACGAGGCGCGGATCATGTCCACCGCGCCGCAGGACTGGGCCGCGCACCTGTGCGCCATCCTGGGCGGGCGCTCATTCACCTCGTCAGAACTCGCCCGGCTGCCGCGGGGCGCCGACCCCACGCCATGCGAACACCGATGACCTGCTGAGGTGCTCTCGTGAACCGCTGACCGAACTGACCGCGCATACCCCGCTGCCACCGGGCACGGTGGAAGGACGCAGCCTCGCCTGAGCGGGCCCGTCAGGCCAGTCCTAGGCTGGGCGGGTGCTCAGCAGTAGCAGGCTCCGCGTCCTCCTGGAGATCTTCCGCACCGGCAGCATCGCCGGCGCGGCCAGAACCATGAAGCTCTCGCCCTCGGCCGTCTCCCACCAGCTGGCCAAGCTGGAGGAGGAGTCGGGCGTCGGCCTCGTCGAACGCAACGCCCAGAGCCTGCGCCTGACTGAGGCGGGCAGGCGGCTGGCGCTGCGCGCCCAGGAGGTGGCCGACATCCTGGAGGCCGCCGAGAAGGACCTGCTCGCCCAGGCGCGGGTGGACGCGGGGGAACTGCGGATCGGCTTCTTCGCGTCGGCCGGGTACCGGCTGCTGCCGCTGGCGCTGTCGCGCTTCGCCGCCCGCTACCCGAACGTGAAGCTCGACCTGGCGGAGGGACAGCCGTACGAGCTGCTGCCGGACCTTGAGCGCGGCGCGCTGGACGTGCTGGTGGTGTTCGATCACGCGCTCGACCCGTGGCAGCGTCCGGAAAGGGTGGAGGTGCTGCACCTGTTCGACGAGCCGCAGCTGCTCGTGGTCCCCACCGGTCACCAGGCGGGGCTGCGTTCCCGGGTACGGCTGGCCGACCTGGCCGAGGAGCCGTGGATCACGACTTTCGGCGCCGAGCACCCGGTGTCGATCCTGGAACGTGCCAGCATGCTGGAAGGGTTCACGCCGCAGATCCGCTGCCGCAGCGATCATTACGAGGTGACGATCGGGCTGGTACGAGCGGGGCTCGGGGTGGCGCTGGTGCCCAGCCTCGGGTTGATGGGGGTGACGGGAGTGCAGGTGTGCCGTCTGGCCACGCCGCAGCTGTACCGCCGGATCGGGGTGGCGCGTCGACCGACCAACCCCAACCCGGCGGCGCGTTCCTTTCTCGCCTACCTCCGCACGGCCGCCGCCCAGCTCCGCAACTCCCTGGACCCGGCCCTACGCTGACCCACCATCCCGGCCCGCCCGCAACGCCCGCCCGCACTGCGGGGGCCCGGTCAGGTGTCAGGGTTGCAGATGGGCGATGAAGAGGCCCGCCTGCCGTACCGCGTGGACCAGGGCCTGTTCGGAGCCTGCGGGACCGTGGGCGAGGACCGCGTACCCAACCCCGCCCATCAGCCCCACGTCCGTGCGGATCCCCTCATCGGTGCCGGTCTTGTTGGCCAGCCACGCCGCCTCCAGGTCGTGCCGCACCAGCGCGGGGACCAGGCCGTGGTCGGTGTTGGCCAGCATCCACTCGCGCAGCTGCACCTGCCACCCCGCGCCTCCCCCGGCCAGCGAAGCCAGCCCGGCCAGTTCCCCGGCCGTCCCCAGCGCGAACGTCGGCGGGTCCGCGGGCGTGCGCGGCTCGCGGATGCGGTCGAGCAGCCGCGTCCTGGTCAGCCCGAGCGCCGCGGCGGCCGCGTTGACCCGGTCCAGGCCGACGCGGCGCAGCAGCGCGTTCGTCGCGGTGTTGTCGCTGACCGCCGCGGTCAGCAGCGCCAGGTCGCCGACCGTCCACCGCCGCTGCGACAGCCCCAGCAGCAGGCCGGACCCGCCGCAGTAGTCGTCGTCGACCAGCTCCACCGGCTCCCCGGCGTCCAGGATGCCGCCTTCGAGGGACATCGCCACCTCCGCCAGCAGCAGCAGCTTCCCCACGCTGGCCAGCGGCAGCTCCACGTCGGCGTTGACGGCCGGCCCCGGCGCGCCGGGGCCGCGGACGGCCACCGCCAGCGTCCCCGGGCAGGCCGCGGCGATCTCCTCCAGGGTCTTGGGGGCGCTCACGGCGTGACCACCCCTCCGGGGCGGGCCGCCGTCAGGTCGCCGTCGCGGACCGCGACCTGCCCGGCCACCACCACGGCGCGCAACCCGTCCGGCGGCAGCAGCGGATCCTGGTAGGTCGCCCCGTCGGCCACCGTGGCTGGATCGAACAGCACGAGATCCGCGTGCGCCCCGTCACGGACCGCGCCCCGGTCCCGCAGCCCGAAACGCGCCGCGGCCATGCCGGTCATCTTCGCCACGGCCGACTCCAGCGAGAGCAGCCCCTGCTCCCTGACGTACCGTCCGAGCACTCGCGGGAACGTCCCCGCCAGCCGCGGGTGCGGATGTCCCGGCTTGGGCACTCCGTCCGAGCCGATCATCGAGAAGTCGCACGCGAGCACCCGCCGCACGTCGTCCTCCCGCATCGAGTGGCTGATGATCGTCACCTCACCCTCCTCGGCCAGCAGCAGCTCCGCCGCCGCGTCCACCGGATCGCCGCCGAGCGAGGCGATCGTGCGCCCCTCGACCTCCGGGTTGCGCACCGCGCACGCCACCGAGATGCGGTCCCAGCCGCCGTTGCCGACCGTGTTCTCCCAGCCGGGCACACCCTCGGCGATGGCCCGCCGCATCCGCTCCCGCTGCGCCGGGTCCCGCAGCCGCTCCAGCAGGGCCCCTGTTCCGCCGTCGTTGGCCCACGGCGGCAGCATCGCCGACAGCGACGTCGACGCCTCGGTGTAGGGGTAGACGTCGCAGGTGACGTCCATCCCGCCGGCGCGCAGCTCGGACAGGTAGGCCAGCGTGCGCTCGGTGCGGCCCCATGCGTACTTGCCCGCCGTCTTGTGGTGGGAGACGTGCAGCGCCGCGCCGCTCCTGCGGGCGATCTTCACCGCCTCCTCCAGCGCCTCCTCCACGCGCGCCATCTCGTCGCGCAGGTGCGTCACGTACGGCCTGCCGTACCGCGCCGCGACCCTGGCCAGTGCCACCACCTCGTCGGTGCCGCCGTATGTGCCGGGCGTGTAGATCAGGCCGGTCGACAGGCCGGCCGCGCCCTGGGCGAGCGCCCGGTCCAGCAGGTCGCACATGACGTCGAGCTCGTACGGCGTGGCCGCCCGGTCCGCGTAGCCCACGACCCCGGCCCGGAGGGTGCCGTGCCCCACGAGAGAGGCCAGGTGGTTCGACCGGGGAGCCTCCCCATGGGCCGCCGCAAAGCCCTCGAAGTCCTCAAATATGGGTACGTTGCCCCCGAAACCGACGCGGCTTGAGCCCCGCATCTCCGGGATCCGCTCGGGCAGCGCCGGGAAGAGCCCCGACCCGCAGTTGCCGCTGATCTCGACCGTCACCCCCATCCGGACAGGCGCGGCGGCCAGTTCCCATGCCTCGGGACCCAGCAGGGTGGCGGCGTCGGAATGCGTGTGCACGTCGATGAAGCCGGGGGCGACCACCAGACCGCCGGCGTCGAGGACCTCCCGCGCCGCGGCCTCCCCTCCGGGGGGCAGCAGGACGACGCGGCCCTCGCGCACGCCCACGTCGGCCCGGCGCAGGGGGGTGCCCGTGCCGTCGGCGACCCGGCCGCCGCGGATCACCAGGTCGAGGTTCAAAGCACCTGCCCCAGGAACGCGCGGGTGCGCTCGTGGCGCGGACGGGAAAGCACCTCGCGCGGAGGCCCCTCCTCCACGATCACTCCGTCGTCGATGAACACCAGGTGATCACCTGCCTCCCGGGCGAAACCCATCTCGTGCGTCACCACGATCATTGTCATGCCGCTGGCGGCCAGATCCCGCATCACCGCCAGCACCTCCTGCACCAGTTCAGGGTCCAGCGCGCTGGTCGGCTCGTCGAACAGCATCACCTTCGGGTTCATCGCCAGGCTCCTGGCGATCGCGACCCGCTGCTGCTGCCCGCCCGACAGCTGGGCGGGGTAGTGGTGGGCGCGATCGGCCAGCCCCACCCGCTCCAGCAGCTCGCCCGCCTGCTCGGCAGCGGCGGCGCGCGAGGCGCGCAGCACCGTGCGGGGGCCCTCCATGACGTTCTGCAGCGCCGTCATGTGCGGGAAGAGGTGGAAGCGCTGGAACACCATGCCGATCTTCTGCCGCTGCCCGCAGAGCTCGTCGGGCCGCAGAAGGTGCAGCCTGTCGCCGTGCTCGCGGAAGCCGATCAGCCGGCCGTCCACCCAGATGCGGCCGGAGTCGATCGTCTCCAGCCGGTTCACGCAGCGCAGCAGGGTGGACTTGCCGGATCCCGAGGGGCCGACGACGCAGACGACGCCGCCCTCAGGCACGTCCAGGCTGACGCCCTTGAGTACTTCCAGCGTGCCGTACCGCTTGCGGACGGACTGGATGCGCACCATGCTCACGACCGCTCACCTCGCGCGAACCGCTTCTCCAGGAAGTGCTGGCCGACACTGGCCACGCTGGTCAGCACCAGATACCACATCGACGCCACGATCAGCAGCGCGATCACCTCGAAGTTGCCCAGGTAGATGCGCTGGGCCACGGTCAGCAGCTCCGCGCCCGCGATCACCGACACCATGGAGGTCGTCTTCAGCATCGAGACGAACTGGTTGCCCGTCGGCGGGATGATCACCCGCATCGCCTGCGGCAGCACCACCCGGCGCAGAATCTGCCTGTGCGACATGCCCAGCGCCTCGGCCGCCTCCTGCTGGCCGGGGTCCACTGAGCGGATGCCCGCCCGTACGATCTCGGCCATGTAGGCGCCCTCGTTGATCGTCAGACCCAACGCCGCCGCCACGAACGGCGTCACCAGTGCGTTGGCCTGCCATTCCACGAACATCGGCCCGCCGAACGGGATCCCGACCCCGATCATCGGGAACACCAGCCCGATGTTGAACCAGAAGATCAGCTGCACCAGCAGGGGCGTGCCGCGGAAGAACCACGTGTACAGCCCCGCCGCGCCGCGCAGCACTGAGTTGTCCGACAGCTGCATCACCGCCGCGAGCACGCCCAGCGCCACGCCGAGGACCATCGACAGGAGCGTCAGCGCGATCGTCACACCGAGCCCGCCCAGCACCCGTCCGTCGAACAGGTGCTCGACGACCACGTCCCAGTGCAGGTTCTCGTTCACGATGATCGTGTAGGCGAACCAGATCAGCACCAGGCCCGCGGCGGCCCCGGCCACCATCCGGCCAGGCCGCCGCGGCTTGACGGCGTTGATGGGGAGTTCGGTCATGACGCGCCGGTGTTGATGGTGATCTTCGGTAGCGCGTTGGCGCCCGTGCCGTACTTCTCCAGGATCTGCTTGTACTCGCCGCTGTCGACCAGTTCCTGCAGCGCCTTGGCCACCGCGTCGCGCAGCGCGGGGTTGCGTTTGTCGATCGCGATGCCCCACGGGCCGGCGTCGTACTGCTCGGGCAGCACGTCGTACTTGCCGGTCTCCTTGGCGTACATGTGGCCGACGGGTGAGTCGACGATCGTGGCCACGCTGCGGCCGGAGTCGATCGTCAGCAGGCCGGTGGGGGCGTCCTCGCTCTGCATGATCTGCATCTTCTGCGCACACTTGTCGTTCTGCCGCAGGCCGATGTCCAGGTTCGAGCTGCCCTTGGCCAGCACGACCTTCTTGCCGCACAGGTCCTCGAGCGACTTGATGCCCTCGGGGTTGCCCTTCTTGACCATGATCGAGCCGCCGGCGTTGAAGTAGTCGACGAAGTCGACCGCCTTGCGGCGCTGCTCGGTGTCGCTCAGCGAGGACATGGCGATGTCCCAGCGGCCCGACTGCAGGCCGGGGATGAGCCCGTCGAAGGCGGCGTTCGTCGTCGTCACCTTCAGTCCGAGCCGTCCGGCGATCGCCGCCGCCAGGTCGATGTCCACGCCGGTCAGCTCCTGCGTGCCCGGCTTGTACATCTCCATCGGCGGATAACCCTCAGAGGTCGCCATCCGCAGCTCGCCCGACTTCCGGACCTGTTCGGGTACGAGCTCTTTGGCGCTCTTGCCCGCGGCCGAGGGATCCGTGCGCGCCGCCGTGCCGGAGGTGGACCTGCCGCAGCCCGCGGACACGGCACAGACTGCGATCATCGCGATGACCAGGTGTTTTCGCATGGCGGACATGGTGACGGCCGGTGCGCGGCGAGCCCAACGAACGTGCAGCCTTCTGGCGCTGACCCTCAAATTCGTCGATGCTCATGAAGATCTGGATGAATCAGTCTTTAGGGTGTGCGGCCATGACCATCTGGCCCCGTACCGCCACCTGGACCAGCGGCGAGCTGCACCTGGGCGGCCTGCCCGCCACGGAGCTCGCACAACGCCACGGAACCCCTGCCTACCTGCTGGACAGGGCCGACTTCGAGGCCCGCTGCCGCGCCTGGCTCGACGCGCTGCCCGACGGCGACGTCCACTATGGCGGCAAGGCGTTCCTGTGCCCCGAGGTGGTTCGCTGGCTCGCCGACCTGGGGCTGTCCCTGGACGTGTGCACCGGCGGCGAGCTCGCGGTCGCCATGGCCGGCGGCATGCCGCCCGAGCGGGTGGTCTTCCACGGGAACAACAAGTCCCTCGACGAGCTGCGCCGCGCCGTGGAGTGGGGGATCGGCTGCATCGTCATCGACTCCTTCGCCGAGCTCGATCGGCTCACCTCGCTCGGCGCCCGCCAGCGGGTCATGATCCGCGTCACCCCCGGCGTGGACGCCGCCACCCACAAGGCCATCGCCACCGGCGGTGAAGACTCCAAGTTCGGCTTCTCCCTGTCCAACGGCGACGCGCTGCGCGCCGTACGCGCCGTCAGGGACACGCCGGGACTCGAGCTGTACGGCCTGCACTCCCACATCGGATCCCAGCTCTTCGACACCGAGGGCTTCGCCCTGGCGGCCCGGCGCATGGCCGACTTCGCCGGCAGCGTCGGCGTCACCCGCCTCGACCTCGGCGGCGGGCTGGGCGTCGCCTACCGGCCGGGCGACCCGGAGCCGCCCACCCCGTCCGACGTGGTCGCGGCCCTGCGCAAGGAGGTCGGCGGGCTCGACCTCGCCGTCGAACCCGGCCGCTCCATCGCCGGGCCCACCACAGTCGCCCTTTACCGGGTCGGCACCGTCAAAGGGACCTACGTCAGCGTCGACGGCGGCATGAGTGACAACCCGCGGCCCGCCATGTACGGCTCGCCGTACACCGCCGTGCTCGCCTCCCGCGCCTCGGACGCGCCGCTCGAACGGGTGGACGTGGTCGGCAAGCACTGCGAGAGCGGCGACTACCTCGTGCGCGACATCCCGCTGCCCGGCGACCTGCGCCCGGGAGATCTGCTCGCCGTGCCCGTGTCAGGGGCCTACCAGCGCTCGATGGCCAGCAACTACAACCACGTGCCGAGACCGCCCGTGATCGCCGTGTTCGAGGGGGCCGACCGGGTGATCGTCCGCAGGGAGACCGAGGAAGACCTGCTGCGGTTGTATGTGTGACAGATGTGACTGGGGGGCAGCTTGAGGGCTCCCCCGCCGCCGCTGTCGTCCTCGCGCGCAGCCGTCTCCCACCGGCGATCCGGCGGACGCCTGTAACTCGGTTTCGTGCCGTGAGCTGGGGCCTTGCATCGGAGGGCGACCTGTCTCGCACGCTGCACGACCTGCGGCACGGCGCCGCCACGCTGACGCCGGCCGCGCATACCGGCCTGAAGGTGCAGGCGATGCTCGGGCATGCCGGCGTCGTGCTGACCGCCGGCGCCGGGCTGGCAGACTCTGGAGGTTCTCTGCGCGGGTGAAGGGGGCGGATCACGCGACGGCGGTCACCACGATGCCGACCTCCACGGGGCTGTCCAGCGGAAGCCGGGCCGCGCCGACGTTGGTGCGGACGTGACGGCCGGCGTCTCCGAAGATGTCCACCAGGAGGGTGCTGGCGCCGTCGAGCACGGCCGGGTGCCCGGTGAAGCCGGGGCCGCAGGCGATGTGCCCGGTGACGCTGAGCACCCGGGCGATGCGGTCGACACCGCCCAGGAGCGCCGCGGCCGCGGCGACGGCGTTCAGGGCCGCCTGGCGGGTCAGGGCTGTGGCCTGCGTCACGGTGACGTCCACGCCGACCAGCCCGGTCAGCGGCAGTGCGCCGTCGACGAAGGGGAGCTGGCCGGTGGTGATCACCAGATCGCCGTGCCGGACCGCGGGGACGTACGCCCCCGCGGCCGCGGGCACGTCGGGCAGCGTCAGGCCCAGGGCGGCGAGCCGCTCGGACGGCGACATCAGCGAGCCCCCTCCAACGCCTCGCGCAGCCTGGCGGCCTGGGCCCGGTCGTCGGCGCGCGCCTGCAGCGCCTCGTCGAGGGTCACCGGCACGAACCGGGTGCGCGTTCCCGGCGAGCACTGCGCGACCCTGTTCAGGTCGGCGCTGATCACCGTCGCGACCATCGCGTAGCCGCCGCCGGAGACCGCGTCGCGGTGCAGGATGATCGGCTCGACTCCGCCGGGCACCTGGATCGAACCGATCGGGTATCCGGCGTCCACGATGTTGGAGGGGTCGGATCCCGCGCCGAACGGCTGGATCCGCTCCTCCCACTCCAGGACGGGACCCGAATACCGGAAACCGGTGCGGTCCGCGACCGGGGTGAGCGTCCACTCCGACTCCAGCAGGCAGTGCCGGCCCGCCTCGGTCAGCCGGTAGTCGTACAGGCCGAGCACGACCCGGAGTTCGATCTCGCGGCTGTAGGCGGGGCGCAGCTCCTCGGGGACGGCGCTGCCAGGCCGGCCGTTCGCCCGGCCGACCGGGATCACGTCCCCCTTTCTCAGGTTCCTGCCCTGGAAGCCGCCGAAGCCGCCCAGCGCGTACGTGGACCTGCTGCCCAGCACCACGGGCACGTCGAACCCGCCGGCGACCGCGATGTAGATCCGCGCGCCCGCCTGCAGGAATCCGAAGCTCAGCTGGTCTCCCGCGGCGACGGGGAAGGACTCCCACTGCGGTGCGGGCGCGCCGTTGAGCAGCACCGGCATGGTGGCGCCGGTGACGGCCACCACCGTGGGTCCGTCGAACCGCAGCGCGGGCCCCATGTACGGAGCCTCGATTACGGCGACGTCGGGAGAGTTGCCGACGAGCAGGTTGGCCGTGACGGCGGCGTGCAGGTCGGCCGCGCCCGATGGCGGGATGCCGACGCTGTAGTAGCCAGGCCGTCCCTGGTCCTGGATGCTGGAGGCCAGTCCGGGCTCGATGATCTCAACTGCCATAGAGGGCTCCCAGAAGTTCGGCGTTGTAACCGTCGGGGTCGGTCAGCAGGCGGTCCAGGTCGAAGGTGACCGGCCGCTGCCGGTACCGGTAGGTGCCGGCCTCGACCTCCGCGCGGATGGCGTCGTACTCGGCGTTGTCGATGCTGCGGAACTTCACGATGTCGCCGGGGCGGAAGAACACCATGAAGTCCTTGAAGTCGGCGAGCCGCTGCTCCGGGTCGAAGATGGGCACGGGGGTGACGCCGAACATCTGGTAGCCGCCCGCGCCGCGTACCGAGTAGATGCACGCGAAGCAGCCGCCGTGCCCGATGGTCAGCGCCGGGGTGTCGGTGCGCGGCCGCAGGTACTTGGGGAGCTCCAGCTGCCGTTCCTGCGGGACCATCTGGAACAGGAACGGCAGGCCGGCGACGAAGCCGACCATGGACGTGATCCATGGGGAACCGGAGTGGGCGTCGATGAACGCCTGGACCGAGTCCATGTCGTTCTCGACGGCGGCGAACTCGAGGTCGTTGCCCTCCGGCCGCTGGTGCCGGTCCCGGAACCTGGACCCGGTCTCGTTGGTGAACGGGTCGTCGTACCAGACCGGGACCTCGAAGATCCGGGTCTCGATGCTTCGGGCCGGTGCTCCGGCGACCTTCTCCTCGGCCGCCCGTACCGTCGCCTCGACCTCGGCGGGCGCCGCCACGTCGGGGTCGAACCTGATCAGCAAGGACGCGTTCGCGGGACAGATGTCCACGATCCCGGGCAGCCGGTCGTCGTTCAGGACCTTCGACACCGCCATCGCGGTGAAGTTGACCTCAAGGCTCATGGCCTCGGCGAACTGGACGACCAGATATTCGTCGCCGCCCCAGGAGTATCGACTCTCGCCTGATCCACGCAAGATGTGCTCCTTCACTTGCCGGCGCCGCCGGCGATCCAGTCTTCAAGGAAGGTCGTGTGGTACCGGCCCTCGCGGAACTCCGCGACGTCGGTCACCCTGCGCAGGAATCCCGCGGTGGTGGCGACGCCTTCGATCTCGACCTCGTCCAGGGTCCGGGCCATCCGGGCGACCGCCGCCGGTCTGTCCTCCGCCCAGATGACGATCTTGGCGAGCAGGGAGTCGTAGAACGGGCTGATCTCGCTGCCCGGCCCGAAGCCCGAGTCGATGCGCACGAACGGACCACCCGGCAGCCGCATGGACGAGATGACGCCGGGGCTGGGCATGAACCCGAAGTCGGGGTTCTCGGCGTTGAGCCGGACCTCGATGGCGTGGCCGCGGAACTCGACGTCCGGCTGGGCGAACGACAGGGGAGCCCCGGAGGCCACGGTGAGCTGCTCACGGACCAGGTCGCGGCCGGTGACCATCTCGGTGACCGGGTGCTCCACCTGGATCCTGGTGTTCATCTCGATGAAGTAGAACTCCCCGCGCGCGGGGTCGTAGAGGAATTCGACGGTGCCGGCGCCCGAGTAGCCCGAGACCTTGGCCAGCGCGACGGCCGCCTCGGTCATCGCGGTGCGCACGTCCTCGGGCAGTCCGGGAGCGCCGGCCTCCTCGATCACCTTCTGCCGCCGCCGCTGCATCGAGCATTCGCGTTCGCCCAGGTGGACGAAGTTCTGGCCGTCCCCGAACACCTGCACCTCGATGTGCCTGGCGTTCGGGACGAACCTTTCGATGTAGACCAGTCCGCTGCCGAAGGCCGCCTGGGCCTCCGCCATGGCGACGGGCAGCGCCTCGGTGAGCTCGGCGGCGTCGGCCACGACGCGGATGCCGCGCCCGCCGCCGCCGGCGGCGGCCTTGACCGCCACCGGGTATCCGGCCTGCTCCGCCTCGGCCAGCGCTTCGGCCACGCTGTCGACGGGACCGTTGGAGCCGGGTACGGTCGGCACGCCCGCCGCCTCGGCGGCGGACCTCGCCCTGGCCTTGTCGCCCATCAGCCGGATCGTCTCCGCGGACGGGCCGACGAAGGTGAGCCTGGCCGCGGCGACCTTCTCGGCGAACTCGGCGCGCTCGGACAGGAAACCGTAGCCGGGGTGCACCGCGTCCGCGCCGAGGTCCACCGCCGCGGTGACGATGACGTCCATGTTCAGGTAGCTGCGGGACGCGGCCGGCGGGCCGATCAGCACCCGCTCGTCTGCCAGCTTGACGTGCAGAGCGTCCTGGTCGGCCTCGCTGTACACGGCTACGGTGCCGATCCCGAGTTCCCGAGCGGCCCGGATGACGCGAACCGCGATCTCGCCGCGGTTGGCGACAAGCAGCTTACGCACCGCGATCAGACCTCCTCGACGGTGAGGATGGGGTCCCCGGGGCCGATGATGCCTTCGTTCTCCGCGTGGATCTCCTTCACCGTGCCGTTCACGCCGGCCTTGACCTCGGCGAACTGCTTCATGACCTCCACCAGGCCGACGACGGTGTCCGCGGCGACCACGGAGCCGACCTCGACGAAGGGCGGCTGTTCCGGTGCCGGCTTGGTGTAGAAGATGCCGGGAAGCGGAGACTGCACGACGTGCTCAGACATGATTGGCCTTTCCGGACGCGGAGTCCTGCGAGTCGATGACGGTTCTGATGGCGGTGGCCACCTCGACGGCGTTCGGCGTGTCCGAGTGCACACAGACCGTGTCGAACTTCATGGGGATCCGCTCCCCCGTAACGGCGATGGCCACACCCTCGGTAAGGGCAATGGTCATCCGCTCCACGGCGCGCTCGACCGGGGTGGCGTGCGGCCGGCGGGCGATGATCAGCCCGCCGTCGGCCGCGTACTCGAGATCCACGTAGAACTCGGCGAGGAACGGGATGCCACGCGCGGCGGACACCCGCTCGTGGGCCGTGCCCGCCATTCCGAAGATCGGGACCTCGTACTGGGCTGCCACGTCGCAGACCGCGTCCATCAACGCCTCGTCCCGCGCGACCATGCCGTACAGCGAGCCGTGCGGCTTGATGTGGTCGAGCGGCAGGCCGGCCGCGCCGAGGAAACCCGACAACGCGCCGACCTGGTACCGCACGATGTCACGTACCTCGTCGGGGTAGAGCTTCATCTCGCGCCGGCCGAAGCCGATCAGGTCGGGCAACCCCGGGTGGGCGCCGACGGTGATCCCGGCGGCGGCCGCGTTCGTGACGGTCTCCCGGATCCCGCTGGGGTCGCCGGCGTGGAAGCCGCAGGCCACGTTCGCCGTGTCGATGAGGCCGAGCAGCGCCTGGTCGTTCCCGAAGGAGTGGATCCCGAGGGATTCTCCCATGTCAGAGTTGAGAGCGATCTTCATGTTCACACCTTTCCGGCATACACGGCGACCGCGAGCCGGTTCCGCAGGCGATCGGCGACGACGGCCAGCGCCAGGACGGTCCCGGTGACGATCATTTGGTAGTAGGAGTTGATCTGCGCGAGGTTCATGCCGTTGGCGACGATCCCGATGAACACGGCGCCCAGCACCGCGTCGGTGACCCGGCCGGAACCGCCGCGCAGGCTGACGCCTCCGATGACGGCCGCGGCGATCGTCTGGAGCGGCAGGGACGCGCCGAGGTTCGCCTCCCCGGTCTCGATGCGCGCGGTGAGCAGCACCGCGCCGATGGCCGCGAGCCCGCCGGCCGCCACGTAGGCCAGGAGCAGGGTGCGGAACTCGCTGATCCCGGAGAGTTTGGCGGCTTTGGGGCTGGAACCGACCGAGTAGATGTGGCGGCCCGGGCGGGTCAGCGTCAGCAGTACCCAGAGGCCGACCGCGGCCAGGGCGGCGATCCAGATCGGGACGCCGATCCCGAGGATCTTGTTGAAGCCCAGCCAGTCGCTGAACTCCACCGGCAGCCCGGCGACGGGCACGCCCGAGGTGAGCATCAGCGCCAGCCCGGAGAACGCCGAGGCCGTGGCCAGCGTCATGATGAACGGGTTGATGTTCAGGGTCGCGATGCCCAGAGCGTTGACCAGCCCGCAGCCCATGCCGACGAGCAGGCCGACGCCGATGCCGACCAGGACCGCGGTCAGCGGGGAGGACGTCTCCCCCTGCGCGACCATGGCCATCGCGCTGCTCACCGAGACCAGCGCGGTCACCGCGCCGATCGACAGGTCGAACCCGCCGGTCAGCAGCACGATGAACTGCCCCAGCGTGGCGATGACGATGTAGGAGTTCTGCCGCAGCGCCGAGTGGATGTTCTCCACGGTCAGGAAACTGTCCGACATGCTGGCGAACACCACCAGCGCGACCAGGACCAGGACGGGCAGCACGCCGATCTTGACGAACGCCCGGGCGGCGAGCGAGATCATCAGGTTGCGTGGCCGCACGGGCGTGGCGGCCGGACTGCTGACGGTCATACGTTGTCCTTCACTGCTGGTTCGCCCCAATGCATCATGTGGCGCAAGATCGTTTCCTCGTTGATGTCGGCTCCGGTCAGCTCCGCCGTGATCTGCCCGTGCGAGAACACGTACACGCGGTGGCACAGGTGGAGGATCTCCGGCAGTTCGGACGAGACGACCAGTACGGCGCCGCCCGCGCGGGCGAGCGCCACGATCTGTTCGTAGATCGTCACCCGGGCACCGACGTCCACCCCGACGGTCGGCTCGTCCAGCAGGTACGTGGTGCACTCCCCGAGCAGGGCCCGTCCGAGCAGGCCCTTCTGCTGGTTGCCGCCGGAGTAGCTGGCCGCGAGACGCTCCGGGTCGTCCGGGGTCAGCCGCATCCTGCGCAGCATGTCACCCGCCACAGCGCGCTCCCGCGCCGGCCGCAGCAGCGGGCCGGCGGACATGGGCGCCCGGTGCAGCCAGGGCAGGGTGACGGTCTCCCGCAGCGGCCGTTCCAGGAACAGCCCCTCCTGCTTGCGGTCGCTGGGCAGGTAGACCACGCCGGACTTCATGACCACGGCGGGCTTGGCGCCGGTCAGGTCCTGCCCGGCGACGGTGACCGTGCCCGAGTCCACCCGCTCCAGGCCGAAACAGGCCCGAGCCGCCGTGGACTTGCCCGAGCCCATCAGCCCGGCGAAACCGACGATCTCCCCGGCGCGGAGCTCGAAACCGGCGTTCCGTACCGAGCCGTCGTAGGTGGTGAGGCCGCGCGCGGTGAGCACCACGTCGGTGCCGGGGACGGGCAGTTCAGGGTAGAGGTCCTCGACCACCCGGCCGGTCATCAGGGTGATCAGCTGCTCGTCCGGGGTGTCGCCGGGGACGGTGGTGATCAGGCGGCCGTCCCGCAGCACGGTCACCCGGTCCGCGAGCCGCCGGATCTCGGCCATCCGGTGGGTGATGTAGATGATCCCGATGCCCCGCCCGCGCGACTCCTCGACCAGGGCGAACAGCCGCTCGGCCTCCTCGTCGGTGAGTGAGGCGGTCGGCTCGTCCAGGATCAGCACGCTCAGTTCGGGCCGGAACGCCTTGGCGATCTCCACCATCTGCTGTTCGGCCCGGCTCAGCGTCTCCACAAGCCGGTCAGGGGCGATCCGGAAGTTGAACTCGTCCAGGCGCTCCTGCGCCAGTCTCCTGATCCGGCGCCGGTCGACGAAGCCGAACCTGCCCGGCTCGCTGCCCATCACCAGGTTCTCCGCCACGGTCATCGTGGGCATCAGCGAGAACTCCTGGAACACCGCGCTGATGCCCAGCTCACGTGCGGCCGCGACGCCGGACAGTTCGACGGCCCGGCCGCCGACCTCGATGGTCCCGCCATCCGGGTGCTGCGCCCCGGAGATGATGGAGATGAGGGTGGACTTCCCGGCGCCGTTCTCGCCGAAAAGCACGTGCACCTCACCGCGGCGGAGTTCGAAGTCCACCTGATCGAGCGCGGTGACGCCCGGGTACTTCTTGGTGAGCCCGCGGACCCGGAGCACAGGTTCGGTCATCGGAGACAACTTTCTGGTGATGGAACGTTCCCGTCGTCAGCTGCCGGCCTTGACCTGGAACGTCGGGGACCAGCCGTCGGGGGCCAGCGTGGTGGACACGTCGAAGTCCTTCAGCGTGTCCTTGGTGACCATGACGAGCTCGGGCCCGACATGCTGCTGGAAGTCCTTCTTCTCCAGTGCGCGGATGGCCTGGTCGATGGCGATCCGGCCCTGGATGGCGGTGCTGTCGCTGGGCGCGGCCTGCACGGTTCCGCGCTCGATGCCGGTGTACGTGCCGGGGGTGAAGTAGTAACCGGCGACGCGGATCTTGTCGCTCAGGCCGCGGTCCCGCAGGATCGGCCCGGCCGCCTCGGCGGTGACCGCGGTGCCGACGATGTAGTTGACGTCGGGGTGCGCGGCGAGCACGTCCTCGATCAGCTTGCTCTGCGCGTCCTTACCGGTGTCGCCCCACTTGGTGTCGACGATCTCCACCGCGCTGCCGGCGACGGCGCCCTTGAAGCCACGCTCGCCGTCCTCGGACCAGCCGGCGCCCTTCGGACCGGGGAACCAGGCGACCTTGACCGGCTGACCGGCGGAGTCCTTGACCACCCATTCCGCAGCGATCTGGGCGAGATCGTGGAAGGAGACGAGCGACTTGGCGGTGACCTTGGGGCTGGACATGCCGTTGATGACGTCGATGACCGGCTTGCCCGTGGCGGCCAGCCGTTCGACCGTGCTGTTCAGCCCGTCGAGGGAGATGGCGCCGATGACCACGGCGTCCGCGCTCTGCGCGCAGTCCTCGACCTGCTGGATCTGCTTGTCGATGTTCTCGTAACCGCCGGCCTCGACCATCGTCATGTTGACGCCGGCCTCGCGCGCCTGCTCGGCCACGCCGTAGTTCAGGCCGAGCCAGTACGCGTCCTTCATGTGCGGCACGGACACACAGATGTTCCAGGGCTTCTCGGCCTTGCCGACGGGGGTGTACTCGGCCTTGCTGCGCGCGCTGTCCATGGACAGGTCGGCCCAGACGTCGACCTTGGCCGGGGCCCAGCTCTTCGCGGCCGCCGTGTTCTCGGCGGCCTGGCCGGTCGCCGAGCCCGAGTCGGCGGGGGTGGACGAGCCACAGGCCGACAACGCCAGGGTGGCGGCCGCCGCGGTCGCGAGAACGGCGGAATGGCGTTTGAACTGCACGAATTTCTCCCCTCGTGGGGTTCCGGATACCGGAACTACGCAGGTCGGTGGGCTGGGTTGCAGTCAACATCCAGGCTCTTCGCAGCGTCTACGTGCGGCGTGGCCAAGCTCGAACGCCAGGTACTGTGCAATTGCATAACGCGGGGCGACCATCGGGAGGAGTGGCCCCATGGCATTGAGTTTGGATCAGCTCATGGCCGAGACCGTCCTGGAGCTCAGCCTGGCCACCCCCACCAGCCATGACCTGCTGAAGCGGGCGATCCGCTGGGTGGCGTCCACCGAACTCGTGGACCCCTCGCCGTTCCTGCGGGGTGGCGAGCTGCTGCTCACCACCGGCGCCTGCATCCAGGCCGATGATCAAGAAAGCTGGCAGAATTTCGTCCATCGGCTCAAGCGCAAAAGAGTCGCGGCCATCGGCTTCGGATGCGGGCTGACCCACGCCGACGTACCCCGTGCCCTGGTGGAGAGCGCCACCGCGGTGGATCTGCCGGTGCTCAGCGTGCCGTATAACGTGCCATTCGTGCGGATCAGCGAGTTCGTGGCCGAAATGACGGTCGCAGACCGGTTCAAGGACATGGGCCGGGCGTCCAACCTCGCCGCCGAGCTGGCACAGCTCATGTCCAACAGCGCGCCGCTGACGACCCTGCTCAGGCGGATCGCCAAGGAGATCGGCGGCGAGGCGGCCATCCTCGACATCGACGGCAAAGTGGTGTCGACGTGGCCTCTGCACCAGGAGTGGCAGATGGACCTCGTGCTGCAGGGACTGGCCACCAGCGGGACGACCGGATACCACGCGGTGCCGCTCGACCAGGCGGGCGCGCACGACCACATGCTGGTCGGCCACACCGAGATGGCCGTGGAGAGCGTCCGGATGGCGATGAGCGCGGCCGCCACGCTGGTCGCCATCGACCTGACCCGCAGGTTGCAGGAGGAGCCGTCGAACGCGACGCGGATGGCCGCCGTGCTCGCCAGCCTGACCGACTGGACCACGCCCACTTCGACCCTGGTCCGGGCGCTGCGCGTGGCCGGCCTCAGGAGCGACGTGCCGACCGTCGTCCTGCTGGCCGCGCCGAAGCCCGCGTTCTCCGCCGGATACTCGTTGCGCCTGCGCCTGGCCGTGGAGCAGGTGCTGCCCGTGGTGCGCTCCGTGCGCAGCGGCGAACTGCTGGTACTGCTGGCCCAGGGCGGCACCGGCGACACCGCCGGCGAGGTCCTCGAGGTGCTGCGCCGGGAGATGCCTGGCCGGGCGATCGTGGTGGCCGGGCCGGCCAGGGACGCCGAGGAGATCCGCATGGTGCTCGCCTCGGCCCGAGCGATGATCACAGACGAGCTGGCCCGACCTCAGCGTTCCCGCCCGTTCGACCTGACCTCGATCGTGGCCGCGGCCGCCGGGCGGGGCGGCCAGCATGCCGCGCGGGAGGTGCTCCGACCACTGATCGACCACGACTCCAAGTCCGACGGCCAGCTGATGCACACCCTGAGTACCTACCTGCGGCTGGACGCCAGGCAGCACGCGACGGCCGAAGCCCTGCACGTGCACCGCAACACGCTGCGGTACCGGCTGGCCCAGATCGGCAAGCTCCTCGAAGCGGACCTGGACAGCCTGGACACCCTGGTGATCTGCAACCTGGCTTTCCGGCTGTACGACGCGGCCGGCCACTGACGGCCGTTCCCGGCTTCCGAACTGCCGCTCCGACCTGGGGAAACGCGGCTGCGGGCATTCCGCGTATGTTCCGCGAGCAGTGGCACAGGGCTGCTTTCGGCGGCCGCCCGCTGCCTACGGGCCAACCGGGACGATCGTGCAAAAGACCAGAGGTTGTCACTTCAGAGGGCGGTTCGCGAGTTGATGTCCCTTTGATCGCTTGCACTGCATGAGGAGGGCTGGTCACGGGCTCGTTGCCGGGCTACGGACGCGGCTGGGCGAACAATCCCGAGGAGGCCGTTGAGCCGGTCTCGTCGGGAGTCCTTGATGTCGGCGTCGACCGGATCGGGTAGCGCCCGCAGCGGGCCGGCCTGCAGCCCTGCGCTGGTCTATGTTCTCTTCCCCCGGCTGAGTCCCGGCAGGCTGCGACAGTACCGGAACGACGGCTCCGGGGGTATCCGTGATCAAAACGTTCACCTCCTCGCATGGACTAAAACATGAACAATGCTCTACTTTCCGCGTATGTCGCTGCTGCGAAAATTGTCGGTCACCGTCCTGCTCGCCCTGGCGTGCCTGTTACCCGCCGCCCCTGCCCTCGCACATGAGGAGCGGCCCGTCTCGTTCCCCGACGGCACGGGAAGCGTGCCGGTCTACCGGACCACAGGTCCCGAGCTGCTGGTGTGCAAGACCGACCGGGCGGACTTCGACAAGCGCGTGGCCACCTTCCCCGCCGCGCTCAAGGAACAGAACCTGCGGCTGTTCGAACGCTGCCAGAAGGACGGCTTCCGCCACCTGCAGGAAGCGGTGGACCAGGTCAAGGGTCCCGGCTACAACATCAAGATCCTGCCCGGGCTGTACCAGGAGGAGCCCAGCCTGCCCGAGCCCACCGGGGCGTGCGCGAACCTCCCCGCCCGCCTCTCGTCGTTCGGCTACCAGATCCTCTCCTTCGAACAGCAGCAGAAGTGCCCGCACAACCAGAACCTGGTCGCCATCCTCGGCATCAAGGACCTGCAGATCGAAGGCACCGGCGCCACCCCGCGCGACGTGATCGTGGACGCCCAGTACAAGAAGCTGAACGCGATCCGCGCCGACATGGCCAACGGCATCTACTTCCGTAACTTCACCGCACAGCGCACAACGTTCAACTCGTTGTACATCCTGGCCACCGACGGCTTCGTCATCGACCGCATGCTCACCCGCTGGAACGACGAGTACGGCTTCCTGACCTTCGCCTCCGACCACGGCCTCTACACCGACTGCGAGTCGCACGGCAACGGCGACAGCGGCATCTACCCCGGCAGCGCCTCGGACATCAACGCCGGCCGCAGCCATGACGTGCCCCGATATTCGATCGAGATCCGCGGCTGCAAGAGCTACCAGAACATGGTCGGCTACTCGGGCACCGCGGGCAACTCGGTCTGGGCGCACGACAACGAGTTCTTCGACAACATGGCCGGCGCCTCCATGGACAGCCTCTTCCCCGACCACCCCGGACTGCCGCAGAACCACGCCAAGTTCGAGAAGAACAAGATTTACAACAACAACAAGAACTACTACAACCACGTACGCGACGGCACCTGCGCCAAGCCCGCCGGTCAGCGCGGCTACGAGAGCGGCGTGGTCTGTCCGCAGATCGGAGTCGCCCCGGGCACCGGCATCCTGACCGCGGGCGGCAACTTCAACGTGTACCGCGACAACTGGATCTACGGGCACGACAGGACGGCGTTCATGCTGCTGTGGGCTCCGGCGTTCCTGCGCGGCGAGGAGGCCCTGGACAAACAGGCCGATACCTCGCACGACAACTTCTACGGCGGCAACCGGCTCGGCGTCGCTCCCGACGGCTCGGTCCGGCCCAACGCCACCGACGTCATCTGGGACGGCCAGGGCAGTGGCAACTGCTGGGACACCCAAGGGCCGACCAGCCCCTACGTGGTGCCGGGCTGCGGCGGCAAGCCGGGCGAGCTCGCCGGAGCCGGGTCGCACCGGCTCGTCGGTGAGCCCGCCAAGCTGGCGCACGGGCTGGTCTGCGCGGAGTACAACGTCGTCGAGCGGCGGTTGCCCGCCGGCTGCGACTGGTTCGGCTCGTCCGGGCTCGCGCGGGTAGAGGTGCAGCTCACGCTGGGCACGTCGGTGTTCATCGGGCTGATCGTGGCCCTGCTGTGGTGGCGCCGCCTGCGTACCGCACCCGCCGCGGCCGCCTCCGGGGCCGGTGCCGACGCTGCGGGCGCACCGCGCGCGGGCAGGCTCGGGGCGGTGTCGGCGGTGCTCGCGCTGGCGGGCCTGGCGCTCGACGTAGTAGGCGCGGCTTACGACCACACGCTGCTGCCCGCCGCGGCCCTGCTGTTGCTGGGCGGGGGCCTGACCGGCATGGGGCTGGCGCTGCGCCGCGAGTACCGCTTCTTCGGCGGCGCGACCATCGTGCTCGGCGCGCTGACGCTGCTGGACGCCGTGGACAAGTCGCTGCTGCTGATCCCGTGGCTGCCGCTCAGCCCGGCCTGGCTGCGCGGGCTGTTCGCGATCGTCTGGGTGCTCTGGGCCGTCGTACGCCTGGCGCCGCGCCCCCGTACGACGCCCGTCCCCGAGTCCACGTCCCCCGCCGAGGCCCCCGCATGAGACGTCCCCACCCGTACAGGCTGATGATCGGCACGGCCGCCGCGGTGCTGCTGCTCGGCGCGTGCGGCCAGCCGGTGACCACCCACCACCGGCCCGGCACCGACCACGCGCCCGCGACCGCGGCGGCCGGCACGCCGCACGTCCACGGCGACCATCAGACCAGAGACGTGCCCGCCACCGAAGCCCCCTCGGTACGGCTGGAGATGCGCCCCGACAGCGAATCGGGCTGGAACCTGCACCTGGTCACCGACCGGTTCACCTTCACCCCCGACAGCGTCGGCGGCGCCGCGCTGCCCGGAACCGGACACGCCCACCTGTACCTGGACGGCAAGAAAATCGCCCGTCTGTACGCGCCGTGGCACCACCTGGCGGCCGAAGCCGTCCCCGCGGGCACGCACACGCTGACCGTGCGGCTCAGCGCGGACGACCACACGCTCTGGTCGTCCGCGGGCAAGCCGGTGGAGAGCTCGGCCACGATCGAAGGCCCCCAACAGGCCGCCAAGGGGACCGCGACCGCCGCCACCCCGGCCATCCCGGACACGCCGACCACGCAGGGGACAGCCGCCAGCCGACCGACGCGCATCGACGTGCGGATCAGTGGCCGCACCGTGACCCCGCCACCCGGCCGCGTCGAGATCGAGGAGGGCGCCAAGGTACGCCTGGAGGTCACCGCCGACCGGACCGACACCGTCCACGTGCACGGCTTCGATCTGGAACGCCCTCTCACCCCGGGCATCCCGGCGGTCATCGAGTTCACCGCGGACCGCAGCGGGCTGTTCGAGGTGGAGACGCACGAGTCCGGCCTCGTCCTGACCCAGCTCGTGGTGCGATGAGCGGCATCCTGGCGCACGGCATCGGATCGCGGCACGACCTGCCCATCCCCGCGTTCTACGCGTTCGCGGGGGCACTGGCCGCGCTGCTCGTGTCGTTCCTCGGACTCGCCGTGTTGTGGGCGGACTCCAGGTTCCGCGGGCAGGAGGCCGGCCGGGCGCTGCCGCGGGCGGTGCGACGCCTGGCCGACGCCCGCGCCACGCGCGTCACGCTGCGCGCGCTCGGCCTGCTGGTCGCCGCTTTCACACTGGTCACCGCGCTGTTCGGGCCGGACGACCCGGAACGCAATCCGGCGCCCACCCTCGTCTACGTCATCTTCTGGGTGGGCCTGGTGCCCGCGTCGCTCCTGCTCGGGCCCGTGTGGCGGCTGGTCAATCCGCTGCGCGCGATCCACCTGGCCTTGTCCAGGCTGGCGGGGCTCGGCCGTGACCGCGAGCCGCCGCACCGGCTCGGCCACTGGCCG
This sequence comes from Nonomuraea coxensis DSM 45129, assembly GCF_019397265.1. NCBI lineage: Bacteria > Bacillati > Actinomycetota > Actinomycetes > Streptosporangiales > Streptosporangiaceae > Nonomuraea > Nonomuraea coxensis. Next base: position 7,201,326 of record NZ_CP068985.1, read on the forward strand.
GCGGCGGCTGGACTGCTGGCGTTCACCTGGCTGGAGCTGGTCGCGCCAGAGCCCGCCGCCAACGCGTCCCTGCTGGTGTTCTTCGGTTGTTACGCCACCGTCCACCTGGCGGGGGCGCTGGCGTACGGGCCACGCTGGTTCGACCACTGTGACGCGTTCGAGGTGTACTCGGCGCTGATCGGACGGCTGGCCCCGCTCGGCCGCCGCGCCGACGGACGGCTCGTCCTGCGCAACCCGTTCCACGGCCTGGACGCGATCACCCCCGCACCCGGGCTGGTCGCCACCGTGTGCGTGATGCTCGCCTCCACCGCCTACGACGGCTTCTCCGACGCTCCCGCCTGGGTGAACACGCTGCAGAGCGCCGCCGCCGGGCCGACCGTCACCGGCACGCTCGGCCTGCTCGCGGCCGTCGCCGGGGTCGCCCTGCTGTACGGCGCGTGCATCGCCGTCGCGAGCCTCATCGGCGTCGCGCCCCGCATGGCCGGCCACCGGCCGCGCGGCGGGAACCTGGGCGCCTTCGCCCACTCGCTGGTGCCGATCGCGGTCGGCTACTTGATCGCCCACTACTTCTCGCTGCTGGTCATCGAAGGACAGCGGGCGTTCATCCTGGCCTCCGACCCGCTGGACACCGGCCTGGACCTGCTGGGCACCGCCGCACGCACGGTGGACGAGGGCTTGGTCGGTCCCGGCGCGATCGCCAGCGTGCAGGTGGTGTCCATCGTGGCCGGGCACGTGCTCGGCGTGGTCGCCGCGCACGACCGCTCGGTGCGGCTGTTCGCCCCGGCACGGGCCGTCGCGGGACAGATCCCGCTATTCGTCCTCATGGTCTGCTACACCCTCGGCGGGCTGACCTTGCTGCTGGCGGCATAGGCTCGTCGGGCAGGCGGCCCGTAGAGACGGGTCAGCCGAGGTGGCAGGGGGACGCATGAGTGCGCAGGCTCGCGAGTCCGGCGCGCTGCTGCGCCGCGCGCCGGTGCAGCAGCGCAGCGTGGAACGGCTCGACCGCATTGTCGACGCCTGCGCCGCGCTGCTGGACGAGGTCGGCTACGAAGGGCTGACCACGCGCGCGGTGGCGCGACGGGCCGGTGTGCCGATCGGCTCGGTCTACCGTTTCTTCCACGACAAACGCGACCTGGTCGCAGCCCTCGGCGAACGCAACATGGAGGAGTACAGCGCCCGCCTTGCCGGGCGGCTGGCCGGTGCGCGGCGCGACTGGGTGGCCATCGTCGACCTGGTCGTGAACGAGTACGTGGCGATGCGGCGCGGCGTCGCCGGGTTCGCCACGGTGGACTTCGGCAGCAGCGAGGCGCTCAGCGGCCGCCTGGCCGCGCTGCTCGCCGAGCACCTCGGGGCGCCCGTGGGCGAGGACTTCCGCCTGGCCCTGCGCATCGCCGTCGAGGCGTGCGACGCCATCCTGCGTTACGCCTTCCGCGACGATCCCGCAGGCGATGCCCGGGTCATCGCCGAGGCCAAAGAACTGACGCAAGCCTATCTGGCCAGGTTCTCGCTCGAGTGAGCACCGGACGTATCGCAAACCTTCATCACGGAAGCATGCTCCGACCGGCCGGCAGCCGAACGGTCCTGCCGGGGCGCGGCTCGGCTGCCGGCGATCAGGTGGTGGCACGCGGAATCAGGACGGGGTGGGCAGGCGTACCCAGGGCGTGCGCTGCTGACGCAGGAACCGGGACCTCGATGAGCGGGCGGCCATTCGAGAGGCCTGCACCCAGGTACTCCGCCGCTTGACCTGCACGGATGCAATCTTCGGCAGCACGCCGCCGTGCCTGAAACCTCTACGACCTGCGGCGACCGACCACCACCCGAGGGCAACAAACATCGCCGGCCACGAATGCTTTGTCCGGTAATCGTTGTCAAACCTTTGCTTCGCCTGCTGCCCAAAGCCGGGCTTGATCGCAGGTATTCATCAAGGCGACAGGGATCAGGTAGCCCAGGCAATCGAGCGGTACCGCCATGACTTCACCGCAGGACAACGCGACACCATCCGCCATAGAGAAAAATCCGCCGACCATCCCGGCCGGCGTACGGGAACGGCTTCTCGTCTCGCTCGCAGGCATGGGTGCGTTCCCGCCCACGGGAACTGTCCTTGCTCGGTGGCGCCTCCCAGCGATGTGCGATGAGACAGCGGTGACGCCGTGCGAAACCGCCGACACCCGGTCAGGCGGTGACCGTCGGCTTCGGCCTTGACCAACGCCATCCAGGTGGGCGTCGATACCCCCTGTCCGGCACGGCCATCGATGCGGCGGGGTGACGACCACGGGCGGGCTCCCCCGAGCACGCCACCGCGTCCGCCCGCGCCGGACGGGCACACGACGGGCCCGGCTCTCCACATCGCACAGACGGCGGCACGGGCGACAGGGGCTCCCGCGCGTCCGTATCCAGCGATCACCGGGGCCTTGGCCGAACGGGAATCGCGGGATGGGTGTCCGGAACGGAACTCTGCAGGACGCCTCTTGGCCAGGGCGGTCGGTCCCATCGACCGCTTCCAGACCGGGCGCAGCAACCCCTGTCCGGGGCGCTACCCCGTCCCCTGCTCACCCGCACAGCCTCACCCCGCCGACCGCACCCAAGAGAACAGGACAGGACACACGATGGCCGAGGGACGCACGTTCAAACGCTGTTCCTGCCGCGACAGCGACGGCAAGGAACTCGGGCAGAAATGCCCCAAGCTGCGCCGCGCCGACGGCGGATGGAGCTACCGGCACGGCATCTGGAACTACCAGATCGAACTCCCACCCTCATCCGACGGCAAACGGCGCGGGCCGCTGCGCCGCGGCGGCTTCGGCACCCAGGACGCCGCCAAAGACGAACTCGGCCGCGTGCGAGACCTGCTCGCGCTGGCCGACCCACGCGAGCCCGCCACCCGCACCCAGATCGCCGACCTGATCAAACGCACCCTGACCGAGACCGACGCCCTGCCGGACGCGGAGACGGTCCGCCGCAAGATCAAGACTGGACAGCATCTGACTCAGGAGATCACCGTCGAGCAGTGGCTGAACGAGTTCCTCCACCGCAAGCGGAAGATCGAGGAGACCACCCGCCGCTCCTACGAGGGCCACATCCGCCTCTACCTGATCCCGTATCTGGGGCGGCTGCGGTTGGATCAGCTCAAGGTCAGCGACATCGCGTTGATGTTCGAGCAGATCGAGGAGTTCAACGACACCATCGCCGAACGCCGCACCGACCCCGACCCGCAGGTGCGTGAGAGCGTCAAGTACCGGCGGCCGATCAGCATCGCCACCATGCACCGCATCCGCGCCACGCTCCGCCACGCGCTCAACATGGCCATGCGACAGGACCGGCTGATCGACTTCAACCCCGCCGCCGTGCTGGAGATGCCCGCCCACGTCCGGCCCAAGCCGCTGGTGTGGACCGAGGACCGGGTCCATGCCTGGCAGCAGGACTTCCACACCTACCGAAAGGCGGAGAAGCAGCGCCGGGGCGGACGGCGTCTCGCACACCGTGCGGTGGACGGTCGGCAACCGTGAGAAGTCGCAGACCTTCAAGACCAAGGGCCCGGCCGAGAGCTTCCTGTCCGATCTGCGGCAGGCGGCCAAGAAGGGCGAAGCCTTCGACGTGGACAGCGGTCTTCCCGCTTCGATGGTCAAGGCCAAGGATGCCCGGACCTGGTACGCCTTCGCCGTCGCGTACGTTCGCACCTGGTGACCTCACGCGGCGGCGAAGTCTCGTGAAGGCATGACCGACACTCTCGCCACCGTCACCCGCGTCTTGGTCGGCGACGTACCTGGCCGTCCGTCCGACGAGATCATCCGGCGGGCGCTGCGCGAGTACTCCTTCCTGCCCGAGGACCGCCGGCGGGAGCCGACACCGGAGGTCGCCCGCGCTGTCCGCTGGTTGGAAGGTGCTTCGCTCCCGCTGAGCGCTCTGGAGGAGACCAAGCACGCCCGTGCGGCGCTGGAAGCCCTGGCGCTGTGCCTGGACGGCAAGCCTGCGGCGACCTCGACGTACCGCCGCAAGCGGGCCGTCTTTCATCACGCGCTTGAGTACGCCGTGGAGCTGGAGGAGCTGTCGGCGAATCCGCTGCACAAGGTCAAGTTCCGCAAAGCCAAGGTGAGCGGCGAGATCGATCGGCGCTCGGTGGTCAGCCCAAGGCAGGCGCGTGAACTGCTCACCGCGGTGACCTACGTGGGGCGGTCGCGAGGGCCGATGCTGGCTGCCATGTTCGCCTGCATGTACTTCGGCGGCCTTCGCCCGGCAGAAGCAGCGGGACTGCGGCAGAAGGACTGTCGGCTCCCAGAGAAAGGCTGGGGGCTGCTGACACTGGAGAAGACCCGGCCGCAGAGCAACAGGCGGTTCACCGACTCCGGGCAGGCCCACGACGAGCGCGGGCTGAAGCATCGGGACGTGAAGCACACACGCACCGTGCCCGTCCCGCCTGAGCTGGTGGCCATCCTGCGGGATCACATCACGGCGTTCGGAGTCGCCGAGGACGGCCGGCTCTTCCGTACGCGCACGGGCGGCGTGATCTCGGGCTCGGCGTACGCGAAGGTCTGGCAGGAAGCCCGGACGTACGCCTTCACCCCCGACCAGGTCGCCTCTCCCCTGGCGGGCCGGCCGTACGATCTCCGGCACGCGGCAGTTTCGCTCTGGCTCAACGCGGGCGTGCATGCGCCGGAAGCGGCCGAGAGAGCGGGACACGGCGTGGACGTGATGCTGCGCGTCTACGCCAAGTGCATCGACGGCCAACAGGAGATCGCCAACCAGCGCATCTTGGAAGCGCTCGCGGCGTGACACAGGAGCTACGGCAGGGCCCCGGGACACCTCGGGGTCCTTTCGCCGTTCCGGGCCTCGAAACTCCCACGCCGACCTGGGGAAACGTGGCTGCGAGCATTCCGCGTATGTTCCGCGAGCAGTGGCACAGGGCTGCTTTCGGGGGCCTCCCGCTGCCTACGAAGCAACCGGGGCGATCATGCAAAAGACCAGGTCAACCCGTGGATTGCCTGGTCTTGGTTGCGCGCCCTGCAGGATTCGAACCTGCGACCGTCGGATTAGAAGTGGAGCAGCGGCCACGAAACCAATTACGCCTCCGACCTGCACCGCAACCTTTCGGCAATCTGCTGGTCTGCGAGTCCATCCCGCACATATCCCGCAACGGTGCCAGCCCTTTCACCCGGCGGGCCGGGCTGAGGTACGAAGCCCGGACCTTCGATCGCCCCCAACCCTGCACTACGCTCAACCACCGCAGGGCGATCGTGAGAGGGATGCGATGTACCGCCGAGGTTTACGTGCTTCCTTCCATTAGCTGTGCCTATACGTAGCCGTTGAGAGAAGTGTCCCGCTTCGAGAGCCAGTAGGATCTCTTACCTCGCACGAGGCCGACTGACACCACGTCGCAAGTTGGACAGGTTCGCTTGTATAGAAACAATCCTCAACGACGCAACGTCACGGTGATGATCTGCCCACGCTTGAGCTTGCCCGTCATCGGCAAAAGTCGGACCTACTACTCCATCCGTCGAGATCAGATCAAAAGCGTCCCAGCCGCCATGGGCTAGTACATAATCAGTAGCCAGATCGATGAATTCCGGGTCGAAATGATCGACATGTACCTCATTCGGACTCTCAAGGATCACATCGGTAACGGCGCACCGGACTTGATCACTATTACGGAAAGCAGCGTTTAGGAACGCAATGACCTGAGGCCCGACCACCTGACGCATCGCCCTGAGCACCAGCTCGCGTTGCGTGGGAGGCGTGAGGCACTTCGTGAAGCTGAACTCGGTCTCGGACCCGTCCGTCCTGACGATGAAAAAAGAGACTTTGTTCGGATAGAGGGGATTTGCTCGCACTTCGAAATGATCTATACCTGACCCGACCTTGCGCTCCGCATCTGGGTGGAGTTGAAGGAGATCAACCAGAAATTGCTCGTGCGTAGGGTCCTGGACGCACGCCCCCACAGGGTAGTGGTAGAGGATGCCACGACATTCTTGTAGCGCGTCGCTCTTGGTGGAGAAGAACCGCTCTCCGATGAGGATGGGTTTAGCAGCCATGCATCTAGCATGACGGGCACGGACGACTTTTACAGGCTCTTTCATCTCGGACTCGTTACGAGCGCTACGGGCTTCGAGCGCTACGAGCAGGCCCCTCGGTCACCAGGGGCTTCCGGTCGGCGCCCGAAGAGGCAAGGTGATGGAGTTCGGAGGCATAGACATGCAGGGCCGGCGGCGGCGCGAGTTGGGTCGGCGGGTGAGGGTGGTGCGGCGCGCGCTGCGTACGGAGGGCGGACCGGAGCCGCCGCCGTCCGGGACCGGCGCCCACGCCGCACGCCCGGACGGCGGCGGGCGGACGGGCCGTGCGGCGGCGCTTAGCGCCGCCGCCTTGACACCTATGAGCGTAATTCGGCAAGAAAAGTTCTGTCGTGATGTTCTGTCGTGAGACCAGACAGGAATTAGCCGCCTAGCAACTCTGTGACGATGTTCGCGATTTCCTCGGCGTGACTTCCAGACGACAGAGCTTGCCGTACTTTCCGGCGCAGAGTTACGAAGTTCTCTGTTTCATCGAGATCTAGCTCGGCAACTAGGCTTGCCTCTGCTTGCCCTAGTTCCACCAAGCGCCGGTGAGCCGGATTGGAGCCATCATAAAGCGGAATAGGAAGCTTCCAGAGATGTTTGTCTATATGGCGCTCATCCTTACCATAAGACATTAGCGGCCTAACGAGCTGCGTAAGCGCCGGATTATTTAGTATGGCGCATAGGTAAAGTCCCTCGTCGCGATTCGTTACCGTACCCCAATAAAGGGTGTGATCGATGATTGCATTAGGATTATCCACCAAGGCAGCTGCTACATGCATTCCAGCCTTGCCGTACAGAAGCCGTAGTGGCTGAGCTGGGAGTTGACTGGAAAGCTTGTGACGGAAGTCCAACTGTTCTCGGAGAGTAAGGCGAGTGCTGGAACGATGCTGCTCCCATAGACTCTCGATAGATCGCCACCAGTCAGCCAGACCAGGATATAGATCAAGTTTCGGGTTTTCGCTGTCGAGCAGATCGTTTCCGTCGATAGGGAGAACAGACTCTCTCGCCGGAAGAACCCGATAAGGAAGGACAGTTTCACCCAGCATTGTGGGTCGTATGAATTCACTTTCTACGACACCGATTATGTCCGCTAGATCTTTCCAAGGAGCCTTCTCGGTGCTGCTACGCATCGATTGAACTGCGCGTCGACCGGCACCAAATCCCAGCGGACTTGCCGGCTGCGGGCGCACAAAGAAAAGAACACGCGGAAAGATAGTCGCACCGTTGGAGAAACGCCCAGCATAGGGTGATGGCCCCTCCGCCTCGGTACTACTGATCGTCAAAGCAGCGGGCATGCGAGTGAGATGCGGTGCCGCAGCCTCCCACGAATGAATTCCCCGCGGGAGTGTTCCAGTCCAACGAGTTGTTTCAGCAGGTAGCATGTAAGGAGCGTTATCGGTTCGTCGACCGAACACTACGGCTCCCCCGCGCGGGAAAAAGTGTGGCCGAATTCGGCGCAAGTCCCAGGACCCAGTAAACGCCGCATCGACCTGCTCGGATCCGTCGGAGTACTTGCCTGAGCGGAAGCCAGCGAAGTAGCCGCGATCCAGTGCCGCGTTGGGAAGTACAAATGCGAACGATCCGCCGATCTTGAGGTATTGCTGAATGGCCCTAGCAACGAACAGGCCCGATAGGTCCTGCTGAGTCGCAACGCTTTTCCCGTGCCAGAGGCCGCGCGCCTCAGACATCTTTCGAAAGACTTCTTGCATGTCGGTGGGCATGTGACGGTAAGACAGCCACGGTGGGTTTCCTACCAGGACATCCACGCGGTTCTCTGGGCGGCCTAGCCACACGGGCCTTACCAGGTTACGGATGTAGTAGCTCCAGATGTGATCCCGGCCTTCGTCTTGCAGGCGGCACAGTACTCCGAAACTATCTTTGATTGCTGGCTGGTCGGCCTCAGCGATGGCGAGTCGCTTAAAGATGGCGGTGAGAGGCGGGACTGTGCCGGTGGTGCGGTTTTTGCTTGCCAAGGACGCCAGCTCAGAGATGAGCCGGTCGAAGTGCCCAGCGTCAGCAAGGAGACGGTCAGGGAAACGTAGTTCGTCCTCGAACAGTTGGCTGCCGGTCCCGGTGGAAATGAGTAAATGACCCTCGGTGAAAAGATCCACTCGCTGAGCCCATTGGACGCTGTCGCCGAGGTAGACCGGAACCGTGATTGGGCCACGTTGGGAGTCGATAAGGCGGTCTCGACCGATGGCAAGTAGGTAGGTGACCCTTGCCAAGGCGACGGCCACAGGGTGCAAGTCGATGCCCAAGACGCGGTTGGTAAGGCCTGACAAGGCAGCAGCCAGCGGGATACCGGCCTGGTCAGCGGCGGCGAGATGGCGGCGGACCGCGTGGAACAGGAACGTTCCGGAACCGCAGGACGGGTCAAGGACCCGCTGATTAAGTGGATCGGTCACGGCCTCAGCGACGACCTGATCCGCGAGCCAGTCGGGGGTGTAGTACTCACCCAGACGCTTGCGGGTCTCGGCGCCGATGACGGACTCATAGAGGACCTTTAGCACGTCGTGTTCAACAGTGGCCCAGTCGAACCGAGCCAGGCGCCGGGCCATGGTCCGAACGAAGGAATCCCCTCCGGGGACCTCAAGCACCCAGTCGAAGAAATCGGCTTCGACCACGCCGTAGATCTGGGCAAGATCGAAACGCTGGCCAGCAAGGAGGGTAGCCGGCTGCATGTCGGTTACGTCTAGGCCGAGAACGAGGTGCGCGATCACCTCGGCGCTGTTGACGAGCAGGGTGTGTTCAAGAAACAACTCGTCGTCGTCGGTGAACTGGGTGCCCAGCGCGCTGCGCAGCAGCTTGGACCACAGTTCGCGCTTGAGCTGGACCGTGGGTAGGTTGCGGTGCTCGGCGTACAGCGCGCCCAGTACTGCGCGATCTAGAGCATATGAGGCGCTGGCAGCGCCCAGCCGCGTAACGATCTCGCCCGGGGTGGGAGGGATCCCCTTTCGGGTGGCGAGTACGCCTTCGAGCCAGGTCAACAGGGACGTGAGATCCGGGCGCGGTTGCTTCAGCTCGAAGCGCGTGGCCTCGGTCAGTTCGTCGTCGCGCAAGTGGTAGGCACGCCACGTGGTGCCGTCGGTGAGAATGCCCACGTAGCGCTGTCCGGTCTGCTCGCTTCGGGTCCTGACATAGCCGGCAAGCTGCTTCTCGGCCGCTCTAAGTACGGCGGCGCCGCTTAGGTCCTTCTTGACCTCGATGACCGTGAAGCCGACTTCTATGTCTATGCGGCGGCCGTCGCCAACCGGCGTTTCCAGTGCAACGTCTAGATCGTGTTCGGCGAGGTTCAACCCTCCGGTGAGAAGCAGGTGCCGGATGTCGGATTGTAGGGTTGCCTCGCTGCGCAGGCGATCGCGCTTGCTGAGACGGTCAAGGAGAGCCTGGAGCTCGTTCTCAAGCAGGGAATCAGACGCCACCACAGACATTTATCACGCTGAGCGCAGGTAAGCGGACTTACGACGCTGAGCCGAGATCTCGATTGAGCACCATATGTAGCCTTGATGCCTTGATGTTCGCGTGTACGTCGACGATGTTGGGCGGTAGCGTCGCGGTGTGGCTACCAATGAGGAACAGACGCGCTGGATCGTCCACGGCGAGCGACTGATCTATGACAACCGGTGGATCCGCCTCGGGCTCGTTGACGTCGAGATCCCGGGCGGGGAGCGCTTCGAGCATCACGCGGTTCATCTGGACCGGGCGGCCATGACGGTGCTTGTCGATGATCAGAGTCGAATCCTGATGCTGTGGCGGCACCGGTTCCTCTTCGACCGTTGGGGCTGGGAGCTTCCCGGCGGCCTGGTCGAAGTCGGTGAGGATCCGAAGGACACCGCCGCCCGCGAGGTGGAGGAGGAGACCGGTTACCGGCCCAAGGAGATCGAGCACCTGATCACGTTTCAGCCGATGGTCGGCATGGTCGACTCCGAGCACATCGTGTTCCTCGGCCGGGGTGCCGAACTCGTCGGTGAGCCGGCCGGGGAGGTCGAGGCCGATCGGCTGGAGTGGATTCCGATGAAGGAGATCCCGGGCATGATCGCCCGCGGCGATGTCTGGAACTCCGGTGTCCTGGTGGGGCTCCTCTATGCCCGGGAACGGCTCAACGAGATGCGCGGGTAGCGGCGCGAGTCAGCTCGGCGATTCGTCGCGCGTGACGGCGAGAGCCGGTCATCGTGGCGAGTTGTTCGGCTCGGTAGATGTGCGGTTGCGCCGCATCCGACTCCCCCACGGCCAACAACGCGTGTGCGAGGTCACAGCGCAACCCGGCCTCGGCTCGGTTATACGTGCCGTCCATGCCTGCGAGAGCCGACCGTAGGTCTTCGATGGTCTCGGGGTCGCCGAAGCGGACGAGGCAGTTGCCGCGCCACCGGGCGAGATGGTGACGGTTGAGGGAGACGTACGGCAAGAGGGGGTCGGCGTCACCTTCGGGGAGCAACGCGGCGGCATGGTCCAACGCTGTGCGACAGGTCTTCTCGTCGCCGAGGATCGCGGCGGCTTCGGCTTCAGCAGCGGCAAGCCATGTGCGCAGATGGCCGGGGACCCGGCGGTCGTAGGTGGTGCGGACGTGGCGAAGCAGCTCCGTAGCTTCCGCCGGCCGTCCCAGGTCGGTCAGAACGTATGCCTGCTGCCCGCGCGCATAAGCGAGTAGGGCGGGGTCGTCGGCATCGCGGGCGGCCGAGATGGCGCGTTCGTGATGATCCCATGCGTCTTTCAACGCGCATGTGTCGATAGCCTGCCAGCCGGCAAGAGCAGCGGTCTCGGAGAGCACGTGGGCCAACTGCGCGCGTATACCGGGCCGTACGGCGTGATGGTGGGCGCGCTCTATCTGAGATATTTGGGCGCGCATTTTGTCGGCGATGGCCGCGCTGCCGAGTCTGCGATCAAGTAGGCGGAGGTTGTTGGTGTCCGTGCTGAGGATCATCACCATTGCGGGATCAATGACGGCGGCGGCCTCGATCCTGGCGGCCAGTTCCTCGGCCTGCTCCTCGTGCTCGTGGTCGCGGTCGCCGGTGGGTGAGGCGATGTCGAGCGGGGCCAGGCCGAGCAGCATGCGGGCGTGGTCGGGCAGGCCGAGACCGAGGGCGATACGTTCGTAGACCTCCAGGTCGGTGACCTGGCGCTGGCCACGTAGGTGCTGGCTGATGCGTCCCTGGGCGATGCCGGTAGCGGCGCTGATGCGCACCTGGCTGGCGCCCGCGTATTTGACGGCAAGGCCGAACAGTCCCGCTATATCACGTTTCTTAAGAATTTCCCGGGTCTCGTCGCGGTCCCATACCCATGCGGGGATTTCGATTGACTCGAAAGCGTTTCCGTGCATTCTGGCCTCCACTGTTTCCAGACTGACGGCGCATGGCTGGCACTGGGAACTCTATATCTCCCGGTGGTATATCCCGTTGGGATAGGGCTGGAATCTCTTTCCATCCATTCTTTCCGGCATGACAACACCGGTTAAGTGCACCGCGTGCGACGGGCGCGGGTGGAAGATGGTCACTCGGCGGGGGCGAGTGACGGCCGCGATGATCGGCGAGGCCACCTCGTCACAGGAAGACTGCCTCTATTGCGACGGGGGCCAACTCCTCGTCGAGATGTTCGAGTGGGAGACGTTCCTCACGAACGCCGGCACGGACGAGCTCGGGCCCTGCGGTGCCACCTCCGGACAGGCCAGCTCGATGGACGAGCTGCGCAAGGCACTGCGCCAGATGGACCCGGCGCGTGAGCCGTGGGGACGCATCACGCACCGGGTCTACGACTTCGGTACGGTCCCGGACGACTGGTCCCGGCGGGTGATCTTCCGAGCGACGCTCGACCTGGCCGGGTCGGTGCGCTTTGAGAGGACCGACCGGTGAGTGGCCGGCCTCCAGTCCGGGACACGTATTGCTCGCTCCTCCACCTCCCGCCGGCGCAGAAAGGGGCTCAGTCGCTGCTCTGGTATCCCGCGCGCCGGTTCGAGAGGTTCCGGGTGATCGCCTGGACCTGCCATGAGCATCGCGAAACCTGGTATGAGCTGTGCGAGAGCGGCGGGCTGTCGTTCATCCGGCGCTTGACGGGCCCCGCCATGAGGCCGCACGCGGGACAGACGTACGCCTGGCGGACAGCGAAAGCTTGGAACGTGTGGCTGGCCCTGCTGTCCGGCAAGGTGAGATAGCCGTTCCCGCTGGTGGCTGAGATCCTGACAGGCTCTCGCTCGGCCGCTACTGTACTTATGCAGACAAGTGGAAAAGCGATTGGGCGGTTAGCATGAGCATGGACTTCGCCCCTCCGAAGTATGCCCAGGTGATGACGGCGATTCAGCAGCGTATTCGAGACGGCGAGTACGCGCCCGGCGACATGCTGCCCTCCGAAACGCAGCTCGTCCGGGAGTTCGGCGTGGGGCGGACAACCGTAGTGCGGGCGCTTCAGACGCTCGCCATGCAGGGGTGGATCGAACGAGAGCACGGGCGCGGGTCGTTCGTAAAGGGCCGTCCGGAGAGCCCGGCGGACCGCGTACGGCCTGGCCTTGAGACGGCCGAGCAGACCGAGAGCGCCGAGAACATCGTGAGCGTGGGCCGTGTGCCGGCTCCTCGGCATATCGCCCGGCTGATGGGCGTGGATGAGCGGACTCCCGTGATCGCTCGTCAGCGTGTCGCCAAGCGGGCAGAGCGGGTGACTGCGACGGAAACTCTGTGGTTCCCCTTGGAGATCGCCGTAGGCACCGATCTGGACAAGCCCGATCCCCTGCGGCATGGCGTCCGGCAGCACTTGCAGGCCGTCAAGCATCTGCGCTTCGACCATGTGACGGAACGACTGGCCGCGCGTGAGCCGACCAAGGAGGAGGCCGAACTCCTCGGCTCGTCGGCTCCGGTGCTCGGCGTGCTGGCCAGTGTCCACGATCCGGCTGGGGCTGTGCTCATGGTGGTGACTGTCGCGCTGCCAGGTGACCTTCATGAAGTCGAGGATGTCTACCAGGTGAGTTGAGTCTCCCCCACTCGTTTCGCTCGGTTACTTGTGCGGACGAGTGGGGAAGGCTTACGATCGACTCAATCGGACAAGTGGACGACCGTCTAAGGGGTTGTCCTAAGAGAGAACAGGAGTCATGTCATGGCCATTCAGGGCCCCATCCCAATCAGCTTCGATCACGTCTTCCCGCACGGCTGCTACCTGGTGGGGGAGGTCGAGCAGGTCAAGGACTTCACCGCCTCGACGAACGGCCGCACCGTCTACGCCAAGGACAAGACCACCGGCGAGTTGGTGTGGCAGGTCGCCGTCATGGACGCCGACCCGGCGGTCAAGCTCGCCCAGAAGACGGTGGCGGTCAAGATCCTCTCGCCGGTGCAGCCGGTTCCCCCGCCCACGCCCGCGGGCCTGCCGATCACTCCGGTGGAGTTCGAGGGGATGACCGTCACGCCGTACGTCGCCCAGAACACCGGGCGGTTGGCCTACTCCATCCGTGCCAGGGGGATGCGCGTTCCCCGCAACGTGGCCGCCCCCAGCAAGCAGACCGGCGCCGGCAAGGAGGCGGCGGCGTGATCGACGACCCGTACACCTACGTCACGATGTCGCTCAGTCCGGGCGGCGTCACGCACCTGGGCGTCTCGTTCTACTCGCCCGAGATCAGTGCTCGGGCCTCGGTGCTGGACTCCGGGCGGCCCTACTTCGACATCAGCAGCAACGCCGTTCAGGTCTCCGTGTCCACCACGGCGGCCGGGCCGGTCACCCCCAAGGACCTCGACATCGCACAGCGGATCTTCGAGGCCGCCGGGCGGTACCTGGCCGACTGCAAGCGGCTGCACGAGCAGCAGTCAGGCGACTCCGGCACACCGGCCTCCGACTCCTCGGCGGCCTGACACGTAAGCGGGGCCGCTGGAAGCGGCAACTTCCGGCGGCCCCTCGGATCTCCCACACACGCGAATGCTTGAGAGGACTCCAGCCTAATGTTCAGAAAGCTCCCCGGAGACGAGGCGCGTAACCTCGTCTCCACCACCCCTGACACGGCCGTGGTGTTCCGCCCGGCCGTCGTGCGAACCCCGGCGGTCGTCAGCATCGTGATCTGGCTGTCGCGCCTGATCGCGAGCCTGATCCGGATCCTCTGGCGGCACCCCATCGCCTGCGCTGTCGCCCTGGCCCCGGTCGGGGTCGCGCTGGCCTACGGCTGGCGCTGGGGCCTAGCCCTCGTCGGCGTCGTCACCATGACCGGGCTGTCCTGGGCGCTGCTCGGTAGGGCCTCGTTCCTGCGCCTGATCGGCTGGCGGCTGCTCGCCTGGTGGCGGCTCATCTGGGTCTACCGCCGTCACTGGCAGCCGGTGATGGTCGTCTCTGGTCTCGGCCGGCACATCCGGGGCCGTGACTACCTGCCACGCCTGCTCAAGGTCTCGTGCACCTCATGGGCCGACCTCGTCACGGTGAAGATGCTCAACGGTCAATCGGTCAAGGACTGGACAGACCGGGTTGATCACGTCGCCCATGGCTTCGGTTCCCGGACCTGCCGGGTAGCGGTCGCAAGGGCCGGCCGCCTCACGCTGACTCTCCCCCGGCATGACCCGTTGGCGGCTCCACTCCCAGCGGTCCCCATCCCTGACGTGGTCTCGGTCGGGCCGGTCGAGATCGGCACGCAGGAAGATGGCCGTCCGCTGCATCTCAAGGTCCACGGCACCCATGTCCTGATCGCCGGCGCGACCGGCTCCGGCAAAGGCTCCTACCTATGGGGCACGATCCGCGGCCTTCTTCCTGCCATGCGAGCGGGCCTCGTCGAAGTGTGGGCGCTCGATCCCAAGCGGATGGAACTGTCACTCGGCCGGGCGCTGTTCGGCAACCGGTACGCCGCAGCCCCGGCGGACTGCGCCGACCTGCTGGAGGCGGCCGTGTCGGTGATGCAGGAACGGGCCGACCGGTTCGGCGGCTCCCAACGCTCCCACACCCCTACCACGGAGGATCCCTTCGTCCTGGTGGTCGTCGACGAGGTCGCCTTCCTGACCGCTTACCAGCCGGACAAGGGGCTTCGTCTCAGGATCACGGCCGCGCTCGCCGTGCTCACCACGCAGGGGCGGGCGGTCGGATTCGGCGTCATGGCGGCCTTGCAGGACCCGCGCAAGGAGGTCATGAACATCCGCAACCTGTTCCCCGACAAGATCGCGCTTCGTCTGGACGAGTCGGAGCAGGTGGACATGGTCCTCGGCGACGGCGCTCGTGATCGCGGCGCACTGGCCGACCACATCTCACCGGTTCCCGAACTCGGGGCGGGCGTCGGATACATGCGGCTCGAAACCTCACCCGACCCGGTCAGGGCGCGGGCGGCCTATGTCTCCGACGACGACATCCGCGCCATGGTCGCGCAGTTCGCGCCCGTCGTCTTCGAGCCCGCGGACGGTGACCGGTGACGAACGCGAACGACAGGGCGACGCCCCGGGCGGTGCGGCTGGCTCGACCGCTCGCCCGGGATGTCGTCGAAGAGATCGCGAAGCAGTACGGCGTGTGCATCCGCCCCGTCGCGCTGCGGCGAATGGATGTCCTCACGGGCAAAGTCGAGATCATCGACGTGCCGTGCGGGGCCACGTTGGAGAGCAAGTGCCCTCCGTGCGCCAAGCGGAACCGGCAACTCCGGATGGCGCAGTGCCGCGAGGGCTGGCACCTCGACCACGAGCCGATCAACACCCCTGACGAGGCCAACGACGAACAGCGCTGGCTGGTGGAGTTCCGCGCCGACATCCAAGCCCGACGCGACGAGGCCGAGCAGCTCGGCCAGGACACCGGCGACCTCGACGCCGTCATCGTCAGCCTGGACGAGGAGATCAACGAGGCGGGAATGCGTGGCAACGTCCTCGGGCGAGTCGTTCCCAAGCGGTCTCGCTCGACCAAGCGGCGGCAGGATGCCCCGGACCTGCCCAAGCGGAAGATGGCCGACACGACGCTCGGGCGGACCTTCGCGGCCTCGGACGGCCGGGTCTACCGGCCCTCGCTGTTCGTCACGCTCACACTGCCCTCCTACGGCAGGATCCGTGCCGGCGTGCCCGTGGATCCGGCGACCTACGACTACGCGCGGGCGGCCCGCGATGCGCTGCACTTCTCCAAACTGGTGGATCGGTTCGTGCAGAACCTGCGCCGGGTGGCCGGTTATGACGTGCAGTACTTCGCCACAGTCGAGCCGCAAAAGCGCCTCGCGCCGCATCTGCACATGGCGATCCGCGGCACCCTGCCCCGGGCGGAGATCAAGCAGATCGCGGCGGCGACGTACCACCAGGTGTGGTGGCCATCCGTCGACACCGTGAAGTACGAGGGCGATCACCTGCCTGTCTGGGAAGAGGGCGCGGGTTATCTCGACCCCGACACGGGCGAGGTCCTGCCTACCTGGGGTGAGGCCCTCGACGAGCTCGACGCCGACGAGGACGCCGAACCCCTGCATGTGATCCGCTTCGGTGACCAGGTGGACGTCAAAGGCGTGCTCGCCGGCACCTCCGACGCAGACCAGTGCATCCGCTACCTGTCCAAGTACCTGACCAAAAGCCTGGGGCAATCCCTCGACGGCGAGGCCCAACGGGAGCACGCGGCCCGCTTCGTCGATGCCCTGCGGTACGAGCCGTGCTCGCCTGCCTGCCCGAACTGGCTGCGCTACGGCGTGCAGCCCAAGGGCGCCAAAGCCGGAATGGCTCCTGGCCGGTGCCGTTCCAAGGCCCATAAGCCGGAACACCTCGGCTACGCCGGACGCCGTGTCCTCGTGTCCCGGAAGTGGTCGAACAAGACCCTGGCCGAACACAAGCAGGATCGCCGGACCTGGGTTCTGGAAGCACTCGGTCAGGCCGACCAGCCGGTTGACCCGCACCGCTACGTCTGGAGACCCGTCCCGGCCGGAGATGCCAACGTTCCCCCGCTCGCCGTGAGGCTGCTGCGGTCGATTCACGAGCGCCAGCGATGGCGCAACCACATGAACCAGCTCCAAGCCCAAGGAGACGGACAAGATCTTTCGGCAACAGAAGGGAGGGCGGCGTGAGGAAGCGTGACGAACTGATGACGGTTCCCGAGATCCTCGACGAACTCGGAGGAATCTCCCGCCGGACCTTCTACCGCTGGCGGGAGGTCGGCAAGGCTCCGGCAGGCTTCAAGCTTCCCAACGGCGAGATCCGGGTCTACCGCAGCGAGTTCACCGCATGGCTCGACACCCTCCGGGAGGCGGCGTGACCACGTCGTACAGCGCCACGTTCTGGGAGATCCGCCGGAACAAGTCGAGCAAGAAGCCGTCGTACGAGGTGCGTTGGAAGGTCGGCGGCCGGGAGAAGTCCAAGAGCTTCGGCACCAAGGCGCTCGCGGACAACTGGCTGTCCGACCTTCGGCAGGCGGCCAAGCGCGGTGAGGCGTTCGACGTGGAGACCGGGCTCCCGGAATCCATGCTCAAGGCGAAGAACGCGCGCACCTGGTACGCCTTCGCCGTTGCCTACGTGGAAACCCGGTGGCCTCACTCGGCGGCCAAGTCGCGAGAGGGCATGACGGACGCACTTTCCAACGTCACCCCCGTACTCACCACCGACCGACCTGGCCGGCCGGATGACGAAACCCTGCGGCGGGCGCTTCGAGACTTCGCGTTCGTCCCCGCCGATCGCCGGCCCCCGCGGACTCCCGAGATCGCGGGCGCACTCCGCTGGCTGGAAGCCGCGTCACTGCCCATCACCGCACTGGAAGACGCCAAGCACACGCGGGCCGCGCTGGAGGCTCTCGCGCTCCTCCTCGACGGCTCGGCGGCTGCGGCGTCCACCTTCCGGCGCAAGAAGGCGGTCTTCCATCACGCGCTTGAGTACGCCGTTGAGCTGGAAGAGCTTTCGGCAAATCCGCTCGACCGGGTGAAGCTGCGCCGCCCGAAGTCGAACGGCGAGATAGACCGGCGCGTCGTCGTCAATCCGGCACAGGCGCGCGAACTCCTCGTCGCCGTCACCTACTGCGGCCGGACGCGCGGAGCGATGCTGATGGCCATGTTCGCCTGCATGTACTTCGGCGGCCTGCGACCGGCTGAGGCGGCCGGGCTCCGGGAGAAGGACTGTCACCTTCCCGCATCCGGGTGGGGTCTGCTCACGCTGGAGAAGACCGCACCCCAGAGCAACAAGCGATTCACCGACTCCGGCAAGGCTCACGACGAACGCGGCCTGAAGCACCGGGATGCGAAGACCACGCGGCCGGTGCCGATCCCGCCCGAACTGGTGGCCATCCTCCGGGCTCACCTCGACACGCACGGCACGGCCAAGGATGGACGGCTCTTCCGGACCAGGACGGGCGGCGTGATCTCCGGCTCGGCCTACGCCAAGATCTGGAAAGAGGCCCGAACCTACGCTCTCACCCTCGATCAGGTCGCCTCTCCCCTGGCGGGCCGACCGTACGATCTGCGGCACGCGGCCGTCTCGCTCTGGTTGAACGCCGGCGTCCACGCGCCTGAAGCGGCAGAAAGGGCCGGTCACGGGGTGGACGTCATGCTCAGGGTCTATGCCAAGTGCATCGACGGGCAACGCGAGGTGGCCAACCAGCGGATCATGGATGCCCTCGCCGCATGAACCCACATGATCAACAACGAAGGGCCTCGGATCGCTCCGGGGCCCTTCGTCGTACGCTGGGGGCTCATTCCGCAGATGTTCCGAAACCCGGCCCCGACCTGCGGAAACGCGGCCGTTTCATCCCGCGTATATCCCGTGACCACCGACAAACAGGGGCTCTCGGCGACCTACTACTGCACACCCGACGAGAGCCGCACCCAAGCAAAAGACCAGCTCAGACGGTGTTTGAGCTGGTCTCGGTTGCGCGCCCTGCAGGATTCGAACCTGCGACCGTCGGATTAGAAGTCCGGTGCTCTATCCAGCTGAGCTAAGGGCGCTCCCGCCTTATTGTGCATGATCCGGCGACTTGTCACGCACATGTTTTGGTTGTGTCAGGGAGGTGGGCGGGTCGGGGCCGGTGGGAGGGGGTGAGCGGGAAGTCCGATCACGGGGTGGAAAGTCCAGGCGGGGGCGGGGTGGGAGGGTCTAAGCTGTCGTGGCATGTTCGCGTCGGTCCTGCATGAGATTCCCCTGCAGGGCGGGGACGTGACTGACGGCGTGGTGCGGGTCGGTGACACCGTGCGGAGACCGGTCAGTACGTCGACTCCCGCCGTGCACGCGCTGCTCCGGCATCTGGAGGCGGCGGGGTTCGCGGGGGCGCCCCGGGTGGTCGGGGGCGGGATCGACGGGTTCGGGCGGCAGGTGCTCAGCTATTTGCCCGGCCTCACCGGGGTGCGGCCGGCGAGTGTTCGGGACGACGCGCTCGGGCGGTTAGGCGGGCTGCTGAGGGACTACCACGACGCGACGCTCGGGTTTCCGCTCCGGATGGAGGGGTGGGAAGGCGGGTCGAACGATGATCGGGCGCCGGAGGTCGTGGGGCATTGCGATCTTTCGCCGGCGAACGTGGTGTTCCGGGCGGACGTGCCGTACGGGATGATCGATTTTGATCTGGCGCGGCCGACGACGCGGTTGTTCGATGTGGTGACGACGCTGCGGCATTGGGCGCCGCTGGCGGATCCGGTCGATCGGCATCCGTTGTTGCGCAATGTCGATGTGGGGGCGCGGGTCAGGATTTTCTGCGACGCGTACGGGGTGTCGGCGCGGGAGCGGCGGCGGTTGGTCGAGGTGGCGCGGTTACGGTTCCAGCGGTCCTACGCGGTGATGCGGAGCCGGGCGTCCGTGGGCGGGGGCTGGGCCCGGATGTGGGCCGGGGGTGCGGGGGAACGCATTCGGCGTGCGGTGGCATGGCTGGATGTGCACGAAGATGAGCTTTATGCCCATTTGGTGTGATCGTGGTGATGGTGAACGCAAAGCGCGTGAGCTGGGGGTGGGGCTTGCGGCTGGGGTGATGCTGGACCGGGTTCTGGGGGATCCGCGGAGTGCGGGGCATCCGGTGGCGGTGTTCGGGCGGGTGGCCGGGCGGGTGGAGCGGGTGCTCTATCGGGACTCCAGGGCGGCTGGGGTCGTTCATGTGGCCTTTTGTGTCGGGGGTGCGGTGGCGCTCGGCGTGGCGGTGGAGCGGGCCGGCCGGGGCGCGGGCCGGGGGTGGGGCTCGTCCTTGGTGCGGGTCGGGGGTGTGGCGGCGGCCGTGTGGGCGGTCCTCGGGGGGACGACGCTGGCGCGGGAGGGCCTTTACATGGCCGAGGCGCTGGAGGACGGGGATCTGGAGCGGGCCAGGAAGCGGCTGCCTCACCTGTGCGGGCGGGACCCGTCGGGGCTGGGGGCGGAGGAGCTGGCGCGGGCGACGGTCGAGTCGCTGGCGGAGAACACCTCCGACGCCGTCGTGGCGCCGCTGTTCTGGGGGGCGGTGGCGGGGGTTCCGGGGCTGCTGGGGTACCGGGCGGTCAACACGCTGGACGCGATGGTCGGGCACAAGTCGGCGCGGTACCTGCGGTTCGGGTGGGCGGCGGCGCGGCTGGACGACGTGGCCAACTATGTTCCCGCGCGGCTGACCGCGCTGCTGACGGTGCTGGCCGGGCCGGACCGGCGGGGGGCGTGGGCGGCGGTGCGGCGTGACGGGCATCGGCATCCCAGTCCGAACGCCGGGCGGTGCGAGGCGGCGTTCGCGGGGGCGCTCGGGGTGACGCTGGGGGGTACGAACGTGTACGGGAGCAGGGTCGAGCACCGGCCGACCATGGGGGACGGGCCGCGGCCTGGTGTCGCGGACATCCGGCGGGCGGTGCGGTTGACGCGGGTGGTGAGTACGGGGGCCGCGGTCGGGGCCACCCTCGGAGCGACGCTCGGAGCGACGGTCGGAGCGACGGTCAGGGCGAGGGTCGGGGCTACCGTCGGGGCCACGCTCGGGACGGCGGTCAGGGCGGCGGTTCTCTCGGGCTGGGGTCGGCGGCTGCGGCGCCGCTCGCTTCGGTGACTCTGAGCGAGGTGAGCGGCCGGCCGAGAGGTGAGCGGTCGGCGGAAAAGTCAGCGGTCGGTGGAGCGGTGATCGGTCGGCGGCCGGCCGAAAAGTGAGCGGTTGGCGGAGCGGTGAGCGGCCGGCCGAGAGGTGAGCGTCCCCGTGCCGGGAGGTGGGCGGTCGGCGGTCGGGCGGAGGGGATTCGCCGGCCGGCCGCGCACCCCCCGCCCGCTCACATCACGCGGTTGAGGTTGAACACCAGCCACACGATGAAGGCCGAGACCACCGTGATCCCGATCATCGCCTTCGCGGCCTGGTGGGCGGTGACCTTTCTGGCGGTGACCTGTTTGGCGCTCTGCTTCCAGACCTGACGCATGGTGATCATGTTCTGGTAGCGACGGCCCAGGGCGAAAAGGGCCACCCCGAGGAGGATGAACAGAATGACGCGACCGTCGGATGTTCCCATGGAGATCCCCCTGTGACCTCGGTGAACGTGCGGCCCCCGAACCAGGTGAGAACACAGAATACTCGGACAATCGCGATTTGTAATCACGATTTCTGGTCGAGATCCACCACGATCGGCGCGTGATCGGAAGGGCCTTTCCCTTTGCGCGCCTCGCGGTCCACGTACGCGGACCTGACCCGCCCGCTCACGTCCCCGCTCGCGTACACGAGGTCGATCCGCATCCCCTTGTTCTGGTGGAACATCCCCGCCCGGTAGTCCCAGTACGTGTACGGATGAGGCCCTTTCATCGGCGTCGGCACCACGTCGTGCAGCCCGAGGTCGCGCAAAGCGGCGAGCGCGTCGCGTTCGGCGGGGGTGACGTGCGTGGCGCCCACGAACAGGGCGGGGTCCCACACGTCGGCGTCGGTCGGGGCCACGTTGTAGTCGCCGCAGGCCACGAGCGGCCCGGACGGCAGCTCGGCGGCGAGGGCGTCGCGCAGGGCGGCGAACCACTCCAGTTTGTACGCGTAGTGGGGCGAGCCGACGGCCCGGCCGTTGGGCGCGTACAGGGACCATACGCGCAGGCCGCCGCAGGTGGCGCCGATGGCGCGGGCCTCGGGGCGGGCGGCGCCGACGCCGGCGAGCTCGCCGAAGCCGGGCTCGCCGGGGAAGCTCGGCGTCACCTCCTCCAGGCCGATCCTGGAGAGGATCGCGACGCCGTTCCAGCGGCCGTCGCCGTGGGCCGCGACGGCGTAGCCCAGCTCGCCCGCCTCGGCGGCGGGGAACGCCTCGGCCGGGCACTTGGTCTCCTGGAGGCAGAGGACGTCCGGCTCGGTGGCGGCCAGCCAGTCGAGGAGCCGGGGCAGCCGGGCGTTGACGGAGTTGACGTTCCAGGTCGCGAGACGCATCCTCCTAGCCTGCCACCGGGACGGGCGCTCACACGGCTTTCATCAACGTGGCGGACGGCTCGCGGAGCAGACCGCCGACGCCCTGGTCGAGCGCGGCCTTGGCGTGCCGGACGGCGTCGAGCGCGTTGCCCGCCGCGCTCGGCGAGTCCTCGACGACCATGCGCAGCTCGACCTCCACCGGCGAGCCGCCGAAGCCTTCGCCGTCGAGCCGGATGTAGGCGACCTTGCGGTCCTCCAGGAAGGGCACGTACTGGGCTCCGACGTGCAGTGACGCGGCTCCCGCGCCGGCGGACTTGGTGGCCCGCTTGCTCGCCAGGCGGTCGCCGTCGGTGAGGTTGACGAAGTCCATGTTGCCGCCGCCGAGGAGCTGGTGCCCGCCGGACAGGTGTACGCCGTTGCTGGTGAGCGCGTCCACCAGGGCCCGGTGCAGGAGCGTCGCGCCGAACGAGCTCTTCAGGTCGTCGCCGATGAGCGGCAGCCCGGCCGCGGCGAAGCGGGCGCGCCACTCGGGCGAGCGGGCGAGCACGGCGGGCATGCAGTTGACGAACGCGCACCCGGCCTCGATCGCGGCCTGCGCGTACAGTTCGGTGGCGCGCTGCGCGCCCGTGGGCAGGAAGTTGAGCACGACGTGGGTGCCGGTCGCGGCGAGGTGGGCGGCGACCTGCCCGGCGGTGGCGGCGCCGCGCGGCTCGACGAGGGCGGCCGAGCCGGGGCCGACGCCGTCGGCGAGCACGCCGTCCACGACCGGCACCCCGAGGTGCGGCACGTCGGCGAACCTGCGGGCGTTGTTGGGCGGCGCCCAGACGGCCTCGGACAGGTCGCGGCCGAGCTTGGCGGGGTTGACGTCGAAGGCGGCGGTGAAGCGCACCTGGGAGACGGCGTAGCCGGCGCACACGGGGTTGGGCAGGCCGGGGGCGTCTCCGTCGCGGTAGTGCTCGACGCCCTGCACGAACGAGGACGCGCAGTTGCCCACGCCCACGAGGGCGACGTTCACGGTTGACACGTTGCAGCTCACGTCCGTTCGACGCCGATGGTGATCTCGTTCCCGAGGCGGCGGCCGGTCAGCAGCTCCAGGTCGTCGCCACTCCAGAAACGGCCCGGATCGTACCAGTTGGGGCGGCGTCCGGCGGGCAGCAGGCCCATCGCCTCGTACGTGACCGCCACGACCTCCGCGCAGTAGGCGCTCTCCAGCGCCATCCCCTCGCGGGCCCGCCACGGGACGCGGCCGCGGAACCAGCGGCCGGCCAGCCGGGCCGTGGAGGGGAACGGCGTGCCGTCCAGCCGGGCGACCGTGCGCAGGGCGGCGTCCTCCATCTCCGGCGTGACCTCGGGTTCGAGCTGGCGCAGCCAGGGACGCTGGCCGTATCTGCCCACCCACGTGGTGACCGCGGCGCGCAGGTCGTGCAGCTGCACGCCGCGATGGTGCGCGCCGGCCCACAGGTCGGGCAGCGACCGGCCGAGCTCGGCGTGCCACATCATGGGTGGGAGGTCATCGATCACGATGGCCATGCCCACGTGGTTGACCGGGCTGTTGGTCACCGTCTGGATGGCGCGGTCGGGCACCGAGCGACCACGGAAGATCCACAGGTCGCCGGTGCGCGTCACCTTGACGGCCTCGTCGAGTGTCAGCACATGGCTAGCCTAGGCACTATGCGCAAGCGGCGGTGGTGGAAGGTGCTCGGGCTGGCCGGGATCATGGGCGTGGCGGCGACCGGGGTGGTGGTCGCCCGCGCCGAGCGGCGGCGGCGCGCTTACACGCCCGAGGAGATCAGGGCCCGGCTCAAGGAGCGGGTCGAGGGCCGGGATCAGGCCGAGGGCCTCAGGTCGTAGACGAAGACGACGTCGGAGTACGCCGGGTTGTCCACGTAGCCCTGGATGCTGCCGAGGTAGGCCCGCTGGTAGTTGGTCACCCACGGCAGCGCCACGGCCGCCCGCTGGTCCAGCACGCGGCGGGTGGCCTGCTCGTACGCCCGCTGGGCCGCGGGCCGGTCGGTCACGGTCAGCTCGGCCACGGTGTCGAGCAGCGCGTCCAGTTCGGCGTCCTTGAGGTAGGCCAGGTTGAACACCGGCGGCTCGCCGCTGTGGAAGACGTTGCCGAAGTAGGAGTAGCCGTCGGCGTAGTCGGGCCACCAGTACATGACGAAGATGTCCTGGCCGCGCCGCTTGCCCAGCTCCCACTGGTCGTTCCAGGGCATGGCGCGGGCCTGGACGGTGACGTTGAGCGGCTTCAGCGTGGCTTCCAGGTGGGTGGCGAGCAGCGCCCAGTCCCTGTCGCCCTCCCCGTACGTCAGCCGCAGCCGCAGCGGCCGGCCGCCGGGCCCGTAGCCGGCCAGGCGCAGCAGCCGTTCGGCGGCGGCGAGGTCCTGCTCGGGCTCCCGGTTGGGCACGTGGCCCATCAGCCCTTCGGGGATGACGCCGCTGGTGGGCGAGCCGGCGCCGTTGAGGTCCTCGATGAGGCCGCGGTAGTCGATGGCCTTCTGGACGGCGCGGCGCACCCGTACGTCCTTCAGCGGCCCGTCCGCGGTGTTGAACAGCAGCATCGCGGTCTGGAACGACGGCCGTTCGGAGGTGCGCACGCCGGGCGTGGCCGACGCCTTGGAGAACAGGCGGGGGTTGAGCCGCTCGACGAAGTCGACCTCGCCGCGCAGGAGGAGCTGCCAGGCGCGGTCGGCGTCGGGCACGACCCGGTACTTCACGACGTTGTAGTGGGGTTTGTCCCACCCGCCCCAGTACTGGTCGTACGCCTTGAGCGTGAGCTCCTCCTCGCGGTCCTTCTGCCAGCGCGCCACCGTGTACGGCCCGGTGCCGGCGTCCCTGCCCTGGCGGAACCAGGCGGTGAGGTCGGCGGCGGCCTTGGTGTCGTAGATGTAGGCGGCGTACCCGGCGGAGGCGACCAGGTCCAGCGGCACCGGGTACTTCAGCGTGAACGTCACCGTGGACGGCCCCTCGGCCCGGATCGAGGAGACGGCGTCCCAGATGTAGGAGGCGCCGGTCTTGGTGGCCATCGTGCGCTCGATGGACGCCTTGACCGCCTCGGCGTCGAGCGGGCGGCCGGTGTGGAAGGTCACGCCGGTGCGCAGGTTGAACGTCCAGGTGCGGCCGTCGGCCGAGGCGCGCCAGGAGGTGGCGAGGCGCGGGGTGGACTTCTTCGTCACGGGGTTCCAGAAGGTGAGCGTCTCGTAGACGTTCTGGAAGGCGACGAGTTCGTTGGAATAGGACTTTCCCGGGTCCCATTCGGTGATGACGTCCAGATTCTTCACGTGGACGAACGCCGCCTCGCCCGCGGGGGCGCGGGCCGGCTCGGCAGGCGAGGAGCAGGCCGCGAGGAGCGCCAGCGCGGCGGCCGCGGCGAGACGACGGCGCAACGCATCTCCCTCTGTCAGCGACGTACTCGGGAAACCTACTCCAAGATCATGATGACCGGCGACACGTGCCCAAAAGTCCCGAAAAATTGGGCAATTGAGTGATCGCGTTGCTATTCTCAGGGCCTGTCCCGTCCAGGGTTGCCGACAGGGGACCAGGACCGGAGTGAGGTGCCATGGGTCGTAGCCGAACGATCCGGATGAAGATCATCGGACTACTGCTGGTGCCACTGGCCTCCATGGTGGTGTTGTGGGGAGTCATCACCGCCGTCACGGCGACCGAGAGTTTGGAGCTGCGCCAATACAAAACGGTCTGGACGAACCTGCGCCTTCCCGCGTACAAACTGATCAGCGAGATTCAGCGTGAGCGTCTGGTCTCGGCCAAGCTCCTGCGTCGCACGGCCGGCCCGGCCGCCGTGGCCGCACAGCGCAACCGCACCGACGCGGCAAGGAACACGTTCCGGCAGCTCTCCAGCACAACCAAGAACCGATCGGAAGAGATCCGCACACAGGTGAACGCGGTGGACACGCAGCTCGACAGGCTCGACGCGATCCGGGGAGAGATCGACGCGGGCCTGTCCGACCGTATGCACACCGTGGAGTCGTACAACGCGATCATCGACACGATCTTCAGCCTGCACCGGCACGTCGCCCTCATCGACGACATCCCCATCTACGAGCAGTCGCGCGTGATCATCGACCTCGGCTTCGCCAAGGAGCTGCTGACCAGGGAGCAGGCCATCGCCCTCGGGCCGGTCACCGAGACCGAGCGGAGGCTGTTCACCCAGATCGTCGGCAACCGGCGCTTCCTCGTCGACCAGTCGCTGAGCGAGCTCGACCGGCCGCTGCGCGACGCCGACGTCTCCCTCATCTCCTCCCCCGCCTACCAGCGGATGCGGATCATGGAGGACCAGATCATCGCTGGCCGCGTGCCCAAGAGCTGGCTCGGCACGACCGAGGCGCTGGCGAAGGCGTTCCAGGAGTCGCTCATACGGGCCAGCGACACGCTGAACGCCCGCGCCGAGCCGGTCGCCGACGAAGTGCTGCGGCGGGCGTTCATGCTGGCCGGCCTCTGCCTGGCGCTGGTGGTCGTGTCGATCTGGTTCTCGCTGCGGATGGGCAACCGGCTGTCGAAGGAGCTGGGCGCGCTCCGGCTGGCCGCGCTGGAGGTGGCCCAGGAGCGGCTGCCCCAGGTGGTGGCCAAGCTGAGCAAGGGCGAGACGGTCGAGCTGCCCGAGCTGTCGGTGCCCAGCACCACCACCGAGATCGACGACGTCGGCCAGGCGTTCTCCACCGTCCAGCAGACCGCCGTCGAGGCCGCGGTCGGCCAGGCGCAACTCAGGGAGGGCGTCCGGCACGTCTTCCGCAACCTGGCCCGGCGCAGCCAGGCGCTCCTGCACCGCCAGCGCATCCAGCTCCAGGAGATGCAGCACCGGGCGACCGAGCCCGACGCCCTGGAGGACCTGTTCAAGCTCGACCACCTCACCACCCGCATGCGCCGCCACGCGGAGGGCCTGATCATCCTGTCCGGCGCCACCCCGGGCCGCGGCTGGAGCAGGCCGGTGCCGCTGCTCGACGTGGCCCGCGGCGCGGCGGCCGAGGTGGAGGACTACCAGCGGGTCACCGTCGAGCCGATGCCGGCCGAGCGGCTGGCCGGGCCGGTGGTCGGCGACGTGATCCACCTGGTCGCCGAGCTCATCGAGAACGCGACCGTCTACTCACCCGACAACACGCCGGTCATCGTGCGCGGGGAGAAGGCCGCCCGCGGCTTCGCCTTCGAGGTCGAGGACCGCGGGTTCGGGATGAGCCCCGAGGAGCTGGCCGAGTACAACGAGCGGCTGGCCAGCCCGCCCGAGTTCGATCTGGCCGACAGCGACCGGCTCGGCCTGTTCGTCGTCTCGCGCCTGGCCGCCAGGCATGACATCCGCGTGACGTTGCGCGGTTCACCATATGGAGGGACCACCGCGATCGTGTTGATCCCGGAAGAGCACGTGGCAGAGCCCGAGGCTCCCGCCGAGGAGCCCAAGCGCCCCATGCGGGTGGTGCGCGGTGAGTGACGAGCGCTGGCTGGACGAGGACGCCGGTCCGATCGTCCCCGCCTACCTGCTGACCCGGGGCCGTACGGTCCCCGCGAGCGAGGCCATCGACCTCATCGCGGTGATCATCACCGCCGGCGGCCTCACCGCGCCCGTGGGCCTCGGCCCCGAGCACCTGATCATCCTGCAGAAGTGCACCAAGCCCACCCGCCTCGTGGACGTGGCCGCCGAGCTCGGCCTGCCCATCGGCGTGGTCCGCGTGCTCGTCGGCGACCTGTACGCGCAGGAGCTCGTCCAGGTAGAGCACCCGCCCCCCGCGCCGGACGCGAAGGTCCTGCTGGAGGTCATCAGCGGCCTCAAGGCCCTCTGAGGACACGCGACAGGACGGCCCCGCCTCCCGCGAGGAGGACGGGGCCCCGTGGATGTCACACGGTCAGGCGTCAGCGGCCTCGACCCGGCGGATGGAGGGCTTCGCGTCCAGCGTCGGCTCATAGCGAGGGAACCCCCCCGTGTTGCATTCGGCCGCGTGGAGTGCGCACCGCACGTTCGCCAGGAACAGTTTGATCGCGTCGTCTTGCGTGGACGCTTCTATGCCCATCAGGAAGCTGATCCGCCGCGCCGCGAGGTTGACCGTGAGGTCGGGCTCCACGATGCCTACGTCCAGGGCCTGCAGGTTGAGCAGCTCATCGAAGACTCGGTCAGTGAACACGTCGAAGGCGTCTTCGCTGTCGGCGGGATCGTCGCTGGAGAATTTCGCGTCCATGCGCAGGTAATGGATCATCAACCGCTCCTTCACCAGCAGGTCACCCGGATCAACTGGCCCAGTAGGTTTTTCAGGCAGTTCGGGTCGGACGGTGTGCTCGGCATCGTCTTCTTGCACTTCTGCGGACACGGGCAGTACATCTTGTAGTGCCCATTCCCTCCCAGGGTGACCCGCCACCCCTTCCGTTCGGCCTCTTTGAGGACCAACTCGAACTCTTTAATCTTGTGTCGTGGCCTGACCACTTTGTCCCACCTGTCGACAACGCGAGTGTACGTATCGGCCCGCTCCCCTGATAGATCGCCCCCATCAGTAGGGTGACACCGCAAGTAACGGAGAGTAGCGGATACGGCCGACAGACTGACAAAGGTGCTGGCAGCGGGTGTAGGTCCCTCGCTCGCGGAGTGGACGACGTGCTTAAGAGAGTGAAGATCCTTATACCTGGCCTTGGCCTGACGCGCACAGCTCGCGCAGGGATCACCCGAGGACGTCCGCCGCGCGGTGACAGGCGGCCCGGCGGCCGTCCGCGACCTCGCGGAGCTCCGGCGCGCGCTCGCACTCCGCCACGGCGAGCGGGCAGCGCAGCCGGTACGGGCAGCCGGTCGCCGCCGGTACGGCCTCCGTCCGGCCGCTCGCCTCCGGCGGCGGGCCGCCGAGCCGGGGCACCGCGTCGCGCAGGGCCCGCGTGTACGGGTGCGCCGGCCGGGCCAGCAGCTCCGCCGTCGGCCCCGACTCGACCACCCGGCCGGCGAACAGCACGTACGAGGTCCGGCAGAGCCGCTCCACGACCGCGAGGTTGTGGGTGATGAGCAGCCGCTCGGCGTCCAGCCCGGCGAGCAGGTCGAGGATCCTCGCCTGGACCGTCACGTCGAGCGCGCTGGTCGGCTCGTCGAGGACGAGCAGGCGGGGGCCGACCGCCAGGGCGCGGGCGATCACCACCCGCTGCCGCTGGCCGCCGGAGAGCTGGTGGGGCCGGCGGCCGGCGAGCTCCGGGTCGAGGCCGACCTGTTCCAGCAGCTCGCCCACGCGGTGCCGGTCGCGGCGCGGCAGCCCCTCGGCGACGGACGCGCCGATCCGCATGCGGGGGTCGAGCGCCTCGGCCTGGAAGACGGGCTGGACGTCCTTCCTGAACCTGCGCGGGTCGGCCTCGCGCAGCCGCCGCCCGTCGTACCAGATGTCGCCGGAGATCGGCCTGAGCAGGCCGAGGAACGCCCGCGCCAGCGTGGTCTTGCCCGACCCGCTCTCCCCGATCAGGCCGACGCCGCCCTCGGTGAGGTCGAGGCTGACGTCGTGCACCACGGGACGCCTGCCGTACCCGAGGGTGACGCGCTCGGCCCTCAGCATGGTCATGGCAGCGCCTCCAGCAGCTCGCGCGTGTACGGATGGGCCGGCGCGGCCAGCACCGCCGCCGCCGGTCCCGACTCGACCACCGCGCCGTCCTTCATCACCAGCACCCGGTCGGCGATCGTGGACACCAGGGCGAGGTCGTGCGAGACGAGCAGGAGCCCGAGACCCCGTTCGGCCCGCAGCCTGCGCAGCACGGCGACCACCTCGGCCTGCACGGTCACGTCGAGCGCGCTCGTCGGCTCGTCGGCGAGGACGACCTCCGCGCCGAGCGCGATGGCGAGCGCGATGGCGAAGCGCTGGGCCTGCCCGCCCGAGATCTCGTGCGGGTGGCGGCGCAGCAGCCCGGGATCGAGCAGCACGGCCCGCATGGCCTCGGCCATGGCCGCGTCCGTCGCCTCCCGGCCGTGCAGCCGCAGCGCGCGGCGCATGAGGACGCCCAGCCTGGTCGCTGGGGCGAGCGCGGCCTGCGGCGACTGGATGACCAGCGCCGCCCGCGCGCCGCGGATCTCGCGCAGCCGGCGCGGCGAGGCGGTCAGCACGTCCACGCCGCAGACGGTGACCCGGCCGCTCACCTCGGCGTCGGGGAGGAGGCCGAGCAGCGCGAGCAGCGTCGTGGACTTGCCCGACCCGCTCTCCCCCACGATCGCCACGCACTCGCCCGCGCCGACGTCCAGCTCGGGGACGTCGGCGACGACGCGCCCGCCGTAGCTCACCCTGAGCTCGCGCACCTCGATCACTTCACAACCCTCCGCGGGTCGAGCGCGTTGCGCAGCCCCTCGCCGAGCACGTTGAACGCGAACGCCGTCACCAGGATCGCCAGCCCGGGGAAGGTCACCATCCACCAGCTCGTGGTGAAGTACGTCTGCCCCTGCTGCACCATGAGCCCCCATTCCGCGGTCGGCTCCTGCGCGCCCAGCCCCAGGTACGACAGCGCCGCCGAGGTCAGGATCACCCCGCCCGCGTCCAGCGACATCTGCACCAGGACGGGGGTGAGCGCGTTCGGCAGCACGTGCCGCAGCACGATCAGCGGCGCGGGCACGCCGAGGCAGCGGGCGGCGTCCACGTAGCCGCGGGTGGCGATCGAGGCGGCCGTCGAGGCGGCCAGGCGGGCGTACCAGGGCCACCAGGTCACGGCGATGGCCAGCACGACCGTGTTCACGCTGGGCGGCAGCACGACCGCGAGGGCCAGCGAGAGCAGCAGCGCGGGGAAGGCCAGGAACACGTCCGTGATCCGCATGATCACGTCGCGGGCCCAGCCGCCCGCGTAGCCGGCGACCATGCCGAGCGTCACGCCGACCGTGGCCGAGACCGCGAGCACGGCGACGGCGATGAACAGCGAGGTGCGGGCGCCGTACAGGATCTGGCTGAGCACGTCGCGCCCGGCGTTGTCGGTGCCGAACCAGTGCGCGCCGCTCGGCGGCAGCTGCGACTCCAGCGGGCGCGGGTCGGCGTCGTACGGCGCCAGCCAGGGCGCGAGGACGGCGGCCAGCACGAGGAGCACGACGACGGCCGCGCCGAGCGCGGCGAAGCGGTCGGGGATCCGGGGCAGCCTCCGGCGTGCGAGTACCTGGGTCATCGGGCCCTCACCCGGGGGTCCACGACGCCCTGGAGCAGGTCCACGACCAGGTTGGCCAGCGTGTAGACGAGCGCGACCAGCAGCGTCACGCCCGCGATGGCCGGGGTGTCGCGCGCCTTGATCGACTCGGCGGCGTAGCGGCCCAGGCCCGGCCAGTTGAAGACCGCCTCGACCAGGAAGCCGTTGACGATCGAGTACGCGAACACCAGCGCCACGATCGACAGCACCGGTGCGAGCGACGGCCGCAGCGCGAACCTGGTCAGCACGGCCGTCTCGCCGAACCCGAGCGCCCGCTCCATCCGCGCGTGGTCCTGGCCGGCCTCCTCCATGAGCGCCGCCCGGGTCATCTGGGCGATCACGCCGGCGGGATAGGCGGCGACGACGAGCGCGGGCAGCGCCAGGTGCTGAAGGGTGCTGGTGAGAATCGGCCAGTTGCCGGTGATGAGGGCGTCGACGGCCGTGATGTTGGTCCAGAGGGTGAGCGGGCTCGTGGTGTCGAGCGAGGAGTCGTACTCGCCGGCGATCGGGAACCAGCCCAGGTGGCTCGCGAAGACCAGTTGCAGGGTGAGCGCCAGCCAGAAGACCGGCACGGACACCGCGAGCATGCTGGTGAAGCGCACGCCCAGGTCGGGCAGCCGCCGGTTGTGCCGGGCGGCGAGCACGCCGGCCGGGACGCCGACGGCGATCGCCAGCGCCAGCGCCGCGCCGACCAGCTCCAGCGAGGCGGGGAAGGCGAGGTAGAGGTCGTCGCGGACCGGCTGGCGGGTGCGCAGGCTGGTGCCCCAGTCGCCGGCGAGCAGGTCGCGCACGTACGCGACGAGCTGTGCCGGCAGGGGGTCGTCCAGCCCGAACCGCTCGCGGACCTCGGCGAGCTGCTCGGGCGTCGCCTTCGGCCCCGCGTAGGCGACCGCGGGGTCGCCGGGCACGAGCCGCGTGACGGTGAAGGTGAGCACGACCACGCCGGCCACGACCAGGAGGGCCTGGCCGAGCCGGCGGGCCAGATGGCGTGCCATGGGTCAGGCTGCGCGCTTCAGGTCGTGGAAGAAGACCACGTTGGGATAGGCGGGGTTGTCCACGTATCCCTCGACCTCCGCCGAGAGCGCCCGCTGGTAGGTCTGCACGTACGGCACCGCGACCGCCGCCCGCTCCTCGATGATCCTCCGCTGCAGGTCCTGGTAGGTCTCGTCGGCGCGCACCTGGTTGGTGGCCGTCAGCTCGGGCAGCGCGTCGATGCCCTTGTCGATCTCCGCGTCCTTCAGGTACGACAGGTTGAACTGCGGCTCGTCGCTGCTCCTGAACACGTTGAGGAACCAGGAGTAGGCGTCCGGGTAGTCCGGATACCAGTACATGACGAAGATGTCCTGGCCGCGCTTCTTGCCGAGGTCCCACTGCGCGTTCCAGGTCATGGGCCGGGCCTGCAGCGTGACGTTGAGCTTCTTCAGCGTCGCGCTGAGCAGCGTGACCAGGAGCTTCTGGTCGTCGTCGCCCTGGGCGTAGGTGAGGCTCAGCTTGAGCTCGGGGTTGTCGGGGCCGTAGCCGGCCTCCTCCAGGAGCTGCCCGGCCTTGGCCAGGTCCTGCTTGGGCTGCATGCCGGGGACGTGGCCGAGCAGGCCCTCCGGCACCAGGCCGCTGGCCTTCTGCCCGGAGCCCTTGAGCGCGGCCACCAGGCCGTCGTAGTCGATGGCCGCCTGCAGCGCTTTGCGCACCCGCTCGTCCTTGGCCGGGCCCGAGGTGGTGTTGAACAGCACGAGCAGGTTCTGGAACGACGGCGACTGCGAGGTGCGTACGTTGTCCGTCGCGCCGGCCTGCTGGAAGAGCTGCGGGTTGAGCCGCTGGACGAAGTTGACCTCGCCCTTCTGCAGGAGCTGCCAGGCGGTGGTGATCTCCGGGGTGACGCGGAAGGCGACCTTCTTGTACTGCTCGGGCTTCCAGCCGCCCCAGTAGCCCTCGTACGCCTTCAGCGTGAGCTCGGTCTCCTTGCCCTTCTGCCAGGTGTCGATCGTGTACGGGCCGGTGCCGCCGTCCTTCTTGCCGTCGGGGTCCACGGCGTCGACGTCGTAGATGTGGGCGGCGTAGCCGGAGGAGGCGATGAGGTCGAGCGGGGCCGGGTACTTGAGGGTGAACTTGAGCGTCTTGTCGTCGAGGGCGTCGATCTTGTCCACGGCGTCCCAGATGTAGGCCGCGCCGCCCTTCTTGTCGATCGTCCGCTCGATGGCCTTCTTCGCGGCCTCGGCCGTCAGCGGGGCGCCCGAGTGGAAGGTGACGCCGGGGCGGAGCTCGAACGTCCACTCCTTGCCGCCGGCCCCCGAGGTCCACTTCACCGCGAGGCGCGGCTCGGCCTTCTGGGTCTGCGCGTCGTAGCGGGTCAGGCCCTCGTAGATGTTCGACAGCGCGACGATCTCGTTGGAGTAGGACGTCGCCGGGTCCCAGTCGGTGACGACGTCGAGGTTGGGGACGTAGACGAACGTGCTGTCGTTCGCCGCGCCGTCGGACGAGGCACTCTGGCTCTGGCCGGTGCCGCTCTGCTGGGGCGCGGGTGTGCCGCCGGCGCCGCGCACCTGACCGCCCGCGCACGCGGACGCGGTCAGGGCGAGGACACCGGTCACACCGGCGACGAGCAGACGCTTGTGCCAGCGCATGTGGGGGGATCCTTCCGTTCTGTCACCGGGTGAGGGGTCCGGCTGCTTTGACGTGTACCCGCACGGCGGGCTCGGAGAGGTAGCTCAGCGGCACCTCCAGGAGATCGACGATCTCCACGAGGGAAGGGTCCGCCCCGGCCGCCACGGCTCGGGCCGCCGCCTCCTCCTTGGCTCTTTCGATGGCCTTTGACCGGCTATCTCCCGCAGGCAAGATCGTATCCACTCTGCCGCTCGCCAGCGCGATCGCGGCACCCACGGCGTTGGCCACCTCGCCGTGCTCCGGGCGGATCACCTCGCCCGCGCCGGGCACCCTGGCCGGCAGCACGAACGCGCCGCCCCCCACCGCGACCAGCGGCCGGTCGGCCCGGCCCAGCGCCATGCGGTCCACGGCGTCGGCGACCAGCTCGTCCGCCGCGACCACCGCCCTTTGCAGCATGTCGGCGATTGCTTCCGAGGTGTCAACCCGCCAACCGGGGGCGTCCGGCGGGCGGCGGCCGGCCGCCACGGCGGCGTCCGTCATGGTCGGGGTCGCCCCGCCGAGGACCAGGGCCTCCTCCGCGATGCGGTAGCCCACCGAGTCGGGGCCGAGGCCGCGCTCCCGTACGACCGTGCCGCCGCCGAGCGCGATGGCCAGGATGTCCGGCATGCGGAAGTTGGTGAGCACGCCGCCGATCTCGACCGCCGCCGCCGACTCCCGGGGGAAGCCGCCGGCCAGCACGCCGAGGTCCGTGGAGGTGCCGCCGACGTCCACGACGATCGCGTCCGCCACGCCCGACAGGTACGCCGCCCCGCGCAGCGAGTTCGCCGGGCCTGAGCCGATCGTGGAGACCGGCAGGCGGGCGGCGTGCTCCAGCGTCATGAGCGTGCCGTCGTTCTGCGCCAGGTAGGGGCGGGCGCCGAGGCCGCGTTCTGCCAGCGCGGCGACCAGCGCGCCGGTCACGTCGGCGGCGACCCCGTACAGGGCGGCGTTCAGCACGGTCGCGTTCTCGCGTTCGAGCAGGCCGAGCGAGCCGATCTCGTGACTGAGCGAGACCGGCAGGCCGTACTCGTCCCTGACCAGCTCCCCCACCAGCCGCTCGTGCTCGCCGCTCGCCGGGCTGAACACGCCGGTGACCGCCACCGCCTCCGCCCCGGCCGCGTCGAGGAAGCGGCGTACGGCGTCGAGGTCCGGGCGGGCGAGCTCGCGCCCGTCCACGTAGTGGCCGCCGGGCAGCACCGCCTCGCCCGCCGAGACGGCCTTGCGCAGGTCGTCCGGCCAGCCGGTCAGCGGCGGCACGCCGGTCGTGGCGGGCGCGCCGAGCCGCAGCACCGCGACCCGGCCGAGGTTGCGCCGCTCCAGGATGGCGTTGGTGGCGTGCGTGGTGCCGAGCATGACGCGGGCGATCCGCTCCCTGGCCTCCCCCAGGTGGGCGAGCACCGCGTCGAGGGCCGCCCGCAGGCCCTCCGTCACGTCCGGGGTGGTCGGGCGCTTGGCCTTGGCGACCACCCGGCCGGCGGCGTCGAGCACCACCGCGTCGGTGTTGGTGCCGCCGACGTCGATCCCCACGCGCAGGTCAGACATGGGCGGTCAGCTCCTCCACCGGGACGTACTCCAGGTCGTAGCCGAAGGCGCGCGGCCCGGCCGTCTCCAGCCCCTTGGGGGTGCGCCAGAGGGGGTCGCACGGCCAGGCGAGCACCGTCACGCGCTGGCCGTAGCGCAGGCCCTCGGTCTGGATCGCGGCGGCGGTCTCGGTGTCCACGACCGTGATCAGGTCCGGCACCATCGCGAGCGGCCGGCCGTCCTCGATCGCGACCAGGTTCTCGTTCTGCAGCTCCAGCGTGAGCGTGCGGCCCCGGTCCTCGCCGGTGCCCTCGACCGTGGCCGTGCCGCGGACGAACCCGCCCGTGGTGCGCCGCTCCACGTCGGTCAGCTTGCCGGTGACCAGGCGGGCCGCGCCGAGCCGGCCCTGGAGCGCGCCCAGCGGGTCGGGGACGCCCTCGGTGGCCCTGCCGACCTCCAGCGCGTACGTGACCGTGCCCT
This sequence comes from Nonomuraea coxensis DSM 45129, assembly GCF_019397265.1. Taxonomy (NCBI): domain Bacteria; kingdom Bacillati; phylum Actinomycetota; class Actinomycetes; order Streptosporangiales; family Streptosporangiaceae; genus Nonomuraea; species Nonomuraea coxensis. Next base: position 7,237,301 of record NZ_CP068985.1, read on the forward strand.
CGATCACCGCGCCCCGCGCGCCCGCGGCGGTGAGCACGTAGTCGGCCATCAGCGCCGACGAGCCCGCCGCCACGCACACCGCCCGCGCCAGGCGCTCGGACCACAGGCCGTCCACCGGGCGGATGGTGACCACGTTGCCCTGGACGTCGGACATGATCACCAGGTCGGCCGGGAGGCCGGCGACGTACATGGAGACCATCTGGACCTCGGGGAAGGCCCTGCCCATGCCGTCCGCGTCGAGCAGCGGCAGGCCGAGCTGGGCGGCCCAGGCGACCGGGATGACGCCGTTCGAACCGCCGATCTCGGAGGACATGACGGCGCTCGGCGGGCAGCCGAAGATCCGTTCGACCTCCTCGGCGACGCGCCGGGGCTCGTCCTCGCTGTGGATCATCTCGTGGCTGACGGTCGGCGCGCCGATGCCGGACAGCGGCACCACCAGGGCGTCGTCCGGCAGATCGGCCAGGCTGACCAGGGGGACGGGGCCGTACTCGCGGATGGCCCGGACCGCGGCCAGCGACCCGGTGCGGACGTCTCCCCCGCCACCGGTGCCGAGAACGGCGCAGCCCCGGGCGAGAGCCGGGATATCACTCACATCAATCCTCATTTGGCGACACAACCAACCACATTCGCCGCTGTTTCCGCCAGTCCGGCAGGTGCCGGCGATTCCGCCCGGCCGTACTCTGTGGAGGCGACGGACGGAGGCGTGGATGCGGATTTCTGTGGCGGCCGACAGCAAGGACGGCGTGGCCGAGCGGGTGGTGACCGAGCTGCGGAGGCGCGGCCACGAGGTCGTCACGCACGGCGCGCTCCACGACGGCGAGCGCGACGACTGGGCGTGGGCCTGCGAGCTGGCCGCCCGCGACGTCGCAGAGGGCCGCGCCGAACAGGCGGTCGTGTGCTGCTGGACCGGCACCGGCGCCTCGATCGCCGCGAACAAGGTCCCCGGCGTGCGCGCCGCCCTCTGCGTCGACGCCTACACCGCCGGCGGGGCCCGCAAGTGGAACGACGCCAACGTGCTCGCCCTGAGCCTGCGCCTGACCTCCGAGGTGGTGCTCGGCGAGATCCTGGACGCCTGGCTCGCCGGACGGCCCAGCGACGACCCCGCCGACCTGGCCAACATCTCCCACCTGGAGCAGAAGTGAGCGCGGACCACGAGATGCCGCCCGGCGCGCACTGCACCCACTGCGGCGGGTACGACCTGGAGCCGGGCTTCGTCACGGACTCGGGCGAGCGCACCAAGGGCTTCGCCCGCTGGGTCGGGGGCGCGCTCGAACGCGGCCTCTTCGGCGGCGCCCGCCTGCTGGGCCGCCCCAAGTGGCAGATCGACGCCTACCGCTGCCGTACCTGCCACCACCTGGAGCTCTTCGCCGAACACCCCGCCTGACCCCCGGATGTCACCGCGGCGGCCGGGAAAACGTCACCGGCGGCGTCTAGGGTGCTGGCATGAGCGACGTGCTCCTCCGCGGCGGGCTCCCCTGGGGGCTGGGGTCGCCCGCCGACCTCCTCGTCCGCGACGGCCTGATCCACGAGGTCGGCCCCGGCCTCGACGCGCCGGGCGCCCAGGTGGCCGACATCACCGGGCAGTTCGTGCTGCCCGGCCTGGTCGAGGCGCACTGCCATCTCGACAAGACCCTCTACGGCGGCCCGTGGGTGCCCCACTCCGCCGACGACACCCTCGCCGGCCGCATCGGCAACGACCTCGGCCGCCGGGCCGAGGTCGGCGTGCCCGACGCCGGGCGCATCACGGCGCTGCTGGAGCGCATGAGCGCGGCCGGCACCACCCACGTGCGCACGCACACCGACATCGATCCGCGGGTGGGGCTGCGCGGCGTGGAGGCCGTGCGCGAGGCAGCCGCCCGCGTGCCGGTCGAGGTGCGCCAGGTCGCCTTCCCGCAGCACGGCGTGCTGACCAACCCCGGCACGGCCGAGCTTCTTGAGGAGGCGCTCAAGAGCGGCGTGGAGGCGGTCGGCGGGCTCGACCCGGCGGGGATCGACCGCGATCCGGTGCGCCACCTCGACGTGATCTTCGGCCTGGCCGAGCGCTACGGCGCCCACGTCGACATCCACCTGCACGACGGCGGCACGCTCGGCGGCTGGGAGCTGGAGCTGATCATCGAGCGCACCAGGGCGCTCGGGCTGGGCGGGCGGGTGGCGGTCAGCCACGCCTACGCGCTGGGCCAGCTCGACGAGGCCGCCCAGGACCGGCTGGCGCAGGGGCTGGCCGAGGCGGGGGTGGCGCTGGTCACCGCGGCCGTCTACAGCTTCCCCGTGCCGCCGGTCAAGAAGCTGCGGGCGGCCGGCGTCACGCTCGCCTGCGGCCACGACGGCATCCGCGACCTGTGGGGGCCGTACGGCAGCGGCGACATGCTGGAGCGGGCCATGCACCTCGCCTACCGCAGCACCTTCCGTAGGGACGAGGACATCGAGCTGGCGTTGGAGGCGGCCACCACGGGCGGCGCCCGCCTGCTCGGGCTGCAGGGTTACGGGCTGGCGCCGGGCGACCGGGCCGACCTCGTGGTGCTGCCGTGCGGCGGCGCGGCGGAGGCCGTCGTCGTTCACCCTGCGCGCACTCTGGTCATGAAAGACGGCGTAGTCCTGCACAATTGACCGGCGGGACCATCGAAAGGCAGGCAAGTGCTCTCTATTCACCAGCGGATCGCCGCGGAGCTCGGCGTACGCGACGGCCAGGTGCAGGCGGCCGTCGAGCTGCTCGACGGCGGCGCGACCGTGCCGTTCATCGCGCGATACCGCAAGGAGGTCACCGGCGCGCTCGACGACGCGCAACTGCGCACGCTGGAGGAGCGGCTGCGCTACCTGCGCGAGCTGGAGGAGCGCCGCACCGCGATCCTGGAGTCCATCGAGTCCCAGGGCAAGCTCGACGACGCGCTGCGCGAGCAGATCATGGCGGCCGAGACCAAGGCCCGGCTGGAGGACATCTACCTGCCCTACAAGCCCAAGCGGCGCACCAAGGCGCAGATCGCCCGCGAGCTGGGGCTGGAGCCGCTGGCCGACCGGCTGCTCGGCGACCCGACCCTCGACCCGGCCGCCGAGGCCGCGGGCTTCGTCACCGAGGGCGTGGCCGACGCGGGCGCCGCCCTGGAGGGCGCGCGGGCCATCCTCATCGAGCGCTTCGCCGAGGACGCCGACCTGATCGGCGGCCTGCGCGAGCAGCTGTGGACGCGCGGGCGGCTGGTGTCCAAGGTGCGCGAGGGCAAGGAGGAGGCGGGGGCCAAGTTCTCCGACTACTTCGAGTTCGGCGAGCCGTTCACCAAGCTGCCCTCCCACCGCATCCTCGCGATGTTCCGCGGCGAGAAGGAAGAGATCCTCAGCGTCACGCTGGAGCCCGACGACAGCCCCGACTACGAGCTGCGCGTCGCCTCCCGGTTCGGCATCTCCGACCAGGGCAGGCCCGCCGACAAGTGGCTCACCGAGACCGTGCGCTGGGCCTGGCGCACCCGCATCCTCGTCCACCTCGGCATCGACCTGCGGATGCGGCTCTGGCAGGCGGCCGAGGACGAGGCGGTGCGGGTGTTCGCCGCCAACCTGCGCGACCTGCTGCTCGCCGCGCCGGCCGGCACCCGTACGACGATGGGCCTCGACCCCGGCCTGCGCACCGGCGTGAAGGTCGCCGTGGTCGACGCCACCGGCAAGGTCGTCGACACCGCCACCATCTACCCCCACGAGCCCAAGCGGCAGTGGGACCAGTCGCTCGCCGTGCTCGGCGCGCTCGCGCAGCGGCACGGGGTCGAGCTCATCGCCATCGGCAACGGCACCGCCTCCCGCGAGACCGACAAGCTGGCCGGCGAGCTGTGCAAGCACATGCCGGGGCTGACCAAGATCGTCGTGTCGGAGGCGGGGGCGTCCGTCTACTCCGCCTCCGCGTACGCCTCCCAGGAGCTGCCCGAGCTCGACGTGTCGCTGCGCGGCGCGGTCTCCATCGCCCGCCGCCTCCAGGACCCGCTGGCCGAGCTGGTCAAGATCGACCCCAAGTCGATCGGCGTCGGCCAGTACCAGCACGACCTGGCCGAGACCAAGCTGTCGCGTTCGCTCGACGCCGTCGTCGAGGACTGCGTCAACGCGGTCGGCGTCGACGTCAACACCGCCTCGGCGCCGCTGCTCACCCGCGTGTCGGGCATCGGCGCCACGCTCGCCGAGAGCATCGTCAGGCACCGCGACGCCAACGGCCCGTTCCGCGCCCGCACCGCGCTCAAGGAGGTGCCGCGGCTCGGCCCCAAGGCGTTCGAGCAGTGCGCGGGCTTCCTGCGCATCCGAGGCGGCGACGACCCGCTCGACGTGTCGAGCGTGCACCCCGAGTCCTACCCGGTGGTCCGCCGCATCCTCGGCTCGGTCAAGACCGACCTCAAGTCGCTCATCGGCAACACCGCCGCCCTGCGCTCCCTGCGGCCGGAGGACTTCACCGACGACACCTTCGGCCTGCCGACGGTCACCGACATCCTGCGCGAGCTGGAGAAGCCGGGCCGCGACCCGCGGCCCGCCTTCAGGACCGCCACGTTCAAGGAGGGCGTCGAGAAGATCTCGGACCTGTCGTCCGGGATGATCCTGGAGGGCGTGGTCACCAACGTGGCCGCCTTCGGCGCCTTCGTCGACGTCGGCGTCCACCAGGACGGCCTGGTGCACGTGTCGGCCATGTCCCGCACGTTCGTCAAGGACCCGCGTGACGTGGTCAAGCCGGGTGACATCGTCCGGGTGAAGGTGCTCGACGTCGACATCCCGCGCAAGCGCATCTCGCTGACCCTCCGCCTGGAGGACGACACCACCGCCCAGCCCGACGGCCCCCGCCGCCCCAACGGCGCCCGAGGGGGCGGCGCCCGCAGTGAGAGCGGGCGCGGCGACGGCGGGCGTGGTGAAGGCGGGCGCGGTGACGGCGGTCGAGGGCAGGGCGGCCAGCGTGGCGGAGGCCAGCGCCGCCAGAGCCCCGCGCCGACGGGCGCCATGGCCGAAGCCCTCCGCAAGGCGGGCCTCACCGGCGGCGACCAGCGCTAGAAGCCCCACTGCCCGAAGACCCGCCACCAGAAGACGCACACCGCAGGGCGGCCACCTCGACGACGAAGAGGTGGCCGCCCGGGGCGCGGCGGGGGTCGCGTGGGGGCTACGGTCGGAGGGTGAGCACTTCGACGTTCAGGACGGCGATCGGGCAGGCCCGCGACCTGCTCAGATGGCGCTCCCCGCTCAGGACCGAGCTGTGGGCGGCCCGGCTGCTGGCGGACCTGGAGCCGGAGCATGTGGAGCCGTTCCTCCGTGAGCTGACCGGCGACGGCGGCGCGGAGGCGCGGTTGACGCTCGCGGCCCTGGCCGCGGTGGCGCCCCAGGAACAGGACCACGACGTCCCCAGGACGGACGACGGCACCGGGACGGACGACAACCGCCCCGGGACGGACGACGACGGCCTGGGGCCGGGTGAGTCGCCGGCGGGCGGGTCGGTGTTCGGGCGGGCCGCCGAAGGGGCGTTGGAGACGCTGCCGGGGTGGGCTCGCCGGATGGGGCGGGTGGTCTGCGAAGCCGCCTGGTACGGCAGGGCCGACCCGTACGGCGAGCAGGTCCTCGCGGCGCTGAGCTTCCGCTACGAGAACGGCAAGGAGCCGCACGTCCTGGTCGTCGGCATCGACCAGCCGCACGGCGGCCTGGCGGTGGACGCCATGGTCGAGGAGGTCAAGTTCCTCGACGATCTGGGGCTGGCGGCGGCGGAGCCGGGGGTGGTGGCGGGGCGGGTGCTGGACGCGTTCGAGCTGGGTGACCGCCTGCTCGGGGCGGAGGTGGCCGACACGCTGCCGGGCGTCCGCGCGCTGGCGGTGGCGCGGGCGCGCGGCGTGCCGGGGCTGGTGCGGGGGGCCGGCGACGACGCGGCGGAACGGTTCGCGGAGTCGGCGGGCCTGCCGGAGCTGCCGGGGGCGCGGGAGGCGTTCGGGAAGCTGCGGGAGTTCGTCGGGGACCATTCGCTGTGGTGGAGCCCGGCCCGGGTGTCGCGGTTCCTGACCTCATGGCTGCCGAGGGAGGCGATCCTGTCGGACGCGGCGATCGCCGCGATGCCGGAGGTGGTGCGCGCGTGGACGCGGTTCAACGGCGACCAGCCGGCGGTGTCGCGCCGGATCGACGAGGACGCCCCGCGCCTGGCCGCGCTGATGGCCGACGACTCGCTGGCCGGCCTCGGCAAGCGCCTCGCCCGCAACAGACCCGCCGAGCAGGACGACCCCGAGCAGGACGGCTGAGTCGGTCAGAAGGCGTAGCGGACGCGGCAGTACGGCAGCTTCGCCGCGATCAGGTCGGTGAGGGCGGCGACGTACCGGCCCTTCTGCCCGGTGCGGTAGCGGACGTTCCAGCCGCCGGTCTGCGACCGTTTGGCCTGCTGCAGCTCCGGCCGCCACAGCACGTCCTCGGCCTTCGGGTGCCAGCCCAGGTTGACCTCGTGCAGCCGGTCGTTGTGGGTGAGGAAGATCACCTCGGCCGCGAGCTGGGCCTTCGCCTCCGGGCCGAGGGCGGAGGCGAGCTGGTCGAGCAGCTCGGCCCAGCTCTCCAGCCAGCCGTCCCGCACGACGACCGGGCTGAGGTTGACGTGCACCTCGTAGCCGGCGGCCACGAAGTCGTCGATCGCGGCCAGGCGTTCGGCGATCGGTGAGGTGCGGATGTCGAGCAGCCGGGAGTCGGCGGCGGGCATGAGGCTGAAGCGGATGCGGGTGCGGCCCCGCGGGTCCCAGTCGAGCAGGTCGCGGTTGACGTATTTGGTGGCGAAGCTCGCCTTGGCATGGGGCAGGTCGCGGAACAGCCGGACCAGGTCCCGTACGTTGTCGGAGATGGTGGCGTCCACCGAGCAGTCGGAGTTCTCGCCGATGTCGTAGACCCAGGCGTGCGGGTCGGCCTGGTCGGGCCCCGGTTTGACGCCCTGGCGGCCGGCGTGGCGGCGGACGTACGCGAGGATCTGGTCGATGTTGGCGAACACCGTGATCGGGTTGCTGTAGCCCTTGCGGCGCGGCACGTAGCAGTAGGCGCAGGCCATCGCGCAGCCGTTGGCGGTGGAGGGCGCGATGCGTAGACGCGCCGGATGTCGAGGAGCGGCTGCGTCCGCATGTTCACCCTTTCCCTGGCTGGTCCACAGGACAAGCGTATGCGGTCCTGGACGCGAGTTCCCAGGTCAGAACGGGTGCGCCGCATCGGCGGCAGTGCTCGCGGCGGTAGACCCAGCGTTCGTCGGGCCGTTCGGGGTCGCTGACGATCTGCCCGGCGTCGCGTCCCAGGGCGAGGTAGGCGACCGCGGTGTCCCAGAGCCGCCCCGCGGTTCCCGCGCCGACGTCCCTGGCGGCGGGGTGCAGGCCGGCGAGGAACAGCAGCTCGGCCCGCCAGGCGTTGCCGATGCCCGCCCACACCTTCTGGTCGAGCACCGCCGCGCCGACCGGCCCGCCGAACGCGGTCAGCCGCCGTACGGCCTCGTCCCTGGAGGCGTCGGCCCGCAGCGGGTCGGGCCCGAGCGAGGCGCGCAGCGCGGCCACGTCGCCGGGGCCGTACGCCTCGCACCGGATGGGCGCGATCAGGTCGAACGCCACGTCGTCCGTGGCCAGCCGCAGCCGTGTCCCGCGCGGGGGCTCGCCCCTGGGGCCGTCGTGGCGCAGGAAGATCCCCCGCATGCCGAGGTGCACGTGGATCGTGGGGGCGTCCTCGAAGTGGTACAGCAGGTGCTTGCCCAGGGCCTCGACGCCGGTCAGGGTCCGCCGGTCGTAGGGCCGCGCGTCGAAGCGGCCCTGCGGCCCCGACGCGCGGACGACGCGCCCGGCCAGTGCCCTCTGCTGCTCGTCGGCGTGACGGTGAACGAGATGTCCCTCAGGCACACCGCTCCCCTACCCCCTGAGCTGCGCCGATGCGCTCGCGAGCAGCATGTCGAGCGCGGTCGGGTAGGCGCTGTGGTTCATGCGGGCGACCAGCAGCGGGGCGGTCGCGGCGATGTGGGGGTGGGTGGTGGCGGGCAGGCGGGCGTAGGTGTCGCGCCAGACCTCCTCGTCGGCCTCGCGGGCGGCGGCCGGCAGGGCGAGGGTGGCGGCGTCCAGGATCGAGAAGGCGAGGCTCTGGTCGATGAAGGCGTGGTAGATGCGGACCGCGTCGGCGTCGGGGAAGCCGGCCCCGCGCAGGATGCCGAGGATGATCTCGTCGGTGGCGACCTCCTGGGGGAGGCCGGTGACGCGGCTGGCGGTCAGGACGGCGGCCTGCGGGTGCGTCAGGTAGGCGTGGTGGATGCGCAGCCCGAGCTCGCGCAGGTCGGCCCGCCAGTCGCCGGTCGGTGACCAGCCGTCCACGGCGTGGCCGAACAGCTCGTCGGCGATGGCGAGGACCAGGTCGTCCATGCCGCGGAAGTAGCGGTAGACGGTGCTGGCGTCGGCGCCGAGGGCGAGGCCGAGCCGGCGGGCGGTGAGCCCGGCGGCGCCGTGCTCGCGCAGCATGCGCAGCGCCGTCTCCACGATGAGCTGATGGGTCAGGACCTGCCCTTGTTTGGTCGGCCGCCGCCGTCTGCGTGCCGTCTCCGGCACCACCCGCTTGGCCATCGCGAACCCCTCCTTATGCCAACGCCATTGACGTTGATGAGCGTAGTGGAGTTGGATTAACGACACAGCCCCCCAAAAGCATCCAAAGGGGATTTTTTCGTCATGCGTATCCTTCTCGTGGGAGCAGGCGGGGTGGGAACCGCCGTCACACGGATCGCCGCCCGCCGCACCTTCTTCGACCACATGCTCGTCGCCGACTACGACCTCCCCCGCGCCAAGGCGGCCGTCGCCGCGCTGGGCGCGGACGCCCACCGGTTCACGCCGGTCAAGCTGGACGCCGCCGACCGCGACGCCGTCACCGCCCTGCTGCGCGAGCACCGCTGCGACGTGCTGCTCAACGCCACCGACCCGCGATTCGTGCTGCCGCTGTTCGACGCGGCGCTCGCGGCCGGGGCCGACTACCTCGACATGGCGATGTCAATGTCGAGGCCGCACCCCGAGCGGCCGTACGAGGAGGTGGGGGTCAAGCTGGGCGACGAGCAGTTCGCCCGCGCGCCCGCGTGGGCCGCCTCCGGCCGCCTCGCGCTGGTGGGCATGGGCGTCGAGCCCGGCCTCGCCGACGTCTTCGCCCGCTACGCCGCCGACGAGCTCTTCGACGAGATCGAGGAGATCGGCATCAGGGACGGCGCCAACCTCACCGTCGACGGCTACGACTTCGCCCCGTCGTTCTCCATCTGGACCACCATCGAGGAGTGCCTCAACCCGCCGGTCATCTACGAGAAGGACCGCGGCTGGTACACGACCGAGCCGTTCAGCGAGCCCGAGGTCTTCGACTTCCCCGAGGGCATCGGCCCGGTCGAGTGCGTGAACGTCGAGCACGAGGAGGTCCTGCTGGTCCCCCGCTGGGTGGACGCCGGCCGGGTCACCTTCAAGTACGGCCTCGGCGAGGAGTTCATCGGCACGCTGAAGACCCTGCACGCGCTCGGCGTGGACCGCACCGAGCCGGTCCCGGTGCGCGGCGACGGCGGCGCCACCGTGCGGGTGTCCCCGCGCGACGTGGTGGCCGCGGTCCTGCCGAACCCGGCCGAGCTGGGCGCGCGCATGCACGGCAAGACCTGCGCCGGCACGTGGGTGAAGGGCGTCAAGGACGGCCGGCCACGCGAGGTGTACCTGTACCACGTGGTGGACAACCAGTGGTCGATGCGCGAGTACGGCTCCCAGGCCGTCGTCTGGCAGACCGCCGTCAACCCGGTGATCGCCCTGGAGCTGCTGGCGGAGGGGGCGTGGAAGGGCTCTGGCGTGCTGGGCCCCGAGGCGTTCGAGCCGCGCCCGTTCCTGGACCTGCTGGTCGAGTACGGCTCACCGTGGGGCCTGCGGGAGCAGTAGGACGGCGTCCTGGATCATTGAGGGGCGACAACCGTACCTCGGGAGGACCCCCTTGAGCATCGCCGACGATCCCGACCGCGCACCCGCCCGTTCCCACCTGTACGCCATGGGCCTGTCCGAGGAGGAGATGCGCCGGCCCGTGGTCGGCATCGCCTCCACCTGGACGGGCACGATGCCGTGCAACCTCACCCACCGCGAGCTGGCCGCGCACGTCGCCGACGGCGTGCGGGCGGCGGGCGGCACGCCGATGGAGTTCAACACCATCGCGGTCTCCGACAATCTCACCATGCACACCCCGGGCATGCGCGCGTCCCTGGTCAGCCGGGAGGTCATCGCCGACTCGATCGAGCTCATGGGGCGCGCGCACGGCTTCGACGCCCTGGTGGCGATCGTGGGCTGCGACAAGACCGTGCCGGCCGCGATCATGGCGCTGGCGCGGCTGGACGTGCCGTCCGTGGTCCTCTACAGCGGCACCATGATGCCCGGCCGCTGGCGCGGGCGGGACGTGACGATCCAGGACATGTGGGAGGCGCTGGGCGAGCGCGAGGTCGGCCGGCTCGACCAGGCCGACCTCGACGACCTCGCCAGGCACGCCTGTCCCGGCGCCGGCACCTGCGCCGCCCAGTACACCGCCAACACCATGGGCTCGGTCGCCGACTTCCTGGGCCTCGCGCCGTTCGGGATCGGCGACATCCCGGCGGAGGCGGAGGAGAAGAACGCCGCGGCGCGGCGGGTCGGCGAGCTCGCCATGGACGCGCTGGCCCGCGACGCCCGGCCGTCCCGGGTGCTCACCGCGGACGCGCTGCACAACGCGATCGTCTCGGTGGCCGCCATGGGCGGCTCCACGAACGCCGTGCTGCACCTGCTGGCCATCGCCCGCGAGGCCGGGCTGCCGCTGGTGATCGACGAGATCGGCGAGGTCTGCCGGCGGGTGCCGATCATCACCGGGCTCAAGCCGAGCGGCGGACCGTACACCGCGCTGGACCTGTGGCGGGCGGGCGGCACCTCGCTGGTGGCGCGGCGGCTGCTGGAGGCCGGCCTGCTGCGCGAGAACGTGACGCTGGTGGACGGCCGCGGCCTCGCCGACGTGGCCGCGCAGGCCGAGGAGCGGCCGGGCCAGGAGGTCGTGGCCGACGTGGCGCGGCCGTTCAAGCCGCGCGGCGCGCTCGCGATCCTGCGCGGCTCGCTCGCCCCCGACGGCTGCGTGCTGAAGCTGGGCGGCAAGGACGACTTCCGGCACGAGGGCCCGGCCCGGGTCTTCGACTCCGAGAACGACTGCTACGCCGCCATCCAGGAGGGCCGGATCGTGGCGGGCGACGTCGTCGTGGTCCGCTACGAGGGCCCGGCGGGCGGTCCCGGCATGCGCGAGATGCTCTCGATCACCGGGCCGCTCGTCGGGCGCGGGCTCGGCGGCTCCGTGGCGCTGGTCACCGACGGACGCTTCAGCGGCGTCTCGCACGGGCTGGTCATCGGGCACGTGACGCCGGAGGCGTACCACGGCGGACCGATCGCGCTGGTGCGGGACGGCGACACGGTGGTGATCGACAGCGCGGCCGGCACGCTGGACCTGCTGGTGCCCGAGGAGGAGCTGGCGGCGCGCCGGGCCGCGTGGCGGCGGCCCGAGCGCGCGGTCGAGCGGGGCGTGCTGGCGAAGTACGTGCGGACCGTCGGTTCCGCGTCCGACGGCGCGGTCACCGCTTGACGGCGGCTATGCTGCGCAGAGACGTTTCGGTCATTCCTTATAAGCTTTCAGGGCTGACAAGGGCGACGAAGAGGAGACTTACCCGATGTACAAGGAGTTCGCCGTCGAGCTCGTGATGTGGATCGTCCCGGTGGCCGTGCTCATCGGGCTGGCGCTCCTCGTCACCGCCTGAGCCCCCTCCAAGGGGCCGGCTCGCCACGCGACCGGCCCCGACCGAGTCAGCGGTAGTACCTGTACGACACGTTCGTGCTGGCGTACTTGTAGTATCGGCCGCCGTAGTCCTGGAAGTCGTTCCAGGCGTTCGACAGCCTGGCCGTACGCACGGTGCAGGCCGCGTGACGCACGCCGTAGGGCCGGATGGTGCCGACGCTGTCGTAGCAGGAGCCGACCTTCCTGCCGTTGACCTTCAACGAGACGTTGAGCTTGACGTTGTAGAGCCTCTTGCGCGAGATGTTCTTGATGCGGACCTTGACCTTGCAGGTGTCCTCGCAGTGGCCCCAGGAGACCTTGGTGCGGATCAGCTGCGCGGCAGACGTCGAGGCGTCGGCGGGGGCCGCCAGAAGGGTGGTCGCGGCGGCCGCCGTCAAGACGGTGACGGCAAGACGTTTGAACATTGGTGTCCCCATGGTGAGAGTTCGTCGCTTCCCCCTGATCGGCAGCGACTCGTGCCGTCCGACTACTACCTGATCTTGGACACGCCGGTGTCCGCCACCCGAAGTCCGATACGAAACGGTTATCTGCTTATATCGGCTTTATCCGACCCGCCGAGGGCCGTCACGCGGGGTACGGCGGCGCGTTGCCCTCCTCGTTGAGCTCCGCGATGGCCAGCTCCGCCGTGCGGCGGATGTCGAAGAACTTGTCGAGCGCCGTGATCGCGAACAGGTGCTCGCACCGCCCGTTGAGCCCCGACAGCAGCAGCCGCCCGCCGGAGGCGGTGACGGCCTTGTGCAGGTAGACCAGCACGGACAGGCCCGAGGAGTCGCACACGCTGACGGCCTGCATGTCGATGACGAGCATCGGGGGCTGGGTGAGATCGAGCGCCTTGGTGACACGGTCACGCACCTCGGCCGCCGAGCCGAAGTCGAAGTCTCCCGTCAACCTCGCGATGACACAGGGTCCCTGGAGTCCGAGGCTTATCGACAAGGCCTGCTCCGAAGTCACCCAGCTCCACCTACCCGCGTCGCTCTCCCGATCCACTCACTTTACGAGAAGTAGCGCTTCGGGTTGAACACCAGCATCTGCTCGATCTGGTCGTCGGTCACACCCGAGTCCAGCAGTGCGGCCAAGACGTCGTCGTGAATGTGATCGTAGCGCCAGTTGGGCGCGAGCGTGCTGAGCGCGTCGTCCCAGGCGCCGCCGAAGTAGTCCATGAAGCAGGCCGCGTCGTGGCTGAGGACCATCCGGTCGGCGTAGCCGCGCCCGCACAGGGCCGCGATCGTGGCCACCCGCTGCGGCGTCGGGTTGTAGATGTCGAGGCCGAAGCGGTCCATGCCGAGGGTCGCGCCGGTGTCGGCCAGCCGCATGAGGTAGTCGAGGTCGTTGCTGTCGCCGGCGTGGCCGACGACGACCTTCGTCAGGTCCACGCCCTCCTTCGCGAACAGGTCGAGCGCGATGAGGCCGCTCTGGGTGAAGGAGTTGGTGTGGACGGTGATCGGCGCGCCCGTGCGGACGTGCGCCTGGGCGACGGCCCGGCAGATGCGCTCCACGCCGGGCGTCAGCCCCTTCTGCTCGACCACGCACTTGAGGAAGGCCGCCCTGACGCCGGTGTCGGCGATGCCCTCCGTCAGGTCGCGGACGAAGTCGTCGATCATCGGGTCGGGGACGTCGAAGAACAGGGCGGGGCCGCGGTGCTCGTACTGGTGGGGCAGCTCCTCGAAGGAGTAGATGCCGGTCGCGACCACGATGTTCAGGCCGGGCACCTGCTCGGCGATGCGCTGGATGCGCGGGATGTAGCGGCCGAGCCCCCACACGGTGGGGTCCGCGATGGTCCGCACGCCCTTGGCGGCCAGCGCGCCGAGCTTGGTGACCGCGTCGGCGACCCGGTGCTCCTCGTCCCACCACGCGCCCTTGCCGTAGTTGTCGAGATGTTCGGTGGCCACGACGAAGACGTGCTCGTGCATCAGGGTCTGGCCGAGGTCGTCGACGTCCACGGGCCCGCGGACGGTCTGCACGGTGGGCATGCTGCCTCCATACCGGCTGGTCGGTTGGCGTCAACCTAGACGTCGGGAAGTCCGGGAGTCAATGAGCGACGCCGGACAGCCTCCGGTGCAGCGGCGCGGGCGGGCCGAGCCGGTCGCCGCCGACCGCCGCCGCCACCCGCGCCGCCGCCGCGGGCAGGAAGGGCTCCAGTTGCACGGCGAGCTCGCGGCAGGCGGCCACCAGGGAGCCGAGCGTGCGCTCCCGCGCGGGGCCCGCCTGTTTCCAGGGCTGCTCGCGGTCGACGTACCGGTTGGCGTCCTCGACGAGCGTCCAGACGGCCGCGGCGGCGCGGCGGAAGTCGAAGCCCTCCAGTGCGTCCGCCACCGCGCCCGACACGTCCACGGGCGGCTCTCCTCCGGGCTCGGGCACGTGGCCGTCCAGGAACCTGCACACCATCGTCACCACCCGGTTGACCAGGTTGCCGAGGCCGTTGGCCAGGTCCTCGTCGTGCCGGGCGACCAGGCGCGCCTCGGTGAAGTCGGCGTCGCCCACGCGCGGCACCTCGCGCAGCAGCCACCAGCGCACCGCGTCGGTCCCGTACGCCGCCACGAGCGCCACCGGGTCCACCGCGCCGCCCGCCGACTTACTGATCTTCCTGCCGTCCACCGTGAGGTAGTCGTGCACGAGGATGTCCGTCGGCAGCGGCAGCCCGGCCGACAGCAGCATCGCCGGCCAGTGGACCGCGTGGAACCTGATCACGCCCTTGCCCATGAGGTGCGCCTTGCGCCGCTCGCGCACCCACCAGCGCTCGTAGTCGCCGCCCTCCAGGGCCGTCACGTAGTTCGCCAGGGCGTCCCACCACACGTACACGACCTGGCCGGGGTCGCCGGGCACCGGGATGCCCCAGCCGCGGGCGCGGGCGGCCGAGCGGGAGACGCTGATGTCGGCGAGGCCCGCCTCGACGAACGCCAGCACCTCGTTCCTGCGCGCGGCCGGCTCGATCCGCAGCCGGCCCCCGCGGATCAGCTCGGAGAGGGCGTCCTGGTAGCGGGAGAGCCGGAAGAACCAGTTCTCCTCCGACACGGCCTGCAGCGGCCCGGGGTGGCCGTCCGGGCAGGGCCCGCCGGGGTAGAACTGCTCGCAGCCCACGCAGTAGAGCCCGTCGTAGTGCCGCCGGTAGAGGTCGTGCCCGACGGCCCGCCAGATCCGCTCCACGCCGGCCCGGTGGCCCGGATGGGCGCTGGTCCTGATGAACCCGTCGAACGACAGCTCCAGCGGCCCGCGCAGCGCCTCGAACGCGGCGGCGTTGCGGTCGACCAGCTCGCGCACCGGCACGCCCTCCGCCTCGGCGGCCAGCACGTTCTTCAGCGAGTTGTCGTCGGTGCCGGTCTGGAAGCGCACCGGCTCGCCGCGCCGCCGGTGGTGCCGGGCCAGCACGTCGGCCTGGACCAGCTCCAGCGCGTGCCCCAGGTGGGGGCGGGCGTTGACGTAGGGGATGGTGGTCGTGATGTACATCGGGTGCCTCCCGTGGGGCCCCGGACATGACGAGAGGCCCCGGCTCGCAGGGCCTCAACGTGGACGTCGCCGATGAACCCCGCTAGGGGGCCATCATCACCTGGGCGATCGTCATGCCGTCATGCTAGCGGCCGGGGCGGCGTCCTGGCGAGCCGCAACGGGCCTAGGCGGGGTCCGTCCTCGGGGCGGGGACCACCAGGACCGGGCGCTGGGCGTGGTGCAGGACGCGGTCGGAGGTGCTGCCCAGCAGCAGCGAACGCACCCCGCCGAGCCCTCGGGTGCCGGTCACGATGAGCGTGGCGTCGAGCTCGTCGGCCACGTCCACGATGGCCGCCCACACCGCCACCGCGTCGGCCTCGCAGCGCGGCGTCGCGTCGAGGCCCGCCTGCCTGGCCAGGTCCGCGCCGCGCCGCGCCAGCTCGCTCATCGCCTTGCCGATGGCCTCGTCGCCGGCGGCGTCGGTGTCGATGGTCATCATGAGGCCGGCCGAGGCCCGCGCCGAGCTCATCGCCAGGCGCTCCCACACCGTCAGCACCACGGCCTGCTCGCCCTTGAACATCCGGCCGGCGAAGGCGATGGCCTCCTTGGCGTCGTCGGAGCCGTCGTACGCAATCAGGATCGTCATGTCAGCAGTCTTTCCCTGTCCGTGGCTTTCACGCCTGCCCGGCCACCGGCCGGGCCGCGAGCGCGCGCCGGGCCGCCGGCCGCAGCATCGACAGCCCGGCCAGCGCCAGCACGCCCACCTCGGTCACCACGACGGTCCGCTGGATGAGCCCGGCGGGGATGTCGTCGTTGGTGAGCGGGACGCCGAACATGCGCACCACGTACGGGATCACGACCAGCACCAGCGCCCCGAGGGCGGCCAGGCACAGGATCCGCATCACGCGGGCGTACCTGATGCGGGCCCTCGCCAGCAGCAACCCGGCGACCGGCATCACGAGGAACGCGGCGAAGGCGGCGTAGCGGTGGATGCCTCCCGACAGCGACAACGGCACGCCGGGCCGGTCGGTGGGGAAGGCGCCGATCAGGAACATGCTCGCGCCCCACGCCACCAGCAGCCCCACGACCCAGCGGTCGCCGCCGGCCCTGCGCATCGCCTCGGCGATCAGCGCCGCGCCCACCGCGAACAGGGTCAGCGAGGCCGGCAGCAGCCAGCCGGACCGCTGCCAGGCGTACTCGCTGATCACGGTGTGCATCGGGTCGAGCCCCGCGTCGGCGTGCAGGGTGAGCATGGCGCCTGCCCCGGCGCCGAGGGTCGCGAATCCGCTGACGAGCAAAGCCTTCATGCCTCTTAAGCTCGTGGAACACGGCTTCGCGGAGTATCGGAGATCAGCCCGAAGGGGCCCTGAAGCTCCCCCTAGTCCTTAAGTATCGATATATCTGGACCTGCCCCGTTGACCTGGGAAAAGGTGACCCTGGGTAGGGCAGTCCCCCTCAGGGGGGCAGGGTTGTCCCTGACGGCGGTCAAGGCCGGTCGAAGTAGGCGCGTACGACCGTGCCGCCCGGCCGCGTGTGGACCCGGACGAGGTCGGCGAGCAGGTTGACGATGAGCAGGCCGCGCGAGCCCGGCGTGCGCGGGTCGACGGGCATCCGCCCGGCGAGCGGGTCGCGGATGTGGCCCCGGTCGCTGACCTCGCACACCAGCCGGTCCGCCGTCGCCCACAGCCTGAGCGTGCCGGAGCCGCCGCCGTGGTCGAGGCTGTTGGCGCCCAGCTCGGCCACGACCAGCTGGATGTCGTCGAGCCGCTCGCCGGTGAAGCCCAGCAGGGCGGCCCGGCGGGTGGCGAGACGCCGCGCGGCCGGCAGGTCGGTGCCGTCGAAGCGCAGGGACAGGCACTCCCCGGGCTCCTCCAACGGCCGGTTGTGCGCGTCGATCACCCGCTCGGGCGCGTAGTGGCCGCTGGGCCGCTCCCCTTCGGCGTCCAGCAGGACGGGGTGGGTGCGCGCGGCCTCCTCGACGACCTCGGGGGCGAGCGCGGCGACGTCGTACGGGCACAGGATGGCGGCATCGCACCCGGCGAAGGCCAGGTTGATCAGCGCCTCGTGCTGCGCGCACGCGGGGTAGGCGGTGGCCGGGCGGCCGGCCCAGATCGGCTCGCCGATGATCCGCACCCGCCCGCCGGGATGCCGGTCGGCGAAGTCGCGCAGGACGGCGGGGATGATGCGCCCGGGATTGCGGCCTTCGACGCCCATGTCGAGCAGGCGCACGGCGCCGGCGTCGGGGCCGAGCCCGGCGGCGACGAGCGCGAGGTTGGGCGCGGGGACGGCGACGGCGACGGGCTCTCCTGCCGCCAGGCCCTCGCGGACGAAGGACGTGGTGGCGGAGACGTACTCGGCCGCGCTCCGGTAGAGGAGCGCGAGGTGGGAGAACGGTCCGGCCTGTGTCATCACGTCTCAAGCTACCCAAGGTTGAGGAGTTCATGGGAAAGCGTTGGGTACCACATAGGTGTGAAGAGAGTGCAGGTGATCCTCCGCCCCCGTCCGGTCCGCCAGCCGGAACCCCTCGATCTGCGGACCCCGTCCGGCCGGCGGCTCCCGTTCTGAGCCCGGCGAATCTATGCTCAGGTCATGTCGGAATTGCACATGCGGGTCTCCGACGAGGACCGTGAGCGCACTGCCGGCCGGCTTCAGCACGCCTTCGCCGAGGGCCGCCTCACGCGGCCCGAGCTGGAGGACCGGCTCGGGCTGGCCCTGACCGCGCGGACCTACGGCGACCTGCTCGGCCTCATCACGGATCTCCCGGCGGAGCAGCAGGCGCCGCCTGACGACGTGGTCGAACTGGAGTCGAAGAGCGATCACATCAAGCGCTCGGGCGACTGGGCGGTGCCGCGCCGGCTGCGCATCACCTCCAAGTACGGCAGCGCCGACCTCGACCTGTCCGAGGCGGTCGTCCCCCATCAGGTGGTGGAGATCGAGCTCGACATGACCTACGGCTCCGCCAAGATCATCCTGCCGGTCGGCGGCACGGCCGACGTCGACGGCTTCCGCAGCGAGTGGGGCCACGTCTCGACCACCGACGTCCCCGGCCGCCCCAGGCCCGGCACCCTGCACGTGGTGGTGACCGGCGGCGCCAAGTACGGCACGCTGACCGTGCGCTACCCGCGCAAGCGCTGGTTCACCCACTGATGGAACAGGGCGATGTGGTGCTCGCTGGGCACGAGCACCCCGCCCTCCCGGTACGCCCGTGACGACATGCCGGGCTGGGTCCGCTCGCAGGCGTCGAAGTCCTGCTCGTTGACCCGGTGGAACAACTCGACCGACCTCGACAGGTCCGCCCCCGAGGCGACCACGTCGGGGTGGTAGAGCCAGTCGCACTCCACCAGCGTCCGGTCCACGGCCAGCGGGAACATCCGGTGCACGATCACGTGGTCGGGCACCAGGTTGACGAACACCTGCGGCTTGACGGTGATCGCGTAGTAGCGGCGGTCCTGCTCCCGCGCGACGTCGGGGAGCTTGCCGAAGCCGGGGCCGCCGTCCACGGTGAAGCCCTCGACCCGCTCGGCGAACTCCGCGCCGTGGCCGACGTAGTACTGCGCCGCGTAGCCGCCGGCGAACTCGGGGAGCACGGCGACCAGCTCGGGGTGGATGGTCGCGCAGTGGTAGCACTCCATGAAGTTCTCGACGATGAGCTTCCAGTTGGCCTTGACGTCGTAGCCGACGCGGCGGCCGAGCGCCAGCTCCTCGACGTGGTAGCGCTCGATGGCGGCGGGGTCCCCGAGCCGTTCTGTGGCGGCGCCGGTGACGCTCTCCTCGAACGACGGCGGCTCCGCGGCCAGGCACACCCACGCGTAGCCGAGCCATTCGCGCAGGTGGACGGGGATCAGGCCGTGGGCGACGCGGTCGATGTCGGGCATCTTCGCCAGGTTGGGCGCGGCGGCCAGCCGGCCGTCGAGGTCGTAGGACCAGGCGTGGTAGGCGCACCTGATCGTCCGTCTGACCTCGCCCGCGGGCTCCTCGCAGAGCCGGGCGCCGCGGTGCCTGCAGACGTTGAGGAAGGCCCGCAGGCGGTGGTCGCGGCCCCGGACCACGATCACGCTCTCCCTGCCCACCTGGACGGTGCGGAACGCGCCTGGCCGCGGCACGTCCTCGCCGCGGACGGCGCAGAACCAGAGGCTTTCGAAGATCTTGGCCTGCTCATCGGCGAAGACGTCGGGGTCGGAGTAGAAGCGGCCGGGGAGCGTGGGGATCAGGCTCGACGTGGTGGTCAACCGACACCGCCTTGTTGCGTATGACGCACCGAGTTGCTCTATCTGCGACATCGTCGGCCGGTGTTCAGGAGGCTGTCAAGAGGTAGGTGCTGGCCCGGCGCAGCCAGGCGGTGTTGAGCCAGGTGGCCAGCCGGTCGGGGATCAGCCCCGCCGCCGGGCGGTGCATGTCGGTGAGCTCGGTGGCGGCGAGCCGGGCGGGACGGCGGGCGATCCGCGCGCGGGCGCGCTCGTAGCCGCGCAGGTCGTCCAGCGAGCGGGCGAGCAGCCAGGCGTCCTCCAGCGCCTGGTTCGCGCCCTGGGCCATGGTGGGGGGCATGGTGTGGGCGGCGTCGCCGGCCAGGGTCGTGGGCCCCCTCCCCCACACCTCGGGGATCGGCCGGCGGTGGTGCGGGAAGAAGTCGGGCGCCGGGGAGGACCCGGAGAGGGAGCCGAGGACGGCCGGCACCGGGTCGGCCCAGCCGCCGAAGCGCTCGCGCAGCCGCTCGGCGAGGCACGGGTCGTCCGCCCAGAACGGCTCGCCGGGCGCCGAGCGCACGTCGAACCACCACAGCAGCCGCCCCTCCCCCGCCGGGATGAGCCCGCACAGCCCGGCGAGGCCCGCCATCATCACGGCCGCGCCACCCTCGGTGAGCGACGTGGGGGCGGTGATGAAGCCCTGCCAGGTCACCCAGCGGGTCAGCTCCGCCCGGTCCTCGCCCCACAGGGCGGCGCGGACCGCCGAGCGCCGCCCGTCCGCACCCACGAGGACGTCGCCGCGCACGGTGGTCCCGCCGGCCAGGCGCGCCTCGGCCCGGTCGGGGTCCACGTGCTCGACCCGGGCTCCATAGGTGACGGGGACGCCCTCGGCGAGCAGCTCGACCAGCTCGCCGCGGGCCACGTGGACGGTGGGGTGGCCGTATTTCCGCTCGGCGGCCGTCAGGTCGACGGTGACCAGCCTGCGGCCGTCGGAGCTCCACGACTCCAGGGTCTCGAGCCGCCGCCCGACGCGGGTGTGGTCGGCCTTGAGCTCCTCCAGGATGCCGGTGCTGCCGGGCCAGAGCGTGACGGAGCCGCCGGCGGTGCGCGGCTCGGGGGACTCCTCGTACACCTCGGCGTCGTGACCGGCGGCGAGCAGGCCGCGCGCCAGCGCGAGACCGGCGACGCCCGCACCCACCACTATTACTCTCATAAGACTCCCTGAATGTGAGACTCGGGGTATCAGATACTAGGAGTATCACTATGTCCGCGCGCGGCCGCAAGCCCGATCCCACGGTCGACCACCGCATCAGACAGGCCGCGGCCAGGCTGGTGCTCACCCGGGGCTTCGACTTCACCATGGACGACGTCGCCGAGGAGGCAGGCGTGGGCAGAGCGAGCGTGTTCCGCCGCTACCCCACCAAACGCGACATGCTCCTCCAGACCCTCGCCGGATTCATGCACACGCACGTCGCCATCCCCGACACCGGCTCGCTGGAGAGCGACCTGCGGGTGGTGGTGACCGACACGCTCGCCCTCTGGCGCAGCCCAGGGGTCTCCCGCACGGCCAGGCAGCTGTACGGCGAGGCCGGCCGCGACCCCGCCGTCGCCGAGATCATCCGCAGCGGCATGCGGACCAGGATGGAGCGGTCATGGGTGGTCTACGAACGCGCGATCGAACGCGGCGAGCTGCCCCCCAACGCCGACCTGTGGCTCCTCACCGACCTGTTCACCGGCCTGGTGGCCTACCGCGGCCTGCTCGACCTGCCCTTTCCCGAGCCGGAGGAGATCGTCCAGGTCCTGCTCCACGGCTTTACACCGGCTTGACGGCCCGGGTGTTAGCGGGGTGCAAGCGGAGATCAAGTTCTGGCCCTAATGTTCTCGGTGTTCGCTCAACCAACGAAGGGCACCGGAAGATGACTCCCCCTCGCCGTCGCCTGGCCGTCGCGGCCGCGACGCTTTCCCTTGCCGTCCTGACCACCGCCTGTGGCGCGCTGGGCCAGGCGGTCGACTGCAACACCGCGGCCAACGAGGCCACCAAGATCATGACGGACTGGAGCTCGGAGGTCACCAAGAACGCCGCCGACGCCAAGGCCATCGGCACCGCCTCCGCCACCGCCGCCGACAAGACCAAGGAGCTCGCCGGCAAGTACGACGGCGAGGTCGCCGCCGCGCTCAACGACCTCGCCTCCGGGTTCGAGAGCCTGGAGAAGGGCGACCTCGCGCAGGTGTCGGAGTTCACCGGCAAGATGAACGGGTTCTCCAGCAAGATCACCTCGGCCTGCACCTGACGGGCGGGCCCGCGGCCGCCGTACCGCCTGCGGGGGGCAGGCCGGCGCGGCGGCCGCGCCACTTTCGCACGGATTCGTTCTAGTCTTGTCGCCCGTGACGGCTGGAACCGACCTCGCGCCCGACGGCGCCGCTCCCCCCGCACGGCGGCGGGCCTGGAGGGTTTCGCTCAGCGGCCACCGGCTGCGAGTGGGCGTGATGACGCTGCTCGCGGCGGTGGCCTACGCCGTGCTCGGGCTGGTGAAGCTGGCCTCCTTCCGCGCCACCACGTTCGACCTGGTGATCGTGGACCAGGCCGTGCGCAACTATGCGGCGTTCCGGCCTCCGTACATCCCCGTGCTCGGCATGTTCCACGGGCGCGGGATGGACTACGTCCAGCTCGCCGACCACTTCTCGCCGATCTACGCGCTGCTCGCGCCCCTCTACTGGATCCACGACGGGCCCGGCACGCTGATCGTGGCGCAGGCGGCGCTGTTCGCCGCGGCCGTGCCGTTCCTGTGGAACTACACCAGGCGGGTGCTCGGGGTCGCGCCCGCCTACCTGGTGGCGGCGGCGTACGCGCTGTCGTGGCCGGTCGCGCAGGCCGTCGCGTTCGACGCGCACGAGGTCATGTTCGTCCCCGTGCTCACCGCGATCATGATCGAGCGCTACCACGCGGGCAGGGAGCGGACGGCCTTCCTCGCGATGCTCGCCCTCCTCCTGGTCAAGGAGGACATGGGGCTCATGATCGCCGGGGTCGGGCTGTGCCTGTTCGTCATGGGCGAGCGGTGGCGGGGGACGCTGTGCGCCACGTTCGGCCTCGGGGCCGTGCTGCTCATCCGCGGGCTGGTGACCTCGGTCTTCGGCGGCAGCTCGCAGGACTTCTGGGCCTACGGGCACCTCGGCCCCGACATCCCCGGCGCGCTCGCCGGCATCGCGCGCGACCCGCTGGCCGCCCTGCTGCTGCCGTTCAGCGAGGAGGCCAAGGTCGACACGCTGTTCCTGCTGACCTGGCCCACCCTGATGCTCTGCCTGCTGTCGCCGCTGTCGCTGGCGGCGCTGCCGCACGTGCTGGAACGCATGCTGTCGGACCGCCCCCAGTGGTGGCAGGCCGACTTCCAGTACAGCGCGTTCACCGTGATCATCATCATCTGCGCGGGCGTGGACGGGCTGTCACGGCTGCTGCGCCGGCTCGAACGCTCCGACGACGCCACGGTCAAGCTGCTCTGGTCGGCCGCCGCCTGCGTGGTCGCGCTCACGCTGGTGCCCAGGTTCGCCCTCGACCAGCTCTACCATCCGTCCTTCTACAAGGAGCCCAAGGCGGCCGCCGCCGCCGAGGCGGTGAGCAAGATCCCCGACGGCGTGGTCGTCGAGGCGCCCAACTCGGTCGGGCCGGCGCTCACCGGCCGCACCACCGTGCTGCTGTGGGGGCCCACCTCACACAACGCGCCCTGGGTGGTCGCCGACACCGCCCGCTGGGAGTTCCCCTTCGGCTCGTTCGACCAGCAGGTCGCCAAGGTCGGCGAGCTGCAGGCCCAGGGCTACGTGATCGTCTTCGAACGCGACGGCTACGTGGTGCTGCGCCGCTGATCGCGGGCCCGCTCGTACGCGGACTCGAACCCCTCCAGCACCGCCGGCCACGACCCCGCCGAGGGCGGCGTCGCCCGGTTGTGCGCCGCGATCGCCTCGCGCAGCCCGGCGTCGGCGCACAGCCGCGCCACCGCCCGCGCGAGGTCCCCGAGACTGCGCCCGAGCAGCCCCTCGACGCCGTCGGCGACGAAGTCGGCCACCCCGCTCTGCGCCCTGGCCACCACCGGCACCCCCGCCGCCCGCGCTTCCAGCGCCGCGATGCCGAACGACTCGCGCGGCGCGGGCGCCACGAAGACGTCGGCCGACTCCAGGACCTTCGCGATCTGCTCCCGCGAGTAGCGGCCGGGCAGCGACACCCAGCCGGCCATGCCGTGCCGGGCCAGGAAACGCTCCATCTGCCCCCTGGCGGGACCGTCGCCGACGATCGTGGCCCGCATGGGGACCGCGGCGGGCACCCGGGCCCTGGCCGCCTGGAGCAGCTTCAGCAGGCGTACGGGCTGCTTGCGCGGCGCCAGCCGGCCGACCGCGACGACGTGCACCTCCTCACGCCGCTGCGGCGTGCCAGGCGGAGGCGCCCAGCCCGACAGGTCGAGGCCGTTGGAGACCACCCTGACCGGCACCCGGGGCCCGGCGACCGCGCGGATCGGCGCCGCCGCCGCCGTGCTCACGGTGGTGGCGACCAGCCCCCACCGCTGCCAGCCGTACGCCGCCCGCAGCAGCCGGTAGAGCAGCCGGGTCAGCGGGTCCCACATGCTGTGGACGGTCACCACGCACGGCGCCCCGGCCCGCGCCGCGGCCCGCACGCCCATCCACGCGAACGGCGAGACCGCCCCGGTGTGCACGTGCACCACGTCGGGCCGCCCGTCGGCGATCCACCGCGTGAGCCGGCCGACGCCGCGCGGGTGGACCGGCAGGTCGAAGGGCATCCTGGCGACGATCCTGCGCACGCCCTCCAGCGGCTCGCCCCTGGTCGCCGTGGCCACCGTCACCTCGTGCCCGGCCGCGCGCTGCACGCGGACGAGATCGGCCACCTGGACCTCGATCCCCCCGAGTCGCGGCAGGTAACAGTCGCTCACGTGAAAGATCCGCACCCCTCCCAGACTAATCTGGGCGTGTGCCTCCACGTACCGCTGTGTTCTTCCATGCCCACCCCGACGACGAGGCCCTGCTGACGGCGGGCACCATGGCGATGCTCGCGGCCGAGGGGCACCGCGTGGTGCTGGTCACCGCCACCGCGGGCGAGCGCGGCCTGGCCGACATGGCGCCCGGCGAGGCGCTGGGCGAGACCAGGCTGAAGGAGCTCTACCAGTCGGCCGCCGTGCTCGGCTGCGCCCGCGTCGAGTGCCTCGGCTACGGCGACTCGGGCCTCAGCCCCAAGGGCGGCAGCGCCGAGGAGCGGCCGGACAACGCGTTCATGGACGCCGACATCGAGGAGGCGGCCAAGGCGCTGGCCGCGATCCTCCAGGAGGAGCGGGCCGACCTGCTCGCGATCTACGACCCGGCCGGCGGCTACGGCCATCCCGACCACGTGCAGGTGCACCGGGTGGGCAGGCGGGCCGCCGAGATCGCCGGCACCGGGATCGTCCTGGAGGCGACGGTCAACCGCGACCCGCTGGTCCGGCTGCTCAGGCTCGCGACCCGGTTCTACCGGTTCCCGCCCGAGTTCGACGTGCGTACCTTCGAGAGCGCGTACTCACCGGGCGAGGCCATCACCCACCGGGTCAACGTCCGCCGCTACGCCCGCCGGAAACGCGCCGCGATGTCGGCCCACGTCTCCCAGGCGAGCGGCGGCGACAGCGACCGCACGCTCGCCGTCATGCTGAAGGTCCCCGGCCCGCTCTACCGCCTGGTCTTCGGCACCGAGTGGTACGTCCGCCGCGACCTCCCGCCGGGCGCCCGCCTGCGTCATCCTTTCGAGCGGTGGCCCGAGTAGTCCCTTGGGGGGACGATCGGCCGCCCGCGAGGGGGCAGACTGGGTGCCGATGAAGAACAAGTGGCTGCAGATCGTCCTTTCCGTGCTCTCGCTCGGGCTGGCGGTGCTGCTCGTGATCTACCTGCCGCAGATCGTGCGGGCGCTCACGGGCAAGCCCGTGTCGTGGGCCGAGATCGGCGCGGTGTTCGGCGCGCTCGGGCTCGGCGAGATCGCCCTGATGACGGCGCTGTGGCTGCTCAGCCTGCTGGCCTACACGTTCGTGCTGACCAACTCGCTGCCCGGGCTGAACAACCTCCAGGGCCTCACGCTCAACGCGGCCGGCAGCGCGGTCAGCAACCTGCTGCCCTTCGGCGGCGCGGTCGGCGTGGCGCTGTCGTTCGCGATGACGAGGGGCTGGGGCTTCGGCAACCGGGCGATCGTGGTCATGACGCTGGTCAGCGGCATCTGGAACACGTTGTTCCGGTTCATCCTGCCGGCCGTCGGGATCATCGCGCTGCTCGTGGCGGGCGAGGCGCCCAACGCGACGGTGGCCAACGCCGGCTGGACCGGCGCGCTCGCCATCCTGGCGCTGTGCGCGGCCGTGGCCGCCGCGCTCTACTGGGACCGCGCCGCCGACCTGCTCGGCCGCGCCCTCGACCGGATCACCGGGCTGCTGCGGCTGCGGGTCAGGGCCGGCGAGCACTTCCACAAGCTGCGGGCCGACACCGCCGAGATCGTCCGCACCCGCTCGGTCGGTCTGTCGCTCGGCATGGTCTTCTTCCTCGGCTTCCAGTGGGCGATCATGGCCGCCTGCATGTGGGCCACCGGCGCCTGGCCGGGCCTCGCCCAGTCGATCGCGGTCTTCGCGCTGTCGCGGGTGCTCACCAGCGCGCTGGTCACGCCCAGCGGGGCCGGGATCATGGAGAGCGGCGTGGTGTTCCTGCTCACCGCCGCCTTCCACGTGCCGGCCGCTCCCGCCACCGCGACCGCACTGCTTTTCGGCTTCTGGACTTACACTATCGAGATCCCGTTCGGTGGCCTGGCCCTGGGCGCGTGGGCGCTGCTGCGCAGGCGCGGCGGCCGGGGCACCGGCGCGGAGTCCCCGTCGGCGATCTCGAAGGCCCCCCAGTGACAATCCCAAACCCCTCAAAGACCTTGTGCGCGATTCGTAGGCCCGCATAGCGTGGCGGCTGACATGGTGGCGTTCCGAGTTCTGGGGCCAGTCGAGGCGTACGACCACGACGACGAGCTCGACCTGGGCGGGTTGCGGCAGCGAGCCGTCCTCGCCCGACTCCTCGTGGCCAGGGGTCAGGTCGTCCCGGTTGACACTCTTCTTTACGATCTGTGGGACGACGACGCGGCCAAGGGCGCGCAGTCGGGCCTTCAGGTCTACATCTCGCGCCTGCGCCGGGTGCTCGAACCAGGCCGCCCGCGCGGCGGCCCCAACCGCCTGCTGGTGACCGTCGCCTCCGGCTATGCCCTGCGGGTGGCCTCCGACCAGGTCGACGCGCTCCGGTTCGAGCAGCTCGTCCGGGCGGCGGGCGAGCACCTGGAGGAGGGCGACCCCCAGTCGGCGCGCGGCCGCCTGGAGAAGGCGCTCGGGCTGTGGCGCGGCACCCCCTACTCCGACTTCGCCGACCAGCAGTGGGCCGAGGCCGAGGTCAACCGGCTCACCGAGCTGCGGCTGGTGGCCCGCGAGCGGCACTCCGACACCGGGCTGCGCCTCGGCCTGCACGCCGAGACCGTGCCCGACCTGGAGGCGCTGACCACCGAGCATCCGCTGCGCGAGGAGGGCTGGCGGCTGCTGGCGCTCGGCCTCTACCGCTGCGGCCGGCAGGGCGACGCGCTGGCGGCCCTGCGCCGCGCCAGGAACATGCTGGCCGACGAGCTCGGCATCGACCCCGGCCCCGCGCTGCGCAAGCTGGAGTCCGACATCCTCGCCCAGTCGCCCGAGCTGGACCTGGCGCTCCCTGCGCGGCCCGCGCGCCCGGCCCCGGCGGCCGGCGACACCTGGCCGCCCCGCCCGGCCGCCGCGGTCGAGCCGCCGCCGCTCGACCCCGAGCCGTTCGTCGGCCGCGAGGCCGAGCTCGCCCGGCTCACCACGGCGGCCTCCCGCACCGGCCGTTTCCAGGTGGCGGTGGTCACCGGCGTGGCGGGCGCGGGCAAGACCACGCTGCTGCGCCGCCTGGAGGGCCAGCTCGGCGGCGACGGCTGGATCACCGCCTCCGGCGCCTGCCCCGACTCCAGCGCCACCCCGCCCGGCTGGGCCTGGGTGGAGATCCTGCGCGCGCTCGTCGGCCTGACCGGCGCCGGCGAGTACGCCCAGCTCCTCGCCCCGCTGCTGGACGACGCCGCCCCCGACCCCGACGAGGACGAGGTCTCCGGCGGCTTCCGCCTGCACCGCGCGGTCGGCGGCTACCTCGCGGGGGTGGCCAAGCGCGCGCCGGTGCTGCTGACGCTGGAAGACCTCCACTGGGCCGACGACCAGACGCTCGCGCTGCTGCGCGCGCTGCCCAGCCTGCTGGCCACCAGCCGGGTGCTGCTGGTGGTGACGTGCAGGGAGAGCGAGCTGGACGACGCCCAGTCCGACGTGCTGGCCTCGCTGGCCCGGCTGGGCCCGGTCCGCGTCGGCCTCTCCGGGCTCGACCCGAAGGCCGTGGCCGAGCTGGTCCGGGCGACCTGCGTCCGCGAGATCGACGAGGACGCGGTCGAGTCGATCGTCGAGCGCACGGCCGGCAACCCGTTCTTCGTGCGCGAGACCGTGCGCCTGCTCGACTCCGAGGGTGCGGCCGACCGGGCCAGCGCCACCGAGGTGCTGTCGCAGGTGCCCTCAGGCGTCCGCGACGTGCTGCGGCGGCGCATCTCGCGGCTGCCGTCCGGCGCCCAGCAGATCCTGCTGCAGGCCGCGGTGATCGGCCGCGACGTCGACCTCGACGTGCTGATCGCGGTCGCGGGCGACGAGGACGCCGTGATCGAGGCCGTCGAGGCCGCGCTGCTCGCCGGGCTGGTCACCGAGCCGGGCCCCGGGCTGCTGCGCTTCGACCACGACCTGGTGCGCGACACGATCTACTCCGACGCTTCCCGCCTGCGCCGCGCCCGGCTGCACGCGGCCGTGGCGGCGGTCATCGAGCAGCGCACGTCCTCCGACGTGGCCGCGCTCGCCCACCACTACTTCCTGGCCGACGCGGCCGAGAAGGCGGTGCGCTACGCGGGCCTCGCCGCCGAGCAGGCCGAGCGGCGCTTCGCCCACCGCGAGGCCGCCTCGCTGTGGGAGCAGGCGATCGCCGCGTTCGACCGTTCCCGGGGCGACGAGCAGACCGAGCAGCCCGAGCGGGCCAAGGAGCGGCTGCGGCTGATGCTGCGCCAGATCAGGGCGCTCGCGGTGTGCGGCGACATGACGGCCGCGCGGCTGCTGCGCCGCCAGGCCATGGACGCCGCGCTGCCGCTCGGCGACCTGGAGCTCACCGCCAAGGTCGCGGCCTCGCTGGCCGTGCCGCACAAGGGCATGGCCCGCGACTTCACCCGCACCGCGTGGGAGATCGTGGACGTCACCGAGCGGGCGCTCGTCGAGCTGCCCGCCGGCGAGCAGCGGCTGCGGGCGAGCCTGCTGACGACGCTGGCCCTGGAGCTGGAGGGCTCCTCCTCTCCCGAACGCGGGCGGGAGGCGTCGCTGCAGGCGCTGGAGCTGGCCAGGGAGAGCGGCGACCCGACGCTGATCGCGGCGGCGCTGAGCGGGCGGCTGCGGCAGTCGTACGACATCCCGGCCGTCGACGCGCGCGAGAGCATCGGCAGGGAGCTGCTGGAGGTGGCGCAGCGCTCCGGGCAGATGGCCACGCAGGCGCTGGCCCACCTGGTGCTGCTGGAGTGCGCGGCGGCGCGGGGCGAGTTCGCCGCCGCCGACACGCACGCCGCCGCCGCCGACCAGCTCGCCAGGCAGTACGACCTGTCCGCCCCGGCCGCGGTGGTCGTCTGGTACCGCGGCATGCGGTTCATGATCACCGGCGACTACGCGGGCGCCGAGCGGGCCTACCGCGACGCGGCCAGGATGACCCACCGGGCGGGCATGCTGGAGGGCCGCCAGGACCTCCCGCTGATCACCACGTTCTGCCTGCACCTGGTCGACGGCCGGGCGGCCGAGATGGTCGACCTGCTGGCCGACGCCCACCACCGGGGCGCGAAGTGGACGCTCGACGCCTACGCGCTCGCGCTGGCCTCCGCCGGGCACGTCCCCGACGCCAAGGCCGTCGCCTCCGTCCGCCCGCCGGTGCGCCCCGACTTCCTGTACGAGCTGGCGATGACCTGGCGGGCCCTCGCCGGCATGCTGCTCGACGACCGGGAGCGGATGGTCGACTGCTACGACAAGCTCAAGCCGTTCGCCGACCGGGTGGCGGGCGCGGGCACCGGCGTGGTCGCGCTGTGGCCGGTGGCGCTGACCCTCGGCGACCTGGCGGTCCGTCTCGGCCAGCCCGACGCGGCCCGCGAGCACTACGAGAAGGCCCTGGAGGTCGCCGAGCGGATCGGCGTGCCGCGCTGGGTGGAGGCGGCGCGGCGCTCGGTCAGCAGCTGACCAGGAAACGCTCGCTCCTGACGGGCGCGGCGCCCTCGGCCAGCACCTCGACGCGATACCAGCCGGGGTTGCCGGGGATCCGGGGGCGCCACTCGACCGCCCGCTCGCCGGCCGCGAAGCCGCCGTGCTCGGCCAGGTAGGTGCGCCAGGTGCCGGTGGCGGGGCTCCAGCGGGACAGCCGCCAGCGGTAGAGCACACCCTCGCCGGGGGCGGCCTCGGCGAGCAGGCTGCGGGCGACGTACGAGGGGGCGCAACCGGCGGCCGGGCTGTCTGCGGTGCTGCCGGTGGTGCCGCCGGTCGCGTCGGCCGCCGTGCTGCCGGTCAGGGCGGCGACGGTGACCGCGCCGGCGCGGGCGGACGTGGCAGACGTGGTGGACGTGGCCGACGTGGTGGACGCTTCGGCAGCGGTGACGGCGAGGGGGCGGGCGAGCGGCAGCTCGCGGGCCGACAGCATCACGGTCCGCTCCGGGGCGGCGGCCGAGCGGGCGTTGCCGTAGGCGGACAGGCCGACGTAGGCGCTGGTGAACGCCAGCGCGGCCACGAAGAGCCTGGCCGCGTTCGCGGTGCCGCCGGCCAGCGCGGCCCTGCTTCTCGTCGTCGACATCGTCAACACCCCTTCTTGCTCACACCTAGAGTGGAGCGGGGCGGTTGAGCACCGCTTGTGCGCTGGTTGCACCTTTTGCGAGGCGCTTGCAGGGGCAGGTGTGGCACTCGGCTTGCCGCCCGAATAAGGTTAGGGTTACCTAACGCTTCGTTGAGGGGTGGTGAACCGGGACATGTCGGCCACGATGATCGCCGTTCCCGCCCCCGACACGCCGTACTGGCTCAATCTGCCGTACTGGCTGGTGGGCATCATCCTCATGATCGCCCTGTTCGGGGTGTTCCAGGTCTACTACTGGGTCGGCCGCCGGCTCGGCGAGAAGCTCTACGAGTCGCGGGTCGGGCGCAAGGTGGGCCGGACCCGCATCGAGGCGGTCGAGCGGGTCGTCGAGAAGTGGGGGGCGCTCGCCGTCTACGGCTGCTTCTGGGTGCCGGGGCTGCGCCACACCCTGCCCTGGGTCGCCGGCGCCCTGCGGGTCTCCTACCCCTGGTACGTCGTCGCGAGCGCGCTCGGCTGCCTGACCTGGGCGCCGCTGTGGTGGTTCGGCGGCGCGGCGGCCGTCTGGGGCTACGTGCGGCTGGCCTCGCACTCGCCCGCCGCCGCCGTGGCCGTGGCCGTGCTGGTCGTCGGCGCGGTCGCCGGGTTCGTGGTGTGGCGCAGGAGGCGGCGGCGCGCCACGGCGGACGAGGAGGCCGTGACCGCCTAGGTCTCCGGCCCGCCCGCCTGGCTGCGGTCGTCGATGACGGCGTCCGGGGCGCTTCTCCGTACGGTCTCGATGCCGTTCACGCAGGCGGCCTTGCTGGTGAAGCCCTCGCCCACCGCCAGCGTCTGCCCGTTGCCCGCGACCAGCGCGAACCGGTAACCGCCCCGCCCGTCCTCGGTGATGATGAACCTGCCCGCCACGGCCGCTCCCCCTTCGATCTAGCATTCATTTACCCGCACCCGGCGGGGCTTTATGGCGAAGCCAGGCAAACGAACCCTTGATCTCCTGCCACCATGTCTGGCATGCGTATTGCGGGATTGATGGTCTCTGCCACGCTCGCCGTGCTTGTCGGCTTCGCCACCCCTGCCGTGGCGGCCGACGCGCCGACGGTCAAGGCGGGCGAGGCGTACGTGGTCGACTCGGCAGGAACGATCCACTTCGGCAAGCGGCAGACCCGGCGGGTGCCGGTCGCCAGCCTGGTCAAGGTCATGACCGCGTACGTCGTGCTGCGCGAGGCCCGCCTCACCGACACGGTCACCGTCACCGAGGCCGACGTCAAGGACGCCGTCAGGGGCGGCGCCACCACGGCAGGGCTGCGCGAGGGCGAACGCCTCACGGTCAGGGACCTGCTCCACGGGCTGCTGCTGCCGTCGGGCGCCGACGCGGCCAGCGCCCTGGCCCGCCGCTACGGGCCCGGCAAGGCGGCGTTCGTCGCGAAGATGAACCGCACCGCCCGCGCCCTCGGCCTGGCCGACACCCGCTACACCAACGCCGACGGCATGCCCACGCCCGGCAACGGCGGCTACTCGACCGCCGCCGACCAGGTCAAGCTGGCGCAGCGGGCGCTCGCCGACAGCACGTTCCTCGCCATGGTGGGCACGAAGACGTACAAGGTGGGCAAGACCGCCGTGCACCGGGCGCACACCTGGCGCAACTCCAACGAGCTGCTCTCCCGCTCCTCCGGCGTGCTCGGCGTCAAGACCGGCTACACCAGGGCGGCCGGCTACTGCCTGCTGTTCGCCGCCGAGCGGAACGGCGTCCAGATCGTGGGCGCGCTGCTCCACGACGGCAGGGACCGCCGCTTCACCACGGCCGAGCGGCTGCTCGACTACGCCGAGAGGCAGATCGCGAGCGGTTGATCAGCCGAACGTCATCGTCCCCGTGCCGGAGAGGCGGCTCAGCCCCTGGGTGGCGCAGGAGACGAGACCCGCGCCGGGCGTCAGGCCGCCGCTCGCCCGGCGGCCCTTGAGCGGGCCGTAGGTCACCGTGCCGGTCAGCAGGCTGTCGGCGGGCCGGTGGGTGGCCAGGCTGCCCCCACCGCCGCTGATCGTGGAGGTGCCGACGGGCCGGCCGTCCCAGCCGAACCAGATGACGCTCGCGCGGGCGCGTACCCGGCCGGCGCTGGTGCAGGAGGCGTCGGCGGTGGCGCGCAGGGACACCCAGCCGGACCGCAGGGCGGAGGCCGAGCCGTCCGGCGAGACGCAGCCGGTGAGCTGGAGGTTGCCCCGCACGGTGACCGCCCGGGGTGTCAGCCCGGCGGGCGGCGTGAAGGCCAGCGGCCGGCCGGGCGGGGTCGCGACCGCGCAGGTCAGCGCGGCCGGTGGGGCGGCGGGCGGGGCGCCTGCCGCGACCGCCATCACGATGATCCACCCCAGGTCCATGAGCCTCCCCTGTCACTCACCGTCATGGCCGGGCCACGTCCTGCAGCATATGCCGAACCCCGTTCGCTTCGCCCGTCCCGCGGGTAGGGTGGGGCTCCCCCCTCGACAAAGGAAAGCCATGGCGGGATTCATCGAGGTCCGCACCACGGTCGAAGGCCACGAGAAGGCGGCCGCTCTGGCGCACGAGATCATGGGGGCGGACCTCGCGACCTCCATCGACATCGACGAGGTGCCGGCCCCCTCCTCCACCGCCGAGACGTCCACCTGGCGGCTCACTTTGCTCATCGCGGACGCGTACGCGCCCGCGCTGGAGGCGCTGATGCGGTCGTCAGGTCATGCCGGCCCGGTCGAGAGCAGACCGGTCACGCACGACATCGACAGCCACCCCGACTGGCTGCCCGGCCATCCCTGACCGGGCGCCCTCGGCCGGGGTTCAGCCCTTCCCGCCGCTCCTCACCGCCCGGCGGTGGAAGGTCTGCGCGCCCGCGCGGTGCACCGCGGCCTTGACCAGGCCGAAGATCGCGCCCTGCAGCGCGGCGGCGACCAGGATCTCCGCCCATCCACGCTCCAGGTCGCCGGCGTCCGGCGCGTCCTCCTCCCCCGACGCCATCGTCCACGCCCGCTTGAACAGCGAGGCGGCCAGCGCGGCGCTGAGCATGCCCATTCCGAGCGACAGTGCTTTCTCTACGGAGTGCATCTCACCTCTCCTCGACGACGCTGTCTGCCCGTGCCCCGTGTACGCCGCCTAAACCCGTTTCTCCCGCCCGGTCGCCGCGGCGGCCGTCAGTTCCGCATCAGCCCGTGGCAGGCGATGGCGGCGGCGGCCACCACGTTGAGCGAGTCGACGCCCGCGGCCATCGCCGCGGCGCTCATGGGGATGCACACCGCCCGGTCGGCCTCGTGCAGCCAGTGGGAGGACAGGCCGTCGCCTTCCGAGCCGAGCAGCAGCGCCATGCGCTCGGCGGGCTCGACGGCCTCCAGCGGGGTGGCGCTCTGGTCGGGGGTGAGGGCGAGCGTCGTGAAGCCGGCCTCGCGCAGCCGGGTCAGGCCGTCGAACCAGTCGTCCATCCGCGCGTACGGGATCGAGAACACCGCGCCCATCGAGACCTTCACCGCCCGCCGGTAGAGGGGGTCGGCGCAGCGCGGGGAGAGCAGGACGCCGTCCACGCCGAGCGCGGCGGCCGAGCGGAAGATGGCGCCGACGTTGCCGTGGTCGACCAGGTCCTCCAGCACGAGCAGGCGGCGGGCGCCGCCCATCAGCAGGTGCTCCACGGACGGCAGCGGGAGGCGTTCCATCGAGGCGAGGGCGCCGCGGTGGACCTGGAAGCCGACGATGCCGGACATGATCTCGTCGGTGACGACGTAGACGAGGGCGTCGCCCAGGACGTCGGCGAGGGACGGCAGCCAGCGGCGGGTGGTCAGGACGGAGCGGACGGGGTGGCCGGCGCCGACGGCCCGCCTGATGACCTTCTCGCCCTCGGCGAGGAAGAGGCCGCGTTCGGCCTCCAGGCTCTTGCGCAGCTCGACGTCCCGCAGGCGGGTGTAGTCGGAGAGGCGCGGGTCGTCGGCGTCGGTGACGTACTCAAGCACCTCTCGATAGTGCCAGGACTCAGGGGCCGTCAGGGACGGCCGGGCGGCGCCGCCTGAGCTGCCAGAGCGCGGCGTGGCAGGCGAGGACCAGGCACAGGCCGACGACGGTGCCCGCGCCGGTCTTGGTGAGGACGCTGGGCAGGCCGAGCGCCGGGGTCGGCTCGTCCACCAGGGGCCAGACGAGCGCCCCGGCGACGACGCCGGCCGCGCAGGCCGTGAGCACGCCGGCGCGTACGCGGCCGGAGAGGGCGAGCCGCTCGGGCACCGGCGCGGGCGCCATCCTGGCCAGGCCCCGCCAGGCCCACCACACGACGACGGCGAGGCCGGCGGCCGAGGAGGTGTACTGGAGGACCCGGAAGAGCGGCAGCACTCCGAGGACCTCCGCCGACAGCCAGTCGCCCCAGAGGGCGGGGCCGGTGGAGTGGGTGAAGGAGTCCCAGGCCACGTGGGTGGCGGCGCCGATCACGGCTCCGGCCAGGATGGGCAGCGGGCGGAGCCGCGCGGGCGCGAGCAGCGCGGCCCGGCCGGCGAGCGCGGGCGGCAGCAGGGCGATCAGGGGGTCGCGCAGGACGTGGTGGAACAGCGCGACCAGCAGCGCCGCCGCGGCGAGGTCGAGGGTGAGGACGCCGGTCCAGGAGTGCCAGTCGGTGTAGTCGGGCAGGAACGGCAGGAAGATCGGCAGGTCGGGCACCATCGCGCCCACGGCCAGCGCCCAGGGGTCGGCGAGGCGGCGCACCCGGGCCGCGGAGACCAGCGGCAGCACCGCCGCCATGTGCGCGGGCGTGAACGGCATCGGACTCTCCCCCTCGTCGCCCCCATTATCGGCCGATCTTGACCATTCTTTGCCGGGTCACCCGCCGATCTCGCGTACGGTGACGGGTACGTCACTCCAAGTCGCCAGACCCGGGAGGTTCGTCATGTCTGAGCAGCGGATCCATGAGCGCCCCGCGGTGTCGGCGGAGTGGCTGGGCGACGCCCGCGCCGCCCGCGTGCTCGCGCTCGTCACGCTCGGCTGGCTCGGCGTGGAGAGCACGCTCGGCCTGGTGGCCGGGATGGCGGCCCATTCGGTGGCGCTCATCGGCTGGGCGCTGTCCGCGCTGGTGGAGGCGGCGGCCAGCCTGATCGTGCTGTGGCGGTTCACCGGCTCGCGCACGCTGTCGCCGCGCGCCGAGGGCACGGCCCGGCGGGCGGTCGCCGTGAGCTTCTGGCTGCTGGCCCCCTATCTCGTCGCGCACGTGGCCTACGACCTGGGCGAGGGGCATCGGGCGGCGCCGAGCGTGCTCGGCATCGTGGTGACGGCGGTCAGCCTGGCCGGCATGCCGGTGCTGGGCGTGGCCAAGCGCCGGCTGGGCCGCAGGCTGGGCTCGGCCGCGACCGCGGGCGAGGGCACGCAGAACCTCATCTGCGGCGCGATGGCCGCCGGGGTCCTCGCCGGGCTGTGGCTCAACACGCTGGGCTGGTGGTGGGCGGACCCGGCGATGGCGCTGGCGCTCGCGGCGGTGGGCGTACGGGAGGGCGCGCGGGCCTGGCGCGGCCACGCCTGCTGCCACTGACCGCGGACCGTCAAGGGTTGTCGCACCCGCCGTCACCGGTCCCGCAGTGACCATGCTTGGTTACGGAGTGTTATCGCCGCACCAAAAGGGCTGTTTTGCACCACTGACCGCACCGAGTATCGTTCCCGGAGTATTGCGGAGCAACTCCCGCTAGGGTCTCCGAAAGGTCACGACACACCGAAGAGGACATCGTGGGGCGACACCGCACAGACGAGCTCGACGGCGGATACCGGCCCGCCGACCCCCCTTCGCGCCGGAGGGCGCGCAGCAGCCGGGGCCGCGTGCTCGTGCCGCTGGCCGGCGCCGTGGCGCTGGCGGTGCTCCTCGGTGTGGCCGCGTTCGTCATCTTCAACCGCGAGCACGACTGCTCGGGCGGCAAGCTCGCGCTGCGTGTCGTCGCCACCCCCGACATCCAGCCGGCGCTCAACAAGATCGCCAGTAACTATAACAAGGCCATGCACTCGATCGACAGCAAGTGCGTGGACGTGACGGTGACCAAGGAGTCGGCGGCCAGGACCGCCAACGCCGTCGCGGCGGGCAAGTCGAGCGCCGACTTCTGGGTGGCCGACTCCAGCCTGCTGCTGGAGAGCATGCGTACGGCCGCCGCCGGCGGGGACGCGCTGCCGCGGCCGGACGGCTCCGCCGCGCTCTCCCCCGTCGTGCTGGCGACGGCCAAGACCTCCGCGGCGAAGCTGGAGGGCACGCTCAAGCCGAGCTGGACCGCCCTGATCGCGGCGGCGAACGTGGCCAACGTGGACGGGCCCGGCAGGAAGGTCCGGGTGCTCGCCCTCGACCCGCAGAAGAACTCGGCCGGCCTCACCGCGCTGCTCGCCGCCGCGGGCACGGCCAAGGCGGCCAAGCAGGACAAGGCGCTGGTGGGCGCGCTCAAGGAGCTGTCGGGCCAGCTCGCCTCCGACTCCTCGGCGCTGCTGGCCAGCCTCACGGTGAAGTCGGGCAGCAGGGTGCCGGTGGGCGTGGCCTCCGAGCAGGCGGTCTACGTCCACAACACGCGCAAGCCCGAGGCTCCGGTCGTCGCCCTCTATCCCGAGGAGGGCACGCTCAGCCTCGACTACCCGATGACGATCCTCACCAAGGACGCCGCGACGCTCAAGGCGGCGGCGGGCTTCAAGAAGGAGCTGACCGGCGAGTCGGCCAAGAAGATCCTGCGCGAGGCCGGGTTCCGCAGCGCCGACGGCAAGGCGGGCGACAGCCTGTCGAAGGAGAAGGGCTTCACGCAGGAGACGCCGCAGGCGCTGACGCCGCCGGACGGGGCGACCGTGGCGCGGATGGTGCAGACCTGGTCCCGGCTGAACCTCGGCACCCGGCTGCTCACGCTGCTCGACGTCTCGGGGACGATGGCGCTGCCGGTGCCGGGCACGGGCATGACCCGCATGCAGGCCATCAACAAGATCGCCACCGAGGGGCTGGCGTTGTTCCCCGCCGACTCGGAGCTGGGGCTGTGGACGTTCTCCACGCATCTGGACGGTCAGGGCAAGGACTGGCGGGAGCTGGTGTCGGTCGGTCCGGTCAGCGAGCCGATCAACGGCACGCTGCGCAAGGAGATGCTGGTCAAGTCGTTCGCGCAGACGCAGGCCAAGGCGACGGGCGACACCGGGCTGAACGACACGGTCAAGGCGGCCTACGCGCAGCTCAGCAAGACGTACAAGGAAGACAAGATCAACACCTTGCTGATCCTGACGGACGGCGCGGGCAACGACGACCCCGACGGCGGGCTGTCCAACGCCGGGCTGCTGGACTACCTCAAGGAGACCTACAACCCGAAGCGGCCGATCAGCATCCTGCTCATCGCGTTCGGGCCGGAGGCGGAGAAGGGCAAGCAGCAGATGGACGCGGTGGCGCGGGCCACGGGCGGGGAGGCGTACATCGCCAAGGACGTCCTCCAGGTGCGCGACTTCTTCCTCCAGGGCATGGAGCGCCGCCTCTGCACGCCGAACTGCGACGGCTGACGTTTCATGCCCATCGGGCATGACGGGCGAACCCTCCAGAAAAGGGGCGCGTCCTCTCCGCGTGGGGCTCACATGCCCGTCTACCCGCGGGGAGGGAATCCGTGCCTGGATGGCCGACCGTCGATCGCGCCGCTGACCACGACCTGGTGGAGGCGCTGCGCCGCGCGGACCCCGACGCCCCCGCCACGCTCTTCGACTCCTACGGCGAGCGGCTGCACGACTACGCCTACTGCCTGACGGGCGAGCCGGACCTGTCGGCCGACGCCGTGCACGACGCCCTGGTCAGCGCCCACGGCTGGATCGAGCGGCTGAAGGAGCCCGGCCGGCTGCGGGCCTGGCTGTACGCGCTGACCAGGTCCCAGGTCGGGGCCAGGCTCGCGCACCGCGGCACGCCGCCGCAGGGCCCGCCGCTGCCCGACCCGGACGAGCAGCCCGACCCCGAGCTGGCCGACCTCGTGCACGAGACGCTGGGCGAGCTGGCCGGCCTCGACCGTGAGGTGCTGGAGCTGTCGCTGCGCCACGGCCTCACCCCGTCCGAGGTCGGCGCGGTGCTGGCGCTGACCTCGCGGCAGGCCGCGGCCCGGCTGGCCAGGGCCCGCGACCACCTGGAGATCGCCGTCGCGGCCGTGGTGCTGGCGAGGACCGGCCGGGCGCACTGCCCTGACCTGTCGGCGATGGTCGACTCCTGGGAGGGCCCTCTCACGCCCCTGCTCCGCCGGCGGCTGTCCGGGCACATCGGGGGCTGCGAGGTGTGCGGCGAGCGGCGGCGCGGCCAGGTGGACGGGCGGCGGCTGCTCGACCTGGTGCCGGTCGGGTACCCGCCGCTCTCCCTGCGCCGCCGGGTGATCGAGACCTGCGTGAGCCCCGGGCGCGACCAGGCCCGCACCCTGATCGTGGAGCGCGGCGAGGGTTTCGACCGGGCCGGGTTCCCGGTGGCGGGCGAGCGCCGCTCCCGCCGGCGCAGGCCGCTCCGCCTCGCGCCGGTGGTGCTGGCGGGCGCGTGCGTGCTGGCCGCGACCGGCGCGGTGGTCGTCATCAACGGGGGCGAGGCGGCGGACAAGACCTCGCTGCGGTTCGCGCCCGCCACGCCGGTCACGTCCGACGCGCCGCCCGCCGTGCCTTCCGCGTACGACGAGAGCCCCGAGCCGGTGCCGGACCAGGACGGGGTGACGCCGTCGCCGGAGCCGAGCCCGTCGGCCTCGCGCCGGTCCGGGCAGGACGGCCGGCCGGCGGCGGCCCGCCCGACCACCCGCCCGACCACCCGGCCGGCGACGCTGCCCACCGCGCCGCCGCGCCGGGCCCCGGCGCGGAACACCCGCCGCCCGGCCCCCGTGCCGCGGCTCGGCGCGTCCTGCCCGAAGGCGATCGACGGCGTGGCGCAGATCGGGCTGAGTGCCCGGGGCGCCGCGGTGTCCTGGTCGGCGGCCGCCTCGCAGGGGCTGGAGGTCTCCCCCGCGAGCGGATCGATCAAGGCAGGCGGCTCGGTGCGGATCCAGGTGACGGTGACCGAGCCGGAGGACGAGGGCGACGGGCGGGTGTCGTTCACCTCGAACGGCGGCACCTCGGCCTGCACGCTGACCTGGGAGGGAAGGCAGCCCGACGACGCGGGGCCGCCCGACCACGACCCCGTTCCCACACCCACAGAATCCACCGCGATTCCTACCGGAATGGCGAGTTCTGGAACTGATGACATGAATCGGGAATAAAGCGGGCATCAACGGACGGTAGACTGAAAATTTATCGACAAACGGGGACATAGCGGACCCCGACTCGTGGATCCCATGCCGCATAGGGCATTCTGGTGTGCTTGGGGACCGCGTCGGGGCCGGAGACCACTTGAGCGTGTGGTGAAGATCACACGAGAAAACTCTGCCTGCCGGTAAACCGAGGCGCGTCGCCAAGCGTCGGCATTGACGTGTCCGGGCACGGATTGGTCCCATGAACTGCGATCAATCGTGCTGTGACCAGTTGAGAGCAGGAGAGAATCGGGAAATGCTCAAGCAACGCCGCAAGGCCCTCGCCTGGGTGGTGGGGCTGGCCTGCGTCGCCGGAGCGGCGGTGGCCCTGTTCGACATCCAGACGCCGCTGCGGCCCTTCCTGATCTCCTTGTTCCTGCTCGTCGTGCCAGGAGCGGCGGTCGTGGGGTTGCTGCGCGATCGTGACCCCCTCGCCGCACTGTCCGTGGGAGCCGCGGCAAGTCTCGTCATGAACGTTCTGCTCGCCGAGGCCATGCTCCTGTTCGGAGCGTGGTCCCCGAGAGCCGGTGTCGCGACCGTCGCCGTCCTCGGCGGGTTCATGTACGTGCTGCGCGTCTTGTACCGGGGGAAGACCATGCAGACCGAACAGGGGGCCAGGGCAAGGTGAAAATCCAGGTAGTTCGGCCGGGAGAGCTCGGCGAGGCCGAGCGCGACCGATGGCGTGAGCTGCAGAAGGCCGACCCGAGTCTGGACAACCCGTTCCTGTCGGTCGAGTTCGCCGTGGCGATGGACCGTCTGCGCGACTACGTGAGGGTGGCGGTCGTCAGCGACGGCGGCCGCATCGCCGGGTTCTTCCCCTACGAGCGGCACAGCTTCGGCATCGGCAAGCCGCTCGGCGGCTTCCTGACCACGTGTCACGGCCTGATCTCCGGCCCGGAGCTGCGGCTCGACGCCAAGGCCCTGCTGCGCGCCTGCAAGCTCAGCGTCTTCGACTTCGACCACATGGTGGCCGGGCAGCCGACGTTCGCCCCTTACGAGCAGGACGTCCGCCCCGCCCCCGTGATGGACTTCACCCAGGGCTTCGAGGCCTGGCTGGAGCAGGTGAAGTCCAACTCCCCCAAGAACCTCAAGACCGTTCGCTACAAGGAGCGCAAGCTCGGCCGCGAGCAGGGCGAGCTGCGCTTCGCCTGGTCCACGCCCGACCCTGAGGTCCTGCGGATCCTGCTGGCCTGGAAGTCCGACCAGTACCGCCGCACCGGCCGCGTGGACCGCTTCGCCCAGCCGTGGATCGTCGAGCTGACCGAGATGATGCATGCCGAGAACGCATCGGACTTCGGGGGCGTTCTGACCATGCTTTATGCCGGTGACGTACCGGTGGCCGGGCATTTCGGGCTCCGTACGGCGACCACGCTTGTAGGGTGGTTCCCCGCCTACGACACCGAGTACGCCCGCTACTCGCCCGGGATCGTCCACCACCTGCAGATGGCCGAGGCGGCCGCGCAGTCCGGCCTGCACATGGTGGACATGGGCAAGGGCGGCAAGGAGTACAAGGACTGGCTCAAGAGCGGCACCCTGTACGTCGCCGAAGGCCGGGTGTCACGGCCGTCCGCGTCAGCGGCCGTGCACTGGATGGGCCGAACTCCTTTCAACAAAGCCCGAACAATTGTCATGGACCGACCGTCTCTCTATAGAGCGGCCGACCGCGTCCTGAAGGGTTTCGGTCGGGTGCGCACCTCGATGCAGCAGCAACAGGAGTCACCCAACGCAGTAGCGAACGAAGCGACGGGAGCGCGCTGACCGCTCCCACCCCAGCACCACAGCAGCCCGGCATCCCGTACACCCTCACTCCACAGGACCGTCCGATGCACCCGTCACCGGCATCGCCGTTTCCGCAGCACCCGGGAACGGTGCAGACCGGCTCGCAGCGGAGGGTCCCGGAAGGATTTCCCTCGCCATGAGTCCCGAGATCACCAAGCACAACGGCAAGGCCCACACCTCGCCCCTCCGTTCCATGCCGCCGCCCAGCAGCTTCACGCCCGTCACCCCGCACCTCGCCATCTCGCCGACGGTGAGCGTGGTCGTCCCGGCGATGAACGAGGCCGAGAACCTGCCGCACGTCTTCGCCACGATCCCACAGTGGATCGACGAGATCGTCCTCGTCGACGGCAACTCCGTCGACGACACGGTGGCCGTGGCCAAGCGCCTGCGCCCCAACGTCAAGGTGGTCACCCAGACCGGCAAGGGCAAGGGCGACGCCCTGGCCGCCGGCTTCGCCGCCTGCACCAGCGACATCATCGTGATGATCGACGCCGACGGCTCCACCGACGGCCGTGAGATCATCAACTTCGTGGGAGCACTGGTCACCGGCGCCGACTTCGTCAAGGGCTCACGCTACGCCTCGGGTGGCGGCAGCGACGACCTGACGATCAACCGGCGCCTGGGCAACAAGGTGCTCACCGGCATCGTCAACGTGATGTACAACACCAAGTACACCGACCTGTGCTACGGCTACAACGCCTTCTGGGCCCGTCACCTCGACGTGCTCAACCTCGACTGCGACGGCTTCGAGGTCGAGACGCTGATGAACGTGCGGGCGGCCAAGGCCGGGCTGAAGGTGTACGAGGTGCCGAGCCACGAGCGCAACCGCATTCACGGCGAGAGCAACCTGCACGTCGTGCGCGACGGTTTCCGCGTGCTCAAGACCATCCTGAAGGAGTGGCGCCGCCAGCCCAGCGCCCCGCAGCCCGAGCCGACGGCCCAGCCCGCAGCCGACCGGGGCGTCGCGTAATTTCCCGTTAAGAGGCATGTTGTGAACACGTCTGTTGTCATCTGCGTCTACACCGAGGACCGGTGGGAGGACATCAGGCAGGCAGTCGAGTCGGTCGAGAACCAGACACGCCCGGCACACGAGCTGATCCTGGTCGTCGACCACAACCCCGAGCTGCATCTCAAGCTCAAGCGCGCATACCCGCAGGCCGTCGTCGTGGAGAACACCCACGACAAAGGGCTGTCCGGCGGCAAGAACACCGGCGTCGCGACCGCGGGCGGCGAGATCGTCGCCTTCCTCGACGACGACGCCGTAGCCGATCCGGGATGGCTGGAAGCTTTGGAGGAGGGCTTCCAGGAACCCGGCGTGGTGGGCGTGGGCGGCCGCACCGAGCCCATCTGGGCCTCGGGGCGGCGGCCGGGGTGGTTCCCGTACGAGTTCGACTGGACGGTCGGCTGCACCTACCGCGGCATGCCCGCGGTGCGTGCGCCGATCCGCAACGTCATGGGCGGCAACGCCGCGTTCCTGCGCGACGCCGTGTCCGAGGTGGGCGGCTTCCACAGCGGCATCGGGCGCAGCGTGCAGGGACGCAAGTCGCGGCCGCTCGGGTGCGAGGAGACCGAGTTCTGCATCCGGCTGAGCCAGCGCAAGCCCGGCTCGGTCATGCTGTTCGAGCCGCGCGCGCTCATCGGGCACAAGGTGTCCGCGCAGCGGGAGCGGTTCGGGTACTTCCGGTCGCGGTGCTACGCGGAAGGGCTGTCGAAGGCGCTGGTGACGCGGGAGGTCGGCACCCAGGACGGGCTGTCCAGCGAGCGCGCCCACGCCATGAAGACGCTGCCGCTGGGCGCGCTGCGCGGCCTCGGCGAGGCGCTGCGCGGCGACCTCGGCGGGCTCGGGCGGGCGTTCGCGATCGTCATCGGGCTGGCCTGGACGACCTGGGGCTACGTGGTCGGCTCCGCGCGGCTGAAGGTGGCACGGTCATGACCCGCGTACCGATCCTGATGTACCACTCCGTCACGGACACGCCCAACGACGACACCAAGCCGCACGCCGTGCGTCCCGGCGACCTGGAGGAGCAGCTCGACCACCTGAGGAGCGCCGGCTTCACCCCGCTCACCCTGGGCGACCTGGTGGCCGCGCTCAACGGGATCGACGGTCACAGCGTGCCGGCCAAGCCGGTCGTGCTGACCTTCGACGACGGCTACGCCGACTTCCACAGCCACGCGCTGCCGCTGCTGGAACGTTACGGCTTCCCCGCCACGGTCTTCCTGACCAGCGGCTGGGTCGCCGACGCCGGGGCCGAGGCCGCGGGCCGCCCCCTGGACGCCATGCTGTCCTGGGGGCAGGCCCGCGAGGCCGCG
This sequence comes from Nonomuraea coxensis DSM 45129, assembly GCF_019397265.1. NCBI lineage: Bacteria > Bacillati > Actinomycetota > Actinomycetes > Streptosporangiales > Streptosporangiaceae > Nonomuraea > Nonomuraea coxensis. The sequence continues at coordinate 7,280,929 of NZ_CP068985.1, forward strand.
CAGACCGGCATCGAGATCGGCGGCCACAGCCACAGCCACCCCCAGCTCGACCAGCTCCCCGACGACGAGCTGCGCCAGGAGCTGCGCAGGAACAAGGGCCTGCTGGAGGAGAAGATCGGCGCGCCGGTCGCCACCATGGCCTACCCGTACGGCTACAGCAGCGCCCGCGTACGCCGTGAGGTGCGCAAGGCGGGCTACTTCGCCGCCTGCGCCGTCAACAACACGATCGCCGCCGATCGCCACGACATCCTCGCCATCCCCCGGCTGACGGTCGGCAAGGGCCAGACCATCGGCATGTTCAAGCGCGCCGTCGAAGGCAACGCCGTGCCCCTCATCTACCTGCGCGAGCGCATCCTCACCAAGGGGTACGCGGTCGTGCGGCGCACGAGGTACGGGCTGCAGCGGGTGCGCGGAAATGTCTAGCGTCCGGGGCAGGATCCTCCACGATCTGCGCAACCCGCTCTTCCGCCAGGGCTATGCCCTCATGGCCAACACCGTCGTCACCGGCGTGCTCGGCATGGGCTACTGGCTGCTCGCCGCGCACTACTACACGCCCGAGGAGTTCGGCCGCGGGCAGGCCGTCATCACCGCGATGCGGCTGTTCGCGTCGCTGACCGCGCTCGGCTTCGTCGGCGCGCTGGCCCGCTTCCTGCCGGTGGCGGGCCGCCGCACCCCTGAGCTGATCCTCAGGGGGTACGGGCTGGCCGCCGCCACCGGGGGGGTGGCGGCGCTCGGCTTCCTGCTGACCCTGCCGATGTGGGGGCGGACGTACCAGGTGCTGGGCGGGTTCGGGCCCGGACTGTTCTTCCTGGGGTCCGTCCTCGTGTGGGCGGTCTTCACGCTCCAGGACGTGGTGCTGACCGGGCTGCGGCGGGCGACCATCGTGCCGTTCAACAACCTCGTCTTCGGCCTGGTCAAGATGGGGCTGCTGGTCGCGCTGGCGGGCGCGCTGCCCTCGGGCGGGATCTTCGTCTCCTGGATGATCCCGACCGCGCTCGCGCTCATCCCGATCAACTGGCTGATCTTCGGCTTCGTCGTGCCGCGGCACGTCAAGCAGGCCGACCCGGCGCAGGAGCCGCCGCGGCTGCGGGAGGTCGGGCGGTTCCTGGCGGGCGACTTCCCCGGGACGCTGTCGATCCTGGCGATCGTCTACCTCGTGCCCGTGGTCGTCGCCACGCAGGTGGGCGAGGCCACGTTCGGGCGCTTCTCCATGGCCCACACGCTGGCCAGCATGATCGAGCTGCTGGCCATGAACATGGCCGTCTCGCTCACCGTCGAGGGCTCCTTCGACCGGGCGCGGCTGGCCGAGAACTGCCGGCGGGCGCTGCGGCGGGCGTTCATGATCGTGACGCCGATCATCACCGTGGCGATCCTCGGCGCGCCGCTCATCCTGACCATCTTCGGCTCGGAGTTCGCCGAGGAGGGCACGCTGCTGCTGCGGCTGATGGCGCTGGCCGTGCTGCCGCGGGTGCTGATCGAGGTGTACCTGAGCGCGCTGCGGGCCCAGAGCAGGGCGCGGGCGCTCGCGGCCGTGCAGATCGGACTCGCCGCGCTGGTGCTGGTGTCCACGATGGCGCTGTTCCCGTTCGCTAACGTGAACGCCGTGGGGTACGGGCTGCTCTTCAGCGAGCTTCTCATGGCGATTTTGATCTTCGGAAAGCTCCGTAAAATTCTCAGAATCGACGAAACAGGGCGGGAGACTGTCACCCAGGGGTTGTCCGGGGCCTCATGATGGTCAGCGTGAGGCAACGGGACGGCGATGGCATGAGGAAGGGGAGCGGCGGCTCCTCGGACGTGCGCGGGGACAAGGAGGAGTCGGACGTGCCCTTCGATCCGGACGCTACGGGGATCATCCCCAGACTGACGTTCGACGAGGAGCCCTCCGGCCGCGGTCCCGGCACGAGCTCCAGCGAGCCCGCGGGCGCCGACGCCCCTGCCGAAGACGCCCCTGCTGAAGACGCCCCTGCTGAAGACGCCTCTGTCGAGGGCGCCGCCGGCGGCGACGAGGCCGGGGACGGCGGGGACAGCCCTGTCGGCGGGGACGGTGCCGGTGCCGGCGGGAACAGCTCTGCCGGCGGGGACGCCGACGAGCGTGCCGCGGACCAGACCGCCACGTTCCGCATCCCCGCCCTCCACATCGGCCGACCGCCGACGATGGAGGAGGCCGCCGACCTGTCGACCGCCGGAACGGTCTCCATGCCCGTTCCCCCGGGGACGCGGCCGGAGGCGGCTACGTCCCTGGACGCCCGCCCCACCCCTGACGACGACGCTGAGGACGCCGAGGCTTCCGTTCCCGCCGCCGAGACGGCGCGCCCCACTTCCAAGACGCCTCAGCCTGGTACGTCCGCCGCGGAAGGACCCGCTTCTGGAGGGTCCGCTGGTGCTGGGCCCGCTTCCGGAGCGGGGGCGGCGGAGACGACGCGGGCCGTGTCGCGGGCGTCCATCCCGCTTCGTGCACCTGCGAGCGGTGCGGCGGCGGCTCCCGTTGCCGGGTCCGCGCCCAATGCCGTGCCGAATGCCGTGCCGAATGTCGCGCCCAATGCCGTGCCCAATGTCGCGCCCGATGCCGCGGCGAGGCCCGTCTCGACGGCTGCGCCCGATGTCGCGCGTCGGTCCGGTGCCACGGCCGCCTCCACCCTCGCTCCCCCTCCCCCTGCCCCTCCTCCTGCCACGCCGGCCGTCGCGCCGGACGTCGCCGCTGCGCCGGCGCCCGGGGTTGCCGGGAAGGGCGGGGTCGCGGACAAGGGGGCCGGGACGGCCGGTGGGGTCCTGGGGCGGCTCGGGGCGTTGCTGGCGAGCGCCCCCAAGTGGCTGCCGGTCCTGCTGGTGCTGGAGGGCCTGGTCATGTACGTCCTCGCCCTGAAGGTCCCCCCGGGGCCCTTCCGCGGCGTGGATCCGGCCGACATCGACGGCCTGGGACTGATCTCCGCGCTCCCGGCGACGGCGTTCCTGGCGATCCTCATCATGATCGTGTCGTTCTTCGTCACGGTCGCCCAGAGCACCGACCGCAAGTTCCTGCTGCTGTTCCAGATCGCGGCCATCACGTTCGCGCTGCACGGCGCGGGCGCGCTGGTGGCGTCGGAGCCGCGTTTCCCGACCGCCTACATCCATGCCGGTTTCGTGGAGTTCATCAGCAGGACCGGCGAGTCGGCGATCAGCATCGACGCCCGCATGGGCTGGCCGGGCTTCTTCGCGTTGTTCGCGTTCGTCACGAAGGCGGCCGGCATCCAGGACATGACGACGATCCTCCAGTGGACGCCGCTCCTGTCCAACCTGCTCTATCTGCTGCCGTTCGTCCTGATCCTGCGTCAGGTGGTGGCGACGACGCGGGCGCGCTGGTTCGCGGCGCTGCTGTTCGTCCTGGTGCAGTGGATCGGCCAGGACTACTTCTCGCCGCAGGGCTTCACGTTCGCGCTCTACCTGGCGTGGGTGGCGATCCTGCTGCGCTGGTTCGGGCGGGTGGAGCCGCGCACCAAGCCGATCGCGCCGAAGGGGCTGCGCAGGCTGATCGGCCGGCTGGACGCGATGACGCCGGGCGAGCTGGCCAACACGGGGACGTTCCGGGCCGACAAGCTGCTCATGTTCATGCTTCTGGTGGCGCTGTTCCTGGCGTCGGTGGCCTCGCACCAGATCACGCCGTTCATGATGCTGGGCGTGCTGACGGCGCTGCTGATCTTCAGGCGGACGTCGCTGACGTGGGCGCTGCCGTTCTTCCTCGGGCTGGCGGTGCTGGCCTGGATCAGCTACATGACGGTCGGCTTCTGGTCGAGCCAGATCGACGCGATCTTCGGCGGCCTCGGCAACATCCTGCAGAACCTGCGCAGCAACACCGGCGACCGCATCGAGGGCAGCGACCCGGCGCACGCCATGGTGCTGCAGGCCCGGCTCGGCATCCTCGTGGTGATCCTCAGCCTGGCCGCGACGGGTCTGGTGCGGCGGCTGCGGCGCGGGGTGTTCGACCGTTCGGCGCTGATCCTGCTGTGCGTGCCGGTGCTGGCGCTCGGCCTGCAGAGCTACGGCGGCGAGATCGGGCTGCGGATCTACATGTTCGCGCTGCCGGGGGCGTGCCTGCTGGCCGCGTACGCCTTCTTCCCCAACCTGCCGGCCGACAGCGCGGACGTGCGCGAGGAGACCGTGCCGCTGCGCAGGCGCAACGTGCGCTTCGACCCGCGGCTCACCAAGAAGCTCTCGGTGGTGCTGGCGGCCTGCTTCGCGGTGCTGTTCGCCTTCGCGTTCCTGCTGGCCCGCTACGGCAACGAGAAGTTCGAGCGGGTCACCACCGGCGAGGTGTCGGCCCTGCACCACGTCTACGCGAACGACAAGCCGAGCGCCCGCGTGCTCTACCTGGTGCCCAAGCTGGGGCCCGAGGTGACGCCGACCATGCCGTGGGGCGAGCGGGACGTCGAGATCGTCAGCTTCAACGTGCAGGCGCTGGTCCACAAGGATCCGGCGCAGATCGCGGACGCGGTCAAGGCGCTGAAGGAGCAGCCGCGGAACTCGTACCTGATGGTGAGCCGCGGCCAGGTGAGCTACCTGCAGCTCAACGAGGGCTATCCGGCCGACTGGGGCGAGCGGTTCCGCGCGGCGCTGGACGCCTCGCCCGACCTCAAGCGGGTCTACTCCAACGCCGACGCGGCGCTCTACACGTGGAAGAAGTTCGTCCGCGGCACGGAGACGCCGGAGCCGAGGCCGTACAAGTCGGCCCGGGGCGAGCCCACCTCGCCGTGGACGCCTGTCGGTATCGCGGCTCTCGGGGTGACGTGGGCTACGCTCTTCGCATACGAGGTCATCCGCCTCAACGGCCCCAACCGGGCCAGGAAGGCGCGCAGGCGGCTGCTCTACCTGGCGGTGCCCGCGTTCGTGGTGGCGTTTGCCGTGATCATCGAACGATTCGTCTATATTGCGGCAAATAGCTGAGTTAATTCCCAGGAAACTCTCAGGATGTACGGGATGATGGCCTGCGATGAGGTCACACCAGTCACATCCCACCATCCTGGACGCGCCGCCCGGCACGGGTAAAGGCGCGCGGATCGCCTCGGTCGACGCGCTGAGGGGCTTCGCGCTGCTGGGCATCCTCGTCGTGAACATCGCGTTCCTGGCCTCCGGCTACCGGATGGCCGGGCACGCGGAGCCGGCGTTCCAGGGGCCGCTCGACTGGGGCGTGCGCTGGTCGGTCACGCTGTTCCTGGAGAACAAGTTCTACCTGCTGTTCTCCTTCCTGTTCGGCTACAGCTTCACGCTCCAGCTCGACTCGGCCGCCCGGCAGGGCCTCCGCTTCACGCCGATGTTCCTGCGCCGGCTCGGCGGGCTGTTCCTGCTGGGGCTGGCGCACGCGGTGCTGCTGTTCCCCGGCGACATCCTGACCACGTACGCGGCGGTGGGCGTCGCCCTGCTGGTGCTGCGCCGGATCACGCCCAAGGCGGCGGTGGTGCTGGCCGTGGGGCTGACGGCGCTGCTCGCGCTGGCGTTCGTGCTGCTCGCCGTCCTCACGTCGACCGGGCTGGACATGAGCCACACGGTGGCGGACACGGCCGCCGAGGCGGCCCGCTCGGACCAGGCGCTGGTCGGCGGGGTCTGGCAGATCATCACCGAGCACGTGCGCAAGCTGTCGCTGATCCTCGTCCTGCGGGTGTTCTTCCAGGGGCCGGCGGTGCTGGCCGCGTGCCTCATCGGGCTGGCCGTGGGCAAACTCGGCCTCCTGCGCGACCTCTCCGCCCACCAGGACACGCTGCGCAGGCTCCAGTGGATCGGCTTCACCGTGGGCCTGTCCGGCGCGCTCTTCTACACCGCCTCGGCCTGGACCGGCGCGGTGCACAAGTTCTGGGGCGAGGCGGTGGACCTGGTGACGGCCCCGCTGCTGGCGGCGGCGTACGCGGCCACGTTCCTGCGGCTGCTGCCGCACCTGCCGGGCCTCGGCCGCGTCCTCGCCGCCCCCGGCAGGATGGCGCTGTCCAACTACCTCGCGCAGTCGCTGATCTGCTCGCTGATCTTCACCGGCTACGGCCTGGCGCTCGTGGACCGGGTCAGCCCGCCGCTGGAGGTGGCGATCGCCTGCGGCGTCTTCGCCGTCCAGGTCCTCGCCAGCCAATGGTGGCTCGGACGGCACCGGTACGGGCCGGTCGAGTGGTGGCTGCGGCACCTGACGTACTGGCGCCGCCCGGCCGGCGCGGTCATCCCGCCGCCGGGAGGATGAGGCGGGGCCGGTCGAAGGCGGTGTTGTCGACGATCGCGTCCACGCGGCCCAGCGGGTCGGCCTCGGCCAGGTAGACCCGCGCGGCGGCCAGGTAGCGGTCGCGGTGCACCGACTCGGCCGCCGAGCCGGCCCAGTCCTGGTCGCGGGCGGCGCCGCGGCGGACCGAGAGCTCGGCGTCGACGTCGATCCAGATCCGGTAGTCCCAGAAGCCGTCGAGCTCGGGGCGGAAGGCGAAGACGCCGTCGGCGACGAGCACCGCGTCGGCGGTCAGCGGGGTCGTGACGGCCGAGTGGTCGACCTGGGTCAGGGGGTCGATGGAGCACAGGGCGCACGCCACGGCCTCGGGCGAGCGGAAGGGGTCGAGGAGGACGCGCCTCAGCGTGTCGTAGTCGTAGGCGTTGCGGTAGTAGCCCTCGCCCGACTCGCGGTCGTACAGGTGGCGGTCCTTCCACGGCTTCTTGAAGTCGTCGAGCGTGGCGCGCAGAACCGTGCGGCCGCGGGCGGCGAGCTCCGCGGCCAGCTCGTGGCCGAAGCTGGTCTTGCCGGCCGCGGTGAGGCCGTCGATGCCCACCAGCAGCCGCCCGGAGCCGCGGGCGAGGACCCGCCCGGCCAGCTCGGACACCAGCAGGGCGCGGCCGGCGGAGGCCGGCGGCGGGACCGGCTGCCGCCAGGTCGAGACCGAGTGGTGGACACGTGATTCCGGTGGCACGCGCCCCACGATAGCCGCGGGCCTACGCGCCGCCCCGGCCGGCCCACTTGATCTCGTACGGGGCGAGGGCGACCTGCCGGCCGTCCACGGTGGCGGTCACCTGCTCGCCGGTCGTGTTGACCATCACGACCTGGCGTTCCTGGCCGAGCGCCTTCACCCTCGGGTCCGAGGACTGGACGTCGGTCAGCCGGACCCCGTTCGGGAACCACCTGGTGAAGCCGCTCAGCAGCCCCGCCATCGGCAGCTCGCCGCCGACCTTGGGGGCCCACAGGCAGCCGGGGCACTCGCCCTCGTCCTTCTGCTGCGGGTTCCAGTAGAGGGCCGTCGTGACGCCGCCGCGCGCGAACTCCATGAGGGCCGCGGCCTGCACCGCCGTGCGCTTCTCCTCGCTCCAGCCGGAGTTCTCCGGCTCGACGTACCACTCGGCCCACCACACCGGCAGGTCGCCGCTCTGCTGCCGCAGCCAGGTGGTGATGGCGCCGAACTTGCCGAGGGCGGTGAAGTCGTCGGGAACGTTCCCCTTCTCGTTCGTCATCGAGGCGCCGTCCACGACGATGAAGTCGGCGCCCTTCTTGTGCTCCAGCCAGTAGCGGATCGCGTCGAGCGCCCGCTGGTCCACCGTGCCCCACGGCCCGCTCAGCTCGGCGCCGGCGTCGGGGCGCGTGCTGCTGCCGATCGACATGTACGGCCCGCCGACCTGGATGTCCTTGTCGACCTTCTTCAGCGCGTCGTAGACCTTGTTGTACATCTCGGTGTAGCCGCGGGCGTCCCACTTGTTGGTGGTCGGGTCCCAGAAGCCCTTGAACTCGTTCCACACCATGTAGTGCTTGACCGTGGGGTACTGCTTGGCCACCCGCGCGGCCAGCGCGGCGAAGTCGTCGAAGTGCTCGGGCTCGGGCGCGACCGTGTGGTTCTTGCTCCAGTCCGTGCGGCCGGGCTGCCCGCCCTTCATCCAGTCGGGCGCGCAGCACAGCGTGATGACCGGCACCGCCCGCGCCGAGGACATGAACGTCAGCCGCCGGTCGAGGTCGCGGAAGCTGAACCGGCCGGGGCTCGGCTCCGGGTTGCCCACGCCCCAGCCCATGATGTGCTGGTTCTGCAGCATCGGCACCCGCCCGAGCACGCCCCTCGCCTGCTCGACGACCTCCTCGGGCTCGTTGTCCGCGCTGTACTGGGTGTGCGTGACGCCCCAGCGCGGCCAGGCCTCCAGTTCGGGCGGCGCCTCCAGCGTGGGGGCGGGGGCCTCGGGCTGGGCCGTGGCCACGTCGCTGCCGGAGAACCCCTCGCGGGACTTCGAGCGCATGGAGGCGTAGACCATGATGCCCGCCACCAGGACCACCGCGAGGATTCCCGCTCCGACGGCGATGGGCCAGGGCGATCGTCGGCGCGCGTGCCGGCCGTCGGTCGGAATCACGGGAGGCTCCTCACGGAAGGTGGCGGAACGTTCGAAGGGCCGGGCCACGGGGCCCGGCCCTCATTAAAGTAGTAGCTCCGCTTGCATGTGGCTTGCCGCGCCCGGACTCACTGTTCCACGTCCGGGGGCCGCTGGCCGCCGGCCGGGCCCGGCACCCCGGCGTAGCGGTAGGGCACCGGCTGCCGTCCCGGCTGGACGACGAGGAGCGTGCCGGGCGTGTCGGTGTAGAAGGCCGACTCGACGGCGGCCGCCACGTCCTCGGCCGTGAGGAGCGGGAACCCGGCGCTGGTGAACATCTCCTTGGCCGCCGCCACAAGAGGGGTGTCGGTGAAACCGGGGCAGACCGCGCTGATGCGGATGCCGCGCGCCGCGAGCGGCTCGGCCAGCGCGCGCACCAGGCCGACCACGGCGTGCTTGGTCATCGTGTAGATCGGGTCGCCGGCGAAGCCGACCAGCCCGGCCAGCGACGCGGTGACCACGATCGCCCCGCCGCCGCCGCGTTCGAGCAGCGGCACGGCGGCGCGCGCCCCGAACACCACGCCGTCCACGTTGACGCCCATGACCTGCCGGTAGCGGTCGAGGTCGAAGTCGGCCAGGTCCACCCGCCCGGTGACCCCGGCGTTGAGGTGCACGAGGTCCAGCCGCCCGTAGCGGCTCTCGGCCAGGGCCACGGCCTCCAGCGAGGCGTCCGGGTCGCCGACGTCGGCCGCCAGCCACACGCCGCCGACCTCCTTCGCCAGCCGCTCGACGCCCTCGGCGTCGAGGTCGACGAGGACGCACCGGGCGCCGGACGCCGACAGGCGACGGGCCGTGGCGGCGCCGATGCCGCTCGCCGCGCCGGTGATCAGTGCAACAGTGCTCATGACACTCCCTGGGGGTCGGGCCTGGCGACGGGATCAGACCTGGTCGAGCGTGCGGTGCGCGCGCGAGATGAGCGTCGGCACCGCCGCGCCGATCCGGTCGAACCCCTCCCCCACGGTCTTACCCTGGCGGAAGCGGGCGTGAATACCCTCGATGATGACCGCGAGCTTGAAGTTCCCGAAGGCGACGTAGAAGCCGAGGTCGGTGATCTCCCGGCCGGACGCCTTCGCGTAGTGCTCGGCGAACTCCGCCGCGTCCAGGAACCCGGGCGCCAGCGTGGCGTCGCCGGCCACCGGGATGCCCGCCCGCTCGTCGTCGCCGCGGCTGTGCCAGTACGTCAGCGTGAGCCCCAGGTCGGCCAGCGGATCGCCGAGCGTGGACATCTCCCAGTCGACCACGGCCAGGATCTCCAGGTCGCCGGCGCTGACGAGGGTGTTGTCCAGCCGGTAGTCGCCGTGCACGAGCGTGCCGGGGGCCTCTGAGGGCAGCCGGTCGCGCAGCCGGCGGACGAGCCGGTCGTACTCCGGCAGGTCGGCCGTCTTCGACCGCTCCCACTGCTGGCACCAGCGGTCGAGCTGGCGGGCCATGTAGCCCTCGGGCCGGCCGAAGTCGCCGAGCCCGACCTCGCGGTAGTCGACGGCGTGGATGGCGGCCAGCACCTCGGCCAGCCGCTCCGACAGCCGGCGTACGCGCTCGGGCGGCGGGTCGCCCAGCTCCTCCCGGGTGCGCATGGCGGCGCCGGGCACGTGGCCCATGAGGTAGAACGGCGCGCCGATCACGTCCTCGTCGCCGCAGAAGGCGACCGGATCGGGCACCGGCACGGGGGTCGGCGCGAGGGCGGAGATGACGCGCCACTCGCGCCGCATGTCGTGGGCAGTGGGCAGCACGTGGCCGAGCGGCGGGCGGCGCAGCACCAGCCGGCGCTCACGCGCCTCGACGAGGTAGGTCAGGTTGGACCTGCCGCCCGAGATCAGGGACACGGACAGGGGCTCGCCGGCGTCGGGCACGTTCCGGCCCATCCACGCGACCAGCCGGGGCCACTCGATGCCAGGTACGGTCATGGACCCACATTAGAACCTCACTCGGTTCTGAACGATACCTGAGAGTTTTGTAACGTTCCGGACCTGCGGTGATGAGCATTCGGTAGGTTCACTTACCCTGAAATTACCTGGTCCGATCCCTCGCTGGACAAAGTGCGGCCGTCTGTAGGAGCACATGCGCGTCACTCTCGCCCTCCCCCGTGAGCTGGGACCGTCCGAAGTGAGCCGCTGGCGGGCTCTGCAGGAGTCCGATCCCGCCTTCGACAATCCCTTCCTGTCGCCCGAGTTCACGATCACGGTGGGTGAGCTGCGCGAGGTCGTCCGGGTCGCCGTCCTCCACGACGGTCCCGACATCGTGGGATTCTTCCCCTTCGAACGCCATCCGCTGGGCATCGGCAAGCCGGTCGCCGCCGGGCTGACCGACGCGCAGGGGCTGGTCTGCGTCAAGGACCTGGAGATCGACGCGCGCCGGCTGATCAAGGACTGCGGCCTGGCCGTCTACGAGTTCGACCACCTGGTCTCCGGGCAGCCGCTGATGAACGCCCGCGCCGAGCGCTACCCGTCGCCGATCATCGACCTGCGCGACGGCTACGAGCACTACACGCGCTTCCTCAAGGACAACTCCGGCAAGACGTACAAGAGCACGCTGGCCAAGTCGCGCAAGCTCCAGCGCGAGGCCGGCCCGCTCCGCCATGACTACGCCGTCGCCGACCTGGAGCCGCTGCGCACCCTGCTCGGCTGGAAGACCGACCAGTACCGCCGCACCGGCCGCACCGACCGCTTCGCCCACCAGTGGATCGTCGAGCTGGTCGAGCGGCTGCTCGCCACCAGGACCGACTCCTTCGCCGGCGTGCTCGACATGGTCTACGTCGACGACCGGCCGGTGGCCGGGCACTTCGGGGTGCGCACCCGCACCACGCTGGCCGGCTGGTTCCCCGCCTACGACACCGACTTCGCCAAGTACTCCCCCGGCCTCATCCACCATCTCGCGATGGCCGAGCAGGCCGCCGCGTCCGGCATCGAAGTGATCGACATGGGGCGCGGGCACAAGGAGTACAAGGAGAAGCTGAAGAACGGCGAGCTCGAGGTGGCCGAGGGCCGCGTCGCCAGGGCGAGCGCGGGGGCGGGCGCGCACTGGATGATGCGCGTCCCCGCGCGCAAGGCCCGCGCGATGGTGCTCGCCAATCCGCTTCTCCTACGCACTGCGGACAAAGCATTGAAAACTTACGGACGAATCCGTAGCGTTATGCCTCGGTGAATTACCTCGCAGAGCGCACGGGCCGTCACTGCCTGTCGCTACCGTCCAACCGGCTCGGTCTCTACCTGGCGTTACGGCACTTCTGCACGCCCGGGCAGCGCCTGCTGATGTCGCCCATCTCGGCCGACGAGATCCTCTTCCTGGTGCTCGCCGCCGGGCTGCGGCCGGTGATCGCCCCACTGGACCCGCGCGACGGCAACATCGACGCCGCGCGCGCCGACCTCGCCACCGTGGACGCCGTCCTGACGACCAACCTCTACGGCATCCCCGACCGCGTCACGGCCTTCACCGGCAAGATCGTCATCGAGGACGTCGCCCACGCCATGGAGAGCGATCTCGGCGGCCGGCCGCTGGGCACGTTCGGCCGGGCAGGCGTCTTCAGCCTCTCCAAGCACCCGGGCGCCGGCTCCGGCGGCGTGCTGGCCGTCGAGGACCCCGCCGACCTGCGGGCGCTCGAACGCGCCCGCGACGAGCTGCTGGCGCCCGGCTCACTCGGCGCCGACCTGCTGTCCGTGTCCACCTCGATGGCCCGGCAGGCCGCGCTCAGACTCGGCCTGGTGCGTCCGGCGCTCGCCGTCGCCCGCGCGATCGGCCTGGAGGAGCCCCGCGACGGCTTCCGCATCCCGCTCAACCCCGGCGCGCTGGAGCTGGCGCTCAAGGAGACCCCCGAGCTGCCGCCCTTCGACCCGTGGGTCCGCGCCGACCTGCACGCCTACCGGTCGCGCCGCGGCCGGATGGCCCGCTGGCACCAGGCGCGGCGGACGGCCAGGGTGCCCGGCGAGCGCGCCCGGCGGCTCGCGGGAGTGGCGCGGCTGGCCGAGCTGCCCACCGTCGCGCCCGCCGTGCGCGACCACCTGGACCAGCCGCTGTTCCGCGTCCCCCTGCTGGTCCGCGAGCGGGACGCGGCCATCGCCGAGCTGGAGCGCCACGGCGTGCCCACCGGCTACCTGTACGCCCCCGCCTACGACGACTACGCCCCCGGCTTCGCCGAGCCGTCACCCGACCCCGCCCAGGCCCGCTGGTGGGCCCGCCACGCCCTCCCCGTGGACCCGATGTACGTCCACCGCTCCCTGCCCGTCCTGCGCGCCCTGGAGCCCGCTACGGCGCCGCCGCCACCGCTTCCCTGACGATCGCGGCGATGACCCGGCAGCCTCTGCGCACGTCGGCCAGCGACGCCGAGCCGTAGCCGATCACCAGTCCGTGCAGCCGCTCGCGGCCGTGGTGGTGCCGGCCGGTGGCGTCCAGCAGGATCCCCCGCTCCCTGGCCCGCTCGACCACGACGGGCACCACGGCGGCGGGCAGCTCGGCGAGGACGTGCAGCCCCGCGGTGTCGCCCCGCAGCCGGCAGACCGGTCCCAGCAGCTCGACCACGGCGGCGCGGCGGCGGGCGTACTCCAGGCGCATGCGGCGCAGGTGCCGGTCGAGGTCGCCGCGCTCCAGCAGGGTCGCCACCGCCTCCTGGACCGGGCCGCTGGTCCGGTCGGCGACCGCGCGGCGCAGCCCGGCGATCCTCGCGACCAGCTCCGGCGTGCCGACCAGCCAGCCGACGCCGACGTCGGGCGACAGGGTCTTGGACAGCGTGCCGAGCAGCACCACCCGCGACGGGTCCAGGCCGTAGAGCGCGGGCAGCGGGGCGACGTCGTAGCGGAACTCGGCGTCGTAGTCGTCCTCGACGACGGTCGCGCCGGTGCTCCGCGCCCAGGCCAGCAGCCGCTCGCGGCGTGGGATCGGCAGCCGGCCGCCCAGCGGGTACTGGTGGGCGGGGGTCGTGTAGAGCACGCGGAGGTCGCCGGGGAGGCCGTCGACGATCACGCCGTCGGCGTCCACCGGGCAGGGCACGATCTCGGCGCCGCGGGCCTCGAACACCGTGCGGGCCACGTGGTAGCCAGGGTCCTCGACCCCGGCGCGGGCGCCCGCGCCGAGCAGGGCGAGCGCGCACAGGTCGAGGCCGTTGCCGGTGCCTCTGGTGACCAGGATGTTCTCCGGGCCGACGGCCATGCCCCTCGCCCGGCGCAGGTGGTCGGCCAGCAGCTCGCGCAGCCGCGGCAGGCCGTACGGGTCGGGGTCGGCGCCGGGCGGTGGCTCGCCGGCCCTGCGCCAGGCCCGCTTCCAGGCGGCCCGGTCGTAGTCGCGCACCCAGGGCCGGCCCGCCGTGAGGTCGATGAAGGCGGCGGCGGGCCCGGCCGGGGCCGGGTCCTGGGGGGTCTCGCGCGGCGGCGTGACCGCCGTCTCGATCCCGCCCGTCCCCCTGCCCGCCGTCCTCATGCCCGCCGTCCTCATGCCCGTCGTCTCCATGTCCGCCACGAAGGTGCCGGAGCCGTGCCGCCCCTCCAGCCATCCCTCGGCGTAGAGCTGCTGGTACGCCTCCGTGACGACGGTCCTGCTCACCTTGAGCTGGGCGGCGAGGGCCCGGCTGGACGGCAGCCGCTCGCCGGGCGGCAGCGTGCCGTCCAGCATGGCCCGCCGCAGCCAGCCGGCGAGCTGGGCGGTGAGCGGCACGGCGGCCTCCCGCGAGAGGGAAACCGGCAGGTCGACGGAGCTACGCACGCAAGTGGTCCCTACGAAGGGGTCGGTAGTGGCCATCCAGATTAGGTCCACTCCGCGCGTACGGTCGAACCATGCTCTCCGCCACTCCCCGCACCACGCTCGGCCGCTCCAAGGAGCGCGGCAGCACCGACAGGAACGACCTGTACGACGTGCTCGACTCCGGCCTGATCTGCCACCTGGGCGTCGTCGTGGACGGCTGCCCGATGGTCGTGCCCACCGGCTACGGCCGCCTGGGCGACACCCTCTACCTGCACGGCTCCACGGGCGCCCGGTCGCTGCGCGCGGCGGACGGCGGCGAGGTGTGCGTGACGGTCACGCACCTGGACGGCGTGGTGCTGGCCCGCTCGATCTTCCACCACTCGGTCAACTACCGCTCGGCGATCGTCTACGGCACGGCCAGGCTGGTGACCGACCCCGACGAGCTGCTGGCGGGCCTGCGGGCCCTGTCGGAACGGCTGGCGCCCGGCCAGTGGGACCACGTCCGGCCGCCGAACCGCAAGGAGCTCGCCGCCACCGCCGTGCTCGCGCTGCCGCTGGAGGAGGCGTCGGTCAAGACGCGCAGCGGCGGGCCGGTGGACGAGGAGGAGGACTACGGCCTGCCGGTGTGGGCGGGCGTGCTGCCGCTGGTCACCACGTGGGGCGCGCCCGAACCCGATCCGGTGCTCCCAGAAGGTATCGATCCCCCGGTTCACATCCTCCATCGGGAGTAGTTCCATGAATCAGGGCCACCTGGCAAACCCGCGCTCTTGATCGTACGTCTCATCAGGTGGGCCGGATCCTGATGGGAGATGGCATATGGACTGGACCGCCCCCGGATACACCCAGATCAGACAGCTCGGCGCCGGCGCCGGCGGCCGCGTCGTGCTGGCCGTGCACGACGAGACCGGGGTCGAGGTCGCCGTCAAGTACCTCGCCCCGCACCTGCTCCAGGACCCGGCGGCGGTGGCGCGGTTCCAGTCGGAGGCGCGGCTGCTGACCACGCTGCGCCACCCCCACATCGCCACCATGTGGGAGTACGTCCAGGACGCCGGCGGCGCGGCCATCGTCATGGAGCTGGTCAACGGCGTGCCGCTGCGGGCGCTGCTGCGCGAGCACGGCACGACCGAGCCCGAGGCGGCGCTGGCCGTGCTCAAGGGCTCGCTGCTGGGCCTCGGCGCGGCCCACGCGCGCGGCGTCGTGCACCGCGACTACAAGCCCGAGAACGTGCTCGTCCGGCACGACGGGGTGAGCAAGCTCGTCGACTTCGGCATCGCGGTGCGGCAGGGCTCGGCGGGGCTGCCCGAGGGCACGCCGCCGTACATGGCGCCGGAGCTGTGGGAGGGCCGGCCGGCCTCGCCCTCCACCGACGTGTACGCCGCCACCGCCGTCTTCTTCGAGTGCCTGACCGGCCACCGGCCCTACCGCTCGACCGAGCCCAGCGTGCTCGGCTACCAGCACGTGCACGCTCCGGTGCCCTTCCACGAGGCGCCCGAGCCGGTGCGCGAGCTGGTCAGGCGTGGCATGGCCAAGGACCCGACGCGGCGGCCGGCGGGCGCGGAGGCGTTCGTGGCCGAGCTGGAGGCCGCGGCCGCGGCGGCGTACGGGGAGGACTGGGAGGAGCGCGGGCGGCGGCGGCTCGCCGCGCTGGTGGGCCTGCTCGCGCTGCTGCTGCCCACGCCGCCCGCGGCCACGCCGGAGGTGTCCACGTCGTTCGCCCGCACGGTCTTCCGCGGCCTGCGCGCCAACGCGGCGCGGGTGGCGATGGGCGGCGGGCTGGCCACGGCGGTGGCGGTGGCGTCGGTGATCCTGCTCACCAACCGGGAGCAGCCGCCGCCGTCCGGGCCGATCGGCGCGGCGGTGGTCGTGCCGCCGACGCCTCTCACGCCCGAGGCCGCCGCCGGGACGCCCACGCCGGAGACGACCCCGGAGGCCACCCCATCGACCCCGGAGGCGACCCCGGAGGCGACGCCCGCGTCCACCCCGGAGGTCTCGCCGGAGCCGGCGCCTTCGGAGGATCCTGAGAGCACCCCCGCCACCACGCCGAAGGCCGCCGTCCCGGTGGACGAGCCTTCCGGCCCGCCTCGGACCGCCACCTCCCGCCCGGCCGACTCACCGCCGACGCGCGAGCCCTCCAGGGCCCCCACCCCGAGGCCACGACGCACCCCGACCCCCACGCCCACCCCCACCCCGACCCCCACGCCGACCCCGACGCCCACCCCGACGCCCACCCCGACCCCGACCGTGACCACGCCCTCGCCGGACACCTCCGTGCTCGCGGTGAACGTCGGTGAGCCGGTCGTAGGCGCCGACGGCGCGATCTCCGCCACGGTCACCGTCCGGGCGAGCGGCACCGCGCCCGTGACCGCCACCGCCGCCTGGTCGGTCCCCGGCGCCCCGGGCCGCACCCAGCGCCTCGCCTTACGCGGCTCGACCTCCTACACGCGCACGCTGACCTGGGCCCCCGGCGAGCGCGCCTGCGGCCGTACGGTCACGCTGACCGTCACCACGACCCCGGCCGCCCCCGGCGGTGCGCGGAGCGGGTCCGTGTCCGTGCCGGCCTGCCCGGCCCGGGTGACCGGCCTGCGGGTGGCCCTGGACCTGCCCGCCGCGCCGGCCCGCGCCGCGCGGGCGGCGATCAGGGTGACGGCGAGCGGCACCGGCGAGATCCCCGTCACGGCCCGCTTCGCGGTGAACGGCGACACCGTCGCCACCAGGAACGTCACCCTCTCCGGCCGCACCTCCTACAGCCGCGCGCTCACCCACGCCTTCCGCTCCCGCCCGTGCGGCTCGACGCTCTCGGTGCGGGTGACGGCGGGCGGCCGGACGGCCACCGCGCGGGCCGCCGTGACCTGCCCGCCCGAGGTGCGCCAGGTCACCGTGCTGCGGGCGGGCGCGAGCGAGGGCATCACGGCCACGGTCCGGGTGCTGACCTCCAGTGCCCAGCCCGTACGCCTCACCGTCAGGTACTCGACCGGCGGCGAGGGCGGCGGCTCCGACACGGCGACGCTGTCGGGCGGGACCTCGTACGTGCGGACCTTCACCTTCCCGGTAAAACTGGCCTGTGGCACGCGGTGGACGGTGACCGCCTCGACCGATCCGGCGGCGGGCGGCGGCGCGGACTCGGCGAGCGGGACCACCGCGGCCTGCCCTCCCCCCGAGGAGGAGCCGGAGGAGCCGTCGAAGACCCCTCGACCTGAGACTTCGGACACACCGGTGGAGATCGACTGAAGTCGTCCGTCACACTTATCGCCATATCGGCAGGGAATCCGGTTAGGTCCCGTTAAGCTACGGACCGTTTGATGCGGGTGGGGGCCCAGACAACTCCAGAGGAGACCGTATGAACGGCGAGGGCCAATGGGGGGTCCCCGGCTATACCGAGGTTCGCGAGCTGGGCTCGGGAGCCGCCGGACGGGTCGTGCTGGCCACGCGCGACCACGACGGCGCCGAGGTGGCCATCAAGTACCTCAGTGACGAGCTGAGGTCGGACATGGGGTTCGTCGCCCGCTTCCGGCACGAGGCCCGGCTGCTCGGCACGCTGCAGAGCGCGTACCACGCCCGGCTCATCGACTACGTCGAGTCCGGCTACGGCGCGGCGATCGTCATGGAGCTGGTCAACGGCGTCTCGCTACGCGAGCTGCTCCGCTCCCAGGGCCCGACCGGCCCCGAGGCGGCGCTGACCGTGCTGAAGGGCTCGCTCCGCGGCCTCGCCTCGGCGCACGCCATCGGGGTCGTCCACCGCGACTACAAGCCCGAGAACGTCATGGTGCAGGAGGACGGCACCAGCAAGCTGGTGGACTTCGGCATCGCGGTCCGGGCCGGCGAGGACGCCGGGGCCGCCGGCACGCCGCCTTACATGGCGCCCGAGCAGTGGTCGGGCGCGCCCGCCGGCCCCGCCACCGACGTGTACGCCGCCACGGTCGTCTTCTTCGAGTGCCTCACCGGCGGCCGGCCCTACCGGGGCACCAACCTGGTCGCGCTGGCCGCGCAGCACCAGAGCGCGCCGGTCCCGGCCGAGGAGGTGCCGGCCGCGCTGCAGGGCCTCGTCGAGCGCGGTATGGCCAAGGACCCGGCCGAGCGCCCGCCGTCGGCGGAGGCGTTCCTGACCGAGCTGGAGGCGGTCGCGGCCGGCGCGTACGGCCCCGACTGGGAGGAGCGCGGGCGCCGCCGCCTGGCCGCGCTCGCCGGCATGCTGATCCTGGTCTTCCCGACCTCGCTGGACGAGCCGGTCGAGACCGGGACCTCGTTCACCGAGAGCCGCTTCCCCGACGCGGCCGGGCTGCTGCGCAAGGTGCCGGCGAAGATCGCCGTGGCGACGGTCGGCGTCGCCGTGGTGATCGGCGCGGTCGTGTTCGTGCTGTCGTCGTCCGACGAGGCCAAGCTGTCCGCGGGCTCCACCCCGGTCACCCCGAGCGCGGTCGTCCCCACGACGGAGGAGCCCGTCGAGGAGGACGCGGAGCCCACGGAGGAGAGCACGCCCGAGGAGAGCACGCCGCCGGAGACGCCGCCGCCGACCGCCACGGGGAGCCAGGCGCCGCCCACCGCCGCGCCGACGGCGGCCCCGACCAGGACCACCGCCAGGCCCCGGCCCACGCGCAGCCCGATCAGGACGCCGTCGAGGACCCGCAAGCCGTCCCCGACGGCGACGGACACCGACGAGCCCGAGCCGACCGGCAGGGTGGAGGTGCCGGAGAACACCCGGCGCCCGACCTCCGCGGAGCCGACCCGGAGCAGCGCCCCGGCCACCACCCGCCCGCCGACGCGGCCCACCTCGGAGCAGCCCAGCTCGTCCGAGCCGCCCACGTCGCAGCCTCCGACCGACCCGTCCAGCCCGACGGGCGACACCACGCCGAGCGACGTCCCGCGCATCGACCGCGCCGAGGCGGCCCCTGGTGCGCTGCTCGCCCTCGGCCTGGTGACGTCCGGCGTCGTGCCGGTCACACTTGCGGTACGGCGCCGCATGGCGGGCCGCCACAGAAGGAAGCGCTAGACGCGCCGGGGGGCGAACGGCGATGAACAACCCTGAGCACGGTATCGCCGGTTTCCGGCTCACCGAGCACACGTGGATGACGGAGCTGGGCAACTGGATCGACGCCATCTCGCCGGACGGCCGCAGGGCCGGCGCGCTGCTGTTCGACGCCCGGCTCATCGGGCTGCCCGGCGTGCGCGAGCGGGTGGTGGCGGCCGTCCTGACCGACCAGCGGCTGGTGCTGGGCGGGCTGACCGGGCTCATCCCGGTCGCCGACGTGGTGGCGGCCGGCGACCAGGTGTGGCTGCTCACCGGCCAGGCGGTCAGCCCGACGCTGGCCGACCTGCTCACCACCGCGCCGATCGAACCGGCCGGCGCCGCCTCGGCCCTGGTGGAGACCGCGCAGACGCTGCTCGCGCTGCACGCGGCCGGAGTCACGCACGGCTCGGTGCACCCCGGAACGGTGGTCGTCACGTCCGAGGGCGCGGCGCTGCTGTCGGAGCGGGGCCTGTCCGACGCCATCCGCGGCCTGGTCTCCCCGCCGGAGCGGGACGCGGCCGGATGGGCGGCGCTGGCGCGCGGCCTCGCCGCGTCGTTCGTGGCGTGGGCGCCGCAGGCGGCGCAGCTCTTCGAACGGGCCGCGGGCCTGGCCGGGACGCTGGGTCTCGCGGCCGCGCGCGGCGCGCTGCTCGCCGAGCAGGCGTCGCTGCCCGGCGGGACGATCGGCAGGGAGGGGCTGGCGGAGGCGGCGCGGGGCCGCTCGGCTTTCGCGCAACCGGCCGCGCACGCCGCGGCGGCGGCTCTCCCCGCGCTGCCGAGGGACGAGGGCGACATCGTGACGCTGCTCGCCCCTGGCCGCGTGGCGCCGGGGCATTCCGGGCCCGTGCCGCCGGGGCCCGTGCAGTTCGGGCCCGGTGTGGGCACGCGGGAGCAGCGGCCGGAGACGACGGCCGAGCAGATCTGGCGGTCCGGCCGGCCGGAGGCCGACACCGTGCAGCGCGCGGGCGGACGCCGCGCGGGCGGACGCCCGGTCAAGGCGGCCCGGTCCCGGCGGTGGCGGACGATGGGCTCCACGGCGCTCTTCGCAGTGATCATGGTGGGGGCGATCCTGGCCTGGTTCAGGCTGAGCGACGCGCCTGAGCTCGCGATCGGGTCCGTGGACGTGAAGGCGGCCAGGAAGTCGTACGGATGCGGCGCCACTGCGCTGGTCACCGGCACGGTCGTGACCAACGGCGGGTCCGGCGTGATCGCCTTCGAGTGGCACAAGAGCCTGGACAAGGAGGTCGTCAAGGGCACCCTGCAGACGCGGTCGGACCAGACGTCGTACCAGTTGCCGCTGCGCTGGCGGCTGACCGGCAGGACCTCGGTCAAGGCCACCGCCACGCTGCTCATCGTGAGCCCCGAGCCGCGGCGCACGGACAAGGTCAGCTTCACGTACAAGTGCTGATGCCCGCCCGGCCATGCATACCGAAGCGGTTTCTTACTAATCTGGCCAACATGACCACCCAGACCCCCGCGGGCTGGTATCCGGACCCCTATGGCGAGCCCAAGCTCCGCTGGTGGGACGGCAGCCAGTGGACCGACGCCACCCACGTCCAGGAGCAGGGGCCCGCACCGCAGTCCCAGCCCCACCCCCAGCAGCAGCAGCCGGCCTCCGGCCCGCAGCGGCAGGCGCGGCCGGACTGGTCGGCGACCCCGGCGAACCCGACCGCGCAGTACGGCGGGCCGACCTACGGGCAGTCCGCCTACGGCCAGCCGGCGCCCACGCAGCCGCACTGGGCCCCCGACGGCCCCGGCGGATACGGCCGGCCGCCCAAGCAGGGCAACCCGATGCCGTGGGTGTTCGGCGGCCTGGCGGCGCTCGTGGTGGTCGCGCTGCTCGTCGCGGGCGGGATCTTCCTCGTCAACCGCGGCGACACGGGCGCGCTGCCCACCCCGCGCGACACCTACGTGCCGCCGGAGCGGCCGACCGGGGAGCCGCCCTCCGAGCCGCCGTCGCGGCAGCCGTCGCCCGGTCAGAGCTCCGCGCCGCCGCAGCCCGCCGACGGCCGGATCGCCGACACCCAGGCCGGGATCTCGTACGAGGTGCCCGAGGGCTGGTCGGTGCCGCCGCAGATCAACCCGGACAACCCGCCGCCCACCCTCCAGCTCTGGTCGTCCAGCGTCGAGAAGTCCTCGCAGGAGAACTACGACGGCAAGGGCGGCAACTGGGTCGGCAACGTCAACACGGGCGTGCTCAACGAGCTCTACCCTTACACCGGCACCTCCGGGCTCCGCGGCACCGCGCAGGCCGTCTTCATGGACTTCGCCCAGTTCTACTCGGTCGCGCACGAGACCAAGATCGTGTCGGACAAGGCGTTCAAGATCGGTGACCGCGAGGGCTGGCTGCTGCAGTTCGAGCTGGACTTCACGAAGGCGGCGAAGGAGAACGGCTACAAGTGGAAGAAGGAGTCCGGGGCCATCGTGCTCATGGACCGCGGCGCGAACGAGCGGCCGGCCCTCCTCTACGTCTCCGTGCCGGACAATCTCGGCACCGACGTGGTCGGCAAGGTCGTCGGCTCGCTCAAGCCCGCGTGACCCGTGGCACTAGGCTGGTGGGGGTAACAAGCGGGCGGATCGCTCCGAGCCGCTGGGCGAGGAGATCGTATGAGTGACTTGCTGGTCTGGATCGACTGCGAGATGACCGGGCTCGACCTAGGGCGCGACGCTCTGATCGAGGTGGCCTGCGTCATCACCGACAGCGAGCTCAACCAGCTCGACCAAGGCGTCGACGTGATCATCAAGCCGCCGCCCGAGTCGCTGGAGCAGATGTCTCAGGTGGTGCGCGAGATGCACACCGCCTCCGCACTGCTGCCCGAACTGGCGGGCGGGATGACGCTGGCCGAGGCGGAGTCGCTCGTGCTCGACTACATCCGCCACCACGTGCCGGAGCCGAAGAAGGCGCCGCTGTGCGGCAACTCCATCGGCACCGACCGCACGTTCCTGGCCCGCGACATGCCCGGGGTGGACGGTTATCTCCACTATCGGATGATCGACGTCTCGTCGATCAAGGAGCTGGCCCGCCGCTGGTATCCCCGGGTCTACTTCGCGGCGCCGGAGAAGCAGGGCGGGCATCGCGCGCTGGCCGACATCACCGAGAGCATCAGGGAGTTGCGCTACTACCGTGCGGCGATCTTCGTGGAGCAGCCGGGGCCCGACTCGGTGACCGCGCGATCACTCGCGGAGCGCGTCAGCAAGTAAGCCGGGCGTGTCAGCGGATAAGGAGTGGCGTAAAGACTCCCGAACCCCGCTACACTTTTCCTGTGCCGCCCTCACGAGGGCGGCCGTGGTGGGTGTAGCTCAGTTGGCAGAGCACCAGGTTGTGGTCCTGGGTGTCGAGGGTTCAAGTCCCTTCACTCACCCCAAGCGTGCGACGGCCGGTCCTGATGGACCGGCCGTCGTCGTTTTTCTCCCGACAATCGCAACCAAATCACGACAATGCGGGTTATGCTCGCTGTCTACCGCTAACGCCGGAAGCGCGGGGGCCTCGGCGATCTGACCGTCTTCGCGCCCCCGGAGGCCGGATGAGAGTCGACGACGCAGCGTTCGAGAGCGTGTTCATGTCCCTGAGCAAGCGCGAGATCGAGGTCATGGATCTCATCGCCGACGGGGAGTCCAACGGCCAGATCGCGCAGCGCCTGTTCCTCAGTGAGAAGACCGTCAAGAACCACGTGAACCGGATCTACGCCAAGCTCGGCGTGGACAGCCGGGTCACCGCCATCGGCCTCTGGAGGTCACGCCACCGATAGCCGCCCACCGGCCGGGGGCACCACCGGCCGGGGCGACGCGGGCGGTCCTCAGGCCCCCGTGTCGATGCGGCGGCCGGTCACGCGGGCGGGAACGATCTTGAGGTATTGCCCGCGGTCGCCGCCCGCCCACGGCTCGACGCCCGTGGACGCGGCCGCCGCCCGCTCCTCCTCGTCCGTCACGTGGTGCAGCGAGCCCCGCACGAGGACGCTCCAGCCGCTCCGCGTCCCCTCCTCGATCCGGTCGACCTCGAAGGCCACGAGGTACTCGACGTTCGCCACGCCGGTGCGCAGGTCCTCGTCGGTGGCCCCGCCGATCGTGGTGCGGAAGACGATCGCGCCGTCCAGCAGCCGGAAGTTGACCGGCAGGACGGTGAGCCCGTAGCGGCCCTCGAACGCGATGCGGCCCACCCCGCCGGGCTCCAGGAGGCGCAGGCTCTCCTTCTCGTCCAGCGCCACCAGCTCGGGGCGCGTGGCGGCCGGCCCCGCGCCCGCGGACGGCTCGGCGAACAGCTCCTCCACGGTCGTCTCCAGGGCTCCGGCCAGCCGGGCGAGCGCCTCGCGCAGCGGCAGCCCGGCCCGTCCTTCGAGGTAGGCGACGTAGCCGGCCTCGACCTTCGCGCGTTCGGCCAGCTCCTCACGGGTGAGGCCGAGCGCTTCCCGCCGCTCGGCGATGCGGTGGCCGAGGCGCTCGATGGTGGTCACGTGCTGCGACATCAGTGATCTCCTCCCAGGGATCACCGTAGCCCCATTTCCCGGCGCACAGGGAAAGGGGGCCCTTTCTTCTCGTCGTGGTTTAACCGACGCTGACGGAGTCATAGGACTCCATGGCGCCGCCGAGGGGGAGGAATCCGGTCATGGTGCGGAGAACGCGGGTGGTGGTGGTGGGAGCCGGTTTCGCCGGCCTCGCGGCCACGCGGGAGCTGGCCAGGGGCGGCGCGCTCGTCACGGTGGTGGACCGCAACCCGTACTCCACCTTCCAGCCACTGCTCTACCAGGTGGCCACGGCCGGCATGGGCACCGCGGACGTGTCGTACCCGATCAGGACCTTCGCCGCGAGGTGGCCCAACGTGCGGGCCCGCCGGGCCGCGCTCAGCAAGGTGCTGCCGAACGAGCGGCGGGTGGAGTTGGAGGACGGCACCTCCCTGGAGTACGACTACCTCGTGCTGTCCACCGGCGTGACCACGAACTGGCTCGGCGTGCCGGGCGCCAGGGAGAACGCGCTGCCCATCTACTCGCTGAGCGACGCGGCCACCCTGCGGCGGCGGCTCCAGCACTACCTGGAGGACACGGCGGCCGGGCGGCGCGAGAGCACCGACGTCGTGGTGGTGGGCGCGGGCGCGACCGGCGTCGAGGTGGCGGGCACGCTGGCCGAGCTGCGCCGCCGTACGCTGCCGCTGACGCATCCGGAGGTCCGGCCCGACCAGACGAGCGTGACGCTGGTGGAGCGCTTCGACTACGTGCTGGCCCCGTACAAACCGCGGCTGCGCCAGGCGGCCGAGAACGCGCTGCGCAGGCGCGGCGTGCGGATGCGCCTGGGCTCGACGGTGGCCTCGGTCGAGCCGGACGCGGTGGTGCTGAAGGACGGCACCCGGCTGCCGAGCGACGTGACCGTGTGGGCGCTCGGTGTCACCGCGCCCGACCAGGTCGCCGACTGGGGGCTGCGGCAGGGCAAGGGCGGGCGGATCACGCTCACCGAGGCGCTGAACGTGCCGGACCATCCGGAGATCTTCGTGGCCGGCGACCTGGCCGCGCCGCCGAAGCCGCTCCCCCAGCTCGCCCAGCCGGCGCGGCAGATGGGCAGGCACGTGGGGCGGCAGATCCTCGCCGCGGCCAAGGGCGAGCCGCTGCGGCCGTTCCGCTACAGCGATCCCGGCATCATGGCGACGGTGGGCAAGGCGGAGGCGGTGCTGGAGCGGCCCAGCGGGCTCACCGTGCGCGGGTTCCCCGCCTGGCTGATCTGGATCTTCATCCACATCGCGTACCTGCTGGGCGGGCGCAACCGGGTGAGCGTGCTGATCAACTTCTTCTGGCGCTATCTCGGGCCGCGCCGCACCGCCACCAGCGTCACCCAGTGACCGGGGTCTTCCCGTCGAGCGCGTCCGACAGGGCGCGCAGCCCGTGGTCGAGGTCGGTCTCCGGGATGTTGAGCGCCGGGCGCAGGCGCACCGAGCGGGGGCCGCAGGCCAGGACGAGCACGCCGTGCTCCTCCCTGAGCCTCGCCACCAGGGCGTCCCTGGCGGCCCTGGAGGGCAGGTCGAAGGCGGCCATCAGGCCGCGCCCGCGGACGCAGGAGACGGTCTCCGGGTGCTCGGCCTCCAGCTTGACGAGGCGTTCGAGCAGCACGGTGCCGAGCGTGGCGGCGCGCTTGATCAGGCCGTCCCGCTCGATGATCTCCAGGATGCCGCGGCTGCGGACCATGTCCACCAGCCCGCCGCCCCACGTCGAGTTGATCCGGCCGCTCACCTGGAACACGTTGTCGGGCACCAGGTCCACCCTGCGGCCGGCCATGATGCCGCCGACCTGGACCTTCTTGGCGAACGCCACGACGTCGGGCTCCAGCCCGAGCTGCTGGTAGGCCCACGGCGTGCCGGTGGTGCCGCCGCCGGTCTGGACCTCGTCCAGGACGAAGAGGGCGTCGTACTCGTGGCACAGGCGCTGCATGGCCTGGAGGAAGCGGGGCGTCATGTGGTTGTCGCCGCCCTCGCCCTGGATGGGCTCGGCGATGAAGCAGGCGATGTCGTGCGGATGCCGTTCGAACGCCGCCCTGGCCTGGGCCAGGGCGCGCTCCTCGGCCGCCTCGACGTCGCCGAGGTGGGTGGCGGGCACCTCGATGCGCGGCCAGTCGAACACGGGGAAGCGGTCGATCTTGCCCGGCTCGGTGTTGGTCAGGCTCATGGTGTAGCCGCTGCGGCCGTGGAAGGCCCGCGTCAGGTGCATGACCTTGGTGCCGAGGTCGCGGGAGCGGCCGGCGGCCTCGTTGCGGCGGCTCTTCCAGTCGAAGGCGGTCTTGAGCGCGTTCTCGACGGCCAGGGCGCCGCCCTCGACGAAGAACAGGTGCGGCAGGGCGGGGTCGCCGAGCACGCGGACGAAGGTCTCGACGAAGTCCGCCAGGTGCTCGGTGTACATGTCGGGATTGGCCGGCTTGTTGCGCGCGACCTGGCCGAGCAACTGGACGAAGCCGGGGTCGAAGGGCGGGTTCACGCCCAGCGGGGCGGAGGCGAAGAAGGTGTAGAAGTCCAGGTAGCGGCGGCCGTCGCGGGCGTCGACGAGCCAGGATCCGCGGCTCAGCTCAAGGTCGAGCACGAGGCGGTAGCCGTCGACGAGCAGGTGGCGGGCAAGGCGGGTGTGTACGTCCATGTCGCCTCCACTGTGGGCGGACAGGTCGCACGCTTCTCCGGTGAAGCGCCGACCCATACGTAAAAATTACGGTACATCTACCCATCAAGTGAAGTTCTTCAACGGCCGCCGTGAGTCGTCCTTCAGCCGTGCGAGTAGACGACGATGGACACCGCGATGTACTGCACGAGGTACGCGGCGAGGGTGAAGGCGTGGAAGACCTCGTGGAAGCCGAACCAGCGGGGCGAGGGGTCGGGGCGGCGCAGCCCGTAGACGATCGCGCCGGCGGAGTAGAAGACGCCGCCCACCGCCACGAGCACCACGGCGGCCACCCCCGCGCCCTCCAGGAGCTGCGGCATCACGAAGATCGCGGTCCAGCCGAGCAGCAGGTAGAGAGCCGTGGACAGCCAGCGGGGCGCGTTGAGCCAGAACAGCCGGAACAGCACGCCCGCCGCCGCCCCGGTCCAGATGACGCCGAGCACGGCCACCCGCGCCACGCCCTCCAGGGCGAGCAGCGCGAACGGCGTGTAGGTGCCCGCGATGATCAGATAGATGTTCGCGTGGTCGAAGCGGCGCAGGACGGCGGCCAGCCTCGGCCCGAGCGTGCTCCGGTGGTAGGTCGCCGAGATGCCGAACAGCAGGGCGGAGGTGATCGCGTAGACGGCGGAGGCCAGGCGGGCCTGCAGCGTCGGGCCGAGCGCCACGAGCACGAAGCCCGCGACCAGGGCCACGGGCAGCGCGCCCGCGTGCAGCCAACCGCGCAGCCTGGGCTTAACGGTCAAGGTCGTCATATAACCTACGGTACCGTAGGTTAGAGGCCGTTGAGGAAGCGGACGGCGACGGGCACGGCGGCGCCGCGCCCCGATCCCCCATGCCGGACGAACACGCAGAAGGCCAGGTCATCGCGGTATCCGATGAACCAGGCGTGCGGCCGGCCGTCCGGCGTCTCGGCGGTGCCGGTCTTGCCCGCCACGCCCGCCGGCAACCCCATCGCGGACGCCGTGCCGTGGTCCACGACGGCCGCCATCATGTCCCTCAGCGCCCGTACGACGCCCTCGTCCATGCGCACGTCCTCGATCGTGGCGCCGTCCACGCGGCGCACCTGCTCCTTCGACAGCAGCCGGGGGGAGCGCCAGGTGCCGCTCTCCACGGCGGCGGCCAGCGCGGCCATGCAGAGCGGCGTCGTCACCACCTCGCCCTGGCCGATCACGTCCTCGGCGAAGGTGTCCACGCTCTCGGTCACCGGGACGGCGCCGCAGCTCCCGCCGATGCCGGTCACCACCTGACGGCCGAAGCCCCACTCGGCCGCCGTCTCCGCCAGCGCCGCCGAGGTCAGCCGGGTCGTCGCCTGCTCGACGAACGTGGTGTTGCAGGAATGGGCGAAGGCGTCGGTGAACGTGACCGTCCCCCGGTCCACCTCGCCGTCGTTGCGGATCGTACGGAAGCCGGGCACGGTGTACGAGCCGGGGCACGGCACCTCGGCCAGCGGATCGAGGCCGCTCTTCAGCAGCGCCGCCGCCGTGACCGTCTTGAAGATCGAGCCCGGCGGGAAGACGTCCCGCACCGCGCTGTAGTCGTCCCTCAGCCGGTCGGCCAGGCCCAGGATCTCGCCGGTGCTGGGCCGGACGACCACGATCGTGGAGTCGTCCACGGCGTCGAGGGCGCGGGCGGCGGCCGCCTGGACCGAGCGGGAGAGGGTGGTCCGCTCGACGTTCGCCGCGGGCTGCTTGCTGAGCAGCGACCGGTCCGGCTGCCCCGGCGTCCTCAGCAGCAGCTCCCAGCCGGACCGCGCCTCGGCGAACTCGGGCTTGAGCGGATCGAGGTAGGCGTCGGCGTAGCTGTCGTGCGGGATGCGGTCGCCCTCGCTGGTGACGAACTCGGCCGAGGTCGTCTCGATCTCCCCCAGCTCCAGCCGCGCGCCGTCCTTGAGCAGCGGGTGCAGCGTCTCGGGCGTCCACAGGACCTTCCACGCCCGCTCGCGCACGGCCAGCCGCAGCGTGCCGTCGAACGGCCACGCTCCCAACTCGGCGAGCCGGCGCACGCCCGCGAACGGCACCTCCGCCGACTCCTCCCCCGTCCGTCTGAGCGGTCCAGGCGTCAGCGCGATCGACTCGACGTGCAGCTCCTCCGACAGCGCCCGGTGGCGGGGCACGAAGTCGGCGGGCGGCTGGTGGACCAGCCGCTCCATGCCCAGGACGTCTCCTTGGCGCCACGCCGAGAAGTAGGCGGCCGCGGTACCGGCCGCGGTCCCCTTCACCTTGTCCGCGGCGAAGACGGCGAACGCGCCCGCGCCGACTATCGCGGTCACCGCGACAACGAGCACAATCAGCCTCTTGCGTCGCATACGGTTTCTCCCGGGAGGGATCAGCGTGACACGTGGACAGCGGGAACCGGCGCCTGGGGTCTATCCGGTGACGTTCGGCGAGGTCGAGCTTCTCCGGGACCTGGACAGGCAGGACGGCTGGGTGCTGTCCAAGGATGGCGTACCTCAGTCTTATGTGGATCTCAAAGACCCCACATTCCTGGAATTCGAGTACGTACGTCTCATCGCGGACGTGATCGACCTCCTCGACGAGGGACCGCTCAGCTGCCTCCACATCGGCGGCGGCGCCTGCTCGATCCCGCGCTACGTCTCGGCCACCCGCCCCGGCTCGCGCCACATCGTGGTCGAGCCCGACGGGCTCCTCGTCAACCTGGTACGCGAACAGCTCGACCTGCGTTCGGTGCCGCGGCTGAAAGTGATCGTGGAGGGCGGGCGCACGGGCACCGGCAAGGTGTGGGACGACACCGCCGACCTGGTGGTGCTGGACGCCTTCACCGGCGCGACCATGCCGGTCGAGCTGGCCACCACCGAGTACATGGGCGACCTCGCCCGCGTCCTGCGCCCGGAGGGCACCCTGCTGGTCAACCTGGCCGACGGCAAGGGGCTCGCCTTCGCCCGGCGCCTGGTCGCGACCGTCACGGAGACGTTCAGGCACGTGGTGCTGCTGGCCGAGCCCGGCGTCCTGCGGGGGCGGCGCTTCGGCAACCTCATCGTCGCCGCCTCCCGCGCCGAGCTGCCCGTGGACCTGCTGACCCGCCGCGCGGCCGGCGGCCTCACCCAGGCCCGGTGCGTCCACGGGGAGGCGCTGACGAACTTCGTCGCCGGCGCGGCCCCCATCAGGGACGGCGACCACGTGCTGGCGCCGGTCCCCCCGCCCGCCGTCTTCGGCTGAGCCTCAGGCGAGAGGGCGGGCGGCGGCGGTCTGCCGCCAGATGAGGCCGTCGCGCAGCACCAGCGTGCCGTAGGTCTCCACCTGGTTGCCGCCGACCGTCATCCGGGCCTGGTAGAAGATCACGTCGTCGCTCGTGCGGACCGAGACCAGCTCGTCCACCTGCGGCTTCGCCGCGAGATAGGCGGCGAAGAGGCCGGCGATCCCCTCCGGGCCGCTCGCCACCCGGTCGAAGCGGACCACGACGGCCCCGGGGTGGTCCTGGGCGAGCAGGGCGTCGAGGTCGCCGGCGGCGATGGCGGCGAGCTGGCGGTCGAACACGTCCTGGGCGGTCATGCGGCGGCGCCTTCCACGGAGCGGGGACGGAGGAGGTCGTGGCCGACCTGGGCGGCCGCGTACGCGAGGATCAGCGACAGCGCGGCGGCGGTGGGCAGCGCGGCGGAGGCGAGCGTGAGCGCGGCGGCGGCCAGGCGCAGCGTGGCGGCGCGGCGCTCGCCGGAGCACAGGTGCTGGACGCCGAGCACGGCGAGCACCAGCGCCGCCGGTCCGCCGACCGCCCAGCTCGTCGCGGCCGGATGGGCGATGGCGTGCTCGACGCCGATCGCGAACGCGACCAGGCCGAGCGACA
Source organism: Nonomuraea coxensis DSM 45129 (assembly GCF_019397265.1). Lineage (NCBI taxonomy): Bacteria > Bacillati > Actinomycetota > Actinomycetes > Streptosporangiales > Streptosporangiaceae > Nonomuraea > Nonomuraea coxensis. The sequence goes on from NZ_CP068985.1 coordinate 7,310,860, forward strand.
GCGGCAGGTGGGAGTAGACCCAGACCTGCCCGGCCAGCCGGGTGCGCAGCACCACGGACTCGTCGGTGTGGCCGAAGTAGAGCCACCAGAAGGCCATCGCGATCGCCACCCCCGCGGCGGCGAGGGCCAGGGTGCCCGGCGTCACCTCGTGGTTCTTGAGCCCGACGGCCACGGACCTGACGGCCTCGCCGAGCACGATCACCACGAACAGGCCGAAGCGCTCGGGCAGGTGCTCGGTCTGCGGCGGCAGCTTGCCCTGGTGGCGGCGGGCCAGTAGCGGGGTGCCGAGGTCGACGAGCAGGGCCACGGCCCAGAGGACGTAACGCGCGGGCGGTTCGACGGCGAGCGAGGCCAGCCAGACGAGCGCGGCGACGGAGAACCCGGCGGCGTAGCGGGCGGCCAGCGGCCTGGCCTCGGGCACGTGCCGCCCGGCCCGGAGGTAGGCGAGGACGAGCAGCAGCCTGGCCGCCACGTAGGCGACCGCGAACAGCCCCGAGCGCTGCTCGATGTCGCCCACGGCGGCCGCCATGGCGGCCACGGCGAGGATCTGCGGCAGGGCCAGCAGCCGGTGGCTGACGTCGTCGGTGTCGAACCGGTTGGCGTAGAAGACGTAGCCCGCCCAGGCCCACCAGACCGGCACGAACAGGCCCACGTAGACCAGGACGCGGCCCTCACCGAGCGCGGTGGCCAGCTCGGCGACCGCCACGACGAAGGCGAGGTCGTAGAGGAGCTCCAGCCACGTGACGCGGCGGTGCTCCCGCTCGAAGAGCCGTAATCGAGGTGGCTGCCACTGGCTGATCACCGCATCCGCCCTTCTCCGCTGTGTAATTGTGTAATTGTCGCACCGTCAGGGGCGTCGGCGGAACGGGTTTTCGCGATCAGCGCAGGGTCAGGCAGGCGACCCGGTCGCCCGCGGCGCCGGCCTGCGGGCCGCTGCTCACGGTGGGCTTGGCGTGGATCACCAGCGAGCCCGGCAGGCGGTCGGGGTCGAGCGCCCAGTCCTGCCGGGCCGTGGCCCGGCCCGCGCCCTCGCCGTCGGTGGTGAAGTCGAGCCACACCTCGCTCTCCGGGGTGACCTGGCCGGGATGGTGCTGGTAGTGCGGGCCGGACTCGTCGGGCTTGCCGCCGCAGGGCTTGGTGTGCAGATGAGCGCCGTAGCGGCGGCCGGGCAGCAGGCCCTCGGCGACGAGCGAGGTGCGGGTGACGCCCGCCGACGACTCGACGGTGACGCTGGCCTGGGCGCCCTCGGGGACGAGCTTGCGGTCGTAGGCGATGGCGCCGGTGTCGGAGGCCGTGAACTCGCCCGCCGAGGAGAGGTTGACCTCGCCCTCCGGCGCGGTGGAGCTCACCGGGGCGGGGCGCTCGCTCGGCCCCACGGCCCGCATGGGCGGCGGCGGGCCCGCGCAACCGGCGGCGGCGAGCAGAACGAGCAGGAACGCGGGCACACGCATGTGAACTCCCCCAAGGTCCGGACCCGGCGGCTTCCGAGAGGCCACCCACTCTAACGAGTGACGACGACACTACAGGGAGTATTGGCGGGGAACGCCGTCAGGCGCCGTGCTCGGCGGCGATGGCGTCGATGACGGCCGCGAGCGTGAAGTCGAGCTCGGTGAGCCCGCCCTGGTCGTGCGTGGTGAGCGCCAGGCGCAGGGTGCGCCAGCGGATGTCGATGTCGGGATGGTGGTCGAGCTCCTCGGCCTTGACCGCGATCGCGTCGACGATGCGGATGGCCGTGGGGAAGTCGGGCGCCTCGACGGTGCGCCGGATCTCGTCGCCCTCGCGCCGCCAGGCGGGGAGGTCCTTCAGCCTGCTCTCGACGTCCATCAGGTTTTTCCCGAGGGGACCGTCGCCTTCAGGCGACGGGGGAATCGGGAACGGGAGGGCCGCCAAGGCCCGAGCGTGCAGTGACCCGCCAGATTCGGGCATCAGAGATCTCCGTTCGTCGCGCGTTAGATGGGCAGCACTGTTATAATGATCGTGTGACTCGTCAGGTGCGCACCTCCCCCGGTGCGGCGTATGACCTCGGGTACCACGTGGTGTGGTGCCCGAAGTACCGCCGCCCGGTCCTCGGCGGCCGGGTGAAGACCCGCCTGGAGGAACTGATCCGCGCCAAGGCCGACGAGCACGGGTGGGAGATCGTGGCGCTTGAGGTGATGCCCGACCACGTGCACCTGTTCGTCAAGCCCCACCCGAAGAACTCGCCGTCGTACGTGGCCAACCAGTTCAAGGGCTTCACCTCCCACCACCTGCGCGCCGAGTTCGGCCACCTGCGTTCCCAGTTGCCCACGCTGTGGTCGCGGTCCTACTTCGTGGCCACGGTCGGCGCGGTGTCGGCCGAGACGGTGCAGCGCTATATCGAGACACAGTACGAGCGGCCCACAGGCGGTGACCGTGCGTAGGTCGTTCAAGTTCCTGCTGCGCCCCACGGTCAAGCAGGCCGCCGCGCTCGCGGCATGCCTGGAGGACCACCGCACGCTGTACAACGCCGCGCTGGAGCACCGCCGCACCGCCTACGCCAAGGCGGGCGTGAGCATCCGCTACGGCGACCAGTCGGCCGACCTCAAGCACATCCGCGCCGACGACGCGGGCGGGCAGGACCGATGGTCGTTCTCCTCCCAGCAGGCCACGCTGCGCCGCCTGGACAAGGCGTTCCGCGCGTTCTTCGACCGCGTCAAGGCCGGTCGCACGCCGGGCTTTCCCCGCTTCAAAGGCCGGGGCTGGTTCGACACCGTGGAGTGGCCGAAAGACGGCGACGGCTGCCGGTGGGACTCCCAGCCCGAGCACCCGTCCGCCACGTTCGTGCGGTTGCAGGGCGTCGGCCACGTCCGCGTCCACCAGCACCGGCCGGTGAAAGGCCAGGTGAAGACGATCAGCATCAAGCGGGAGAGCCGCCGCTGGTTCGTCGTCCTGTCGTGCGACGACGTACCCGCCGAACCTCTCCCCGCGACCGGCGCGGTCGCGGGGATCGACATGGGCGTCGCCTCGCTGGTCACCACCTCCGGCGGTGATCACCTGGCGAACCCGCGCCACCTCGCTGCCACCGCTGACCGCCTCTCGGACGCGCAGCGTGACCTCGCCCGCAAGAAACGCGGCTCCAAACGCCGCCGCAAGGCCGTCGCCCGCGTCGCCGCGCTCCACGCCAAGGTCCGCCGTCAGCGCCTCGATCATGCGCACAAGGCCGCGCTCGCCCTGGTGGCCGCCTACGACGTGATCGTGCACGAGGACCTGCGAATCGCGAACATGACCCGCTCGGCGTCCGGCACGATCGACGCACCCGGCCGGAACGTCGCCGCCAAGTCCGGCCTGAACCGGAGCATTCTCGACGCGGGTTGGGGGGTGTTCCTTGCGGTCCTCGCGCACAAGGCTGAAAGCGCCGGTCGAGAGCTGATCGCGGTGAACCCCGCCAACACCTCCCGCACATGCGCCCGCTGTGGGCACGTGGCGAAGGAGAACCGCCTCACCCAAGCCGTGTTCGCCTGTACGGCGTGCGGGCACGCCGCGCACGCCGACGTGAACGCGGCGATCAACATCTTGAGGGCAGGGCTTGCCCTTCGTGAGGCTGCGCAAGCGGCTTAGCGAGAAGCCGCTCCCTTCAGGGAGCGGAGGAGTCACGAGGTCACCTTATTCCAGGCCCCTCGCGACGGGTCCTTGCCGGGGACGGTTCCCGGCCGCAGAGTAGTTCCATGATCGAGGAGTACGCGGACCGCGTCTGGCGCGGCGAGTCGGACGACAGCATCGTGGACGTACGGGCATGGAGCCGCGCGCCGCTGACCACCGCGTTCTACTCGCACGGGCACATCGACCACGTCTTCGGGCTGGGGCCGTTCGAGGAGTCGGGGCCGCGCGCCACCGTCCACGCCCACGAGGCCGTCGGCGACCGCTTCCGGCGCTACGTGCTCACCAACGGCTACAACGCGGTGATCAACCAGCGCCAGTTCCAGGCGGACGGCCTGCGCTGGCCGACGGAGTACCGCCATCCCGACGTGACCTACCGCGACGCCCTGACCGTCCGGCGGGCCGGGCTGACCTTCGAGCTCACCCACGCCAAGGGCGAGACCGACGACGCCACGATCGGCTACGTCCCGGAGCACCGGCTGCTGCTCCCAGGCGACCTGTTCATCTGGGTGACGCCCAACTGCGGCAACCCGCAGAAGGTGCAGCGCTACCCGCGCGAGTGGGTGCACGCCCTGCACCGCATGGCCGCCATGGACGCCGAGATCATGCTGCCCAGCCACGGCGCGCCGGTCTTCGGCATGGCGAGGGGCGTCTTCGCCCGGGCCGCCGCGGAGTCCAGGAAACGGTCCTGAGCCGTTACGGTGATGTCCCGTGGAACGGATCATCGGCGTCGGCGTCGTGCTCACCGCGCCCGGCGGGCGCGTCCTGCTGGGCGAGCGGGTCAAAGCGGGCGAGCCGCCGTCGTGGTGCCTGCCGGGCGGGGCGGTGGAGCCCGGCGAGGGGTTCGAGGCGGCCGCCGCGCGCGAGCTGCGCGAGGAGACCGGGCTGTCCGACACGGGGCCGCCCCGGGTCACCGCCGTGGTGCTCGACCATCCCGGCGAGGGAGTGGTGCGGGTGACCGCCGCGGTGACCATGGAGCTGCGGTCGGGCGAACCCGTGGTCACCGAGCCGCACGTGTTCCGGTCGTGGCGCTGGTTCGCCGCCGGCGACCTGCCGTCACCGCTGTTCCCGGCGACGGCGCGGGTGCTCGGCGGTCACGGCGGAGGCCACTACCGCGTCACCGGCTGAACCCCGGCGCCCCCGGTCCAGGCCGGGCAGGGCCGGGGCCGGGGCCGGGGCCGGGGCCGGGGCCGGGGCCGGGCAGGGCTGGGGCCGGGGCCGGGGCCGGGGCCGGGGCCGGGCAGGGCTGGGGCCGGGGCCGGGCAGGGCCGGGGCCGGGTGACGCGCCGGGGCCGGGCCGGGTCAGCCGAAGTGGGCGCGGGTCTCGGCGAAGGCCAGGTCGGTGCCTTCGAGCGCCTTGGCGACGTCCTCCTCGGTGTGGGCCGCCGACATGAACCAGTTGTGCCACGGGTGCAGGTAGACGCCGTGGCGCAGGCAGGCGTCGCTCCAGTGCATGGCCACGGACAGGTCGGCGTCGCCGTCGAAGCTGAGCCACGGGATCGTCACGGGACCGGTCTGGTTGACGACGAAGCCGTGCGCCTTCGCCTGGGCGTACAGGCCCTCGCGGAGCTGGGCGCCCGCGCGTTCCATGGCGGCGATGGCGTCGGTGTCGCGCAGGGTCTCGATGGTGGCCTTGGCCGCCGCCATCGCGACCGCCGAGAACCAGAACGAGCCGGTCGAGTACAACGTCTGGGCCGCGCCGCGCAGCGCGTCGGTGCCGGTGACGGCGGCGATCGGGTAGCCGTTGGCCATCGCCTTGGACCAGGCCGTGAGGTCGGGGCGCACCCCGTACGGCTCCCAGGAGCCCCGCAGGTCGATCCGGAAGCCGGCGCGCACGTCGTCGATCACCAGCGCGGCGCCGATCCGGTCGGCGAGGGCGCGGGCGCCGCGCGCGAAGGCCGGCTCGACCAGCTCCTGGTCCTCGAACGAGTCGTGCTTGAACGGCGTCACGATGATCGCCGCCACGTCCCCCTCGACGGTGGCCGCGGCGGCCTCCAGCGACTCCAGCGAGTTGTACGCGAACTCCACCAGGTCGGCCCGCTCGTTCGGCGTGGTGCCCGCCGTGGAGGGCGTGCACCAGGGGTCGGCCCCGTGGTAGGCGCCGTGCGCCATCAGCACCTTGGTCCGGCCGGTGGCGGCCCGCGCGACCATGAGGGCCTGGGTGGTGGCGTCGGTGCCGTTCTTGGAGAACATCGCCCAGTCGGCGCTCGGGATCAGGTCCACGAGCAGCTCGGCCAGCTCCACCATGATCGGGCCGGGGCCGTTGAGGCAGTCGCCGAGCGCGGCCTGGCGGGCGGCGGCCTCCTCCACGCGCGGATGCCGGTGGCCGAGCACGACCGGGCCCCAGCTGCACATGAAGTCGATGTACTCGCGCCCGTTCACGTCCCACTGGCGGCAGCCCTCGCCGCGTTCGAAGAACTGGGGGAAGCCGGGGGCGAACAGGGCCGCGTTGAGGTGGCCGTACATGCCGCCGGGGACGACTTTGGCGGCCCGTGCGCGGAGGTCGGCGTCGTTCATGCGAGCATCCTCAGGGTCGAGTCGAGATCGGTGAGGCCGGCGTCGGAGCCGAGCCCGGTGGCGACGCGGGCGGCGGCGGCCGTGCCCCAGCGGGCGGCGGCGAGGACGTCCTCGCCGTGGAGCAGGCCGGTCAGGAAACCGGCGCAGTAGGCGTCGCCGCACCCGGTGGTGTCGACGACGTCGGTCTTGAGCGCCGGCACCCGTTCGGCCGCGTCGCCGGTGACGACGAGGCTGCCCTCCTCGCCGAGGGTGACGAGCACGCCGCGCGGGCCGTCGGCGAGCAGCGCGCGGGCCGCCTCCTCGGCGTCCGCGGCCCCGGTCATGAGCCGGGCCTGGGACTCGTTGGGCAGGACGTAGTCCACGTGCGGGAGGAAGGCCCGCGCCATCCCGAGCAGGTCGGGCATCTCCGACAGCAGGTCCATCGTGACGACCGCGCCGCCGGCGCGGATCTCGTCCAGGAGGGCGAAGAAGCCCGGGTCGCCGAGCCCGAACGTGACGTCCATGCCGCCGAGGTGGACGCCCCGGGCGCGGCGCAGCACGCCGGCGTCGAGGTCGGCGGGGACGACGGAGAGGTTCGCGCCGGGCACGTGGAAGCTGGGCCGCCCGCCGTCCGGCCTGATCGGCAGGATCGAGGCGGCGGTCGCCTCCCCCGTCCTGCGCCGCAGGCAGGAGGTGTCGACGCCGTGCTTGGCGAGCACCATGAGGAGGAAGTCGGCGAGCTCGTCGTCGCCGACCGCGCCCATGGTGATCACGTCGTTGCCCAGTTTGACCAGATCCACGGCGGTGCCGGCGGCCGCGCCGGCGGCGGTCAGGCGGATCTGGTCGACCAGCACGGTGTCCTGGCCCTCGGGGATGTGCTCGACGGGCCTGGCGAGAATGTCGACGATGTGGACGCCGACGGTGACGACGGTCATAGTCTAAATAGACAGACGTCCGAATAAAACGTCAAGGGGAGGTTCGATGCCGAAGATCGTCGATCACGACGAGCGCAGGCGAGAGGTGCTGTCGGCGGCCCGCCGGGTGATCGTCAGGGACGGCATCGACGCCGCGACCACCCGAGCCATCGCCAAGGAGGCCGGCTACTCCAACGGCGTGCTCGCCCACTACTTCGCCGACAAGGACGAGATCCTGCTGTCGGCGCTGCGCCAGTCGCACCAGCGCATCCGCGAGCGGCTGACCGGCAAGGTGGAGGGCGCGAGCGGCCTCGCCGCGCTGCGCGAGCTGCTGCTGGACAACCTGCCGCTGGACGCCGAGCGCACCCAGGAGTCGCGGCTGGAGGTCAGCTTCTGGAGCCGCAGCCTCGCCTCCGAGCGGCTGGCCGGGGTGCAGCGGGCGGAGGCGGGCGAGCTGCGCGCCGCCGTCCGCGAGCTGCTGGGCCAGGCGCGGGCGGCCGGCGAGCTGCGCGGCGACCATCCCGACGACGGCCTCGACGACCTGGCCGAGCACCTGCTCGCCCTCGTGGACGGGCTCAGCCTGCACCTGCTGCTCTACCCGGACCGGCTGACCCGGGTGGACGTCGAACGGCTGATGCTGCGCGCGCTCGACCGCCTGTGACCGCCCGTCATTGCTCGTATTCGGACGACCGACTAGATTGCGCCCTCATGGACCCTCGCGAACAGCTCTGCGCGTACGGCCGCCGCGCCGTCGAGCTCGGCCTGGTCATCGGCACGTCCGGCAACCTCAGCGTGCGCGACGGCGACCTCGTCGCGGTCACCCCGTCCGGCGTGGCGCTCGACCGGCTCACGCCCGAGATGTGCCCGCTGGTCGACGTCGAGGGCTACCTGGTGGAGGGCGAGCTGCAGCCCTCCAGCGAGACGCCCATGCACCTGGCGATCTACGCGAGCACGGAGGCGCGGGCCGTGGTCCACACGCACTCGGTGTTCGGCACGGTCGTGGCCACGACGATGACCGAGCTGCCGCCGGTGCACTACAACGCGCTGCTGCTCGGCGGCGTGGTCAAGGTCGCCCCTTACGCCACGTACGGCACCGGCGAGCTGGCCGCCAACGTGCGGGAGGCGCTGGCGGGCAAGCAGGCCGCGCTGCTCGCCAACCACGGCGGGGTGACCATCGGGCCCGGCCTGGAGCAGGCGTTCGAGGCCACCCGGCTGCTGGAGTGGCTGTGCGAGGTCTACGTCAGGGGGCTGGGCGTCGGACGGCCGGCCGTCCTCACGGACGAGCAGCTGGCCGCCGTGGTCGAACGGGCGCTCAACCCCCCGTCGTTCCCCCGGCGCGGCTGACGGCCAGCGCCGCCTTCTCGGCCAGCCCCAGCGGCAGGCCGCCGGAGCCGGCGATGCGGTCGTGGAACTCCTTGAGCGAGCCCTGGAACGACTGCCGGATCCGGTCGATCTCGATGGCCCCCGTCAGGTACGAGGGCGCCTGGGTGGGCCAGGCGCAGTAGCGGCTGACCTCCCCCTGGGCGGTGCCCGGCGACAGCGACGCCTTCGTGGCCATGAACGTCTCGGCCTCCTCGACCGACATGTCCTCGCAGTGCAGCGCGGTGTCGACGACGATCCGGGCGGCGCGGAAGATCCGGCAGTCCAGGTGGGCCAGCTCGGTGGCGGGGGTGTCGAAGTAGCCCTGCTCGTGCAGGAGCTTCTCGACGTACAGGGCCCAGCCCTCGCTGAAGTAGGGGGTGCGGAAGACCTTCCTGACCGTGCGCGGGTTGCCCGCCATGTACGACAGGTGCCAGTGGTGGCCGGGGTACGCCTCGTGGACGGCGATCGAGGGCATCTGGGCCCGCGAGTTGGTCCGCAGCCGCTGGCGCACCTGCTCCTCGGTGAAGTCGTCCGGCGTGTACGGCACGAAGAACACGCCGGTGCGCGAGCCGGCCAGCGGCGGCGGCGACAGGTAGTGGGCGACGGCGAGGACGGGCCGGGTGTACTCGGCGGACGGCAGCACCTGGCACTCCTCGCCGTCGGCGAAGGTGACCAGGTCGCGCTCGGCGACGAAGGCGCGGGCGCGCAGGGTCTCGGCCTCGTACTCGGCCCGCATGTCGGCGAGGGTGGGCGGATGGTCGTCCATCAGGGACTCCATGGCCGCCCGCCAGTCCTCGCCGCCGCTCACCCGGACGGCGACCTCGCGCATCCTGGCGTCCAGCTCGGCCCAGGCGGCCTTACCCTTCTCGTGCAGTTCGGCGGCGCCGTAGCCGAGGAGCTCGCGCTCGCGCAGCAGGGTGGAGTAGAGCTTCTCCCCCATGCGCCAGGTGCCGCCGCACGTGAAGCCCTCCAGGAAGGTCACGAGCTCGTCGAAGGCGCGGGCGGCGGGCTCGGCTGCCTCGGCCAGCTTCGCGCGCAGCCCTTCGTCCCCGACCATGCCGGGGATGGTGCGGGTGAGGAAGTTGCGGCCGGTGCGGGCCTGGCCGAGACCGCGCTGGACGAGCAGCGGCGCGGCGAGGCCGGGGTCGAGGTTGGCGCGGCAGGCGGCGAGCACGCCGGGCACCTCGGCCAGCCGGGCGATGGCGGCGGCGACCAGCTCGGGCTCGGGCTGGAGCCGCCGCTGGAACGGGGTGTACATCGCGCCGAAGACCGGCGAGAGGTAGACGGCCGGGTCGCGGCGCCACTCGGGCCAGGACGACGCGATCGCGATCGAGCCTCTGAGCTGGGAGAGGACGAGATCCCTGTCGATCTCGTCGTCGAGGGAGGCGGTGGGGAGGGCCTGCAGCCGCTCGGCCCAGCGGGCCTCCTCGCGCTCGCGGGCGGCCCAGCCGGCGGCCGTGAAGTCGCCCAGGGTGTGATCGTAGCCCTCGGCTCCCAGCAGGCTGGCGAGCACAGGACGGTCGGAAAAGTACCACTTGAGAAACTCGTCCACCGGTGCACCTTATCCTGATCGAATGCCCCTCCAGATCACTGGCGCGCTCGGCGAACCCGACCTGCTCCGCCTCCCGTGGGACGTCCCCCTGGAAGACTGGCCGCAGCACCATCTGGTGGATCTGCCGCGCGGCATCTCCCGGCACATCGTGCGCTTCGCCCGGCTCTCCGGCAAGGTGTACGCGATCAAGGAGATCAGCGAGCGCTACGCCAGGCGGGAATACCAGCTCCTATGGGGCCTGGCCAGGCTCGACGCGCCGTCGGTCGAGCCGGTCGCGTACGTCACCGGCCGGGACGACGGCCTGGACGCCGCGCTGATCACCCGGCACCTGCAGTTCTCGCTCCCCTACCGGGCCGTCATGTCGGGCACCCTGCGCCCCGACACGCTCACCCGCCTGCTGGACGCCCTGGCCGTGCTGCTGGTGCGGCTGCACCTCAACGGCTTCTACTGGGGCGACTGCTCACTGTCCAACACGCTCTTCCGCCGGGACGCGGGCGCGTTCGCGGCCTACCTGGTGGACGCCGAGACCGGCGAGCTGCACCCGATGATCAGCGAGGGCCAGCGGCTGACCGACATCGACATGGCCCACACGAACATCTTCGGCGAGATGCTGGACCTGGAGGCCGGCGGGCTGCTGCACCCGTCGATCGACCCCATGGAGACCGCCGAGGACATCGTGGCCCGCTACCACCGCCTCTGGGCCGAGCTCAACGAGAGCGAGATCATCGAGGAGCTGGACTGGCACCGCGTGGAGCAGCGCGTCCGGCGGCTCAACCTGCTCGGCTTCGACGTGGCCGAGATGATGGTGCGGCGCAAGGTCGGCACCGGCCGGCTCATCGTCCGGCCCAAGGTCGTGGACGCCGGGCACCACCAGCGGCGGCTGCTCAGGCTGACCGGCCTCGACGTCGAGGAGAACCAGGCCAGGCGGCTGCTCAACGACCTCGACGGTTTCCGGATGGCGAAGGGCCTGCGGCACGAGGACGAGGCCATCGTGGCGCACCGGTGGCTGGCCGAGGTGTTCAACCCGACGGTGGACGCGATCCCGGCCGGGCTGCGCGGCAAGCTGGAGGCCGCGCAGATCTTCCACGAGATCCTCGACCACCGCTGGTTTCTGTCCGAGCAGGCGGGCGCCGACGTCGGGCTCGCCACGGCCGTGAAGTCGTACGTGGACAACGTGCTCGTGCACAAGCCCGACGAGAAGGCGCTGCTCCCGGACGAACCGACCGGTGATCAGTAGGCCACCGTGATGCGGGTGCGCGGGTGGGCGCCGCGTTCCAGCTCGTCGGCGACGGCGACCGCGTAGTCCTCGGCCGTGATGAAGCTGCGGCCGTCGGGGTCGGCGAGCAGGTCGTCGCGCCCGATGCGGTAGACGCCGGTGCGCTCGCCCGGCGCGATCTCGGCGGCCGGCGAGATGTAGGTCCAGTCGAGGTCGCCGGCCTGCCGGAAGAGGCCGAGGGCCAGCCGCCCGGCCAGCGCCTCCTTCTTGTAGACCTCGGGGAAGCCGGGCGTGTCGACCAGGTCGTCGCCCGAGGGCGTCTTGAGGCTGCCCGCGCCGCCGACGGCGATCAGCCGCCGGGTGCCGGCCTCGCGGGCGCCGTCGATGGCCGCGCGGTTGGCCTCCACGAACGGGCCCTCGGGGTCGCTGCCGTCGCGCGGCGGCGAGATGGCGAGCACGATCGCGTCGTGCCCCTTGGCGAGGGTGGCGGTGTCGCGGGCGTCGCCCTTGACCGGGCCGCCCGAGCGGCTCACGCCGGTGACCTCGTGACCGCGGCGGGTCAGCTCCGCGACGATGCGCTGCCCGATCATGCCGGTCGAGCCGATGACAAGGATCTTCATGGGGTCAACAGTATCCGTTGGATACTGGTTACTTCATCGTGCTATAAGTACCTTGTGGATACCGGTGATGTATTCGACCCACAATGCCCGACCCGTGTGGTTCTGGATCGTATTGGCGATAAATGGTCCATGCTGGTGCTGCTCAGCCTCCGCGACGGGCCGATGCGCTTCACCCAGTTACGCACCCGGATCGGCGGCGTCACGCCGAAGGTGCTCACCCAGACCCTGCGTGCCATGGAGCAGGACGGGCTGCTGACGCGGGAGGTGTTCGCCGAGGTGCCGCCGCGGGTGGAGTACACGCTGACCGACCTCGGGCTCTCGCTGCACGGGCCGCTGTCGGTGGTGGCCGAATGGGCCGAGAGGAACGTCGCGGAGATCCTGCGGTGCCGCGAGAAATTCTCGTGAATCAAACAATTATCTGCATCGGTGTTGTTTTTCTCCGCCATCGCCGTACAAAACATTAACTCCAGCGACTGATCACGCTTCGCGGCGGTTCCGTACCTCTACGCTGTCTCCGTCCCACCGATGGCGAGGGAGGTCACGTGCTCGGAATCGACACCTGCCTGGCGGAGGTCATGGCCATACCAGGCGCGCTGGACGCCATGCTGGTCGACCACACCAGTGGCATGGCCGTGGCCTTCAGCCAGGACTCCGGCGTCGAGGCCGACCGCTCCGCCGCCGCGCTCACCGAGGCGCTGCGCGCCACCTCCGACGGGCTCGCGCGCACCTGCCCGGGCGACGTCGTCCGCATCGACGACATGCTGGTCACCACGGACAAGGGCCACCATCTGCTCCGGCTGATGGAGACCGTCTTCGAGGGGCCGCTCGTCATCTACGTACGCCTCGACCTGGAGCGAGCCAACCTCGCCCTGGCCCGGCACCGTCTCCAGTCCATCGCCGGCCGTCTGACGACGTGAGCCATGACCAAGCTGGACTCCCTCCTCGCCGGGCTCGCACGGGAGCGTTCGACCGGCGCGCTGCGGGTCGGCCGGAGCGGCACGATCTTCCTGTCGGACGGGCGCGTGACGTACATGGAGTGCGCCCAGACCCCGAGTCTGGAGCGGCTGCTCACCGCCAGGGGACGGATGTCGGAGGCGGCCCTGCGGGGCATGCAGTCCGACGGCGGCTGCGCCCGGCTGCTGCGGGAGGGCCCGATCACCCAGGGAGAGCTCCAGTACGCCGTGCTCGGCGTGGTGCTCGACGCGGCCTTCTTCCTGCTGCCGATGAGCGGGACGCGGCCGAAGTTCCGTCCCGGCGAGGAGCACTGGCTGGGCGGGCAGTGGTTCTTCGACGTGGCGGGGCTCGTGCGCGAGTGCGCCAGGCGGCGGGCCCAGCTCGCCGGGATCTGGCCCTCGGCCGACGTCGACACCAGCCCCGTGCGCCCGGCCACCGCCCTGGCCGGGCACGCGGTGACGCTCGACCGCGTCCAGTGGGAGGTGCTCGTCCAGGCCGACCGGCGGGCCACCCCGCTGGAGCTGGCCAGGCAGATCGGGCGGCCGGGCTACTCGGTGCTGCTGGCCGTGCGCCGGCTGGCCGCCGCGGGCCTGCTGTGCCCGCCGGACCCGCCGGACCCGCCGGAGCCGGAGGACCCGCTGTCCGCCGGCGACGAGCGGACGCTGCCCAGGCGGGCCCGCGGCGAGCTGCCGCGCCCGCCCCACCGTCCGGAGGCCCCGAGGCCGTCCGCCGGACCGTCCGTCACGGGGGACCCGACCGATATAGCGCTGCTGTTGCGGCTGAAGAAAGCGCTAGAGGAGCTGTCGTGAGGTTTCCCTCACTCAGGAGGAGGCCACGGGTGGAGCTGAAGCACGAGGTCCTGGAGGAGATGAGGCTCCTGCGCGAGCGCACGCCGGACGTGCGCGGGAGCGTCGCCTGCACCGTGGACGGCCTGCAGGTGGCCTGCGACCTGCCCGACGAGATCGGCGAGCAGGCGGCGGCCCTGGCGGCGGCCCTGCTCGCCATGAGCAGGCGCATGCTGATCATGACGCAGCACGGCGCCTTCGAGGAGACGCTGATCTCCGGCACCGCCGGCTTCGTGGCCTTCTACGCGGCCGGCCCCACCGTCGTCCTCACAGTCCTGGCCGGACCCGGCGCGAACGTCGGGCTCCTGCGGCTGGAGGGCAGGAAGACGGCCGCCGCCGTGGCGGCCGTCGCACCGCAGAAGCAGTGAACCCGAACCTGGCAGAGAAGGAGGAGTCATGGCGGGCATGGACGTCTCTCTCAAGGAGATGATGACGATCGACGGCGCGGTCGGCGCGGCGGTCGTCGACTACGGCAGCGGCATGGCGCTGGGCACCCTCGGCGGATCGAAGGACCTGGACCTCCAGGTCGCCGCCGCGGGGAACACCGAGGTCGTCAAGGCGAAGCTGCGCACGATGGACTCGCTGGGTCTCAAGGACAGCATCGAGGACATCCTCATCACCCTCGGAGGCCAGTACCACATCATCCGCCCGATCACCGGACGCGGCGGCAAGGGGCTGTTCCTCTACCTCGCCCTCGACCGCGCCCGGGCCAACCTGGCGATGTCCCGGCACCAGCTCCGCGGCATCGAGGAGAAGCTGGAGGTCTGAGCACCGCGCGGCCCGCGCCCTCCGTGCGGGGGGCGCGGGCCGCGGCGCGTTCAGGCGGTGGTGTGCTTGGTGATCTCGGCGACGATGTCGGGCCAGAGCGCGCGCGGCAGGTCGTGCCCCATCCCCGGGTACGTCACCAGGCGAGCCCCCGGGACGGCCGCCGCGGTGGCCTCGCCGCCCGCCAGGGGGACGAGCTGGTCGGCCTCGCCGTGCAGCACCAGGGTGGGCACGGTCAGCCGGCCGAGCGCCTCGACCCGGCTGCCGGACGCCATGATGGCGGCGAGCTGCCGGCCGGTGCCCGCCGGGTCGAAGCAGCGGTCGTAGGCCAGTCCCGCGAGGGTGGTGATGCGCTCGTGGTCCAGCTCGTAGCCGGGCGAGCCGATCATTGTCCAGGTGCGTACGGCCTGCTCCAGCACGCCGTCGCGGTCGGCGGCCGGCCGGGCCATGAGGATCGCGGCGGCCTCCGCCGTCGGCGGCGCGATCTCAGGGCCGGGGGTGGACATGATCGAGGTGAGGGTCAGCACGCGCTCCGGACGGCGGATGGCCAGCGTCTGGGCGATCATGCCGCCCATCGAGGCGCCCACCACGTGGGCCCGCGGCCAGCCGAGGGCGTCCATGAGGCCGGCGGTGTCCTCGGCCATGTCGTCCAGCAGGTACGGCGGAGCCGTGCCCGCGCCGGGCACCCCCGCCCCACCGACGTGCGTGGACAGCCCCGCGTCGCGGTTGTCGAACCGGACCACGTGGTGTCCCTGCTCGGCCAGGAGCTCACAGAGCCCTTCGTCCCAGTGGATGAGCTGGGCGCCGAGGCCCATGATGAGGAGCAGCGGGCGGCCTCCGGGGTCGCCGAAGCTCTCGTAGGCGATGTCGATGCCGTTGGCGGTTACGCGGGTCGTCACCGGACCAGAATCTCATTCTGGTCCGGTGACGTAAAGCGTTCTGAGCGGATGCCGGCGCCGGCTCAGGCGCCGCGCTTGAGCAGGCGCCGGAGGCGGTTACCGCCCAGCACCACGGCCCCGCCTCCCAGGGCCAGGGCGGCCCAGAGCAGGGCGCCGCCCACGCCGGTGCCCGCCTGCGCGGACTCGCCCTGGCGGACGGTCCCGGCCTGGCCGGCCGCGAGCTGGACGGCCGCGCCACCGGCGGAACCGCCGGCCACGCCCTGCGCCGGCGTCTCTGACTGGCCCGCCTTCTCCTGCACGGCCTTCGCCGCGCTCTGCGTGCCGGTCTTCGTCCTGACCTTCGCCGGCTGCGCGGTCCCGGTCGTCGCCGGCTTCTCCTCGGCCAGGACCTTCGGGGGCTCGGCCGGGTTGTTGTCACGCCGCGACCAGGCGCCGGTGGAGAAGGGGACCGGGTGGTTCTTCTTGCCGACCCCGGGGCCCCACTTGGTGATGACGTAGTCGACCTTGATGTGGCCCTGGCCGCCGATGCCGTCCACGCCCAGCGTGGCGGAGTTGAACCGGCCGCCGGTCAGCTCGGCGAAGGTCTTGGCGTCCAGGTCGAGCATGATGCCCCGGTTGGAGGGCACGCCTGGGCCGCGGTCGCCCACGAAGAAGGGCATCTTCTTGCCCTTGTACATCACGTAGCCCTCGGTCAGCAGGGGCCAGCTCGGGCTGGCGGCCAGCCCTTTCTGCATCGGCTTGCCGCTGGCCGGCAGGCCGGTGTCCCCGGCCCTGCCGGAGCCGTCGTCCCAGAAGTAGGAGGCGGTGGTCGAGCCTTTGAGCAGGATCTTCTCGTCGGTGTCAGCGTGGGCGGGGGCGGAGACGGCGGTGAGCGCGCCGAACGAGCAGGCGGCGAGCACGGCGCAGGAGCGCAGGCCGAAATAAGCAGACATGGAGCAGTGAGGTCCTTTGCGAGGGACAGGGACACGCGCTCAGGGGAGAAGGGCGCAGCCAGGGGAGAACACCTGACGGGGGAGGCTGCGCGGAGCGCGGAGGAGCCTGGACGAAGAGCCGCTCAGCGGGCGGCCGGCACTACGCTGTCGGGAATCTCGGCCGGTGGGGATCCGGTGTCCGGGGGTGTGACGCGGTACGACATGCGGGGGTCCTCTCCATCACGCCTACCGGGTTAGCTGACGGGTTCGGACGAGGAGATGCCCTACCGGCGTGCTGCCGGATTCACCCCAACGGACTGGGTCCCCGGTTCCCGAGAGGTTCGGGATTCGGCTGGTTGAATGGGCCACACTTAACCACGCACACAGGGACGAAAGCAAACGAATCGTCACGAATCGGACAAAAGATCTACCTGGCCGCCGGGCAAAGAAAAGGGAGGGCGCGGAATAACCGCGCCCTCCCTGGGCTACCGGACCTGCCGGACCTGCTGACTCAGCCGCCGCTCTTGCGCCTGAAGGATCGCTTGTTCGCGGCCGGGCCGTGCGTACCGTGGATCTTCGACGGATCGCCGCCCCTGCCACCCGCGCCGCCGGCCGCGTGCTGGCCACGCTTGCGCTCAAGCGCCTCGCGGAACTTGCGCTTCATCTCGTCCTCGGGAGTTTCGCTGACTTCCGGCTCCGGTGATTCCGCCATTGAGGACCTCCATGGTGTTGGGACACCCCCAGCTTCGCACGGTGTCCCTTACGACGCGAAACCGGTCCGTCAGGTAAAGGGGTACCGCTCGGTTCCTGGTGTTGCGTTGGGGTACGAGCGGATACAAATCCCGACATGATGGACAAATCGCCTGGACAGGCATGAGTGTCCTCGGCCTGGACCTGGCCGTGGATCTGGGGGCCGCGCGCACGCGGATCTACGCCAAGCGCAGGGGCATCGTCCTGGACGAGCCCTCCGCCGTCGTCCGCGACGCCAGGACAGGCAAGATCGTGGAGTACGGCGCGGAGGCCGACCCCACGAGCGGCCACGAGACCTGCCGGCCCGTCAGCGCGGGCCTGCCGGGCGACGGCGAGCTGACCCGGCGGCTGGTCAGGCACTTCCTGCGCAAGGTGCACCGGCGGCCCTTCGCGGCCCGTCCGCGCCTGGTCATGGCGTTGCCGGAGGGCGCCACGTCCATCGACAAGGCGGCCCTTCGGGACGTCGCCTACGACGCCGAGGCCCGCGGGCTCATGCTCGTCCCGCACGGGCTCGCGGCGGCGCTGGGCGCGGGCGTGCAGGTACGCGACGGCACCGGGCGGATGGTCATCGACATCGGGCAGGACGTGGCCCGCGTGGCCGTCCTGTCCCACGGCGCGGTGGTGGCCGCGGCCACGGTGCCCGTCGGCGGCCGGGCCATGAACCTCGCCATCGCCCGTCTCGTCGAGCGCGAGCACGGGCTGCTGCTCGACGAGGCCGAGGCGGAGGACGCCAAACGCCGGGCCGGCACCGACTGGAAGCCGCTGCAGCGGCACGTGACCGTCCAGGGACGGGACGCCGAGACCGGCCAGGAGCGGGCCGTGTCGCTGCCCGTCCAGCTCATCTACGAGGCGACGAGGCAGCCGGTCGAGGCCATCGTGCGGGCCGCCGTCGGGACCGTCGAAGGGTGCCCGCCCGAGCTGGTGGCCGACCTCGGGGAGCGGGGCGCGGTGCTGGTGGGGGGCGGCGCGCTGCTGCGCGGCCTGGGCCGGCGGCTGCGCGCGGAGCTGTGCATGCCGGTGCGGCGGGCCGAGCGCCCGCTCTACTCGGTGGCGCTCGGGCTCGGCCGCTGCGTGGAGGACCAGCGCCTGGTCAACCGGCTCAAGGCGATCATTCACTGAGTCCGTCCGCCCCTGCCGGAGGAGCGGGGCCTCCGGTAGTGTCCGGATCATGCGTACCCGCCGATACGCTGCCTCCGTGGCGCTCGCCTGCGCCGCGGCGATCACCGCGTGCGCGGCGGGCCGGAGCCTCCCCACGCTCGACGAGGCCATCAGCCGGCTCACCGCTGACGCCGACCTCCTCCTCCTCGACTCCTCCGACCTGCACCGCTCCGCGCCGCAGCAGGTCGAGGACGGCTCCTGCGTCCCCGGCGAGGTACGCGGGTGGCTGCTGGCCGAGAGCGAGCGGGTGGACGCCTCCTCCGGCCTCCAGGAGAGACTCCAGGCCCTCGGGTACGACAAGATCGCCGACGACCTGGACCTGCGCGACGGCCGCCGGGACGTGGCGGTGCTGCGCGACCCCAGGACGTTGCTGACCTTCGAGCTGACGGTCGCCCGCGGCCCCCGCCCTGGCGTCCGCCTGGTCGGCAAGACCTCCTGTTACGCGGCCTCCGCCCGGCCCGCGGCTCCCAGGGAGACGCCCGGCGGGCCGTGACGGAGGCCGCGCCTCACGGGGTGGAGAGAGCCTCGGTCGGCGAGAGGCGCGCGGCCCGTACGGCCGGGTAGAGGCCCGCCACCGCGCCGATCGCCAGCGTCGCGGCGAGGCCGCCCGCCGTCGCCCACGCGGGCACCACCGGGGGCCAGCCGCTGTAGCGCGCGTACCCCACGGTCACCGCCGTGCCCAGCAGGACGCCGCCGGCCCCGCCGAGCAGCGACAGGAGCAGCGACTCCGCCAGGAACTGCGTGCGGATCTGCCCCCTGGTCGCCCCCAGCGAGCGGCGCAGGCCGATCTCGGCCCGGCGCTCAAGCACCGAGATGACCATCGTGTTGGCCACGCCGACCCCGCCCACCAGCAGCGCCACCGCGCCCACGCCCAGCAGGAGGCCGGCGAAGGCCTGACCGGTGGCCTGCTTGGCGGCCAGCGCGTCGGACGGGCGGGAGATGTCCACCTCGTTCGGCGCCTCCGGGTTGGCGGTGCCGGCCAGGACGTCGCGGACCGCCTCCAGAGCGGCCTCCTCGGCGCGGGTGTAGAGGGTCGTCGGATGCCCGTCGAAGCCCAGCCGCTCCTCGGCGGCCGGCCAGCCGACCAGCACGCCGTTGTCGAGGTCGGGCGCGAGGGCGACCGGGTTCAGCACACCGACCACGGTGAAACGCACGCCGCCGACGACGACCTGCGTGTCCGGGCCGGCCGCGCCGACGCCGAGCCGCCGCGCCGCCGCCGCGCCGAGCACGGCGGCCGGATGGCGTTCGGTGGCCGCGTTGAGCCAGACGCCGTCGCGCAGGGTCGCGCCGAGGGTGGCGGGGAGGTCGAGGCGGGCGGCGTACGCGCTGAGCCCGCCGGTCTGGGCCTCCGGGATGCGTTCCGTACGGTAGACCTTCGCCTCGGGGATCTTGCCGACGGCCGAGACCGCCTCCACCGGGCCGACCCGTTCGATCATGGCCTCGGACTCCACCGGCATCCGCGCCGCCTCCCCCATCAGCGTGGATCCGGAGGAGACGGTGAGCAGGTTGGTGCCGAGGGCGGAGAGCGTCCGGTCGAGCTCGGCGCCCGAGGAGGACGAGAGCCCGACCACGCTCACCATGGCCGCGATCCCGATGGCGATGCCCAGCGCGGACAGGAACGCCCGCAGCGGGCGCGTGCGCAGGCCCACCGCGCCCACGCGCACGACGTCCGCCGGCCGCATCCTGGCGGGCACCGGCCACGCCCTCTCCCGCGCCGGCCGCGCCCGTGCCGGCGCCGGTGCCGGCGCCGGCGCCGGGGCCGGGGCCGGGCGGGGAGGCTCGGCGGCGCTCATCGCGGCACCCGCCCCTCCGCCCTCAGGGCCGCCGTCAGGGCCGCCGCCGTGGAGTCGGCGACGATCCGGCCGTCGCGCATGCTCACCTGCCGGGGCAGGCCGCCCGCCACCTCGCGGTCGTGCGTGATGATCACGATGGTCGTGCCGGCCGCGTTCAGCTCGTGCAGCAGGTCCATCACGCCCGCGCCCGACACCGAGTCCAGCGCGCCGGTCGGCTCGTCGGCCAGCAGCAGCGGCGGCTCGCCGGCCACCGCGCGGGCGATGGCGACCCGCTGGCGCTCCCCGCCGGACAACTCGTGCGGCTCGTGGTCCATGCGGTGCCCCAGCCCTACGCGCTCCAGCGCCTCGGCGGCCCTGCGGCGGCGTTCCGAGCGGCGCAGGCCCGTGTAGACGAGCCCGTCGGCCACGTTGTCCAGCGCCGGGACCCGCGCGGCCAGGTGGAAGTGCTGGAAGACGAAGCCGATCGTGGTCGCGCGCAGCGCCGAGAGCCGGCCGTCGGAGAGCTCCGCCACGTCGTGGCCGTCGAGGTGGACGGCGCCGGAGGTCGGCCGGTCGAGCGTGCCGACGACGTTGAGCAGCGTCGACTTGCCCGACCCGGACGGGCCGACGACCGCGACCAGCTCGCCGTGCTCGACGCGCAGCGACACCGAGCGCAGCGCCGTCACCCCGCCGGGGTAGGCGCGGGACACCTCCGTCAGGGCGATCATCGGGTACGTCATCGCGGCATCCCCACCGTCATGCCCTCGCGCAGCCCCTCGCCCTCGACCTCGACCCGGCCGCCGGAGAAGAGCCCGGTCTCGACGGCCACGTACCGGGCCGTGCCGCCCTCGACGACCTGCACCCCGAACCCGCCCTCCCGCAGCGCGACCAACGCCGCGACCGGCACGGTGAGCACGTTCTCGCGCCGCGAGGCCGTGAAGGTCACGTCCACCGCCGCCCGGTCCAGGCCCTTCGCCGCCTTGGCGGCCTTCGCGGACCCGAGGGAGACCAGGGCCTCGACCCGCGTCCCGGGGTCGGCCCCCTGGCCATCGCCGGGCTCGATGACGGTGGCGACCTCGGTGACCCGGCCCGGCACGGTCGTGCCGTCCGGCAGCGTCACCTGGACCTTCGCGCCCTTGCGCGCGATCCGCTGGTCCTCGGCGTCCAGCTCGGCGGTGACGACCTTGGACGTCCCCGTGTAGGTCAGCACCCTCTGGCCCGGCCGGGCCGGCTCGCCCTCCTCGGACTCCAGGCTCTCCACCCGCACCTTCCCCGGCGCGAACACGACCCGCCCCAGCTCCACCACGCCCGTCTCCTCCAGGCCGCGGTCGGCCTGCCACTCCCTGACGGCCGCGGCCGTGCCGTAGGTGTACTCGTCGTCCACGGTGAAGCCGTCGTAGCCGAGCGCGCGCAGGTTGCGCTCCAGGTCGCGGACGTCGCCGCCCTCCGTGCCGATCCGCAGGTCGCGGTAGGCGGGCGTGTCGCCGTACATGAGGGTCACGGGCTCGTCGTCCACGCGGTAGAGCGAGCGGCCCCGGGTGATCTGCCGGCCGCTCGCGGGCAGCCAGGTGATGGTGCCCGGCCTCCTCGCCAGGGCGCCGGTGACCGGGCCGTAGCCGAGCTCGCCGTCGGCGTCCATCGTGTCGTCCAGGGTCTGCCTGGCGACCGTGGTGGTGGCCGGGGGCAGGATCGCGGCCGTACGGGCCGGGCCGGCCCCGTCCGCGAGCAGGCCGGCGCCGTTGACCGCGACGAAGGCTCCGCCCGTGGCGGCCAGCACGACCAGCAGCCCGGCGGCCACCCGGCCGCGCCGCCGGGCACGGCGCGGCGGCCCGTCGCCCGGCCCGCTCCTCCTCCCGTCCTTGCCGTCGAGGGCGATCATGCTCATCCCAGGCCCCCCATGCCGGCCTCGCCCATCTCCTTCTGGCACTTCTCCTGGGCGGACTTGAAGTCGGGGTCCTCGCCGACGTCGCGGGTGATGCGCATCATGCCGCCGTCGGGGTCCGGGTACTTCTCGACGCCGTTGTCCCGCATGCACTGCGCCACCTTGCGCAGCGCCTCGGCGCGCTTGGGGTCGCCGCCGCCCTCGGCCCGGCCGGCCGGTGCCCACTGCTTGCACTCCTGCTCGGCCTGCTCCACCTTCTCCTTCGGCGTGCCGGGGCCGATCCTCATCGTGACGCCCTTGCCGGGCTCGGGGTCGGGCATGTCGATGCCGTGCTCGCGCATGCACTGGGCGTACTTGATGCCCTTGTCCTGCGGATCGGCGCTCGGCGTCGCGCCGGCGCCGGTCCGGGCGCCGGTGACCGACGCCACCCCGGAGCCGCCGCCGTCGGCGGCGGCGCAGCCGGTCAGGAGCAGGGCGAACGCGACGGGCGCGGCGGCCAGGGCGCTGCGGACTCGTCCTCGCATGAGTGGTCTCCCCCATCTGGTTGGTACGACATGTGGTCGTTCGAAGGGAGATGCAATAGGCCGGGCTGTTTCCTCCGCGTTTCCTGGCATCCGGCTCCGGCGCTTACCTCCGCCGAACGCCGTCTCAGCCACACTCGGCTCTGTAGGCGACGGAAAGGGCCGGAGAACGAGCCATGCGGGTGCTGGTGGTTGAGGACGAGCACGTGCTCGCCGACGCGATAGCCGAGTGGCTGCGGGAGGAGACGCACGCGGTCGACCTGGCGCACGACGGCGAGGCGGCGCTCGAACGCCTCGCGGTCAACGACTACGACGTGGTCGTGCTGGACCGCGACCTGCCGCGCGTGCACGGCGACGACGTGTGCAAGGAGCTGGTGGCCTCCGACTCGGCCGCGCGGGTGCTCATGCTGACCGCCGCGGCCCAGCTCGACGACCGGGTGACGGGACTGTCCATCGGGGCCGACGACTACCTGCCGAAGCCGTTCGCCTTCCCCGAGCTGGCCGCGCGGGTGCTGGCCCTCGGGCGGCGGTCGCGGCCCGCCGCGCCGCCCGTGCTGCGGCGGGCCGGGATCACGCTCGACCCGGCGCGCCGCGAGGTGTTCAGGGACGGGAGGTTCGTGCCGCTGGCGCGGAAGGAGTTCGCGGTGCTCGCCGAACTGCTGCGGGCGCAGGGCGGCGTGGTCTCGGCCGAGCACCTGCTGGAGAAGGCGTGGGACGAGCACGCCGACCCGTTCACCGGCGCGGTCCGGCTCACCGTGCTCAAGCTGCGCCGCAAGCTCGCCGGCCCGCCCGTGATCGAGACCGTGCAGGGAGTGGGGTACCGGATCGGATGACCGGACGCTGGAGGCCGCGCGGGCCGCGCACGCTGCGGCTGCGGCTCACCCTCGGGTACGGCGCGATCTTCCTGGTGGCCGGGCTGGCCCTGCTCGGGGTCACGTACGTGCTGTTCGAGCAGCAGCTCACGCGGTCGTTCGAGGACCGGTTCACCGCCCCGCCAGGCATGAACAAGCAGTTCTTCATCGCCGAGGGCGACATGCGGCTCACCGGGGACGCGGCCGTCGAGTGGCTGCGGCGGCAGGAGCTGGAGTTGCGCGGGGCCGCAGGCACCTCGCTGCTCGCGCAGGGCGTGCTCGCGCTGACCGTGGTCGGCGGGGCGGCGGTCGCGTTCGGCTGGGTGGTGGCCGGGCGGATGCTGGCGCCGCTGCACCGCGTCACCGACACCGCCCGCCGGATCGCCGCCGCCCCGATGGCCGAGCGCGGGCTGCACGAGCGGATCGCGCTGGAGGGCCCGGCGGACGAGGTCAAGCAGCTCGCCGACACCTTCGACACGATGGTCGAGCGGCTGGACCACTCCTTCGACGGGCAGCGCAGGTTCGTCGCGAACGCCTCCCACGAGCTGCGCACGCCGCTCACGCTCAACCGGGCGCTGGTCGAGCTGGCCATGCACCGGCGTACGGCCTCGCCGGACGTCAAGGAGCTGGGCGAGAGCCTGCTGGAGATCAACGCCCGGCACGAACGCCTCATCTCGGGCCTGCTGCTGCTGGCCCGCTCGGAGCAGGAGATCGCCGACCGCTCGCCGGTGGACCTCGCCGACGTGGTGGCGCACGTGGTGCGGCAGACGGCCGGCGACGCCGCCGAGGCCAAGGTCACCGTGGACGAGGTGGCCGGCCAGGCGCCCGTCACCGGGGACGCCCTGCTCCTCGAACGGCTCGTGCACAACCTGGTCGAGAACGGCATCCGGCACAACCTGGACGACGGGAGCGGATGGGTGCGGGTGGTGAGCCGCACCGTGGACGGCGACAGCGTCGAGGTGGAGGTCGCCAACACCGGGCCCGACGTGCCGCCGTACGACGTGCCGCCGCTCTTCAAGCCCTTCCACCGGCACGGCGCCGAGCGGGTGGTCACGGCGCGGAGCGCGGGGCTCGGGCTGTCGATCGTGCGCTCGATCGCGGTGGCGCACGGCGGCGACGTGAGCGCCCGCCCCCGCGAGGACGGCGGCCTCGTCGTCACCGCCACCCTCCCCCGCGCCCGCCACTGACCGGGGTATCGGGTCGAGGGGGCCTGACCGCCCTGGAGTTCAAGGTGTTCGCCGACGACGGCAGGTCTTCGCGGTCTAGCGGACCGTTCGCTCAACAGGCGCTCCACAGGTCCTCAACATCGGCCTGGCTACCTTCGCGGTGTCCAGTACGACGAGCACCAAGGAGAACGCGATGCGAACGCTCAACACGATGGTCCTCGGTGCCGCGGTCGCCGCCGCGGCGCTGACCGCGGGCGCCCCCGCGCAGGCCGCCGCTCAGACCTCCCCCGCCACCGTCGCCACGGCCGCCGCGGCGGCCGACTCGGCGGCGGCGGCGTCCTGCCGCCAGGTGCGCGTGTACCGCCCGGAGATGCGCAAGGGACACGTGGCCGCGACCGGCTGGGCGATCGGCTGCTCCCGCAACCAGGAAATCAAGATCATGCTTCAGCGCAAGCGCTGGTGGGGCTGGCAGCAGATCTCCAGCGCCTCCTGGTACGGCGCCGGCAAGAAGACGCTGTACAAGGGCTGCAAGCGGGGCACCACCTTCACCTACCGCCTGCAGGGCCAGGTCAGGTACTACGCCGGCAGCAAGTACGTCGTCCACAACGGCTACAGCCCCAAGATGCGCGCGAAGTGCCCGTGACGCGCCCGATCAGCTAGTACTCCCGGGACACATCCGATCATGGTTGGGACCTGCGCTGGTAGTGGCAGTGTCGTACGGTTGCTTGATGGCGGCGGCGCCAGTCTGACCAGTGCAGGATGTCCGTGATCGTGCGGGTCGCGGCCAAGATGAGCGCGACCAGCAACCGTCGGATCTCGGGGAGCGCCAGCTGGAGTGCCGGTGCCGGTCGGCCACCCGCGCGGCGACCTCGGCCGCGTTGACCTGGACACCGTCCAAGCGGTCTGAGGTCTACGCCATGGATCGCGGCCACCGCACGATCTTTGGTTGCCTTCACAAACTCCGGGTGATCACGCGGTGGCCGTCGCCATGTGACCCCAACTTCTCGAGATCGTCAAGTGTCACTGGAGTACAAGGCACCCGCGCGTGGTGGCCCCGCGATAAACGGGACGGTCCATGGGTCGGCGTTGGCTCTCTCGCAGTCCGTGTCCAGGCCCGCTCATATGCGATCGCAGCCGAACTTCTTATCCAGCCGCCTGCTGCAATCCTGCCAAAAGGTCCTCATTGAAGCTGTTCCAAGAAGGGACATCGCAAATAGGGCCGGCCGGATTGATTCGATCAAGTAGTTGACGGCGATGCTCGGGAAATCGCTGCCTGAACTTGGCCAACCTCCTACCTGACAAGCCGGAAGCAAGAGCTAGTTTTTCGGTCAACTCCGCTTTCGGATCTGGAATCGTCTCCACCGATTTTGGTCGAGGCAAGTTCAGGTCCATGCGTCCATTGGGGTTGCCGGCCACGACTCGCAGGTCACGCTCATCCAACAGAAGCCATGCCTCAGTCATGCGGATAGGTACGACCCCTACGTAAGGGGTGCAAGGGGTCACCGAGTGAACAGCGTCCTCAATCTCTCGTAGGCGAGCGCCTCTGCCATCCCTGTCTGCATCTCGATGGACCACTACGAGTTCGTACATTCCGCCTATTTCCGTTATGAGCTCCAGCTTGGATTTTACGGTCCTTCGTCGAGACGGCGGTAGTCCATCCATCAACGGATCAGTGAGTGCTTTTCATCCCGCCTCGCGGCGCTGAAGGACGAGGATCGCTTTGACGAGCTGACCTGCGAGGAGTGGGCAGCACCGGAGTTTGCGCAGAATACGCCAGGTCTTCAGTTGTGCATTGGCCCGTTCTCCCGGTCCGCGGAGCTTGGCGTGAGCGGCGTTGGCGGCCTTCTGGGAGGCGGGCTTGTTGCGGCCCTTGTAGGGCACGCGTACGTGCTCGCCGGCTCCGACGTAGCCCTTGTCGGCGAGGGTGATCAGGTCGGCGGCCTTGAGGCGGCGCAGGATGCCCCAGATCCGGGCGGCTTTGAGGTCGTGGACGGAGCCGGGCAGGGAGCCGGAGGTCCACAAGGGTGTGCCGTCGGGGGTGGCCAGGATTTGGATGTTCATGCCGTGCTTCTTGTGTTTGCCGGAGTAGTAGGGCCGGTCGGCGGCGACGCGGTCGATGGGGATGAGGGTGCCGTCCAGGACCAGGTAGGGGTAGCCGGCCCGCTTGGCCGCGCGTAACACCTGCTCCAGGCGGGGCGAGCGGCGGGCGAGCAGGGCGATGGCCTCATGGATGTAGCGCCAGGCGGTCGCGATGCCGACGCCGAAGCCTGCGGCGACCTCTGCCAGGGTCTCGCCTTTGCGCAGGTGGACGAGGACGAGCAGGGCTTGTTGGCCGGGGTTGAGGCGACGCCAGGGCGAGTTGATCGTCTTGCGGTGCCGGCGCAGGATGCCGGACAGATAGGACAGGGTCTGAGGTGACAACGGCAGCGCGGCGCGGTAGAACAGCAACTCGGAGCCTCTGGTCTAACGGTTGATCTTGGTCGACAACCCTTCTACCAGGGGCTCTTCTACTTGTCGATCAGACCCACTCGCGCAGCATGCCCGCGACCTGCGGCTTCAGGATGGAAAACACTCAGTGATGACCACTTGATATCCGTGCTCGATTGCGATGCGCCTGATGTGAGTGGTGATCCCGCTATCGCTGGTCCCCTCACCAAGAAAGAGAATCCGCAGGCTCACGCGATCTCCAGAGTGAGCTGAGCGCCTGGAGGGGTGGTCAAGTACGGCAGGATGTCGGCCTTGGAAACGGCCCTGGTCCTCGTGTCTCGGTTATCGCGCCAGGTATCGACCAGAGGACGGACACTCAGAGCCCTGGCCATTGTCCCGTCCGGCGCACGCCGAATATCGACTTCAGCGAAAAGGAGATCCTGCGGGTCCGCGAGTTGCACAACCGCAGGAGAATGCGTATTAACGATCACCTGTCGGAACGGATTGTCCACGCCTGGTGCTTCGTAGGGGTCCACGGCCAGATCTTGAACCAGCT
Organism: Nonomuraea coxensis DSM 45129; assembly: GCF_019397265.1. Lineage (NCBI taxonomy): Bacteria > Bacillati > Actinomycetota > Actinomycetes > Streptosporangiales > Streptosporangiaceae > Nonomuraea > Nonomuraea coxensis. The sequence goes on from NZ_CP068985.1 coordinate 7,338,092, forward strand.
GGACCATTGCATTCAAGTTGGCGGGGTGGATGCCATTTTCGGGCTCCTCCATGCACAGCAGGCCTTCAACAGAAGGATCTTCGAGGAGAACGCAAAGGGCAAGGAAGCGCAAGGTCCCCTCGGACAGGCTTCTTGCAGGCAAGGCCAGTCCACCCGACTCGACAAGTTGCACCGTGAATAGCTCACGGACGTCGTCTTGCTCGACCCGAAGTTCTCTGACGTCTATTCCTGACAAGTCAGCCAGACGACTGGCGACACGGGCATAAACTCGCTCGAAGTCCCCGTCTGTATAGGCGATGCGGAACAGAGTTCCCGCGAGGTGGCGGCCCGTCGGATCCATTTGTCGGGGATCAACATAGCGGTCTGCCGTTCGCAATGCGGAAGGCTCAAGAGCCAACCGTCGCCAGGATTGCATCTCTCGGCGCGCGGCCAGCACCGTGGGGTCATCGCTGCTTGTGACCGTGCTTACAACCGTCGCAGGGGCTCTCGATGCAGCAGCAGGCTTTGGCTGGCCCCGGCTGCCGCCATCTTGGTGGATACTGATGATCGGCTGACCGTCGGCGTCTATCGCGGTCGATATGAAGGCTGTGCCGGCTCGGCGCCCATGCAAAACCGCCTTGCGGAATTGGCCAGCATTATGCCGAAAACCAAGCTTTTCTGGAGCATCGCCAAGCTTGATGTGTCGAAGGTTTTCAGCAAGCAGGCTAAGACGTCCGATCTTCTCGATCCCGGCAGGTGGGATATAGCCGATTTCCAGCTCATAGCGAAGGAAGGTGATGGAGGGCTTTGCTGGTCGGCCGAAGTCATCCTCAACCTCGCCTGGCACGATCATCTCTGCGGCAAAGCTCATCTTATGATCAGACCGAGAGTATCCATTCCAAAAAAGATCGCGCGGATCGCCCAAGCGCTCACCGTGCACACCCCGAACCTCCTGAGCCGCCTCAATCAACGATCTGTCTGCCAGGAGGCTGAGGAACTGAATCACATCGAAGATGTTTGACTTTCCTGTGCCGTTGACGCCTGCAATGCAGGTGAAAGGGCCCAGTTCTACCTCGAAATTCAGAAGGTTCTTGAACCCGTCGACTTCCAGTTTTGTAAGCATCGCAGCCTTTCCACCTGGTCTATGGTAGCGCCGAGGGCATGGATTCGTCTGCTGTCCGCACGCCGATGGGGTCGAGTCATCTCGGCTGCGGCACCGCCGATGTGGCGCCCTGAGCTGCATGATGCCGTACGGGCATCTGACACCCATGTGCCATGTACCCACGGAACGTGGGGTAAGCCCAGCAGCTTGGCGGTCCCGCCGCACGATCTTTGGTCGTCTTCAAACTCCGGGATGATCACGTGGTGGCCGTCGCCATGTGGCCCCAACGCCTCAAGATCGTCAAGTGTCACTGGAGTACTAGCCGAGGGCGGCCGTGCGCAGCGAGCGGTAGAGCAGGCGGGCGTCGCCCAGGTGGTGGCGCAGCAGCTTCTCCAGGCCGCCGATCGGCACGAGGTTCTGGGGGGCGCGCGGGTCCTTGTAGTCGACGCCGGCGAGCGGCGGCAGCGCCAGGGTCACGGCGTCGGCGAGCCGGACGACCTGGGCGGGCTCCAGCTCCGCGCTCGCCTCGCAGCGCGCGACGCCCGCCCACGGGGCGGAGGACTGCACCGGCAGCCGTACGTACCAGGCGTGCCGCCGCCAGCTCGTGCCCATGAGGAACACCGGCGTCCGCTGCCCCGGCGCGAGCGCCGCCACCACCGCGGACTGCGGCGGCGGCAGGTAGGCCGTGTGGTGCGTCTTGATGTAGCCGACCGTGCGCGGCAGGTGGCTGCGGCCCCGCAGCGGCCCGTCCACCAGCAGCAGGTCGTCGCTCTCGGCGCGGTGCCGCACCGCGAGGTCCACCTCGAGCTGGGTGACCTGCCGCTGCAACGCCAGGGACAGCTCCTCGAAGCTGGCGTCGGCGGCCTTGCTCGGGTGGTAGGTGGCGTGCGGCGTCTTGACCTCGGGCGCGTGCGGGGAGGCGGAGATGAGCGTCCTGTTGACCTCGATCGCGGCCAGGTCGGCGCCCTCGGGCCCGCACCGGACGATGCCGGCCGCGTACGAGGCCGCGATCCCCGGCACCGGCATCGGCGCGCCGGGGTCGTCCACCCAGACCCGCGCGTCCACGCGGCGCACCCCGTCGGCGACCAGCAGCGACGCGGGCGGGACTGCGTCGGGCGCGGGCGTGACCGGCTGCCAGGCGGCGGGCTGGAGCTCGATGTCGAGCACCAGCTCGGCGCTCGTGGCGCCCAGCTCGGCGATGTTCTCGACGGCGAGCGCGGCGGCGTAGCCCGGGTCCCACGGGTCGACGGTGAAGCCGCTCACGCGACGATCCCGGCCTTGCGGACGTGGGAGCCCTTGCCGTCGCGGCTGACCTCGAAGCGCACCGGCACCCGCTCGGCCAGCGCGGGCACGTGGGTGACCAGGCCGATCATGCGGTCCTGGCCGGCGGCGAGGCGTTCGAGCGTGGTGGCGACGGTGTCGAGGGTGGCGGGGTCGAGGGTGCCGAAGCCCTCATCCAGGAAGATCGAGTCGAGGCTCTTGGCGACCGCCCCGGACAGCGCGAGCGCCAGGGCGAGCGCCGCCTGGAAGGTCTCGCCGCCGGACAGGGTGCGGGCGCTGCGCCGCAGGCCGGCCTCGGCGTGGTCGATCACCTCGATGTCGCCGGTGCGGTCGGCGAGGGCCAGCTCGTACTGGCCGTCGGACAGCTCGCGCAGCGTCTCCGAGGCCGTGGCGACGAGCACCGCCAGCGCCTCGGCGCACAGCCAGCGCTCGAAGGCGTTGGCGCGCAGCCGCAGCGCCAGCTCGTGGGCGACCTTGGCCTCGTGCTCCTTCATCGCGATCCGCTGCTCCAGCTCGGCGGCGCGCCTGCGTTCCTCCCTGAGCCGGTCGAGGTCGCTCTCGGCGCGGGCGAGGGCGCCGGCGACGGCGGCGCCGTACTGGTCGGGCGAGGCGTCGCGGGGCGGGACGACGCCGTGTTCGGCGAGGCGTTCCGCGAGCCTGCGGCGGTCGGCGGCGAGCCGGTCGCGGGCCTCGGCGAGCTGCTTCTCCCGCGCGGAGAGCGCGGCGCGGGCGGCTTCCGCGGCCCGGTCGCGCCAGGCGAGCAGCTCACTCCAGGCCCGGTGCAGGTCGTCGCGGACGAGCGGCGGCGGCGCCTCCCACCCCGCGCCCTCCCACCCCGTGCCCTCGCGCTCCTCGACGGCGACGGGCGGGCGGCCGCCGGAGACGAGGAGCTGGTCGCGGGCGGACTCCAGCGCCTGCCAGGCCGACGCCGTCTGGCGTTCGACCTGGTCGGCGTGGTCGCGGGCGCGCTGCAGCCGGCCGCGGGCGGCGCGGACGGCGGCGCGGGCCTCCCCCGCCACCGCGTCGGCCTTGGCGATCTCCGCGAGCCGCGCCTCCAGCTCGGCGCGGTCGCCGGGCGCGGGCAGCCCGGCGAGCTGGGCCTCCAGCCCTTCCGCCTGCCTGGCCAGCAGGGACGCCGACGTCTCGGCCTTGGCGTGCGCGGCGCGGGCGCGCTGGGCCCGCTCGCGCTCCTGGGCGAGGGCGCGGTCGGCGGTGCGCATGTCGGCGGGCGAGCGGTGCAGCGGCAGCTCGGCGACCGGGTGGTGGCAGACCGGGCACGGCTCGCCGACGGCCAGCCGGTGGACCAGGTGGGCGGCGGCGTGGGCGTCGCGCAGGCGTTCGCGCCGCTCCTCGGCGGCGCCGGCGGCCTGCTCGGCGGCCTCCGCGGCGGCGGCCAGACCGGCGAGGCCCGCGGCGGCGGCCTCGGCCTCGGCTCGGGTGCGGGCGGCGTCGGCGGCGAGGCGGTCGCGTGCGTCGAGCGCCGCCAGGGCGGCCCGTGGCGCGCCGCGGTCGCCCAGCGCGGCCAGCGACTCGAACGCCTCGTGCTCGTCGGCCTCCAGCGTGGCGACCTCGCGGGTCAGCGTCTCGACGGCCTCGGCGGCGGCGCGGCGGGCCGAGGCCAGGGTGGGGACGGCGTCGGGCATGGCGAGCCTGGCCAGCACCGCCTGCCGTTCGGCGACGGCGGCCCGGTCCTGCTCGGCGCGGCGGATGTCGCCCTCGCGGGAGCGCAGCAGGTCGAGGTCGGCGCCGATGGCGTCGGAGAGCCGGCGCAGCGCCTCCATGCGCTCGGCCAGCTCGCGCTCGGCCTCCTCGCTCGCGCCGGACAGCTTGGCGAGCTGGTCGCGGGCGAAGGACGCCTCCTGCCCCGCGCTCTCCTCCTCGCGGGCGGCGCGCTGCCTGATCAGCTCGTACACGTCGGCGTCGAGAAGCTGCACCAGCAGGTCCTGGCGTTCGCGCGGGGCGGCGTGCAGGAACTCGGCGAAGCGGCCCTGCGGCAGCACCACGCACTGGGTGAAGAAGCGGTATTCGAGGCCGGTGACCCGCTGCGCCTCGGGGGTGACGCCCTCGCCCTCGGCGAGCGGCTTGACCACGGCCTCGAACGCCTGCTCCAGCGGCGCGGCGGGATCGAGCTCGTCGAGCCGCGCCTCCTTGGTGCGGACCGCGCCCTTGGCGTCGCGCACCATGGCGCGGACCACGCCGTAGCGGCGGCCGTCGCTGTCGAAGACCATCGCGACCTTGCCGGCCGCGACGGACGGCGCGAGAGCGTGCGCGACCGCGCCTTCCCTGCCCCAGCGCGGCACGGTGCCGTAGAGGGCGAAGCAGACGGCGTCGATGATCGTGCTCTTGCCCGCGCCGGTCGGGCCGACGAGCGCGAAGTAGTCGGTGTCGGAGAAGTCGACGGTCACCGGCTCGCGGAAGCTGCCGAAGTGGTCGAGGTGGAGCAGCAGGGGTCGCATCAGCCGGTCACCTCGTCGTAGAGCCGGTCGAACAGGGCGGCCACCTGGTCGTCGTGGCGTCCGGTGGCGGCGAGGTAGTCGCGGAACAGCTCGCGCGGGCTGCGGCCGGCCGTGCCGGCCCGGCGGGTGGCGGGCACCGGGCGGAACTTCTCGTCCAGCATGACGTCCACGGCGGCGCCGGCGAGCAGCTCGCGCACGTCGTCGGCGAGCCCCACGCGGGGTTTCTCCTCCACGACGACCTTGAGCCAGTCGTCGCCGGGGTCGATGCCCTCCAGCTGCTCCAGCGTGCCGCGCACGGTGCGGAGGCGGCGGGCCGAGGAGAAGGACAGCTCGCGGACCACGGCGGGCCGGCCCGGCGTGACCTCGACCAGCAGCGCGCCGGGCACGTTGCCCTCCTCGCCGAAGTCGACGTTGAGCGGCGAGCCGCTGTACCAGATCGGGCAGGGGCCGGGGATCTGCTGGCGGCGGTGGAGGTGGCCGAGGGCGGCGTACTGGGTGGAGGGCGGGAAGGCGGTCGGCTCGAAGTAGTAGGAGAAGATCGACTGGGCCTCGCGCTCGCCGCCGCCGAACGCGCCGCCCGGCAGGGTGCCGTGGGTGGTGACGAGGTTGACGGTGTCGCCGTGGAAGCCGGCGGTGAGCGCGCCGATCAGCTCGCCGACGCGGGAGGCGTAGTCGCGGTTGTGCTCGGCGGCGGTGCCGGTGAGCACCTCGGCGGCGCGGACGACGTAGCGGTGCGACAGGAACGGCAGAACCGCGAGGCGCACCGGCTCGCCCGTACGCGCGGTGAAGGCGAGCGTGCCGCCCGCGTCGGGGCGGCGGAAGACGCCGACCACGTGCAGGCCGAGCTTGCCCAGCACGGGCCGGTAGACCTCGAGGAGCTGCGGGTTGTCGTGGTTGCCCGCCAGCACGACCACGTCGCGGTCCTCGCCGCGCAGCGCCATGAGCGCGCCCAGCACCAGCGACTGCGCCTCCGGCGTGGGCGCGGAGGTGTCGAAGAGGTCGCCGGCCACGATGACGGCGTCCACGTCGTGGGCGCGGGCGGCGGCGACCAGCTCGCGCAGCACCTCACGGTGCTCGTCGAGGCGGGAGCGGCCCTTGAGCACCTTGCCCACGTGCCAGTCCGCGGTGTGCAGGATCTTCACGAAATCACCTGTGGGTCAGAAGGGCGGGATGTCGTCTTCGACGGCGGACGGGAGGCCCTGGAACGGGTCGGCGCCCGTCCTCGCGGCGGTGTCGGCGCGCGGCGCGGCCTCGGCGGGCCGGGTGGCCCAGGCGGGGAACGGGAAGGCCACGGCCAGCGGCACCGGGATCTCCGGCTGGGCCACGAACATGGTGCCCGGTTTGGCGATGGTGGCGCGCTCGCGGACGGCCGGGGGCATCCAGCCGTACTCGGAGCGGGCGGCCTCGGCCGGGTCGAGCCGCCCGGCGACGCGGACGGCGCTGTTGGAGACGATCCGCCGCTCCACCTCGGAGGCGGTCTGCTGGGCGCCGATGAGGATGACGCCGAGCGAGCGGCCCCGCTCGGCGACGTCCAGCAGGATCTCCTTGATCGGGGAGTCGCCCTCGCGCGGCGCGTACTTGTTGAGCTCGTCCAGCACCACGAACAGCAGCGGCTTGGCGGTGCCAGAGGACTCCTTGCGGTGGAACTCGCCGCGCAGCACCACGCCGACCACGAACCGCTGCGCCCGCTCGGGCAGGTTGTGCAGGTCGACGATGGAGACCTGGGCGTCGGAGGTGCTGACCGAGTGGCTGCGGTAGAAGGGCAGGTCGCCGCGGACGATCGGGGACAGCGGGCGGACGGCGCTGCGCAGGCGGCGCAGGAAGGCGTTGACGGTGCCGAGCGGGGTCTGCGCGCCGGTCCAGTCCCTGCGGCTGTCCTCCTCCTGGAGCTGGTCGGAGAGCATCTCGACGAGGTCGGCGAAGGTGCGGCAGGTGGTGCCCTGCACGCGGACGGCGCCGCCGTCGCCGATCGGCTCGGCCCACGACTTCAGCCGGGCCGCGACCTGCCCGACGAGCAGGGAGTAGCCGGCCCGCTCGTCGTCGGCGTCGGCGAAGACGAAACGCAGCAGCTCCTCCTGGCAGAACTCGACCAGGGTCCAGTAGAAGGCGCTGACGCCCTGCGTGCGGGCGGCGACGTGCGGGACGCCGTTGGGGTCGCCGGGGCGCGGCGGGGCGAAGACGTGGACGCTGCCGAAGGCCCGCGCGGGCAGCCCGAGCCTGGCGTAGCCGTCGCGGGCGCGCTGGTCGAGCCGGGTGTTGTCGTGGTCGAGGAAGAGCAGGTCCTCGCCCTTGACGGAGAAGATGAGCGCCTTGGTGTTGGCGGACTCGGCGTCGAGCACGCCGGAGTTGAAGATCGAGTAGAGCAGGAACGTGGCGAAGGACGTCTTGGTCGCCACGCCCGACACGCCGGAGATCGACACGTGCGCGCCGCGGGTGCCGTCGAGGAAGTCGAAGTTGACGTAGAGCGGCTGGCCGTCGCGGCCCATGCCGAGCGGGATGCGGCGCTCCATGACGTCGAAGTAGAGCGCCTGGTCGCGGTCGCCGGCGCCGGCCAGGTAGACCTGGGCGCCGGGCAGCGGCGGCACGAACACCTCCGGCTCGACCCGGGTCACCCGCACCTCGGCCACCTCGACGACGGCGGCCGGCAGCGCGCCGTCGGCGATGAGGAACACGTCGGAGTCGTACGCGGCGCCCTCGTGCCGGGCCTCCACCGTGGTGACCACGCCCGCGACCAGCACCGGGCCGTGGCCCGGCACCTCCCGTCTGGTCACCACCACGTCGTCGAGCTGGACCACCTTGCCCGGCTCCAGGCCCACCCAGAACGACAGCGGCGAGGCCGCCTGCGTGCCGAGGACCCGCCCGACCACCTCACCGGTCACCTGCGGCCCACCGGCCGCCGTGGCCGCCTGCGGGCTCGCCGCTCCGTTGACCGTCACCAATCCCTCCGCCCCCAACCAACGCCCTCCCAAGGAGGGTAGTGGGGCGGGCGGGGTGCGTCCGGCTCATTCGGCCGCGCGGGCCCCGCTCATGCGTCGCCCCGCGCGACGGGAACGCGGTGGACGCGCAGCTCGTGCGCGCCGTCGGCGCGGGTCATCTCGTAGTAGAGCCACCAGTGGCCGTCGTGGAGCAGCGCGTCGAGGTAGCGGACCGAGCCGGTGCCGTACGGGGAGGTGACCCAGGGGCCGTACTCGGAGAGCCGCCGCCAGGAGAACAGGTCGGAGGAGACGGCGACGCCGCAGCGCTCCTCGTAGTTCTCGGTGTGGGCGGCCGAGCCGTCGTAGAAGCCGACGTAGCCGCCGCCGGGCACGGGGACGACGCTGTTGAGCCTGGCCTGGTAGCGGTCCCATCCGGTGCCGACGGGCAGGACCGCGCCGCGCCAGGTGAACGACTCGCCGTCGAGGCTGGTGGCCAGGCCGGTCGGGTGGACGGTCGCGCCGACGTTGTAGATGTCGGCGGTGGCGTGGGCCTTCGGGTCGGGGCGGTCGAGGGGCGCGGCGTAGCTGGCGAACAGGTACGTCACAGGCCCGGCCCGCAGCACGAACGGGTCCTTGACCCCTTCGGTGCCGGTCGAGGCCGCGGTCAGGACCGGCCGGGCCCGGGTGACGTCGAACCTCGACGGGTGCTCGGCGGTCAGCGCGTCGATGCGCCAGCGGTTGTCGGCGGGGTCCACGTACGACAGGTAGAGCCGGTAGCCGCCGCTGACCGGCATCAGGCAGAAGCGTTCCATGGAGGGGGTGCCGAGCTCGTCCTTGTGCACGCTCCACACGTCGGTGAACCGCAGGCCGTCGTCGCTGACGGCGACCGCGCACTGCCAGCCGCGCTCGGTCTCGGCGCCCCTCGGCCGCCGCCGGCGGTAGGTGAGCCAGAACCGCTCGCCGTCGTGCAGGACTCCGGCCGCGCCGCTCCAGTAGCCCGGTTCGTCCTTCTCCGGCTCCAGCACCACGGAGCCCGCCACCGGATCGAACGCGGACAGCGGAGCGAACACACGATTTCCCACTATGCCTACCTTTCGTACAAGAAACTGTCCAGGGCGACGGCGGCTCCGCCCACGACCCCGGCGTCGCCGCCGAGGGTCGGACGCTCCACCCGTACCATGTCGCGCAGCACCGGGAACACCTTGGCGCGCAGCGCGGCGCGCACCCGGTCGAAGACCGGCTCGGGAGCGGTGCGGAAGATGCCGCCGAGCAGGATCAGCTCGGGGTTGAGCAGGTTGACCACGCTGGCCAGGCCCGTGGTCAGGTGGTCGGCGACCTCGCCGAGCAGCGCGTCGTCCAGCTCCGCGAGCGGGTCGGGCGAGCGGCGGCCGAGCCGTTCGGCGAGGTACGCCTCCGACACGACGGTCTCCAGGCAGCCGGTCGCGCCGCACGCGCACGTCCTGCCCTTCTCCCGCACGCGCAGGTGGCCGAGCTCGGTCACGCCGTACGCGCCGGGCCGGAACGGCTGCCCGCCGATCACGAGACCCGCGCCCACGCCGGTGCGGACGTGGACGTAGAGGAGCGGGTCCGCGCCGCCGGTCGCGCCGTAGCGGCTCTCGGCGAGCGCCATGGAGCGCACGTTGTGGTCCACGACCGCGGGGACGCCGAGCGCGGGCTCCAGCAGGTCGGCGAAGGGCACGTCGCGCCAGCCGAGGTTGACCGACAGCACGTTGCGGCGGTGCGCGGCGTCCACCGGGCCGGGCGCGGCGACACCCACGCCGAGCAGCCGCCCGTCGGGCAGGCCCTTGGCCAGCAGCGACGCCTCCTCGGCGATGCGGGCGACCACCCGCTCGGGCCGCTCGGCGGGGTCGAAGGCGAACGACGCGCTCCGCGACACCCGGGCCCTGAGGTCGCACAGCCCGAGCTCGACCGTGCCCGCGCCGACCCGTACGCCGATGACGTGCCGGGCGTCGGCCCGGATGCCGATGCCCGTGGACGGCCGGCCGACCCGCTGGCCGGCCCCCTCCACGGCGCCCTCGGCGACCAGGCCCTCGTCGAGGAGCTGGCCGACGACCTTGGTCATGGTGGTGGCCGACAGGCCGAGCCGCCGCGCGAGGTCGGCGCGCGGCTGGGGGCCGTCGTCGCGCAGGCTGCGCAGCACGAGCCGGAGATGGTGCCGGCGCACGTCCTGGACCGGTGAGATCCGCTCGCCCATGGTCGCCCCTTAAGTAACTACTGGTGAGAAAATAAGGGTTCTGACCGAATTAGGCAATATGCCGCAAATGAACACCTTTGCCGCCCGTGCCCCGACGTCACGGCGGGTGACCTTGCTCAGCTGGAGAGATCGTGGAACCTTGAACACTTTGTTCCGTCATGTCCCCGTCGTTCTCAGGAGCCCGCCGTGCGTGTCGCCCTGATCGTCCCCCTCGCCGCCCTTCTGTTAGGGAGCGCCCCCGCGTCCGCCGCGGCCCCCGAGGTGCTGGACTACACGTGCACCACGACCGCGACCGGCGACAAGCAGAACGTCAAGCTGAGCGTCGAGCTGACCGTGCCGGCCACCGGCGGCGTCCAGCAGAACCTGTCGATCGGCTGGAAGGGCGCCTACTCCGGCTCGGCGCAGCTCCTCGCGCCCGCGACCGGCCTGGAGGCCGGGCTCAACCTGTACGCCTACGTCGGCATCAGCCGCATCCCCCGCCTGACCTCGGCCACGGGCGTCGCCCAGCTCACCGGCGTCGTCCCCGGCGCGCCGATCGCCCTCCCCACGACGACGGTCAACCTGACGACCACCCCGCCGGAGGCGGGGACGGGCACGGTGCACGCGGCGTCGGTCAACTTCGGCTCCAGCCCGCAGGAGCCGGTGATCGAGTGCGAGCTCGCGAGCACCGCCGGGCGCAAGGAGCACCCGCTGACGATCAGCGCCACGGGCGCGACGCCCAGCCCGACCCCCACGCCCAGCACCACCCCGAGCGAGACCCCCACCCCGACGCCCACCCCCACTCCCACGGACGACGAGGAGGAGGACCCGGAGGACGACCCCGCCCCGGAGGAGAGCGAGAGCTCGAAGGTGCCGTCCGGCGGCGTCTCCACGGGAGGCGGCGGCGAGGCCGGTCCCGACGGGCGGGCGCTGATCCTGACCGGCTCCCTGCTGCTGCTGGCCGGCGGTACGGGCCTCGTCCTGCGCCGTCGCCGGCTGTCGTGATCGCGATTGTGACCAGGAGCACGTGACCAGGAGGGGCCCCGGCATTCCCCAGCGGCGAAGGTTAGCCTAACCTTATCTTCATGACCGAGGAGATCTCCCTCCGCGGCGCGGAGCTCTGCCTGAGCTACCACGGCACCCCCGTGGTCCAGGACGCCCGCATCGCGCTCCGCCCGGGCCGCGTCACCGCCCTGGTCGGCCCCAACGGCAGCGGCAAGTCGACCCTGCTGCGCGCGCTGGCCCGGCTGCACCGGCCCGACAGCGGCGCCGTGACCCTGGCCGACGGCTCCTCAGCCCTGGACCTGACGGCCCGCGACTTCGCCCAGCGGGTGACGCTGCTCTGCCAGAGCCGCCCCACGCCGGGCGGCGTCCAGGTACGCGACGTCGTCGGCTACGGCCGCCACCCCTACCGCCGGCGCTGGCGGGCCGGCGACCCCGAGGGCGAGGCCGCCGTCGCCCGCGCGATGGAGCTCACCGGCGTCGCCGTGATGGCCGAGCGTCCCGTGGACGAGCTGTCCGGCGGCGAGCTGCAGCGCGTCTGGCTGGCCACCTGCCTGGCCCAGGACACCGGCGTGCTGCTGCTCGACGAGCCCACCACGTTCCTCGACCTGCGCTACCAGGTGGAGCTGCTGGAGCTCGTCCGCGACCTCGCCGACGAGCACGGCGTCGCCATCGGCGTCGTGCTGCACGACCTCAACCAGGCCGCCGAGATCGCCGACCACGTCGTCCTCCTCCAGGGCGGCCGGGTCCGCGCCGAGGGCACGCCCGCCGAGGTGCTCACGACCGAGCTGCTCACCGGCGCCTACGGCATCCGCATCGAGGCCGCCCGCGACCCCCGTACGGGCACCGTGAGCACCCGCCCGGTCGGCCGTCACACCCGCGCGGTCCCGGTCTCCGCCTGATCCCCCTCAGCACCTCTCCCCCGATTCACCACACGACAGGAAAGACCATGCGCAAGACCCTGCTCGCCCTCGCCTCCACCGTCCTGCTCGCCGCGTGCGGGACGACCGAGGCCCCCGTGACCGAACAGGCGGGGCCGAGCGGCAGCCCCTCCGCCGCCACCAAGATCACCGTGACCGACAGCCGGGGCAAGGAGATCACCCTCGACCGGCCGGCGACCAGGGTGGTCAGCCTGGAGTGGGGCGAGACCGAGATGCTCGCCTCCCTGGGCGTCATGCCGGTCGGCGCGGCGGACGTGAAGGGCTACGCCACCTGGGTCACCGCCGCCAAGCTGGACGGCTCGGTCAAGGACGTCGGCACCCGGCAGGAGCCCAGCGTCGACTCCATCAGCGCGCTCCAGCCCGACCTGGTCGTGATGGAGCCCCATCGGGACTCGCCGCTGATCGGGCAGCTCGAGAAGTTCGTGCCGGTGCTGGTGACCAAGGGCAGCGACGGCAGCGGCAACCTCCAGCGCATGCGCGACGACCTCAACATGATCGCCACCGCGGTCGGCAAGACCGACCAGGCCGCCAAGCTGCTGGCCGACTTCGACGCCGCGATGGCCGCGGGCAAGCAGAAGCTGGCCGACGCGGGCGCGGCGGGCAAGCCGTTCGCCATGGCCGACGGGTGGAAGCAGGGCAGCACGATCTCGGTCCGCCTGTTCGGCAAGGGCGCGCTGGTCTCCGAGGTCGCCCTCCAGCTCGGCCTCACCAACGCCTGGACCGGCGAGGTGGACCCGCAGTGGGGCCTCGGCACCACCGACGTCGAGGGCCTGACCGCGCTCAAGGACCCCGAGACCCGCTTCTTCTACAACGCCTCCGACGGCGACGACGTCTTCGCCGACGGGCTCGCCTCCAACGCCATCTGGAAGTCGCTGCCGTTCGTCAAGAAGCAGCAGGTCCACAAGCTGCCCGACGGCATCTGGACCTTCGGCGGGCCGCTGTCCTGCCGGCAGTACGCCGACGCGCTGGTGAAGGCGTACGCGGGTTGAGCGACGCGGCACGACCTGGCTCGGGCGCGCCGGCCGGACCGGTTCTCGCGCCCGAGCCGCCGGGCACGCCGCTGCGGCGGCTCGGCACCGCCGGGGTGTTCGTGCTCACGCTGGCCGCCGTCGTCCTGATGGCGGCCGCGCACGTGACGCAGGGCACCTCGTCGATCGGCGCGTTCGACCTGCTGGCGCTGCCGTTCGGCGGCGACGAGGAGGCCGCCCGCGTGCTGCTGGCCTCCCGCCTGCCCCGGCTGCTCGCCGGGGTGGCCGTCGGCGTCGCGCTCGGCGTGGCCGGCTCCCTGCTGCAGTCGGTGGCGCGCAACCCGATGGCCTCGCCCGACACGCTGGCCGTCAGCTCTGGCGCGCACGTGGCCGTGGCGACGGCGGCGGCGTTCGGACTGGCGCTGCCGCTGCCCGTCTCGGGCGGGCTCGCGCTGGTCGGCGGGCTGGCCGCGGCCGGGCTGGTGATGGCGCTGTCGGCGGGCGGGCGCGCGGGGACGACCCGGCTCATCCTCGCCGGGTCCGCCACCGCCCTGGCGCTCCAGTCGCTCACCAACCTCGTCATGATCCTGTTCGAGGAGGAGACCACCGGGCTGTTCGCCTGGGGCAGCGGCTCGCTGGTGCAGAGCGACTTCGGCGCCGTCGCCCAGTTCGGGCCGCTCATCGCGGCGGTGACAGTGGTGGCGGTGCTGGCCGGGCCGCGGGTGGACATCCTCGGCCTGGGCGACGACACCGCCGCGGTGCTCGGGGTGAACGTACGCCGGCTGCGCGGATGGCTCGTCCTGATGGCCGTCCTGCTGGCGGCCGCCGCCGTGACGATCGCGGGGCCGATCGGGTTCGTCGGGCTCTGCGCGCCGGTGATCGTGCGCCTGCTCCCGAGGACCATCCCCGGGCTGCACCGCAACCGGGCGCTGCTGCCGCTGTCCGGGCTGGCCGGCGCGCTGATCGTGCTCGGCTCCGACATCCTGCTGCGGGCCGCGCTCGGCGGTCAGGCCGGGGTCGAGGTGCCGCCGGGCGTGGTCACGACCATCCTCGGCGCGGGCGTGATGATCTGGCTGGCCCGGCGCTACCGGGACGCGGGCCCGACCCGCAGGCCGCCCGCCGTGCGCACCGGCGGGACCCGGAGCCGCGGGGCCTTCCTCGCCGTGGTGACGGTCTGCGCCGTGCTGCTGGTGGCGGCGGTGGTCGCCGGGCTGCTCGGCGGCGACCGGTGGCTGCTCACCGGCGACGTGCTCAACTGGCTGCAGGGCCGCTCGGGACGGGCGCTCACGTTCGTGCTCGACCAGCGCTGGCCCCGGGTGCTGGCCGCCGTGCTGGCGGGGGCCGCGCTGGCCGTCGCGGGCGCCGCCGTGCAGGCCGTGTGCCGCAACCCGCTGGCGGAGCCCGGCGTGCTCGGCGTCACGGCCGGGGCCGGGGTGGGGGCGATCGCGCTGCTGGCCGCCGCGCCGCTGGCCGGCGTCTGGATGATGTCCGCCACCGCGGGCGCGGGCGCGCTCGTCACGTTCGCCGCGGTGTACGCCCTCTCCTGGCGCGGCGGGCTGCACTCGGACCGGCTGGTCCTGATCGGCATCGCCATGCAGGCGGCCTGCACCTCGGTCACCGTGCTCATCATCGTGAAGGCCGATCCGTGGAACACCGCGCTGGCGCTGACCTGGCTGTCCGGCTCCACGTACGGCCGGGTGCCCGCCCAGCTCGTCCCTGTGGTGCTGGCGCTGCTGGTGACCGTTCCGCTGCTGGCCTGGCTGCGCCGCGACCTCGACCTGCTCGCGCTGGACGAGGACACCCCGCGCGTCCTGGGCGTGCCCCTGGAGCCCGTCCGCCTGGCCGCGCTGGCCGGGGCGGTCGTGCTGACCAGCACGGCGGTGTCGGCCGTGGGCGTGGTCGGCTTCGTCGGCCTCGTCGCGCCGCACGCCGCCCGCGCCCTGGTCGGCTCACGGCACGCCCGGATGCTGCCGGTGGCCGCCCTGCTCGGCGCGTTGCTGGTGAGCCTCGCCGACACCCTGGGCCGTACGGTCATCGCCCCCGCCCAGGTGCCGGCCGGTCTGGTCACGGCGCTGATCGGCACGCCGTACTTCGTCTACCTGCTCTGGCGGGCCCGCGCCCAGGCCGACGCGAGCTGAGGCGCCCGCGAGCCGGGGCAGACTGGACGGATGACATCAACCGATCATCGACCGGTCAGCCCGTTCGAGGAACGGCTGTGGGCGGCCCGCCAGGACGGGCGGACCGCGCTGTGCCTCGCGCTGCTGCGGGAGGCGGAGCTGGCGCTGCCGATGACCGCCGCCGCGGCGGCCGGGGACGAGCCGCCCGCGTGGCCGACGGTCGCGGACGGCCCGCGTACGTGGGTGCCGGCGTACACGTCGGTGGAGGCCATGCGGCTGGCCACCGGCGGGGCGGCCGAGCACGGCAGGATCGCCTCGCTGGTCGAGCTGGCGGCCGGCTGGCCGGACCCCCGGTGGGGGCTGGCGGTCAACCCCGGGCTCTCCGCCGCCTTCCTGCTGGAGCCCGGGACGGTCGCCAGGCTGGCGGTCCCCACGCTGGTCCAGGACCTGCGGATCGCCCCCGGCTCGGGGGTGCCTGCCGTGCAGAAGCTGCTCGCGCCCGCCGACATCCACGACCTGCTGACCGGCGGCGAGCCGCGGATCTCCGGCTACTGCCACCACGCGCTCGACGTCTCGCACATCGCCACGCCTGACGTGCTCGCCGAGGCGCTCGGGCAGCCCGGCATGCTGACCGACGACGGCTCGCTCAACGTCCTGCGCTGGCGGCCCGCCGGCCTGGAGCTCTACCTCACGCCCTACGGCGGGACCGACGAGGAGAGCCGGGCGGCGGTCTCCGGCTGGGTGGTCGAGGAGCCGCCGTTCGTCGGGATGGGCCTGGCGCCGCACCCCGACCACGTCATCCGCGAGTACAAGGTGTACGACGTGCCGCTCCCGCACGGCGCGGAGATCTGGGAGCTGCTCCCCGGCGGCACCGAGCACCGCCGCGCGCTGTACCACGGCGACCTGCGGCGCTGGCTGCTCATCGACAGGCGGGCGGCATGAGCGGAAGCTTCTACCGGGCCCGCTGGCGGGGCGCCGACTACCCGGCCAGCCCGGAGCCGCACGCCATGGAGCTGTGGATCCGGCTGCGGAGCCCCGAGCCGCTGGACGGCTTCGAGGAGGTCGAGCCCGGCTGCCACGTCCGCACCGTGCCCGCGCCCGAGTGCGAGGCGCTGCACCTGGTGAGGACCGTGTGCCGCTGGCGGCGTGAGCCGTTCCTCGTGCGGGAGGAGCGGGACGGGCAGGTGCGCCTGGAGTACCTCGGCGCCTCGGTGCTGACGGCGCGCGAGCTCGGGCTGGAGCGGATCGAGCGCGGGGTGTACCGGCGGTGGGTGCCCCGGGAGGAGGTCACGGATCTGCGCGAGGACGCCGTGCCGCTGAATGTCGGGATTCAACACTTTTGATCGATCTCTTGCCTTCTGCTGTTCATGTGACGGAAACTGATCAGTAACACGTGAGTGTTTCCGGGGACGTGTGAGCTTGGCATCGGGGGGTGTGTGTCGCGTGGACTCGTCGGAGCGGCCCGACGCGGCGGCGATGCGCGCCTACGCCGACGAACTGCGTGACATGTTCCGGCAGATCTCCGAGGCCGGCCAGGAGCTGCACGAGAAGGCGAAGACCCTGCGGACCACCGCGAAGTCGCGCGACGGCCTGGTGACAGTCACCGTCGGCGCCCGCGGCGAGCTCGTCGGGCTCGACCTCGATCCGCGCATCTACCGCCACGCCGACGCGCGCCATCTGGCCCGCACGATCCTCGACACCGTCCAGCGGGCCACGGCACAGGCACGTGAGCGCGTGGTGGAGATCCTGGAGCCGGTCGTCCCGCGCGACGAGCTCCTCGCCCACCTCGACGGCGACCTCGACACCGCCATGGCCCGCTTCGCCGAACGGATGGAGGGCAAGAGGTGAGGCTCTGGGACGGCACGCAGATCGCCAAGCCCGTCGTCTACCGCGGCATCACGCAGTGGACGACGATGGCCGACGACCTCAACGAGGAGGCCACCCACCTGGCCGCCCAGGTCAAGGCCGCGCTCGCGGCCCAGCCGTGGGGCGCGGGCACCGAGGGCCAGTCCTTCTTCGCCGCCCACTTCCGCGGCGACGGCCCCAACCGGATGCTCAAGCAGTACGAGGACCTCGCCGAGGCGATCACCGACGCCGGCACCCGGGTGCGCGACAACGTCGACAACACCCTCCTCACCGACGCCGACATCAAGAACGACCTCCAGGCCAACCTGACGATGCAGGTCTGACCCGGCGACGTGGCGAGCAACAACACAGGCGGCTTCACCGGCAACGGCAGCCAGAACGGCGGCGGCCTGCCCACCCAGGTGAGCGCGGTACGCATCGACCGTGACGTCGAACCGGTCTGGGAGACCGAGGCGCTGCCCGAATGGGTGGTCAGCTGGCTCATCCCCATGCTGTCGGCCGGGCAGAAGTGGCCGGAGGCCAGCGAGAGCGGCATGTCGAAGCTGGCCGCCGCGTACGAGGCCCTCGGCTCGCGCGCCGTCTCCTCCGCGCCGAAGGCCGGCGCCGCCACGCGCGTGGTCCTGGCCGGCTGGGCCGCGCCCGCCACCGCCGACTTCGCCTCCAGGGCGCAGTTCCTCTACGGCCACCAGGGCGGCCTGGCCGGCGTGGCCCAGAACGCGCAGGCGTACACGCAGCAGGCGAACGACTTCGCCGTCGAGACCCAGTACTCCAAGCTCTCCATCAACGTCGCCTTCTGGGTGACCGTCGTCGCCATCGCCATCGCCCTCTACGTCGCCTTCTTCACCGCCGGATCCAGCACCGCGATCATCGGCCCGTACGCGGCGGCGGCCCGCGCGGCCATCAGCCGGATCCTCGTCCGGCTGGCCATGGTGGGCGGCAGGCCGCTCGCCGCCCGGCAGCTCGCCCGGGTGACCGTGCTCAGCGGCGCCACCGGGCGCAGCGTCATCACCCGGCTGCTCGCCTCCGCGATCGGCCGCGAGCTCATCGAGGAGATCGGCGAGGAGGTCTTCCTCGACGCCGTCGCCCAGTACCAGCAGATCAAGATGGGCACGCGGACCCAGTGGGACTGGAAGAAGACCAAGGCCGCGGCCATCGGCGCGGGCGGCGGCGCGATCGTCGGCACCAAGCTGGCCGGGCCGATGTCCCGCGTCACCCAGCGCGTGCCGGGGTTCGCCGGGCGGGCGCTCACCACCGGCCTGTCGAACACGATCGCCTCCCCGGCCGGCAGCTTCGTCGCCAACGGGCTCGTGTACGGGCAGTGGCAGAACCCGTTCACGCCGGACGCCCTGCTGGGGGGCTTCTTCGGCGGAGCCGGGCGCACTGACACGATCAGCCCGTTCAACCCGGACGTGTACACGGCGCTCGGGCATCCCCTGACCTCGCTCGCCTCCGCGTACGACGCCGCCGCCCGCGCCGACGCCACCCGCGCCGGCGGCGCCCCGCCCGGGGACCCGGCCGCCGGGAGCCCGATCGCCGGCGGGCCGAACGGCAGCGGGCCGAACGGCAACGGCGACCTCACCGGCACGGCCGGCGCCGCCAACCGTCCGGGGGGCGCGAACCCGGTGCAGGTCCGCACCGCCGTCTCCACGCCCGACCGCGTGCCGGCGAGCCCCGTCGCCACGAACGACCTCTCCAGGAACGACGGCGCGCGGAACGACGGCGTCCGGAACGACGACGGCCGGCGTACGACCGCCGGCGTCCCGGACGCCGACGCCTCCACCCAGCGCCGCGCCCGCGCCGCCCAGCCCGCGGCCCCCGACCAGCAGCCCCAGACGCCCGCCACCCCGGACCCCGACCGCTCAGAACAGCGCCGCACCGCGACCGGCCAGCAGCCCCAGCAGGCAAGCCAGCCCACCTCCACCACCACCCCACAACCGGCCACCCCCGCCCAGTCGGCTGCCACCCTGCAACAGGACGCCCCCGCCCAGCCGTCCGCCTCCCAGCCTGCCGCCGACCCCGCCAGGCCCGCCGACCCCGCTCAGCCGGCCGCCGCTTCCCAGCCGGAGACCGCCGCCGCGCCGCAGCCGGACGCGACCACCGGCCCCCAGCAGAGCGCCGCCCCCGCGGCGCAGCCGGAAGCCGCGGCACAGCCGGAAGCCGTCTCCGCACCGCAGCCGGACAGCACTCCCGCCCAGCCCGAAGCCGCGCCACAGCCGGAGGCCGCGTCGCGACCGGAAGCCGCCCCTGCCCAGCCGGAGGCCGTCGCCGCGGCGCGGCCCGGCGACGCCCCCGCCGGGCCGCAGGCCGCGGCCGTGGCGCAGGCGGCGGGGACGGCGGGGACGGCCACGCGGCTGGCCGACGACGTGGCGTCCGCCGAGGCCCCCGTCGCGTCCGTGACGCCCGCCGCGCGGGCCCGTACGGCGCTGATCGGCGCGATCACCGCCGACTTCCCCGGCGCGGTGCTCGGCCCGACCGGCGACCTGCTCGTCCCCAGGGCCGACGGCGTGCGCGCGATCCCGGCCGCGACCATGAACCGCATCCGCACCGTCCTGAACGCCCGTGCCGAACAGGTGCGGAACCTCGCGGACCTTCAGGTCGAGGCGTCCGCCCTGCTCCTGGTCTCCCAAGCCCGCGCGGACCTGGTCACGGACCTCGCCCCCGACCCCACCGCCGACTCCGCCGCCGCCCCGGTCCCCGCCACCAGCAAGCCGGGCACGGTCACCTCCCACCCGATCCCCGGCACCCGGTACGTCACTGACGGCCGCACGGGCCCCGACCTGACCCTCGACGAGGTGAAGAACGCGGTCGCCGAACTCCTGGCCCGCCACTTCCTGACGCAGGGGGTGCTCAGCCTGACCTGGTCGCAGGACGGCAGCACGCTGACGGTCGAGACCCGCGACCACGGCACCCACCACTTCCGCCCGGTCGTGGGCGGCCTGTCGTCGTCGAATCTGATGGGCGAGACCGAGCTCGCGGAGGGCAAGAACCTCACCCGGGGCACCGACGTGAACAACCCGCACGTGGTGCACTTCAATCCGCGGGTCGCCAACGACCAGCTCTCCCGGATCTGGCTGCACGAGATCACCGACACCCTCCAGGAGGTCAAGGCCGGCGGCCGGCGCGGCCGCCGCAGGGCCGCCAGGGCCGAGGCGACCACGGACCTGTGCGTGGACGCGCAGCTCAACGAGCTGGCCTTCCTGACCGAGAAGTGGCACCAGGCGCAGACGCTCCCGGAGAAGCGCCTGCTCGCCCTGGACATCGACGGCCTGTCCCGCAAGCTGGCGGCGCGCGGCCAGGTCCTGCCGCCCCCGCCCTGGGCTCCCGCCCAGGACACCCGTACGCAGCAGACGCCGCCGTTACCGGGCACGAACCCGACCCTCCAGCAGGTGAGCGACACCCTCGACGCGCTCCGCCACGCCGAGCAGCAGCTCCAGCTCCAGGTCGCCGCGAAGCAGCGCAGCGCCGAGGAGGCCCGCGTGGAGGCCCGCAAGGCCACCCGGCAGGCCAAGAAGGCGCTGAAGCAGCACGACGAGGCCCGTTTCGAGCGGGCGCGCAAGGCCAGGCAGGAGAACCGGGTGCACCGGGCCACGCAGGCCCGCCACACCAGGATCGCCGAGGCGTACAGCGCCGCCCTGTTGCGGGCGACGTCGACGCGGCTCAAGTACGAGCAGGCGCTGTCGGCGATGAGGTACGCCGCCCAGGGCCCCTCGACGCCGCCGGGCGGTGTCCCCCACGCCACGATCGCCCAGAGGTTGACCGCCGAGGCCCTCGCCCTGCACCAGAACTACCTGGACGCGATGGCCGCCGCCCTGCCGGACCTGGACACCCTGCCCGGCGCGATGCCCACGGGACGGCTCGCCCACCTGTCGGCACTGACCGCCTCGGTGAACGAGCTGCTGGCGAGCCACGGGGCCACCTACCGTTTCACGCCGGACGGGCTGGAGCGCATGCTGCGCGCCGACTTCCACCAGGTCGCCTCCCCCGACGGCCTCGTGCTGCGCGTGGGCCAGGGCGCCAAGGCGGTGGAGGTGCGCGTCCGGCTGAGCCTAAGCGACCTGGTGGAGGTGCTGGACCCCGGCGTCAAGGCGTCGGAGATGATGGTGGGCCTGTTCTTCCAGGCGTCCCACATCGTGTCGGCCACGGAGGCGGGCAGCTTCGGGCTGTCGCGCGGCTTCAACACGGCGGTCCTGGCGCAGCTCCTGCCGGAGGGCGAATGGCCGCAGGCCGCGATGGAGCTGGCGGGCATGGGCCTCGGCGTCGACCTGGGGGCCCTGGCGCAGTTCATGCCGGACGGCGAATCGCTGCAGAACGCGATGAAGCTGGCGGGCGTGGGCCTCGGCTTGGGGAGCGGGCGCAACGCGTCGGCGACGGGCGGCGCCGGCATGTTCGCGCAGGGCGGCTCGGTCGCCGACAACCGGAGCGAGTCGCTGCTGTTCGACGCCGCCGCGCGCTGGACCGTGGACGTCCAGACCAGCGAGAGCGGCGGCTGGCAGGGCACGAGGGTGATCGACTCGGGCGCGCCCGGTGACGCCGCCGCGCAACGGCTGTGGGTCTCCCACTCCTACACCGACGCCGCCCCGGACAAGCTGACCTGGATCGACGACGACAAGCGGGACCCGAAGATGCCCAACCATGTCCTGGTCAGCGCCATGACCGGCATGGAGGACGCGCTCACCCAGATCATGGAGGAGGCCGGCGGCGAGTACGCCCAGGTGGGCACCAGGGCCCACGGCGAGCTGCGCACGTTCATGACCAGGCTGTCCCACCGGCTGCGCGACGCGACCAGGCCGGAAGGGCTTGAGGGCGTCTTCACGGTCAACGGCGAACCCGACCTCCGGGTGGTCGCGAACACCAGGGCCGTCCTGGTGGCCGCCGAGCCGGTGGGCGGGCGCACCGCCGAGGAGTGGGAGGAGGAGGTGCTCGTCGACTTCGCCGCGACGCCCGGCGGCACCTCCGCCGGCAGGTCGCTGGACGCCGGCGTCTCCGCGGGCCCCACCATCGGGGCCTTGCAGGAGGTCGACGGTCCCGGCCGCTACGCGCCGGACATCGGCCCGAAGGTCAAGGGCTCCAGGTCGGGAAGCCGATCGTACTCGGCGACCGCGAACAAGCAGGCCATCCATCCGAGCGTGCACCGCAAGACCAGCCCGAAGCAGGCCTACCGCCTGGAGATGCACACGACGTTCACGGTGGAGCGGATCGGCCGCCCGCCGGTGAAGCTGCCGCCGGTGCGGAGCTCGGTGGTGGTGAGCATGCGGGAGTCGGCCGCCTACCGCTACGGCCTGCCCGTGGCCCGGTCGGCGCTGGTGTACCAGAACGGCCGGCCGCTCATCGGCGCGGACGGCATCCCGGTGCTGCGGGGCGATCCGCGGCCCGGCCCGCCGCCCGGCCGCCTGCCTGTGCTGCCGGAATGGCTCGGCGACGGCCCGGGACAGATGCGCGGCTCGGGCCCCGCCCTCGTGCAGGACATCGACGGGCTGGACCAGCTGCGTACGAAGGTCATGGACGAGCTGGCCGAACGCGGCATCGTCCCGAAGACCGTGAACGGCGTGCCGCAGTACTCCTCCAACCGCCTCGAACGCGCCAGCCAGATCCTCAACCGGCAGGAGGTCCTGGAGCAGCTCTCCGAGCATCGGATCAGGTCGGCGTACGACGTGCTGGCCCAGGCCGAGCCGGACGGCACCGGCGGCCTCGGCATCGACCTGGTGCTGCACGGCCGCAACAGCGCCCCGGAGCACTACCTGCTGCGCCTGTCGCTGCGGCAGGACTTCGGCGACGTGAAGTACCTCGGCTACACCGACTCCGAGACGGTGGTCAACCTCGACATCGGCTCCGACACCTCGGCGCGCGGGATCAGCAGGTCCCGCACGTACGCGGGCGGCGGCTCCGTCGCCGTGAGCGACGGCCCCGAGGAGGGCCAGGACGGCCTGGCGCACGAGGGGGGCGTCAACGCCGGCGGCAACAGGACGCTCACGGTGGGCTCCAGCGCCGGCGGCACCACCAACCTGGTGAACCTCGACGAGAACGGCGGCCCGAGCTCGATCTTCTCCCTGGGCCATGAGATCCAGGCCGACCTGGTGCACAAGGGCCGGGCCGAGACGCTGGCCACCGCCCAGGGACGGGCGAAGCTCCTGTTCGCCGCGGACCTCCTCCCGCCGGACCCGAGCGCGGGCGGGCCCACCTCCGTGCCGGCTCCGCTCGGCCCGATGCGGGGCCGGCTGCTGTCACGGGCCCGGCTGCTCCACATGGACGTGCGGGGGCTGATCTCCGCCGCGCAGCAGGTGCTCCCGGAGGGGATGCGCGCGGACTCGGCGGCCCACCAGCACCTCGTGGCGTTCCTGAACGTGCGCAACCTCGTCGGCCACCCGAAGCTGCTGAACCGGCCGCTCACCACCTCTCTGGCGGTCCGCCCGCAGGGGGTGCCGACCCGGTCGGCGCTGTCGGTGTCCGCCGAGACGGGCGAGGCGGAGGTGCTGGCCGTCGTCGACCACGTGAGCGGCAACATCCTGTTCGGGCTGAACAGCGCCGGCGTCTCCTGGGGCGGATCCAGCGGCGTGAACGTCGGCGCCTCCGTCAGCGGCGCCGACCTCGACGACGACGGGGCCTCCCGCGACGGCGGCGCCCTCGGGCTGCCCTCCCGCTCCGGCGGCACCTCCGAGTCCACCTCGCTCCTCGACATCTGGGGCACCGAGGAGCTGACGATCGAGCACGGCCGCCAGTACATCATCCGCGCTCCCGTCGACCTCGCGCTGACAGGGGCGGAGAGCAGGATGTACGCCCTGCCCGCGGAGAGCCGGCAGCCGGTGGGCGAGGTCCGGACCTCCAAGGCGCAGGGCACCGCGCTGTTCTCGCTCCCCGAGTACGACGCCCTGCTCATGTACGCCGAAGGCGACGTCGCGCTGCCCGGCCGTCTGGTGGGCGACGCGATCGAGCGGTTCGTCAACGGCAGCCTCACCCTCGACCAGACCCTCGCCGTGCCCCTGGTGCAGCGTTACCTCCAGGACCTCACCGCGGCGCGGGCGGCGGGCGCGGACGTGGGGTACGCCGCCCGGCACACCCCGGAGGTCCTGCTCGCCAAGATCATGGAGGTCACGGGCCTCGGCCCGGCGGCGACCACGGCCCAGAAGGGCGGCGTGGACCAGCAGCTCGACCAGGCGCTGCGGGACGCGGCGACCCACATCGAGAACTCCAGGGACGTCGTGCTCGCCTCCTCCTACGACCGGTCACCGGGCCTCGGGGCCACCGAGTCCCTGGAGGCGTCCGACGCACAGGGCAACCCGGTCGACCCGCTGGACGCGGCGCTCGACGCGGTGGACGCCGCCTACCCCGGCATCGCGGAGGTCAGCCCGACGCTGCGCGAGGAGGTGAGCACCGACTTCTCCCGGGAAGTGCTGATCATCCACCTCATGGACATGTGGTCGCGGACGGGCTATGAGAGGACCTACCACGTACAGGCCGGGGCGCAGCACACCCGGGCCGAGGAGGTGCTGGTCCGGGCGCGGCTGGTCTACGACCACGAGGGCGACTCCCGGCGGGGCTGGATGCTCTCGCACACCTCACAGGCCGGCAGCATCCTCCAGCACTACCGTTACTTCGACCGGACGAGGTCCGCGTCCTACAGCGGCTCCTACTCGGGAGGCGTGGACGCCAGCAGCGCGGAGAACGGCGAAGGGCAGGGCCTCGGCCTGGTGACGGACCGCAATTGGTCGTACGCGGTGTCGGGGAACCAGCAGGAGGTGCGGCTCCTGCGGATGAGTCAGTTCGCCGGGCACTACCGGGTGGAGCAGAAGCCGAGGCTGGTCATCGAGGTCGAGCGGCGGCAGGTGCGCAAGAACAAGGTGGCCCGGACCGCCGCCAAGCTCCTCCGCAGGGTCCGCTACACCAAGGCCACCTACAGCGCCAGGATCGTCCGGCGCATCCGGACCGGCATGATCGTCAGCGCGGCCCAGGACCCGGGCCCGGTCGCCCTCACGCTCGACCCGCGACGGGTCGAGCTGCATCCCGGCCACTTCCCGCAGGGAGTCTGGGAGGACCCGCACAAGCCCACCCTCCTGAAGGTCGTCACCGCGCAGTTCACGAAGATGCTGGGCGAGCCGGCGGTCGCGGAGCGCAGGAACGAGCTGGTCAGGCGGCTGTCCCCGTCGGGGCTGGTGACCGCGCTGGAGCGGATGACCGGGCCCGACGGGCATGTCGAACGGGTGTCGCGGCTGAAGTTCAAGGACCAGGGCGCCCAGGTCAAGATCCAGGCCCGCCTGTCGGACCTCACCGTCGTCGCCGGGCCGTACGAGGCCGAGAAGGGCGAGGTGGACCGGGCGGCCGACGCCACGAACACCACCGTCTCGCGGGGCCGGGTGCTGCCCGTCGGCGTGGGCGGCAACGCCGGCCACGCCGACACCGGCCTGGACGGCGGCATGCGGGTGGGCGAGCAGTCGTCCGAGAGCGTGTCCGACCACCACGGCGCCCGCCGCGAGCGCAGCAAGTTCGAGAGGGGCCGCCTCTACGACGTGCGCCTCCGGGTGGACTACGACCTCACCTTCCAGTACGTGGCCCGGCTGCGCGGCCAGGACGAGCGGGTCGTCGGCCTTCCCGTGCACCTGACCGGCGCGACGAGCGGCGAGGTCGAGGTGACACTGACGGAGCACGAGCTGGCGGAGCTGCGGTCCCGGATGGAGAACGGCGTCCGGCTCACCTCGCCGCCGGTCGTACCGGAACGGACGGTCCCCTTCGTGCCCGCCCAGAACGTGCGCGGCCTCGTCCAGCTCGTGGAGCTCGCCCGCCTGGCCGCCCGTGAGCGCGGCCAGGCGGTCCGCGTGGCGGTCCGCGAGGCGGACGGCGTCCACCGCTTCCTGGCCTTCCCCGACGGCTCCCTGTTCAGCCTGACCCCGGACGGCGGGTTCGCCCAGGCGCTCGCCACCGTCCCGCCCGCGGTGCTGGCCGCCGCCGACCGTACCGGCCTCAACCTGCGCGAGGTCTTCATGAACCCCGGCATGCCCGGCACGTTCACCCAGCAGGTCGTGGCCGAGCTGGTCACCCGCGGCACCTTCGTCGTCGCCGACAAACCGGCGTGGCCCGTCGAGCACGTCAGCGGGCAGGCGGCGGTGGGCGGCAGCGTCGGCCAGGGCATCACGGCCGGCGTGGCCTCGCCCGCCATCGAGAACACGCCGCTGTCCAGGTCGGGACGCCCCGACGGGGACCCCGACCTGACCCTGGCCGAGCTGCGCGCGCAGCCCGTCACCGCGGCCGACCTCGGCGGCGCCGCCTCCCGCGTGACCTGGCACGGGGACGATGCCGTGACCATGCGGTTCGCCGCCGCGCCCGACCAGCACATCCGCATGGTGGTGGGCGAGCCCGGCGAGGGGCTGAACGGCTCCACCGAGCTGCGCGCGGGCACGCCGGACGACCCGCACGTGGTGCGCATCTGGCCGCGCGTCCACCCGGACGTGGGGTCGTCGGTCCTGGTGCACGAGTTCTCGCACATCGCCCAGGAGGTCGCGGCGATCACGGCGGGCGCCCCGCAGGGCGTCGTCAGGCCGTCGCTGTCGCCCCAGCAGGCGGAGGGCACGGATTTCTGCGTGGTCCCCCGGCTGGACGAGCACGCCCACCTGTCGAACAAGTGGCGGGCGGCCACGGACCCGGCACGGCGGGAGCTGCTGGCCGACGCGATCGACGCCATCGCCACCGACCTCGAACGCCGCGGCCACACCCCGCCACCGCCGCCGTGGGGCACGGGACCGCGCGTCCCCGTGGCCGACCGGTCGCAGGGGCGGATCGCGCGGCTGCTCAACGCCGAGATCACGGCGGGCCTGGACACCTCGGCGGCCGGGCTGTCCCGGCTGGCCGAGATCGCCGGCGTCGCCGGGCTCGCCCCGGTGCCCGGCCGGCCGGGCGAGTTCGCCGTCACCACCCGGGACGGCACGTTCACCCTGGCCCTGGAGCCGGCCCCGGCGGGCACGGCGGAGGTCCGGGTCGCCGGGGACCGGCCCGGCCGCCTGACCCTGCGCGTCCCCCCGAACCCGGGCCACGAGGCCACCGTGTCCGTCGCCGAACACCTGGCCACCCACGCCGCCACCCTCCCCACCGCCTCCGCCGCTTCCCACCCCGCTACCTCTCCCGGCTCCGCCGCTCACGGAACGGCGGCGGCGCCGGGCGGCCCCGACGCGGCGGCGCTGGCGCGGATCCGGGGCCTCGCGGTCGCGGTGAACGAGGGCGGGCACCGCGGCGCCGCGGCGGCGTTGCGGGCCGAGGCGGAACGGGCGGGACTCGCGCCAGGACAGCCAGGCGCGGCGGCCGGACTGCTCGCGCTGGCGCGGACCGGCGCGCTCACCTCCGAGCACGTCGCCGCGATCAGGAACCACCCGGCCCTGCCGGAGGCCGCCGCGGCCCAGGCTTTCGTGCGCGGCGCGGCGCTGATGGGCGCCCGCGTCCACCTGTACGGCCCGGACCTCGCCGACCTGGTGCTGCCCGGCCGCCCGCCGATTCCCGTCGAGGTCCGCCCGGACGGCGCGGGCACGCCCGACCCCGGCGTCCTCACGGTGCGGGTCGACCCCGCCCGCACGATCGGCGCGAACGAGCGCGCCGCCGCCGCGACCGCCGCCGCCGCGGTCGCCCGCGCCCAGGGCCGGCCGGACGCCGACCTCGCGGCGCTGGCCGAGGTGCACGAGGCCGTCCGCCAGGTACGCTCCGCCACCGCCGCGCAGCGCCCCGCCCGGCTGGGGGTGCTGCACGACCTGCTCGCCGCCTCGGGCCCCGGCGTGTGGCGGCTGATCGCCGCGCCCGTCGCGACCGAGCTGGGCACCCTGGCGGCGGGCCCCCGCCCGGTGGACCGCCCCGCCCGCTACGCGCGGGCCCGCAGGCTGGCGGACACGACCGGCTGGAACCCGCCGGAGCAGGAGTGCACCTGCCCCGACGACGCGCCGTGCCGCTGCGGCCTGCGGCCGGGCGCGCGGGGCCGCCCGAACTCGTGGAACCCGGACGAGCAGCAGCGGATAGGGGCATGAGCGGCCCCACGGAGTCGGGCATCATGGGAGTTCCGCCGGAGAGAGGACGGGTATGGCATTCGCGGTGGCGCGGACGAGGGACGAGGCCCACCTCTACTTCGACCTGCACCCGTGCGCGTGCGGTTCGGTCGACACCACCTGGCGCAGCGGCCTGGTGAGCGTCGAGGGGGCCCTGGCCAACCGCTACGCCGGCGTGTGCGAGAGCTGCGGGGCGGCCCGCGAGTACGTGTTCGGCCTGCCGGAACGCCCGGTGATGCCCGACGGCTACCCGACGTTCGGCGGCCCCGAGCCGTCGGAGCTGCTGGACGCGGGCGAATGGCTGTGGGTGGCCGACCTCACGGCGGGCAACGTCCCCACCGACGACCGGGACGAGGCGCTGCGGTCGCTGCGCGTCGCGGCGGCGGCCGTCGAGGAGGTCGTCAAGTTCGTGCCGCCGGGCGCGGACGCGGTGCCGGACGACGGGTTCTGGTCCGAACGCGGGCTGCTGGTGCGGGCGGCCGAGCCGGGCAGGTTCGCGCTCGACCGGCTGCTGGTCGTCCGCGACACCTACCAGGAGCTGGCGGGCCGTTATGCCTGAGCGGGGACTGGCGCGTTCGCTGGTGGAGGCGTACGTGCACTTCGACCTGGTCCAGCCGCAGGGCTCGGCGGCGGCCGAGCTCACGCACGAGCCGGACGGGCTGGTGCTGCGGCTGGGCGGGGCCGAGGTGCTGGTGCCGTACGAGGCGGAGGAGGCGGCCCGCGAGGAGGGGCTGACGTTCGGCGCGGGCCTGTCGGAGCTGCTGGACCCCGGCCAGTGGACGCTGGTCGCGGCCACCTACGCCGGCCGGGCGCTGGAGGGCGGCCTGATGTACGCGGCCGGCGTGGCGTCCGGCGAGGACGCCTACCAGCGGGTGACGACCAACTGGCGCTTCGCCGCCGACGCCGTGGCCGAGGCGCTGAAGTTCTTCCCCGAGGGGGCCGCCGAGCTGCCGGCGGAGGCGTTCTGGAGCGAGGAGGGCCGGACGCTGCGCGCGTCGGAGCCCGCCCGGCTCACCCGCGAGAAGCTGGAGCGCGACCTCATCTTCTACCGGCGGAGCCTGACCGACTTCCAGCGCCTGCGCACCCGCTGATCAGGGGGCCAGCAGGCCGTGCGCGAGCTGGTCGGCGGCCCAGTCCTCCCACTGCGGCGTGGTCCAGCCGCATTCGCGCCGCATCACCAGGAACAGGTCCGGTGACAGGATCCCGACGGTGATGTCGGTGGCCCGGCGTTCGGTGAGGCCGGGCCGCAGGGCGTTCAGGCGGGCCAGGATGGCGACGACCGTACCGTGGGCGGTGTGCCGCTGCCGGCTGTTGGCGTCCCATTGGGCGGCCATGCCGGGGTCGCCGGCCGCCGCGTCGCGGACCACCGCCAGGACGGGGGCGACCCGGTCGAGGATGACCCCGCTCTCGCGCACCCATCCGGCCACGACCTTCACCGGGTCCTCCGTCGCCTCCAAGGCCGCGAACCATGGGCGGCTCAGGAGCGGCACAGGCTCGTCGTCCCCGGCGGAGGCGACGTCGACCACGTGCTTGAGCAACTCGCTCTTGGTCCCGTAGTGGAAGTAGACCGTCTGCACCGACACCTCGGCCGCGTCGGCGACCAGTTGGAACGTCGTCCCGGCGTAGCCGCGCGTGACGAACAGCTCGCGGGCGGCGTTCACGATGCGGTTTCTGGTCTCTGCCGAGCGGCGTTTCGGACTTTTCACCTCTTCCACTTCTTTAGGGTAGCACTTTAGAGTGTCACCTTAGAGTCCCACTACAAAGGGAGGGTCATGACGCTTTTGGGCGGGTTCCACCACGTCAAGCTGCCGATCTCCGACGTGCACAAGAGCCTGGAGTGGTACCGCCGCGTGCTCGGGCTCGACGTGGCGATCGAGTTCGTCGAGGACGGCGTGCTGCGCGGCGTGGCGCTGACCGACGCCGGCCGTACGCTCATGCTCGCGCTGCGCGAGGAGCCCGACCGGGCCGCCGGTTGGAGCGGGTTCGACCCGGTCGCGCTGGCCGTGCCGACCCTGCACGCGCTCCGCGCCTGGTCCGACCACCTGGACGAGCTCCAGGTACGTCACTCCGGCATCGCCGAGGGCAGCGTGGGCTGGCTGATCGGCGGCATCACCGACCCCGACGGCATCGAGATCCGGCTCTACACCCAGCAGGAGCGGCTATGAGCGCCCTCCACCTGCCCGCCGGCAACGGCGCGACCCATCACTTCCTCGGCACCACGATGACCGTGAAAGCGGGAGTGCCGGAGACCGCCGGCGCCCTGACCCTGATCGAACAGGAATGCCCGCCGGGCTTCGCCACTCCCTGGCACGTACACCAGAAGGACGACGAGGCGTTCTACGTCCTGTCGGGCGCCGCCCAGCTCTACTGCGGCGACCGCACCTGGCAGGCCGGGGCCGGCGACTTCGTCCTGCTGCCCCGCGACCTGCCCCACGCCTTCGCCAACCGCCAGGACTCACTGCTCCGTCTGCTGCAACTGACGTGGCCGGCCGGCTTCGAACACTTCGCCGCCGACCTCTCCGGCCGCGCCCCCGACCCTGCCCTGCTGGCTCAGGTGGCCGCCGACCACGGCTACCGGATCATCGGCCCACTGGAGGAAAAATCATGAAATATCCTGCAACCGCCGCCCTGACCACGGCTCTGGCCGCGACCCTCGCCCTCTTACCCGCTCCGGCCGCCGCGTCCACCGCTCCTCCTCCGGACACCTGCCTGGTCGGCTTCGTCTGGCGGGAGGCCCGGCCCACCGACCACGTCTGCGTGACCCCGAAGGTGCGCGAACGGACCCAGGTGGAGAACCGCCTCAAGTACACCAACTGGGTCACGGGCGCGTACGGCCCGCACACCTGCGTGAACGGGACGGTCTGGCGGGAAGCCTTCCCCGGCGACGACGTCTGCGTCACCCCGCGCAGCCGCGACGAGGCGCGGCGGGACAACGCCCAGGCCGCCAACCGCCGGGTGACGGCCAAGCTGTGGATCTCCACGTACCGGCTGGGCGCCGTCGACAACGGCGACGGCACCGCCACCACCACCTCCACCGACGACATCCCCCGGCTGAAGCTGAACGGCAGCCACTTCAACCCGGGCCAGGTGAAGGTGTTCATCTACTACACCACCGGCAAGCTCTTCTGGAGCGGCACGGTCACGGCCACGCGGAACGGCGGGTACGCCGGCGGAAGCTGGGGCAAACGCACCGGCAAGATCGACTGCTCGACCCCGGGGAAACCGGCCAACGCCTACGCCCGCGCCCAGGACGTCACCTCGGGCCGCTGGTCCGCCTCCGTCCCGGTCCGCGTCGGCTGCTCCGTCTACTGACCCCCGCCGCGCCAGAAAGCGTCGTCAGAAGACGAGGTTCTCCACGCCGATCCCCGTGGCCGCGAGCACGGCGGAGACGGACGTGAGGGCGAGCACGACGAGAGCGCACCCGCTCGAACTGGAGGAGGTATTCGCGTTCATTTTGGCGGCGGTCTGGTGATAGAGCTTCACAGCGGGGTCGTTTTCGTCGTCATAGTCGCCATCGTGGTAGGCGACCATCTTCGCGATGCACAATGCACAGAGCTTTCCCTCCGACACCGCACCGCCGCAACCGTTGCACTGCGCCATATCCTCAACCTCCGCATGGGATCCGGTCGCCGGAGAATATCAATCAGGCGGACCTTTACAGGGCCGAACAATGCATTTGCTCCACATTGTCATCCGTATATCTGGCATTCGCGGCTACGTGGCGGAGCCGCGCGAGCGGCCCGCCGCCACGACGTTCACCCGGCGAGCCCGTTCTCGGTGCCGGGCGCCGGCGGGATCGCTCGGACAGCCGCCATGGCGCCGGCCGATTCCACGAGCTCCGGGCTGCCGAGCGGTCGCGTGCTCTGCTCGGCCGCCTTGAGCTCGACCAGCTGGCTCTCCACGACCTTGAGCGTGTGAAACTTGCGCGCGGTCACCATGACCCGCCCCTCCATCGACCCGACCGTGTCGTTGTACGCCTTGACCGACCGGTCGAGCGACCTGCCCAGGGTGTTGAGATGCCCGCCCATGGCAGAAAGCCTGTCGTACAGTTCGCGGCCGAGTTCGTAGACCTGCTTGAGGTTGTCCTGCAGCGCCGCCTGTGTCCACGCGAACGCCACGGTGCGGAGCAGGGCGATGAGCGAGGTCGGCGTCGCGATCAGGACGTTCCTGCCGACCGCGTACTCGAGCAGGGTCGGCTCCTTCTCCAGCGCCGGCTGGAGAAAGGCGTCGCTGGGCACGAAGAGCACCACGAATTCCGGTGAAGCGGCGACCTTACGGAAATACTCCTTGCCCCCGAGCGCGTCCACGTGCTGGCGCAGCTGCCGGGCGTGGTCGGCCCAATGCCGGTCCGCCTCGGCCTCGTCGTCGGCCTCGATCGCCGCCATGAACGCGGCCATCGGAACCTTCGAGTCCACGACCACATGCTTGCCGCCCGACAGGTGGATCAGCATGTCGGGCCGGAGCGAGCCCTCGGTGTCGGCGAAGTGGACCTGGGTGTCGAAGTCGCACCGGTCGACCAGGCCCGCCTGCTCCACGGCCCTCTTGAGATGCATCTCACCCCAGGACCCGCGCACCTGCGGCTTCTTGAGCGCCTCGACGAGCGCCCGGGTCTCCTTCCTGGTCCGCTGCCCCTCCTCGGTCAGCGTGGCCAGCTGCTGGCTCAACGTCGCCTCGGCCGCGACGCGCGTGGTGGAGAACTCCTTGAGCTGCCGGTCCATCTCCGCCAACTGATCGTGGACCGGCTTGCCGACCGCGTTCAGGGCCGCCTCGGCCTTGGTCACCAGCTCGACCTGAGACTGCTTCAGCATCTCGTTGGTTGCCGCGCGCAGCGTCTCCTCCAGGAGCCGGTTGTTCTCCACCCGGGTCCGATCGAGCTCCTGACGGACGGCCTGCACGGTCGCGGCCTGCTCCAGCAGCGCCTGCTTCTGCATGACCAACTCGGCCAGCTGCGTCTTCAGGTCCTGGATCTCCGAGCAAAGGACCGACTCCTTCGCCTTCAGCGCGGTGATCGAGAGCTCGGTATCGCGGAGACGACGACCGGCCTCCGCTCCTCGCCCCTGCTCCGACCGAAGTTCGACGCGCAGCCGCTCCGCGTCGGCCAGCTCCCGTTGGAGGGTGCTGCGAGTCGCCACCAGCTCGGCGTCGAGCCGACCGAGTCGCTCGTCCAGCGTCCTGCGCTCGGTCAGGGCGGCGGTGTGAGCCTGGCTCAACTCGGCCAGTTGCCTCCGGACCCTGTCCCGTTCGACTCGCAGGGCAGCCGCCTGCTCGGCGGCCTGGGTCCGCTGTTCCTGGGCGAGCTTCAACGCGACCCGATCGTCCGCCGCGCGGCCACGGGCGACCAGATAGGCGATCGTCGCGCTGACCAGCACGAGCACGACCGCCAGGACGACGAGGTAGAAGGAAGTCATCTCAGCCCACCCGCTTCCAGTCCTGGCACCCGTTGGTCTCGAAGAACTCGCCCTTCTTCAGGGCGACTCTGGTCTGCCCCTGGACGTTGCCGTTGGCGATGATGGCGGTGAGCTCGCCGGAGGCGTTCTTCAGGCGGGCCCAGTAGCAGTTGAGACCGTCCGCCCCGGCCGTCTTGTAGGTGCCGGGCTTGATGTCCTCGCCGACGAGGTACTGGCCGTCACCGGAGAAGGTGGTCTGCGGGCCGTCTTCTTCCTCCGGGTCCACCACGGGTTCGGCGGTGACCGTCTCGGTCGCGGCAGGCACCGACTCGGCCTGCGCGGTCTCGGTCACCGTGACCGTGGGGCGCGGGGAGGCCGAGGTCCCGGTGTCGCCACCCGCACCGATCCCCACCCCGATGATCAACGAGACGATCGCGGTCAGGCCGTGCGCCAGGAAACGCCGGCCGGGACGGGCCGGGGACACCACGGGGGCGGCGGGCTGCCAGCCGGCCTGGGCGAAAGGCTGCTGGTACGGCGGCTGTGGATAGGGGCCGGTGCCGGGATTGTGGTTGGTCATGTCGAGTCCTCTCGCGGTCGGACGTCGAGCCCGAAGGTGTTGACGAGAGCACTGTGTCCCAAGCTCCTTGACGACTGCTGAATTCGGGCCGATAACCCCCCTTATCAACATTTGTTGCGGTCTAATGCGGGAGCAGATGTACAGTGATGATCGCGACCACAGACGACGGCCGAGAAGGGGGTCGCCATGGCTGAGCGGCGACGCTCCCTGATCTCCCTCGCCGAGATCGCCAGCTTGGCCAAAGTCGAGCGCCCCGTCGCCACGACCTGGGCCCGCCGCTACATCGACTTCCCTCAGCCCATCTCCCGCGAGCGCGGCCGGCCCCTGTTCGACAGCGAACAGGTCGTGTCCTGGCTGCTGGAAACGGGACGAGGCAACGCCGACCCCGGCACGCTACAGGCAGAGTCGGCCCTTCATAGCCTGAGTGCCTGGCGCGACCGCCTGCCCGCCTCTGCCCTTGTCGCCACGCTCACCTCCCTGATCTGCCTGCGCCATCACCTGGACGGGCCGCTGGGCGCCACTTCCTGGGATGCGCTGGTAGAGCACGCCGCCCGCGCCGACTTCGACGACGCCCATCTCCTGGCCGAGCTCAGTGGGCTTCCCGCCGATGACGGCGTCGAACTCGCCGGCTTGGCCGATGGCCTGGTCGACGCCGCCTACACGACCGGCGGGGCGTTCGAGTGGGTGCTGGACAAGTGCCACCATCTGGGCGCCGGGCAGATGGTCGTCGACGAGCCGACGCCGCTGGTCTCGCGGATGCTCGCCCAGCTCTCCGGAGCCGAGACCCTCTCCGAGGGGAGCATCGTCGTCATGCCGTATGTCCGAACCGGTGGACTGCTGGCATCGGTGCACGAGCAAGCGCCCGAGCACTCCTATGTCGCCGCCGATCCGGACCCGGCCATGGCCCGGCTGACCCGTCGCCGGATGTTCGTTCACGGCCTCACGGATCTGCGCTTCGAGGTGGCCGACAGTCACGAGCCGAACATCGACACGTGGGGTGATCCTGACCTCGTGGTCTGCGCCTTGCCCTACGAGCCTGCGGAAACGCGCCGCGCTCACCTGGTGCTGACCCGCATCGCCAATCTCGTCGATTGGCTCGACCAGGACCGTGTCGCCGTCGTGCTGGGACCGGCCGATGCCCTGGCCCAGCCGCTCGCGCCGCATGAAGACGCTGATCTGCTTCGCCGCTGGTTCCTCACCGAGGGCCTGCTCAAGGCGGTGGTCAGTCTTCCCGAGGGGGTGTTCCGCCATCGTCCCGGTTACCGGACGGCCGTGTGGGTGCTGTCCCGCACGCCGGAGAAGCGCCGTAACGGCTTGGTGTTGCTGGCGGACCTGTCCTCCGTCCCGCTCAGTGAACAGTCGGTCGACACGCTGGTGGCCGATGTCGACATCTTCCGGGCCGCCGGCTGGAAGGAGGATCGCCGGCATGCCGTACGGCACGGCGTGATCCTGCCCATCCAGGTCCTCAACGACCGGCCCGGCACCGCTCTCACCCCACGGCACCGGCCGCGCGAGATCCGGCACACCGAGGCGGTGCGGGAGCGGCCGGCTCGTATCGCGGAGCTGGAGATCGAATTCGCCAAGCTGATGCGCCAGGAGCCGGCCGCGCTCCGGATCCGGGCCATCGAACGGCAGGCCGACCAGACCGTGCGAACCAGCGTCGCCCGCATGCTCAAGGAGCGCCGGATCCGCAAGGTTCCTGGCCATAGGGTCAAGGACGAGCACCTCAGCACTGATGGCGACCTGGTCGTGATCACACCTGAGGAGGTGCTCGGCCGAGCGCCTCTGGGCGGACACCGCATCGGCCTGCTGGCCTTCACCCAAGCCTTTGAACACGGGGCACTCACCCGGCCCGGCGACATCGTGATCACCGCCAACCCGGAGCTGGGCGCTCTGGTCGATACGGAGGGCTCTTCCGTGGTCGCCTTCCCAGCCCGCATCCTGCGGGTGCGAACAGACGCCGAGCGCCCGGTGCGGCCCCGGGTCCTGGCCGCCCTGCTGCGCGCCGCCGCGGCCGAGCATCGCAGGGTCGAGGGCGCGCTGCGAGTGCCGCGGCGACTGGAGGAGCTTCTTATCCCGGAACTCGCCCCCGACGAGGCCGAAAGGTACGACACTCTTCTGGCCGAGATTGACGGGCTGAGGTCGCTGCTGCGCAAGCAGACCGCGACTCTGGCCGCCCTGGATCAGCTCACCGCCGCCGGTATGGCCGACGGCACGCTCACGATCATCTAGAAGGAGACGACCGTCCCATGCCCCCTGCCAAGCGCGCCGACCAGGCGGAGCTGTTCACCGCATCCTCGGCCAAGGAGATCCGCGACCTGCTGTGGAAGGCCGCCGACAAGCTGCGCGGCTCCCTGGACGCCGCTCAGTACAAGGAGTTCGTCCTTGAGTTGATCTTCCTCAAGTACGTCTCGGACGCTTTCGACGAGCGGCGCACCGCTCTGGCCAAGGAGTTGGCCGACGAGGGCATGCCCGAGGAGCGGCAGGCGGAGTTCCTTGAGGACAAGGACGAATACACCGGGCACAACGTGTTCTGGGTGCCCGAGGAGGCCCGCTGGTCATGGATCTCGGGCAAGGCCAAGACGCAGAGCGTGGGCGAACTGCTCAACAACGCGCTGGACGCCATCATGCGCGAGAACGCCGCACTCACCGGCACCCTCTCCAAGATCTTCAACGAGGATCGGGTCGACCAGAAGATCGTCGCGGGGCTGGTCGACCTGATCAACAACGCCAAGTTCTCCGGCTACGGCGACCGCCGAGCCCAGGACGTGCTGGGCGAGGTCTACGAATACTTCCTGGGCAACTTCGCCCGGGCCGAGGGCAAGAAGGGCGGCGAGTTCTACACCCCCGCCAGCGTGGTCCGGCTGCTGGTGGAGATCCTGGAGCCGTACGAGGGGCGCGTCTACGACCCGTGCTGCGGCTCGGGCGGCATGTTCGTCCAGGCGGGCAAGTTCATCGAGGCACACGCGGGCCAGAAGTCGAACATCTCGGTCTTCGGACAGGAGCTCAACGAGCGGACCTGGCGACTGGCCAAGATGAACCTGGCCATCCACGGGATCGACGGCAACCTCGGGCCGCGCTGGGGCAACACCTTCGACGACGACAAGCACCCCGACCTCAAGGCCGACTTCATCCTGGCCAACCCGCCGTTCAACATCAAGGACTGGCCCCGCAACACGGAGGACCCTCGCTGGAAGTACGGTGTGCCGCCGGCGAACAACGCCAACTACGCCTGGCTGCAGCACATGGTCAGCAAACTGGGTGAGCGCGGGACGGCCGGGATCGTCCTGGCCAACGGGTCGATGAGCTCGCAGCAGAACGGCGAGGGCGAGATCCGCAAACAGTTGATCGAGCATGACCTGGTGGCCTGCATGGTGGCGCTGCCGCCGCAGCTCTTCCGGACGACGCAGATCCCGGCCTGCCTGTGGTTCCTGACCCGCGACAAGACCCCGCAGGGCGGCCGGCGGCTCGCCGACCGGCGCGGGGAGATCCTCTTCATCGACGCCCGGAACATGGGGACGATGATCGACCGCACCGAGCGGGTCCTGACCGAGGACGACCTGACCAAGATCGCCGGCGTGTATCACGCATGGAGAGGTACAGCTTCGGCCCGGGCGGCCGGACTGGAGTACGCGGACGAGCCCGGCTTCTGCTTCTCGGCCGACCTGGAGACCGTAAGGTCGCAGGACTACGCGCTCACGCCCGGCCGGTATGTGGGGGCGGTCGAGGCCGAGGAGGAGGACGCCGAGGCCCTGGCCGAGAAGATCGCCGGGCTGAAGAAGGAACTGTTCCAGCTCTTCGACAAGTCGGAGGAACTGGCTCGGACCGTTCGGGAGCAGTTGGGGAGACTCGATGGCTGAGCCCTCCGGGGAGCTGATCCTCTATCGGACCGAGGACGGGCGCTCCCAGATCCAGATGCGTGCGGTCGACGGGACCGTCTGGCTGACGCAGGCCCAGATGGCTGAGCTGTTCGACACGGGCATCCCCAACGTCAACAAGCACATCGCGTCGATCCTGGAGGACGGCGAGATCACCGAGGCAACTATTTCCTCCCAGGAAATAGTTCGCCAGGAGGGGGCGCGCCAGGTCCGGCGGGAGGTGCTCGTTTACAACCTCGACATGGTGCTGGCCGTCGGCTACCGGGTGCGCTCGCCGCGCGGTGTCCAGTTCCGCCGGTGGGCAACGACCACCTTGCGCGAGTACCTGGTCAAGGGCTTTGTGCTCAACGACGAACGGCTCAAGGACCCGGCCGGGTTCGACTACTTCGACGAACTGCTGGAGCGGATCCGTGAGATCCGCGCCTCGGAGAAGCGCTTCTACCAGAAAGTCCGGGATGTCTTCGTGGCAACGTCGGCTGACTACGACCCCGGCACCGAGACCGCTCGCACGTTCTTCGCCACCATCCAGAACAAACTGATCTACGCGGTGACCGGGCAGACCGCCGCCGAACTGATCGTGGGCCGCGCCGATCCTGGCAAGCCGAACATGGGCCTGACCACGTGGAAGGGATCCCGCGTCCGCAAGACGGACGTCACGGTCGCCAAGAACTATCTGAGCTCTGATGAGATCGGCATGCTCAACATGCTGACCACCCAGTTCCTCGACTTCGCGGAGCTGCGCGCGCGACGGCGACAGCAGATCACCATGACCGAGTGGGTTACCGCCACCGACCAGTTCATCCTGGTCAACGACATGAAGGTCCTGCCCAACGCTGGCCGCGTGTCTCATCAAGCTGCGGAGACCATCTGCCATGCCCGTTATGAGGATTTCGAGACCCAACGCCGCATGCTGGAGGCCACTCGCGCCGACATCGAAGCAGCTCAGGAGATCCGCGAACTGGCGCGGGCCGAGGGGCAACTTGATGCATTTGAACAGCTCCAATCCGCCGCCGAGAAGCTGGAGGAAGACCAATGACCGAGTGGCGCAAGACGACCCTGGACCATCTGGTCAAACTACAGAGAGGTCACGACCTGCCTACCGGGCAGCGGCGTCCCGGAAACGTCCCTGTAGTAGGGGCGGGTGGGCCAAGCGGGCTACATGATACGGCCGTCGCCAAAGCACCCGGCGTTGTCATCGGCCGGGCCGGCGCATCAATGGGGCATGCGACCTATTGTAATGTCGATTTCTGGCCCTTGAACACATCGCTTTACGTCACAGATTTTCTCGGCAACGACCCCAGGTTCGTCTATTACCTTCTCGGACAGATTGACTTTTCCGGATTCAATTCCGGTGCTGCACAACCCATGCTCAACCGGAACTACATCAAGCAAATCTCGATTATTCTTCCTACACCGCACGAGCAGCGCGAGATCTCGGCCATTCTCGGAGCGCTGGACGACAAGATCGCCATCAACGAGCGCATAGCTTCGCTCTATGAGCAACTTCTGCAGTGCAAGTTTGTCGAGCTGGGCCTAGCGGACGAGCCCGATAGCGATCTAGCTGTTCCGGTTACAGACCTCGTCACCTTCAATCCGAAGCATGATAGGCCTAGCGCGGACGCGCCAATCTACGTCGATATGGCCGCTCTTCCGACAGCTACCGCCAGCATTCTCGACTGGACTCGAAGGGCCCCCAAATCCGGCTCTCGTTTCATGAATGGCGACACTCTCATGGCGCGTATCACGCCATGTCTAGAGAACGGGAAGACAGGCTACGTCGATTTTATGGACGATGGCGAGGTCGGGCTCGGGTCGACCGAGTTCATCGTTCTGAGGTCACGTCCGGGAACTCCCCGCGAATTGAGCTACTATCTAGCTCGTGACGGTCGCTTTCGGGAGCATGTGATTCGTAATATGGTTGGTTCCTCCGGACGGCAGCGTGTGAGCGCAGCCGATGCAGCCAACTACTTTGTCAACAGGCCGGACGTCGACGCGATCACGGTATTTGGAGCAGAAGCCTCGGCCGCATTCGCCCACATGAAATCCCTCGCGAGCGAGTCCCGGAACCTGGCTTCGTTGCGCGACGCCCTGCTCCCTCAACTCCTGTCCGGTCGGCTCCGAGTTCGGGATGCCGAAAAGATTGTCGAGGATATGACGTGACTCCTCCTCACTCCTCAACACCCAACTTCCGCCCACTCGAAGCCGACTGGGAAATCCTCGCCCACGATGAACTGGCCGAACTCGCCTGGGAGCCCGCCCACGGCAACGAGTTCACCCCCGGTTCGGGTCACCGCAAGTCCTGGGACGACCTCATCCTCTACACGGACCTGCGCGAGGCAATCGAGCGCCTCAATCCCGCCCTCCCCCCGGAAGCAGTCCGGGACGCCACCGATCACGCCACCCGCGTCCATTCCAAGGAAACCTACGAGGAGAACCGGGCCGCCCACCGGAACCTGGTCGAGGGCATCAGGAGTGTCACCTACACCGACCAGTTCGGCGGGAGCCACAACCCGACCATCCGCCTGATCGACTTCACAACCCCCGGCAACAACACCTACCGCGCCCACCGCCAGGTCACCGTCATCCGGGGCGAGCACAACCGCCGATTCGACCTCGTCCTCTATGTCAACGGGCTACCGCTCGCCGTACTGGAGATCAAGCGCGGCGGCGACGACAACTCCACCCTGGAGAACGCTCACTCTCAGATCGGCTGGTACGTCAGCGAGTTCCCCACCGCCTTCCGCTACAACGCTGTCGTCCTCCTGTCGGACGGGATCACGGCCAAGTACGGCACCCCGTTCACCCCGTTCGAGCACTACGCACCATGGAACCTGGACGAGGAGGGCAAGCGCGTCGACTCCTTCCGCGAGCCGGCCCAGAAGCTCGCCCTCCACGGTCTCTTCACCCAAGCTCGTTTTCTCCGCATCGTGGAGCGCTTCATCAACTTCGTGCCCTCAAAGCGGGTGAAACGCATCGCCAAACCACACCAGTTCTTCGCGGTCACCCGTGCCGTGCTAGCCGTACGAAAGGCCGCAGAGACCGACGGCAGGGCGGGGGTGGTCTGGCACACCCAGGGGTCGGGCAAGTCCGAAGAGATGGTGCTGACCAGCAACTTGATCATGCGTGATCCGCTGTTGCTGAATCCGACGATCATCGTCATCACCGACCGGAATGACCTGGACGACCAGCTCTACTCCACCTTCCAGGAAAGCGAGATCCTCCCGGAGGAGCCTCAGCAGATCCTCTCCCGCGCCGAGCTGCGCGAAGAGCTCACCACCAAGCGGACCGGCGGCATCCTCTTCACCACCTTGCAGAAGTTCGGCAAGACCAAGGAGGAGAGAGCATCAGGCACGGATCACCCGCTGCTCTCGGAGCGCCGCAACATCATCGTCGTCGTGGACGAGGCGCACCGCAGCCATTACGACGCCCTGGACGGCTACGCCCGGCATCTGCGGGACGCGCTCCCGCACGCCACCATGCTCGCCTTCACCGGCACTCCGATCTCGGAAGCGGACCGCAACACCCGCGAGGTCTTCGGCGACTACATCGACGTCTACGACCTGAAGCGAGCCGCTGACGACGGCGCGACGGTCAAGGTCTACCACGAGAGCCGCGTCGTCGAGCTGGTCCTGGACGGCAAGACCGACCCGGAGACGATCGACGCGGAGGCCAACCGGATCACCGATGGCCTGGACGAGACCGAGCGGCAGCGAATCGAGCAGCACGTCGCCACCATGAACGCGATGTACGGCGCGCCGGCCCGCATCCGTGATCTGGTCGCCGACCTGGTCGCGCACTGGGAAGTGCGGCACGAGCGGATGCAGCCCTTCGTCGGCGCATCGGAGACCGGCTCGCCGGGTAAGGCGATGATCGTCTGCGCGACCCGGGACATCTGCGCCCGCGTCTACGACGAGTTGCGCAAGCTCCGCCCCGAGTGGCACGACGACGACCCGGCCAAGGGCGTCATGAAGATCGTGTTCTCGTCGGACTCCAGGAAGGACCCCGCGCACCTGCGCGCCCACGCCCTGCGCGACTCCCAGCGCAAGGCCGTCATCAACCGGGCCAAGAACCCCGACGACGAGCTGCAGTTGCTCATCGTCAACAACATGCTGCTGACCGGCTTCGACGCTCCGCCGATCCACACGATGTACCTGGACCGGCCGCTCAAGGGCGCCACCCTGATGCAGGCCCTGGCCCGGGTCAACCGCCGCTTCCGCGGCAAGGAGGACGGCCTGCTGGTCGGGTACGCCCCGCTAACCGAGAAACTCCAGGCGGCCATCGCCGAATACTCCGCGGCCGACCAGCAGGACCAGACCCTCGGTCAGGACCTGGACCGAGCGCTGGACGAGTTGCGCAACGAGTACGACATCATCGACGGCATCCTGCGCGACGGCCCTAAGTGGCGGGAACTGCTCGCCGTACCGAGCAAGACCGCCTTCATCGACGCGGCTCTCGCGGTCGCGGAGTACCTGCTGAAGTCCAAGAAGGCCGAAGACGTCAAGCAGACACCCTGGTATCGCTTCCGTGAGCACGCCCACCGGCTGGAGCGTTTCTTCGCGCTCACCGCCAACGCGGCCAACCTCGCCGACCGTTTCCCAGGCAACCCGTACTGGCGGCGCGACATCCAGTTCTTCGTCGAGGTCCGCGCCTAC
The DNA here is from genome assembly GCF_019397265.1 of Nonomuraea coxensis DSM 45129. Lineage (NCBI taxonomy): Bacteria > Bacillati > Actinomycetota > Actinomycetes > Streptosporangiales > Streptosporangiaceae > Nonomuraea > Nonomuraea coxensis. The sequence goes on from NZ_CP068985.1 coordinate 7,380,419, forward strand.
ATGGCCAAGCTGGACGCCATGGACCGCGAGGCGCGCGGCCTGCCCGTCGCCCGGGACGTGGAGCTCTACCTCGCCCAATTGACCTCCGCCGTGGTGGAGACGAAGGGCGTGACCGACCTGTTCGCGGAAGCGGGGTTGGAGACGGCTGACCTGACGCACCTCAACGACGCGCTGGTGGCCAAACTGGCACAGAGCAAGACCCCGCATCTGGCCGCGGAAGCGCTGCGCCGCCTGATCGAGAAGAAGATGCGGGAGGTCACCAAGCACAACATCGTGCGCAGGACGACGTTCTCCGAACGGCTTCAGGACCTGATGTACCGCTACATGCGCGAGCAGCTCACCAGCGCAGAGATCATCGCCAAGCTAGTGGAGTTGGCCAAGGAAATCGCAGGCGACCATCGGCGTGGTGAGCAGTTCAACCCGGCACTCGACTGGCGTGAACTCGCCTTCTACGACGCGGTAGCCGACCACGGCACGGCCCGGGAGTTGATGGGCGACGAGGTGCTCGCCACCATCGCACGAGACCTCGTCACGCAGGTGCAGGCCAACCTCAAGAAGGACTGGATCGCACGGGAACCGGTCCGTGCTCGTCTCCGCGCCACGATCAAACGACTCCTGGCGCGCTACAACTACCCGCCCGACCAGGAAGCGAAGGCCATCGATCTGGTCATCCGGCAAGTGGAGCACTTCGCCGACATCTGGTCCAAGGACGGCAGGGTCACGTGACCCTTCCCCGGCAGAGACATAGGTGCGACTATTCTCTCGCGGCGCCCTCGGGCCAGATGACGGTCACGGGGAGGCCGCGTTGCCGGGCCTCGGCGACGACCTCGGCCGTCCCGCCCGCTCCGGCGCCGGGCTGTCCGTCCCAAACTGCCACCAGCTCATCGACCGTTGACAGTACGGCTTCGTTGGCGGCCTCGTACGCCTGCCGGTCGGCGTGGTCGAAGTCCATGAAACGGACGGTCTTCGCCGCCTCCATGAGCCGGTCGAACTGTTCGGCGTGATCCGGCTTCACCTTGGTCAGTCGGTAGTCCCGCGATGGCAGCACCACCTCCAGCGATCCGCCAGCTGCGAGCACCTCGTCGGCGAACAGGCTGTCGGAGCCACGAGCGATGCAGGATACGCCTACGAGTTCGCCAGTGAACGAGGCAAGGTGCGCGCGGAGCGCGTCGGAGATGAGGTGGGCCGTCGCCGGGGTCAGGTTCATATGGCCAGTCACGCCGATACGCATCATCAAGTCCTCTTCCTAGGCGTCGGCTACTAGCGAGCCAGCGTCTCGCGAATGTGCTGCTCAAGGGGAGCCATGATGGGATCCTTCCGAGCCTTGATCTCAAGATAGAACTCGCGGAGCTGGACCCTGACTCTGTCGGACTGAACTTGTCCGGCGGCGTCGGCGGCGGCGTTGCCCAGGGTCACGGCCTCGTCGCGGTCGCCGGTGAGGAGGTGGGCGTACGCGAGCCCCACCTGATCGAGCGCGAGGCTGCGCATGCTGGAACGTTGCCGAAGTGCCACCGCTTGCCGGATGTGGTCGAGGGCGTCGCCCGCGAATCGGCTGTCATGTTGGGCCAGCTCCAGGTATCTCCCACCGGTGACCCCGGCCAGTTCGGCGTCGTCGAAGTACGCGATCCAGTCGGGGTCGGGGTCGTGAGAACCGATTTCGCTGAATGCATCCTTGGCGTTGCCCGTGGCGCGCTTGAAGGACTCAGGTCGGCCCATCTTGGCGTACGACCATGCCTCCCGGGTGTGCAACATCGCGCGGAGTCGAGGTGTGGCCGTGGACCTGACTCCGTCCAAGGCAAGCCGGATCAGCTCTAGCGCGTCCTGCGGTCGGTCGAGGTACAGCAGTTGCCGCGCCATGGACGCCAGGACGCTCGCGCCGAACGGCTTATCCTCACCAGGCGTGGACGCCTGCAGAGACATGACGTAGTACTTCTGCGCCGCGGTTTGCATGCCGCAGTCCCATGACATGGTGGCGGCGATCTTCGCAAGCTGCGCCATCACGTGGAACAGCCGCACACTCACCTCATGGGGGTGGCTGTCGCGCAGCAGGTCGGCCACCTCGTTGAGCTGTCCGATCACGGCCTTGCGGGCGAGTCCGCCGCCGTGCTGGTCGTCCCATGTGCGGAAGACGTTCGCCGCATGCTCCAACTGGGCGACCTCGTCCAACCCAATGCGTCCTCCGTACTCCGATGGGGAGGGCACGGGGGGCGGGTACGCGAGCCAACGCTGTACCGGATCGACGAGCGGAAGCCCTGCCGTGATGGCCAGCGCCTTGACCGCTTCGCGGCGGTTCAACATGAGGTCGCTCTTGGTGATGTCGTAGATGGCATCGGCTGTCTGTCCTGCTCCCCAGAGCCAAGGTAGGGCAGCAGAGGAGACCGAGTTCGCGTCGTCGTCGGCGCAGTCATCGGTCGTGGCCTCCGGCACCGCCGGACGCTCGAACAGCTTGGTTTCTGGAATCTCGAACACGCGGCAATAAAGAAGGGGATATGGATCGCGAGGATGACCTTTGCCTGCTTCATGCCGTTTAATCGTGCGCAGGACCGACTCGAACTCCGCCAAGGCGATCTCGTTACCGGCGGCTTTGAACAGGTGGACAGCCACTTGCTTCTGAGACCAGCCGCGTCGCCGGCGCTCGTGCCGGATGCGTTCGGCCCAGGCTGGCAGGTCAGTCTCGTCGGTCATGCCGTCACACCTCATCTGCGGGCAAGGGGACACTCTCGCGTCCTCCAGTGTGCTTCAACACCAGCTGTCCGCGCTCTATTACTTAGTGTTGTCAGCGAGTTCCTCGCCGTCAGACTCAGGGGGACGTGGTGACCCCCCTGAATGTCCCTCAAACGCATCTGTAATCGAATGATTACTCATTGTTGTAATCGGAGGTGACGCGATCGAAACCGGGGTCCGCAGGCGTTGACACCGCCGTACGGACCCCTTGATCAGGATGGTGGTCCTGACCCATGACACACGATAGGGCTACAACTGCCGCCCGTCCGGTGTTCGCCGGATGGCGGATCATGCGCAGCGACGCCGGACGATTCTGGGCCACGCGCGAGCAACCGTTCCCCCGGGCCGCCGAGGACGCCGGTGCCCACCGTACGGTCGATGCCGACGACCTGGTGAAGTTGTGCCAGGCCATCGCGGTACAGGAGGGCATCGCCGAGCGGAAGCGCTGGATCGTCCGGACAATACGGTGACCGCGTCCGCCGTCGTTCTCGCTCCGCCCGATGTCCTCACGGACGAGGACTGCCCGGGGATCTCGCCGCATCCGGCCGCGCCACGCCCCGGTCGTACGGCGCTGCGGTGGATCGGGCAGGGACTCGCGCCCGGCCGGGTCGTCGCGTACACCTGCTCCTGTCAGATGACCGCCTACGAGTTGGTGGCCTGCGGCGGCGTCTATCAGATCCGTCGGCGGACCGTTCCCCGCCGGGGCGTGCCGCCGGTGTCCTGGACGGCCGATCGGTGGCGCCGCGGGGAAGCGCTCGAATGGTGGCGCCGCCTGCTCGCCGGCCAGGCCCGATGAGCCGCCCTGCGCATCCTGACACCAAAAAACCCAGCTCAGCGTACTGAACTGGGTTTGGTGCGGTGCGCCGCCAGGGACTCGAACCCCGGACCCGCTGATTAAGAGTCAGCTGCTCTGACCAACTGAGCTAGCGGCGCCTTGCAGGAAGGAATATACCGGTCATCCCCATCCTGGTCGAATCGGTCATCGGCGACGCTCTGTTGCTAGAATAAAGTTCGGCCCGCAGACAGGAGCATCGATGTTCGACTCGCCCGCCGACGTGACGGAGCGGCTCGCCGCCGTGGACTATCTCTCCGACGACGCCATCTCCACCTCGGTGTTCCTCGCCGCGGCGCTGGGCAAGCCGCTGCTGGTGGAAGGCCCGGCCGGGGTCGGCAAGACGCAGCTCGCCAAGGCGGTCGCCGCGGCGACCGGGTCCGACCTGATCCGGCTGCAGTGCTACGAGGGCCTGGACGAGGCCCGCGCCCTCTACGAGTGGAACTACAAGAAGCAGCTCCTCCGCATCCAGGCGACCAGCGCGGACGACGACATCTTCACCGAGGAGTTCCTGCTGGAGCGCCCGCTGCTCAAGGCCATCAGGTCCGACCGGCCGACGGTGCTGCTCATCGACGAGACCGACAAGGCCGACGTCGAGGTGGAGGGCCTGCTGCTGGAGCTGCTGTCGGACTTCCAGGTGACGATCCCCGAGCTCGGCACCGTCGTGGCCCGGCGGCGACCGTACGTCGTGCTGACCTCCAACGCCACCCGCGAGCTGTCGGAGGCGCTCAAACGGCGCTGCCTCTACCTGCACATCGAGTACCCGACGCCGGAACGCGAGCGCGACATCGTGCTCAGCCAGGTGCCGGGCATCCGGGGCGACCTCGCCGAGCAGCTCGCGAGGACCGTGGCGACGCTGCGGGCGCTGGAGCTGAAGAAGGCCCCGTCGGTGGCCGAGACCGTCGACTGGGCCAACACCCTGCTCGCCCTCGGCAGGGAGGAACTGGACGAGGCCACCGTCGCGGGGACGCTGGGCGTGGTGCTCAAGCACGCCGCCGACCACACGCGGGCGGTCAAGGAGCTGGGGCTTCCCGATGCCTGAGCCCGGCTCGCTGGTCGACCGGCATGTCGGTTTCGTCCACGCGCTGCGTGAGGCCGGGGTGCCCGTGTCGGTGGCCGAGGGGCTGGACGCCGCCAACGCGCTGCGTGTGGTCGAGCTGGCCGACCGGGAGTCGCTGCGGGCCGCGTACGCGGCGACGCTGGTCAAGAAGCCCGGCTACCGGCCGGGGTTCGACGTGCTGTTCGACCTCTGGTTCCCGGCCACGACGACCGGCCTGCGCGCCCCGCGCGAGGAGCCGCTCGACCCGGAGACGGCGACCGTCGAGGAGCTGCGGGCGTACCTCGCGCAGCTGCTGACCGACGGCGGCGACGCCGAGATGCGGGCGTTCGCGCAGGCGATGGTGAGCCGGTTCGGGCGGCAGCAGGCGTCCGGGCCCGGCCGGCAGAACTGGTTCTCCTACAGCGTCCTGCGGGCCCTGTCCCCCGAGACGCTGATGGCCCGCATCCTGCGCGAGGTCCTGGCCGGGCAGGAGCGCGGCGGGCTGGCGGAGAAGACCGTGCGGCAGCGGGTCACCTCCGGGATCCGGCGCTTCGAGGAGGAGGTCGCCACCGACGTCCGCCGCCGCATCGCCGAGGACTCCGGGGTGGAGCGCATCGCCCGCTCCGCCGTGCGCCCGCCGCTCGACCAGATCGACTTCCTGCGCGTCACCAAGGCCGACCTGGCCCGGCTGCGCCGCGAGGTGCACCCGCTGGCCCGGCGGCTCGCGGCACGGCTGACGATCAAGCACAGGAAGGGCCGGCGTGGGCGGCTCGACTTCCGCCGCACCGTGCGGGCCTCGCTGCAGAGCGGCGGCGTCCCGCTGACCACGCACTTCAAGCCGCCCCGGCCGCACAAGCCGGAGCTGGTCATCCTCTGCGACACCAGCGACTCGGTCTCGTCGTTCGCGCACTTCACGCTGCTGCTGACGTACGCGCTGCGTGAGCAGTTCACGAAGGTGCGGGCGTTCGGCTTCGTGGACACGGTGGACGAGATCACGAAGTTCTTCCAGCCCGGCGCCGACGTCGTCGAGGCCATGACCCGGCTCGCGAAGGAGGCCGACATGGTCCGCTTCGGCCGTACCAACTACAGGCACAGCCTGGAGACCTTCGCCGAGCGCTACGGCGACGCGATCGGCCCCAGGACCTCGCTGCTGATCCTCGGCGACGCCCGCTCCAACTACCAGCCGCCCGCTCTCGACCTGCTGAAGTCGCTGGCCGGCAAGGCCCGCCACGCCTACTGGCTGAACCCGGAGCCCCGGCAGCAGTGGGACACCGGCGACTCGGTGGCGAGCGACTACGCCACGATCGTCCCGATGTACGAGTGCCGCAACGTCGCCCAGCTCACCGCGTTCATCGAGACCCTGGCCTGACCGTCAGGTCCGTGGCCGTCACCCCGCACACCGGGCAGGCTGCGTGGGCGGTGTCCGCGCGGAGCGGCGTGCCGCAGGCCGCGCAGCGGCCCTCGTACGCGAGCCGGCCACGCCCGTCCCGGGTCCCGAGGCGCGGCAACGCGGCGGCCACCGCCGGATGCCGCCAGGCGGGACCCCTGCGCCCGGGGGCGGGGCCGCGTACCGCGAGGAACAGCCGCGACTCCGTGCCGGGCGCCGGCGGGTACGGCAGGCGGTGGGACAGCACCGCGCCGAGCACGTCCCGCAGCCGGTCGTCGGGCAGGGCCAGCAGCTCCGGCAGCAGCCGCTCGACGGTGATCCTGGCCACGGCGTCGCGCAGCTCGCCCAGGGGCAGGTCGTCCCTCATGTCAGGTACGCCGGCTCGTCGCAGACCGGGCAGCGGACGTGCTTGCGGCTGCCGGCGAGGCCGATCCGGCAGCGGGCGCAGCCGCCGCTCTGCGCCAGGCCCCAGTCGACGTCGCGCCGGTCGCCGCCGTAGTGGTCGGCGTCCGGGTAGGCCACCGCGCTGTACTCGGGCGGACCCTCCCAGCGGCCGGTGCGGGGGTCGCGCTCACGGGTGGCGACGGCCAGGAGGTAGCGGCTCCCGGGATCGTCGTCGGGGGTGCGAGCCTCGAAGACCTGCCGCAGCAGGTAGGTCAGCCACTCGTCGGGCAGCGACCGTAAGTGGGTGACCAAGGTGTACGGATCAGGCGATGCGGACATGCGTCGATGATCGCAGCCGATCGTGCCGCCGTTCCACGGGAGCGGCGGCACGATCGGCGATCCCGGCCGGGGCCGGGCCGGGATCGCGGGGAGGCAGGTCTCAGGCGGCGGCCTTGAGCAGCTCCTTGGCCGCGGTGCGGGTGAGCAGCTCGATCTGCTCGTCGGTGTAGACGCGGCCCCCGACGGCCTGGATGACCTTGGGGGCCACGCGTGGCTTGAGCACCGTCAGCCCTTCGGCCACGAAGACGCCGCCCTTGGGCAGGAGGCCGCAGTGGACGGCGAGCATGGGCGAGATCGTCACCTGGACGCCGGTCTCGCGGGTCAGCAGGTCGCCGAAGGACTCGGCGGTCTTGACGAGCTTGCGCGCGTACGTGGAGCCGTACTTCTCGCCGAAGAACAGCCGGCCGCCGTAGACGTTGATGTCGGTGTCGGGGCTCCAGGACTCGTTGTCCACGATCCACACCCCGGCGGGGCCGATGATGAGGTGGTCGATGGACGCCTCGCCCTTGACGGCGCGCCCGTCGAGCACGGTGTAGCCCTGCCGGCCCAGGGAGCGGCGCAGGAGCCTGGCCGTGATCGTCTCACCGTGCTTGGCCCCGCGCCAGACGGCGGTGGCGTGGAAGGCGTGCCAGTCGAGATACCAGTCGACCGCGGCCACGAGACCGGCGACCAGGAGGCCCACCAGGACCGAGGCCGTGGAGAGGCCGAAGCGCAGGGCCACCGCGACGCCGACGACGAACCCCACGCCCGCCTTGACGTATCTGGACCTGCGGCGGTTCTTGGCGTCCTCGCGCCAGAGTTTCTCGTACCACCACTGCGCGGAGTTTCCTGTGTACTTGTCGCTTGGCTGCACGTAGATCGAGCCACCGGGCACGGCAAACTCCCCCAAAGCGTAGGAAATGTGCAGGATCTGCCACGCCGAAGATCCCCTCGCCGGTCAAGGGATACCCGGCCCGCAACCAAGGCAAGCCTAAGGTGAGACGATTGGCACCGGCAAGCAGGTGTCGCCTGCTTCAACCGACCAGTCGGTATGCTGTGCCGGTGACCAAGGGGCAGCAGGGGAAAGACGAACCGGTCCGGCAGCGGCTGCTCGCCGAGGCGACCAGGCTGTTCGCCGAGCGCGGGTTCGAAGGCACCTCCGTGCAGGAGATCGTCGTGGCGGCGGGCGTCACCAAGGGCGCCATGTACCACTACTTCGAATCCAAGGACGACCTGCTGCGCGAGATCTACGGCAGGGTCCTGCGCCTGCAGCTCGACCGGCTCACCCACATCGCGGGCGGCGCCGGCACGGTGGAGGAGCGCCTGCACCGCGCCGCCGCCGACGTCGTCGAGACCACGACCGCCAACCTCGACGACTCCAAGATCTTCTTCCGGTCGATGCACCTGCTCGCCCCGGAGACCCAGAAGACCGTGCGCGCCGAACGCCGCCGCTACCACGAACGCTTCCGCGACCTCGTGGCCGAGGGGCAGCGCGCCGGCGTCTTCTCCGCCAGGGTCCCCGCCGAGCTGGTCGTCGACTACTTCTTCGGCTCGGTGCACCACCTGGGCACGTGGTTCCACGTGGAAGGGCCGCTCACCGGCGCCCAGGTGGGCAGGCACTTCGCCGACCTACTGCTCGCCTCCCTCGGGGCCGGGCACGCCGACGAGTGAGGCCAGCGCGGCCCGGTGGTCGCCCGGCGTGCCGAGCGCGATCTCCGAGGACTTCGCGCGCTTGAGATAGAGATGGACGGGGTGCTCCCAGGTCATCCCGATCCCGCCGTGCAGTTGCAGCGCCTCCTCGGCCACGCGCACCGCGACCCCGGCGTTCCACGCCTGCGCCACGGCCACCGAGACGGCCGACGGGTCGGCCACCGCGTTGCGGGCCGCGGCCCGCGCCCGTACGACGTCCAGCCACAGATCGGCCAGCCGGTGCTTGATCGCCTGGAACGAGCCGACGGGCCGGGCGAACTGGTGGCGCTCCTTGACGTAGCCGAGCGTCGTCTCCAGGCACCACTCCGCCACGCCGAGCTGCTCGCTGGCCAGCAGCGCCGCGCCGAGGCGCAGCACGGCGGCCAGGTCGCAGGCCCCTGCGTGCCTGGCCTCGGCCCGGTCGAAGGTCACCGTGGCGACCGGCCTGGTCAGGTCCAGCGACGGCCCGGCCGTCACCACGGCCGCCGCCGCCTCGACCGCGTACAGCTCGCCGTCCACGGGCACCAGCAGCACGTCGGCCGCGTCCGCCCCGGCCACGCCCGTGACGGTGCCGGACAGCCGGCCGCCCTCCGCCCGCACCGCCGAGCCCCGCTGCGGCCGGTACGGCGAGGCCGCGAACGACACCGCCAGCGCCGCCGTACGGCGTCCCTCGGCCAGCTCGCCGAGCAGCGCGTCCCTGGTCGGCAGCAGCGCCCGGGTGGCCAGCACCGCGCTGGTGAGGAACGGCACCGGAGCGACCGCCCGGCCCAGCTCCTCCAGCACCACGCCCGCCTCGCCAGGACCGGCTCCCGCGCCGCCCAGTTCCTCGGGGATGAGCAGCCCGGCCACGCCGATCTCGCCGGCCAGCGTCTTCCACAGGTCCAGGTCGGCAGGCTCGGACTCCACGCGCTCGATCACGGCGGCCGGCGGGCAGCGGTCGGCCAGCAGCGCCCGCACGCTCGCGCGCAGCTCCTCCTCGATCTCGGTGTACAGCAGGGTCATCGCGGCAGGTCCTTCCAGGGCACGTCCTTGTCGACGCGGGGTTCGGAGGGCAGGCCGAGCACCCGCTCGGCGACGATGTTGCGCAGGATCTCCGACGTGCCGCCCTCGATCGAGTTGCCCTTGGCCCGCAGGTAGCGGTAGCCGGGCCCGCGGCCGAAGAAGTCGACGTCCTCGGAACGCCTGAACGTCCAGTCGTCGTAGCCCAGGTCGCGGTTGAACTCGACGTCGAAGCCGGTCAGCGCCTGGTTGAGCTTGGCGAACGACAGCTTCATCCCCGACCCCTCGGGCCCCGGCTGCCCGGCGGCGAGCTGCTCGCGCAGCCGCGCGCCCGACAGGCGGGTGGCCTCGGCCTCCACCCACAGCGACAGCAGCCGCTGGTGCAGGTCGTGGGTCCGCAGCTCGGGACGCTCGCGCCAGGCGTCGAGCACCGCCGCCATGACGCCGCCGCCGCGGCGGGTGGGCGCGCCGCCGATGGCCACGCGCTCGTTCATGAGCGTGGTCTGCGCGACCCGCCAGCCGTCGCCGACCTCGCCGAGGCGCAGGTCGTCGGAGAGCCGCACGCCGGTGAGGAAGACCTCGTTGAACTCGGCCTCGCCGGTGATCTGCCGCAGCGGCCGCACCTCGACGCCGGGCGCGTTCATGTCGCACACGAAGTACGTCAGCCCGCGGTGCTTCGGCACCTCGGGGTCGGTGCGGGTGACGAGGATGGCCCAGCGGGCGTGGTGCGCGCCGGACGTCCACACCTTCTGGCCGTCCACCACCCACTCGTCGCCGTCGCGCACCGCCCGGGTGGCGAGCGTGGCCAGGTCGGAGCCGGCGCCGGGCTCGCTGAAGAGCTGGCACCAGATCTCCTCGCCGGTCCACAGCGGGCGCAGGAAGCGGCGCTTCTGCTCCTCGGTGCCGAACGCGAGGATCGTCGGCGCGGCCATGCCGAGCCCGATGCCCTGCTTGCCGCCGTTGATCTGCGGGGTGTCGGCCAGCTCCCGCTCCACGACCTGCTGCAGCTCGCGGGACGCGCCGAGCCCGCCGAGCCCTTCGGGGAACCACACCCAGGCGAGCCCGGCGTCGAACCTGGCCCGCAGGAACTCCAGCCGGTCCCCCGCCGGGTCGTGCCCGGCCAGGAACTCCGCGACCCGCTGCTTGATGTCCGCCTCGTTCACCCTTCTCACATCCACTTCTTGAGCTCGCGGTAGGCGAGTGAGCGCTTGTGCACCTCGTCGGGGCCGTCGGCGAGGCGGAGCGTGCGCGCGTGCGCCCAGAGCGCGGCCAGCGGGAAGTCCTGGGAGACGCCGCCCGCGCCGTGCACCTGCACGGCCTTATCGAGGATCCACTCGACGGCGATCGGCGTCGCGATCTTGATGGACTGGATCTCGGTGTGGGCGCCCTGGTTGCCCACCGTGTCCATGAGCCAGGCGGTCTTGAGCACGAGCAGCCGGAGCTGCTCGATGCGGATGCGGGACTCGGCGATCCAGTCCTGGATCACGCCCTGCCGGGCGACGGGCTTGCCGAACGTGGTGCGCGACAGCGCCCGCCGGCACATCAGCTCGACCGCCCGCTCGGCCATGCCGATGAGGCGCATGCAGTGGTGGATGCGGCCGGGGCCGAGGCGGGCCTGGGCGATGGCGAAGCCGCCGCCCTCCTCACCGATGAGGTTCGCCACCGGGACGCGGACGTCCTCGAAGACGACCTCGGCGTGACCGCCGTGGTCGGCGTCGGTGTAGCCGAAGACGTGCATGCCGCGCTTGACGTGGAGGCCGGGCGTGTCCCGCGGCACCAGGACCATGCTCTGCTGGCGGTGCTTCGGCGCCTCGGGGTCGGTCTTGCCCATGACGATGAAGATCTTGCATTGGGGGTTCATCGCGCCGGAGATGAACCACTTGCGGCCGTTGATGACGTACTCGTCGCCGTCACGGACGATGGAGGTGGCGATGTTGGTGGCGTCGGAGGAGGCGACGTCCGGCTCGGTCATCGCGAAGGCGGAGCGGATCTCGCCGTCGAGCAGCGGCCGCAGCCATTCCTTGCGCTGCCACTCGCTGCCGAACATCGCCAGCACTTCCATGTTGCCGGTGTCGGGGGCCGCGCAGTTGGTGGCCGCCGGGGCGATGGTGGGACTCCGGCCGAGGATCTCGGCCAGCGGGGCGTATTGGAGGTTCGTCAGGCCGGCGCCGTGCTCGCCCGGAAGGAACAGGTTCCACAGGCCGCGCTTCCTGGCCTCGTCCTTGAGGTCGTCCAGGAGGGGCGGGAGGTTCCAGCCGCTGTCGGCCGCCTGCTCCTCGAAGGCGGCCTCGGCGGGGTAGACGCACTCGTCCATGAAACGGAGCAGGCGTTCCCGCAGGTCCTCGGTGACGTGGTCATAGGCGAAGTCCATGCGGTGAGCCTACCGACCGGCCGGTATGAGTGTCGACAGGTGGATCCCCACAAAAACCGCCATGTGGCCATCATCAGGGCTAAGCCGGGCCTTCTAGGGTTGCCCTCATGACCGCCACGCTCCCTCAGCCCGTCGTCCTCGAGAACGACGTCGTCCGGCTCGAACCGCTCGCCCTCGCCCACGTCCCCGACCTGTTCGCCGCCGGGGGCGGGGACGACGAGGTGTGGCGCTGGCTGCCGGTCGCCACGCCGCGCACGGAGGAGGAGCTGGGCAAGACGGCGCTCGCCCTCGTCCACGACGACCAGCACGTCCCGTTCGCCGTGGTGGCGAAGGAGAGCGGCCGGGCGGTCGGCTGGACGACCTACGCCGACGTGCCCGGGTTCGAGGCCAGCGTCGAGATCGGCTGGACCTGGTACGGCCGCGCCGTCTGGCGCACCGCCGTCAACACCGCCTGCAAGCTGCTGCTCGTGGACCACGCCTTCGACCTGGGTCTCAACCGCGTCCTGCTGAAGACCGACGTGCTCAACACGCGCTCCCAGAACGCCATCCGGCGGATCGGCGGCGTGCACGAGGGCACGCTGCGCCGGCACCGCAGGCGGCCGGACGGCACCTGGCGCGACACCGTCGTCTTCGGCATCCTCGAGGAGGAGTGGCCCGAGCACCGGGCCCGGCTGCTCAACCGCCCGTGAGGCCCCCGGTCCGGCCCAGCATGCCGGCGAGCAGGTCGGCGACCGCGTGGCGGAGGTCGTCCTCGGCGGGGACGCCGCCCGCGCCGGCGACGGCGTAGAACATCAGGCCCTCGGCGTAGGCCACGAGCTCGGCGGCGTGCCGCGCCGGGTCCGCCGAGCCCATCGAGGCCAGCAACCCCGCGGCGACGTCGCGGAAGCGGCGGCCCGCGAGGTCGTAGACCGCGCGCAGCTCGGGCCGGCGGGTGGCCTCCAGGGCCAGCTCGTAGCGGGCGAGCGTACGCCGGCGGTCGAGGAGCTGCGCGTGCAGCGCCCGCGCGGCCAGCCGGGCCACCCCGTCCACCGTCACCGGGGAGGCGAGCGCCTCCGGCTCGAACACGGTGGACTCCAGCTCCGCGAGCCTGCCCAGCGTCAGCTCCAGCAGGGCCGCCCGCGTCCTCGCGAGGTTGGAGGTGGAGCCCGGCGGCAGGCCCGCCGCCTCGTCCACGGCCCGATGGGTGAGGCCGCGCATGCCGCGCTCGGCCAGCAGGGCGATGGCCGTGTCCGCGACGAGGTCGGAGCGTTTCACGGCAGCCGATCCTACAGGTCGCACTACACCCGTAGTACGCTGACACTACAGACGTAGTGAGCGGGAGGTCCTGACATGGCGGAAGCCGTCGTCATCGGAGCCGGGATCGGCGGCCTGACCAGCGCGATCGCGCTGCGGCAACGCGGCTGGGAGGTGACGGTGCTGGAGCGGGCGCCCGCGATCGAGCCGGTCGGTTCGGGGCTCGCCATCGCGGCCAACGCGCTCAAGGCGCTCGACACGCTCGGCCTCGGCGACCGCGTCCGCGCGCTGTCGAGGATCCAGGGCCAGGTGGGGATCAAGCGCGCCGACGGGCGCTGGCTCACCCACACCACCCCCGAGACCGCGGCGGGCCGCTACGACGACTCGGTGGTGGTCATGCTGCGGTCGGCGCTCATGGAGGTCCTGACCGGCGCGCTCGGCCCCGGCGCCCTGCGCCTCGGCGCGGCCGTGGCGGACGTGGACCCGGAGACCGGCATGGTCCGCACCGAGGCGGGCGAGGAACTGCGCGCCGACCTCGTGGTGGGCGCGGACGGGATCCGCTCCCGCACCCGGCGGGCGCTGTTCCCCGGGCATCCGGGGCCGGTGTACGCGGGCGTGACCGCCTGGCGCTGCCTCGTGCCCCGTGGCGACCTGGAGGTCAGCGTGACCGAGAGCTGGGGCCGGGGACGGGTGTTCGGGGTGAGCCCGCTGGCCGGCGACCTCGTCTACGTCTACGCCACCGACGTGCTGCCCGAGGGCGCCGTGCTCGGCGACGAGCGGGAGGAGCTGATCCGCAGGTTCGGCGGCTGGCACGAGCCGATCCCCGCGCTGCTGCGGGCGGCGGACCCCGCGGCGGTCATCCGGAGCGACGTCCACCACCTGGCCGAGCCGCTGCCCGCCTACCACCGGGGCAGGACCGCCCTGGTGGGCGACGCGGCCCACGCGATGACCCCCAACCTCGGGCAGGGGGCCTGCCAGGCCGTCGAGGACGCGGTGGTGCTGGCGCACACGGCCGGCGCGGGCGACCTGGCCGGCTACACCGCCGCCCGGCTGGCGCGCACCCGGCGGATCATGCGGCGTTCGTGGGCCGTCTGCCGGGCCACGAAACTGCGCGCCCCGCTGCTCGTGGCGGCCCGCGACGCCGCGCTGGCCTTCGGGGCGAAGGCCCGGCCGGACCTGCTCGTCCGTTCCATGGACGAGGTGCTGGGCTGGCGGCCCCCGGAGGAGGCGGTCAGCTCGCGTCCGAGGCGGCCGTGACCGCGCTCCCGGAGCCGGCGGCCGGGGAGGCGGCGGCCTCGACCGGCGCCGCCGGGTTCGCCGGGACGACCGGGCGGGTGTGGTCGGGGGCCAGGCGGCCCAGGGTGATCGTGCCGCCGATCGTCAGCGCGGCGGCGAGCAGCGCGGGGACCGCCGTGCCGGGGGCGGTCGGCAGCGGCTCGCCGAGCAGCAGCGCCCCGGCCAGCACCGAGGTGATCGGGTCGATGACCTGCACGCCCGCGTACGCGATGCCGAAGTAGCCGACCGCGTAGGAGCGCTGGAGCAGCACCACGGCGCAGACCAGCAGCACGGGCACCGCGAGGGTGAACCAGTGGACGAGCCGCCCCCAGTCGCCCTCCAAGCCGCCGCCCACGACCCGGACGAACGTCGACACGCTCGCGGTGACCACACCGGCTCCGACGGCGAGCACGATCGCCCGCCCCGCGCCCCGCATGCGGCCCGCCGCCACCTGCGTGACCAGCACGATCACGCCGATCACGGCGAGGAATCCGAGGGCCGCGCCGTCGCCGAGACGCGGCGTCACGTCGTGCTCGGGCACCAGCAGCATGAGCCAGAGCAGCCCGACGGCGACGGCGAGCGAACCGAGGATCTCCGCCCGGTACGGCTTGCGCCCGTACATGAACGCGGCCAGCGGCACCGCGAACACCAGCGTGGCCACGCTGATCGGCTGCACCACGACCAGCGGGGCGAGGCTGAGCGCCACCGCGTGCAGGCAGGCGCCGGTGAAGCCGATGACGCCGCCGATCCACCAGCGGGGGCGGCGCACCAGCTTGAGGGAGGCGCCCTCGGCCACGGCCTCGTACTGCTGGAGGGCGGCGCCGAGTGCGTAGCCCAGCGCTCCCACCAGGGCGATGAGCAGGCCGGCCCAGGTCATGGGCGGCCACGCGGGGGCAGAGATCCTTGCACGAGCATTGCTCCAGCTTAGGAGGACAGCGGAGCGGACGAATCATACTTTCGGCGGAACATTACTCAGATATCGTCCGCCACCTGGGGGAACATCTTTCCTTCAGGATGCCTCAGGGCAGACGCAGAACGCGTGCCCGGCCGGATCCTGCAGCACGATCCAGCGCACCCCATCCTCGGTGATCCCGGGCTGGAACGCGGGCCTGGTCGCGCCGAGCGCGACGTACTCCTCCACGGCCCGCTCCACGTCCGGCACCCGGAAGTCGAAGTGGAACTGCTTGTTCGGGCTGGGCCAGGCCACCGGCTCGCGCTCGGCCACACGGCCGAAGAAGATGTTCGTCGTGCCGTCGCTCACGGCGGCGTACTCGTCCTCGGCGTACGTGATCTCCCAGCCGGTGATCGCGTGGTAGAACTCGGCCATCGTCTTGGGCTCCTGGCAGTCGAGAGAGACCGCGAAGAGCTTCGCTTGCGTTGTCATGGCTTCAGGCTTCCAGCCGTACCTGTCACCTTTCGTCAGGTATACGGGAGAAACGGCGAGGGGCCGCGCCCTCCCGGGCGCGGCCCCTCTGAACGGCAGGTCAAGGATCACCGGGGGAACCGGCCGTAGTAGTCCCCGAGCCGGGCTCGATACTCGGGCTCCTTGAACCTGGCCTCGTCGAACTCGGGCGAGTCCTTGATCTCGGCCTTGGTGCGCGCCACGTACACGTTGCGCTCCTGAGGGTCGATGCTCGTGATGACCTGAGCCGGGAGCATGACCTTCTTGCCGAAGATCCAGGGGCCGGTGTCGACGATGATGTAACTCTCGCCGACCTCGTACGTCGCCTCATCGACGGACCCGATCTTGCCGTCCGTCGCCTGGACGTGGTAACCCACGAGGTCCAGGCTCTGGCCGCGGTCGTAGACGTCAGGACGATAGTCCCAGAGCTCCATGAGGTAGCTCATCCTCTCTCTTCCTCGTCTTCTTCCTCGGGCTCCGATCCACTACCCGGCGACAGGGGCCCAAACGTGCGGCAAAGCATTTGACAAGGACGCTTGACTGTCCTGACGAACCTGGACCAGGCCGCGCGCCGGAGCGACGGGTGTGGATACGATCCGCGCATCCGACCGTGACAAGGGGGTCAGGTGAGTCTCGACGGCCCGCAGGAGTGGGCGCCGCCCGGCGTGGACCCCTCACGATCGAGCGTGGCCAGAGTGCACGACGCCCTGCTCGGCGGGATGGAGAACTTCGCCGCCGACCGCTCGGTCGCCCGCCGGCTCAAGGACGCGGTACCGGAGGTCGTCGACCTGGTGTGGTGCAGCCGCGCGTTCAGCGGCCGGGTCGTGGACTTCCTCGTCCGCGAGGCGGGCATCCGCCAGATCATCGATCTCGGCGCCGGGCTGCCCACGGTGGAGAACACCCATGAGGTCGCCCAGTTCGCCGATCCGCTCTGCCGGGTGGTCTACGTCGACCTCGACCCCATGGTCGAGCCGCACGCCCGCGCGATCATGAAGGGCAACCCGTACGCCGACGCCGTCACCGCCGACGCCCGCGACGTCGCGGCCGTGCTCGGCCACCCCACGCTGACCCGGCTCGTCGACCTGTCGCGGCCCACCGCCGTCCTGGCCATCGGGCTGCTGCACCTGGTCCCCGACGACGAGGACCCGCACGGGCTGCTGCGCCGCTACATGGCGGCGCTGCCGTCCGGCAGCTACCTGGCCGCCTCCAACCACATGGCCTCGCCGAGCCCCAAGGCGAAGGCCCTGGAGGCGCTGCTCCAGGCCACGATGGGCACGAGCTGGTTCCGTGCGCGGGAGGCCGTCGCCGCCTACTTCGACGGCCTGGTGCTGGAGGAGCCCGGCGTGGTGCACTTCCCCGAGTGGCGGCCGGACGAGCGCGCGCCCGGGCCGCTCGCGCCCTGGGAGGAGCTGCTGCTCGGCGGCGTCGCGCGCAAACCGTGAAGCCCGCTACGCTGATCCGCGTGCCGCGACGTCTGATCTGCTCTCCGCCTCCCGCCCGCTAGCGGGCGGCCTCTCACACGACATCCGGGTCCTGGCGATCCGGGGGTGGTTGCTGCCCGCGTACGGGCCCTTTTCCCACCACCTCCTCCGGAGAGCTCCTGTCATGACCCATGTCTCCGCCCGGCGGGGCGCCGTCTACGTGTCCGTGGCCGCCACCGCCTGGGGCACCGGCGGCGCGGCCGGTTCGCTGCTGTTCGAGTCCGGCGGGCTCGGCCCCGTCGGCGTGTCCCTGTGGCGCTACCTGCTGGGCGCCGCCTTCCTGTTCCTGCTCGCCCCCCGTCCCGCCTCCCCCCGGCCGCTGAGCTGGCGGGTCCTGCCGATCGGGGCCGGGATGGCGCTCTACCAGACCGCGTACTTCGCCGCGATCGCCCACGCCGGGGTGGCCGTGGCGACGGTCGTCACCATGGGCGCCACGCCGGTGTTCGCCGCGCTCGGCAGCCGCTTCCTGCTGCGCGAACGGCTCGGCGCGCTCGCGCTCGGCGCGCTGGCCGTGGCGCTGGCCGGGCTGGTGCTGCTCACGGCGGAGACCGCCGGGGAGGCGTACGCCTCCGCCGCCGGGATCGGCTGGGCGCTGGCCTCGGCCGCCGGGTACGCCGGGGTGACCCTGCTGTCCCGGCTGTTCTCCCGTCGCCACCACGACGACGCGGCGAGCACGGCGACCGGCGGGTTCGTCGTGGCCGCGGCCTGTCTGGCGCCGTTCGCGACGGCCGGTGACGTGCTGCCCGAGGTCAGCGTGACGTCGGTGGCGCTGCTGCTCTACCTGGGCGCGGTGCCGACGGCGCTGGCGTACGGGCTGTTCTTCCGCGCGCTGACCGCGCTGCGGGCCACCACCGTCTCGATCATCTCGCTGGGCGAGACGGTCGGCGCGGCGCTGCTCGGCGTGCTGCTGTTCGGCGAGCGGCTGACGCCGCTCGCCTGGTGCGGCTGCGCGTTGCTGCTGGCGGCGGTGGCGGTGCTCGCGGCCCGGCCCGAGGCGGGCTGAGCCCGGGGTGGGAGCGGTGTGGCGGTCCGGGCCGCAACATGGGTTAAGGTCCGGTACGGCGGCGCGTGCCGTGCCGTCGCTGCGCTCCCACCCCGCATCGGGGGAACGGTGTCGGCGAAGCGTGCGTTGGAGGAACTGTGGCCTCACTCAAGGGAATATTCAGGAACCTCCTGGACCGTCCGGGCGGCGTGCCCCTGACCCCTTACCAGAAGGTCGTCAAGGCGGCCGGCGAGCGCGCCGAGCGGGTCAAGGAGCTCGACGAGCTGCCGAGGCCCGGCATGGACGACCTGGCCGAGTTCTGCGCCGTGGCGCGCGAGGCCGCCGACCGCACCCTGGGGCTGCGCCCCTACGACGTGCAGCTCCTCGGGACGCTCGCGCTGCTCGACGGCAAGGTGGCCGAGATGGCGACCGGCGAGGGCAAGACCCTGTCGGGCGCGATGGCCGCCGCCGGCTACGCGCTCCAGGGCAAGCGCGTCCACGTGATCTCCGTCAACGACTACCTGGCCCGCCGCGACGCCGAGTGGATGGAGCCGTTCTACGCGGCGCTCGGCGTGAGCGTGGGCTGGATCGACCAGAACTCCACGCCGGAGGAGCGGCGGGCGGCGTACGCGAAGGACGTGACGTACGGGCCGGTCAGCGAGATCGGCTTCGACGTGCTGCGCGACCGGCTGCGCACCGACGCCGCCGAGATCATCGTGCCCGCCCCGGAGGTCGCGATCATCGACGAGGCCGACTCGGTGCTCGTCGACGAGGCCCGCGTGCCGCTGGTGATGGCCGGCGCGGCCGACCCCGGCAACGCGGTGCCGGAGATGGCGGCGCTGGTCCGCCAGCTCGTCCGCGGCTACCACTACGAGATCGACGAGCAGGCCCGCAACGTCTACCTGACGCCCAAGGGCGCCGACAGCGTCGAGAACCTCCTCGGCGTCGAGCTCTACGACGAGCACGAGCCCGGCACGCTCATCGAGCTCAACCTCGCCCTGCACGCCCACGCGCTGCTGACCCGCGACGTCGACTACATCGTGCGCGACGGCAAGGTCCAGCTCATCAACCCCTCGCGCGGCCGGGTGGCGCTGCTCCAGCGCTGGCCCAACGGCCTCCAGGCGGCCGTCGAGGCGAAGGAGGCGCTGCCGCCGAGCGAGAAGGGCGAGATCCTCGACTCGATCACCGTGCAGGGCCTGATCCGCCGCTATCCGCAGATCTGCGGCATGACCGGCACCGCCGTCGCGGTGAGCGAGCAACTCGGCGAGTTCTACGGGCTGAAGGTCGCCGTCATCCCGTCCAACCGGCCCTGCGTGCGGGAGGACGAGCCGGACCGCGTCTACCCGACCGTCCCCGACAAGGACGCGGCGCTGGTGGAGGAGATCCAGGAGGCGCACGCGACCGGCCGGCCCATCCTCATCGGCACGCTCGACGTGGCCGAGTCGGAGAACCTCGCCAAGCTGCTGCAGCGGCGCGGCATGGAGCCGGTCGTGCTCAACGCCAAGAACGACGCCGAGGAGGCCGCGATCATCGCGCGGGCCGGCGAGCGTGGCGCGATCACGGTCTCGACCCAGATGGCCGGCCGGGGCACCGACATCCGCCTCGGCGACGGCGTGGCCGAGCTGGGCGGCCTCTACGTCATCGGCTCCGGCCGGCACGCCAGCAGCCGCCTCGACGACCAGCTCCGCGGCCGGGCGGGCCGCCAGGGCGACCCCGGCGCCTCGGTGTTCTTCGTCAGCATGCAGGACGACCTGATCACGCAGTTCGTCCCCGACGAGCGCCCGCCCGCGGCCGACCCCGACGGCATCGTCAGGCACCGGCGCGGCGCCTACCTGGTGGGCCACGCCCAGCGCGTCGCCGAGGGCGTCAACCTGGAGATCCACCGCAACACCTGGCGCTACACCCGGCTGCTTGAGCAGCAGCGCGAGCTGATTTTGGAGTGGCGCGACAAGGTCCTGCACGGTGACGCCGCCTCCAGGGCGCTGGAGAAGGCCGATCCCGGCCGCTGGGCCGCGCTGCCCGAGGACACCCGCGACGAGACGGCGAGGCAGATCGTGCTGCACGCCATCGACACGTGCTGGACCGAGCACCTGGCCTTCCTCCAGGACCTCCGCGAGGGCATCCACCTGCGGGCGCTGGGCCGGATGAGCCCGGTCGACGAGTTCCACCGCGAGGCGGTGGCCGAGTACAAATCGCTGCTGGCCGAGGTGGAGCGGCGCTCGCTGGAGGCGTTCGAGTCGCCGGAGCCGGACCTCAAGCGGCCCTCGGCGACCTGGACCTACCTCGTGCAGGACAATCCGTTCGGCACCGAATGGGATCGCATCCTGCGCCGGGTCAAGAATGCCACCCGCCGCGGCTAGCGCGGCAGAAAAAGATGTTATGGGGTCGCGGCTGAGGGCAGTGATGGGCTCATGGCTACTTTGCTCTGGATCATCGCAGTAATCCTCGTCATCGCCGGGATCTATGTGATCCTGGCCCGCCGCGACCTCCTGTGGGGGATCGTGCTCATCGTCCTCGGGTTCCTGGTCGGCCCGGGTGGCGTCAGCATCTTCAATGTCTAGGGGCGCAGGCCGCCCGCAGTTTCGTTCCGAAACGCCGCTGGGCCGATCTCCGAGAGCGGTCCAGCGGCTCCATCATGCCTGATTACTAAGATAAAAGAGCGTAGGTTTTTCCGGGCGACGGCGAGGACGCCATTGGCGTCCTCGCCGCGCGAAAACTCCCGGACTCAGCAGTGGCCGTTCTCGCCCAGGCAGTAGACCGCGTAGGCGCGGCCGATGACGGGCAGCGCCACGTTGCGCACCCGGATGCCGCCCGGTGTCATGCCCTTCTCGCTGCCCTTGTGCGCGTGCCCGTGCAGGATCAGGTCGGCGCCCGCCGTGTCGACCGCCTCGGCCAGCAGGTAGCTGCCGAGGAAGGGGTAGATCTCGTGGGGCTCGCCCTCCAGCGTCTCCTTGACCGGGGAGTAGTGCGACAGCACCACCTTCAGGTCGGCGGTCATCTCCTTCAGCGCGACCTTCCACGCCTCGGCGATGTAGCGGGTGTGGGCCACGAAGTTCTTGATCTCGCGCTCGCCGAACTCGCTCGCGCACTTGCCCGCGTACCCGCCGCCGAAGCCCTTGCCGCCGGCCACGCCCAGCTTGACCTCGCCGCACTGGATGACCACGCCGTCGTCGTGGAGGACGATGACGCCGGCGTCGCGGAGCGCGGCGGCGATCTCGTACTGGAGGTCGGAGTGGTAGTCGTGGTTGCCGAGCACGGCGATCGTGGGGACGGGCAGGCCGCGCAGTTCCTCGGCCACCAGCCGGCCCTCTTCGAGGGTGCCGTGCCGGGTGAGGTCCCCGGTGAGCATGAAGACGTCCGCGCGTTCCTCGATGCCCTCCAGGTGCTTGCGGTACTGGCCGCGGACGTCCTCGCCCAGGTGGATGTCCCCGACTGCCGCGATGCGCAGTTCAGTCAAGATGCTCGTCCTCTCCCGCGTCGGCGACCTCCACGACCATGATCTCGTTGTGCACCCGCAGGTCAGGGGCGGCCTCGTGCGCCACCAGGCCGAGCCGTTCGCGCTGCTCGGCCCCGCTCACCTGACCACGCAGGAAGAGCTGGTCGCCGCGGATGTCCACGCGGATCCCCAGCTCGTGCGTGCGCCCGTCCTCGGCCAGCGCCGCCTGGACGCGGGCCGCGACGTACTGCGGAGCTTCCATCGCTTCGCCTCCTCACTTTGTCGTCGCGTGCCCGGGTATTAACGCCTCAAACGGTACGAATAAGGTCAATTACCGCCCGCTCCACCGGTCCCGCCGTCGCGAGCTGCCCGAAGTCGGCGTCCGAGCCGAGCTCGGTCAGGGCCGCGCCGATGGTCCTGTCCTGGTCGTACGCCTCGATCACGCGCGGATCCACGTACGACGCGCGGGCCACGGTGGGGGTGTTGCCCAGGTACTCGGCGACCTCCCGCATGACGCGGGTGACCGCCCGCTTCTTCTTCGTCGGCCCCTCCCTCACGGCCGGGCGGGACACCGCCAGCCCGACGGCCGCCAGCACCGTCGCGTGCCAGGTGCGGAAGTCCTTGGCCGTGACCTCGTAGCCGATGATCTCCTTGAGATAGTCGTTGATGTCCTCACTGCGTATGTCGGTCCAGCCGCCCTGACGCCGGTACCGCAGCAGCTCGCCCTCGCCGCCGGCCCGCTTCAGCGCGCGCAGCACCGCGCACGCCCCGGGGTCGGCGACCTCGACCTCGCGCGGGATGTCGCCCTTGGCCTGGTAGGAGAAGACGACGTACCCCTTCGAGAAGGCCAGGTGCTCCATCCGCAGGGTGGCCAGGCCGTAGCTGTCGTAGCTCTCGCCGCCGATGCGGAAGAAGCCGATGTCGAGCAGCCGGGCCGCGGCGGCGAGCACCCGCTGCCGGGTCAGCCCGCGCCCTTGGAGCTGGTCGTCCACGACCTTCCTGAACTCCGGCAGCCGCTCGGCCACCTCCAGCACCCGGTCGAACTTGGCCCGGTCCTGCTGCTCGCGCCAGAGGTCGTGGTAGCGGTACTGGAGCCGCCCGGCCGCGTCGGTGCCGACGGCCTGCAGATGGCCGTGCGGGTCGGTGCAGATCCACACGTCCGTCCAGGCCGGAGGGATGGCGAGAGCCCTGATCCTGGCCAGCGTCTCGGCGTCCTTGACGGGCCTGCCGTCGGGGTCGGCATAGCTGAACCCGCGCCCCCTGCGTCGCCGGACGATCCCCGGCTCACTGTGATCACTCGGACGCAGCTCGGGCACGACACGCGGGCTACCCAGGACGTTATAGGGCAAACGACACGGGCAGAGGTGCGGGCATGGCTGATAAGGGAGAGTGGCACGAGGAACGGTCCTCACGGGGCCACGCCATGGTGCCGGCGACCCCACGCGATGTGGTGCACATCCGGGTGGGGTCGTTCATCTTGGTGTTCCTGTTCGCTTTCACGGTGCTCGGACTCATCGCGCAGGCGCCGGTCATCACCGGCATCGCCATCGCGCTCGCCGTGGTCACGGTGATCGACATGGTCCTCGCCGTACGACGTCAGAAGCAGCGACGAGACGGAGAGGCGGGCTGATCGGGTTCATGGCATCACTACGAGGGCGGGTCGTCGTGGTGACGGGCGCGAGCGGCGGCGTGGGCCGCGCGGTCGTACGCGAGCTGGGCAAACAGGGCGCGAAGGTGGCGCTGCTGGCGCGCGGCACGACCGGGCTCGGCGCGGCCGCGGTCGACGTGGGAGCGGCGGGCGGCGTCGGCCAGGTCTACGAGACCGACATGGCGGACTACGAGCAGGTACGCGACGCCGCCGAGCGCATCGAGACGGAGATGGGCCCCATCTCGGTCTGGATCAACACGGCCTTCTCCACCGTCTTCGCCCGCTTCACCGACATCTCGCCGGCGGAGTACGAGCGGACCACGCAGGTCACGTACCTGGGATACGTGTGGGGCACGAAGGTGGCGCTGGACCTCATGGGCCCGCGCAACCAGGGCGCGATCGTGCAGGTGGGCTCGGCGCTGGCGCAGCGCTCCATCCCGCTGCAGTCGGCGTACTGCGGGGCCAAGCACGCGATCCAGGGCTTCACGGAGTCGGTCCGCACCGAGCTGATGGCCGACGGGAGCAACGTCAAGATCACCGTGGTCCAGCTTCCCGCGGTCAACACCCCGCAGTTCGAGTGGGTGCTGAGCAAGCTGCGCAAGCACCCGCAGCCGGTGCCGCCGATCTACCAGCCGGAGGTCGCGGCCAGGGCGGTGGTGTTCGCGGCCGAGCACCCGGAGCGCAAGGAGTACTGGGTGGGCGGCATGACCGCCGCGACCCTCATGGCGCAGCGGGTGGCCCCGGCGCTGGTGGACCGCTATCTCGCGCGGACCGGCGTCCAGTCGCAGCAGACCGACGAGAAGCCGCCGAGCGGCGTGTCGAACCTGTGGGAGCCGGCCGACGACGACACCGACTACGGCGCGCACGGCACGTTCGACCGGCGCTCGACCATGCGCAGCCCCCAGCTCTGGCTGTCGCAGCACCGCCGCCCCATCCTGCTGGGGCTGGCCGGAGGCGCGGCGGCGGGCGCACTGGCGCTGCTGCGCCGCAGGTGAGCGGCTCACAGGTCCAGATTTGTCCTCCCCTGGTGTAAAGAAGCACACCCCATGATCGGCTCGCCGATCGCCAGAGGTGGCGCGGGATTGCCACCATAGGCTCACAGGACGGCGGGACCCCGGCCCTGGACGGGTCCGGGGTCCCTTCATGCGAGCGCGAAGGCGGGAGCGCGTGAACGCAACGGCGGAGCCGCCGGGCGGCGGGGACGGCCTCTGGAGCCGGATGGCCGGCACGAGAGCCGAGCTCCTGGAGCTGAGGCACGAGGTCAGCCACGGGCTCACGACACTCGGCCGGCAGGTCGGCGAGCTGACCCGGCAGGCCGAGGAGCACCTTGAGCCGGCCCGCCACGAGGTGCTGGGCAAGCTGGACGCGCTGCGCCGCGAGCTGGCCGGGCTGGGGCTCAAGGCGGGCAGGCCGCCGGACGAGGAGCGGTGACTACTCCGTGGCCTTGATGAGCCTGGCGTAGGCGAGCTGCAGCCAGTCCGACACCGCCACCGCCGTCATCGTGGCGCCGATGAGGCGGGTCGCCTTCGGCGCGATCACCAGGCCGGCCGCGTAGCCGGTCGCCACCCACTGCGCCAGGCAGAACGGGCACGCCAGCAGCTCGCCGAGCGCGCCGCGGGGGCTCTCCTGCACCTCGGCGGGCCCGCTCTGGCCCTCGTACCGGGTGAAGGGGGCGCGGATGGGGCTGGTGACGGGGTCCTTGGCGATGCGCCGGGACACCTTGTGCGTGCAGGCGGCCATGAGCGCGAGGTCGAGGAGGCCGATCCGGTCGGGGACGCGCCGGTTCGCGAGGCCGGCCACCGCCGCGGCGACCGCCACCGTGCCGCCGTACGCGGCGAGGATGCCGAGGTAACCACCGAGCGGACGATTCTGCCCGCCCTCGTAGGCCCTTTCTGTCTTTTCCAGGATTTCCGTCATGGGGCCCGCAGCTACCCTCGCAGGGCCGCATCCAACGCCTACTTGACCATTCGCTGGGTAGCCCGAACCTATGAGCAGCCACGGTCACGAGGTCACCGACGCCATCCTCGACACCTTGAAGCGCGCCAGCTCCGGGCTCAAGGACGCCGGGGTCAAGTTCGCGCTGGCCGGAGGTTGCGCCGCTTACGCCCGAGGCGCCGCCCCCTCTCTCCATGACGTCGATTTCGTCCTTACCGAGCACGACGTGCCGGCCGCCCTGGAGGCGCTGCGCCAGCTCGGTTTCCAGACGGCCAAACCGCCGGAGGACTGGCTGGTCAAGGCCTACGACGAGGGCCGGCTGGTGGACCTGATCTTCCGTGTGTCCGATCTCGACATCACCGAGGAGCTGCTCGACCGGGCCGAGCCGCTGAAGGCGTCGGCCGTGATCGTGCCCGTGCTGGAGGCCACCGACCTGGTGATCTCGTGGCTGCTGCCCCTGTCGGAGCACGCCTGCGACTACGGGGCGCTGCTGGCCCAGGTCCGCGCGCTGCGCGAGCAGGTGGACTGGCCGCGGGTGGCCGCCGTGACGGAGACCTCCCCGTACGCGGCCACGTTCATCACCCTGCTGGAACGGCTCGGCGTGCTCAACGGCCCCGTCGAGCCCTCCGGCGATTCCAAGTGGCCCTGACGCCCGCCCGCGCACGGCGTTAACCCGGCCGACGCGGGTAGACGGGGCGGAACCCGTCTCCGAGGAGGTCAAGATGCCCGAGCGCGATCTTCACTATCTGGCCGAGCTGGCCGCGCAACTCCGCGTCGACTCCGTACGCGCCGCCGCGGCCGCCGGCTCCGGCCACCCGACCTCGTCGATGTCGGCCGCCGATCTCATGGCGGTCCTGTTCGCCTGCCACCTCCGCTACGACTTCGCCGACCCCGGCAACCCGGCGAACGACCACCTGATCTTCTCCAAGGGGCACGCCTCCCCCCTCCTGTACTCCCTTTACAAGGCGGCCGGCGCCGTCGATGACGAGGAGCTGCTGACCTTCCGCAAGCGTGGCAGCCGGCTGGAGGGGCACCCCACCCCGCGCCTGCCCTGGGTGGACGTCGCCACGGGCTCCCTGGGCCAGGGACTTCCCGTCGGCGTGGGCGTGGCGATGGCCGGGCGGCTGGAACGGCTGCCGTACCGGGTGTGGGTGCTGTGCGGCGACAGCGAGCTGGCCGAAGGGTCGATATGGGAGGCCGCCGAGCACGCCGGCGAGGAGGGCCTCGCCAACCTCACCCTCATCGTGGACGTCAACCGGCTCGGCCAGCGCGGCCCCACCCGGCACGGCTGGGACACCGGCGCGTACGCCCGCAGGTTCGGCGCGTTCGGCTGGCACACCATCGAGATCGACGGGCACGATCCCGGGCAGATCGACTTCGCGCTGAGCGACGCCTCCAACACCCGCAGGCGGCCCACGGTCATCCTGGCCAAGACCCGCAAGGGCGAGGGCGTGCTGGAGGTGGAGAACCGCGAGGGCGCGCACGGCAAGGCGCTGAAGGACCCGGACAAGGCCGTCGAGGAGCTGGGCGGCGTCCGGGACGTGCGGGTCGCGGTGCACCCGCCGGACGAGAGCCCCGCCCCGTTCCGCTTCGACGACGGGCCGCTGGAGCTGCCGGCGTACAAGACCGGCGAGGTGGTGGCCACGCGGACGGCGTACGGGGAGGCGCTGGCGGCGCTCGGCGCGGCCAGGGGCGACGTGGTGGCCCTGGACGGCGAGGTGGGCGACTCCACCAAGACCGAGACGTTCGCCGAGGCGTTCCCCGAACGCTTCTTCCAGATGTACATCGCCGAACAGCAGCTCGTCGCCGCCGCGGTCGGGCTCCAGGTGCGCGGGTGGAAGCCGTACGCGGCCACCTTCGCCGCGTTCCTGACCCGGGCCTACGACTTCATCAGGATGGCCGGGGTCAGCGGCGCCTCGGTCCGGCTCGTCGGCTCGCACGCGGGCGTCGCCATCGGCGAGGACGGGCCGTCCCAGATGGGGCTGGAGGACCTCGCCATGATGCGGCCCGTGCACGGCAGCACCGTCCTCTACCCCTGCGACGCCAACCAGACGGCGGCGCTGGTCGCCGAGATGGCCGACCTGGAGGGCGTGTCCTACCTGCGCACCACGCGCGGCGGCACGCCGGTCATCTACGAGCCGGGCGAACGCTTCCCCGTGGGCGGCTCGCGCGTCCTGCGCCGTTCGGCGGAGGACCGGGTCACGATCGTCGCGGCCGGGGTGACCGTGCACGAGGCGCTGGCGGCGGCCGACGAACTGGCCGCGGCCGACGTCCCCGTGGGAGTGATCGACCTGTACTCCGTCAAGCCGATCGACGCGGCGGCGCTGGCCGAGGCCGCCACCACCACCGGCAACCTGATCACCGTGGAGGATCACCGGCTGGAGGGCGGGCTCGGCGACGCCGTGCTGGAGGCCGTCAGCGAGCTCGGGCCCCGGGTCGTCCAGCTCGGGGTGAGCGGGCTGCCCGCCTCGGCGACGCCCGAGGAACAACTGGCCGACGCACGCATTGACCGCCGCGCCATCGTCGCGGCGGTCAAGCGGCTGTTGTGATCAGGCCCGGTAGGGGGAAGGTCACCGCGCCTTCGCGGTGGCCTTCCTGTTGGCCTTCTTGATGGCCTCGACCAGCTCCTTCTTGGTCATCCTGGACCGGCCTGGCACGCCGAGCCGCTTCGCCACGCCCTGCAGGTGCTCCTTGCCGGCGTTGGCGTCCACGCCTTCGGCCGTGCGGCCGGACCGGTCCGTCGCGCCCTGGTCGGACGGGCCCTTCTCCGACTTCGGCTCCCAGTGGTCGCCGACCTTCTCGAAGGAGTGCTTCAACGCGGCGAACGCGGTCATGTGCGCGCGCCGGCCCTCTCCGTACTCCTCCACCGCACTGTCGTGCGCCTTGATCCAGGTGCGCTGCGCCTTCTTCGGTGAACGCTTGATCGTCGACGGCAGCTCTTCGACTCCCGGCATTCCCTTTCACCTCCTACAGGGGCGGCTCGTCGTAGCGGCGGCGTTCCTCGTACACGGTGGTGCGGCGGGTCTCGGGCTCAGCGACGATGTCGTGCCGGTGCACCGGTTCGTCGATCGGACCGACCGCCCTGCGGGTCACGGTGATCCGGTAGATTCCGAACAGGAGACCGACCAGACCGCCGAGCATGAGGATGACCCCCACCACGTTGATGTCAAGACCGGCGAGGTCGAACTCGACGGCCCAGGTGAGGATCGCACCGAGCATGATGAGGATGATGCTTCCGGCGATGGTCATCTGATTTACCTCCTTGACACGAGGAACTTCTATCCACATGTCGAAAAACAAACCAGTCGTGGTGATCGGGCTGATGGGATCGGGTAAGACCACCGTCGGCCGCCTCATCGCGGACGCCCTCCACCTCCCCCTGAGCGACAGTGACCCCTTCCTCCGTGCCCGCTACGGCGGGACCGCCAAAGAGATCGCCGCCCGCGAGGGCGCCGACGTCCTCCACCACTACGAGGCCCAGCACGTCCTGCTCGAACTCGACGGCGAGCCCAAGGTGATCGCGGCGGCCGCCAGCACCGTCGAGGACCCCCGGGTGCGCACGGCACTGCGCGAGGTGTTCGTGGTGTGGCTGGACGCCGACGACGCCGTCCTGGCCGAACGCATGAAGTCGGGCGACCACCGCCCCGGCTTCGACCCCAAGGTCATGCGGGCCCGGCGCGAGCCCTTCTTCAAGGAGGTCGCCGACGTGCACTGCGACGTGGGCGTTCTCCGGCCCGAGCAGGTGCGTGACGAGGTGCTGAGGGAGATGCGCTCCCGCGGCCTGGCATAATGATCATGACACATGGGCCCCCCGAGGCGCGCGGGGGGCCTGTGGCGTCCCTCTCGTCAACCATCCACGCGCGCCACGCATCTAAACGCTAGTGACTATGCGCTTGGTGCCCGGCGACCCCGAACGGCTTGGCGGCTTCTGGCTGGCGGGCCGTCTCGGCGCGGGCGGGCGCGGGGTCGTCTACGACGCCTACGACGACGACGGCCGCCGCCATGTCGTCACCGTGCCGCGCGGCGAGGCCCCCGGCCGGCGCTACGAGCGTGTCTCGTGCCCCCGGCTGGCCGAGGTGGTCGCGGTCGGCGTGGACGGCCGCGTCCCCTACGTGGTCGCCGAGTACGTGGACGGCCCCGACCTGCGGCGCGCGGTCG
Organism: Nonomuraea coxensis DSM 45129; assembly: GCF_019397265.1. Lineage (NCBI taxonomy): Bacteria > Bacillati > Actinomycetota > Actinomycetes > Streptosporangiales > Streptosporangiaceae > Nonomuraea > Nonomuraea coxensis. The sequence continues at coordinate 7,409,712 of NZ_CP068985.1, forward strand.
AACTGCACGGCCCGTACGCGGGCGAGGAGCTGCTCGCGCTGGCCGACGCCCTCGGCGAGGCGCTGGAGGCGCTGCACGCGGCGGGGCTGACGCACCGCGGGCTCAACCCGGAGAGCGTGCTGCTGGCGGCCGGCGGCCCCAAGGTCATCGAGCTGGGGCTGCCCGCCGCGGGCGCCGTGGACGGCACGTTCACCTATCTCGCGCCCGAGACGCTGACCGCCGGGGAGGCGGGGGCGGCGGCCGACGTGTTCGCGTGGGGGGCGGTGGTGCTCTTCGCGGCCACCGGGCACGATCCGTTCGCGGGGCGGAGCCTCGGCGGGGTCATGCACCGGCTGCTGACCGTCGACCCCGACCTGAGCCTCCTGCCCGGCGGACTGCGCGAGCTGGTCGGGAGCGCGCTGGCCAAGGATCCGGCGGAGCGGCCCGAGGCGTCCCGGCTGCGGATCGGCGGCGGCGCCGCGGTGCTGCGCCCGCCCGAGGGGCACGCCGGGCCGCGTTCGCTCGGGGAGCGCGCGGAGGAGGCGTACCAGGCGCTCACCCCGGCGCAGCAGGAGCAGGTGCCCAGCCTGCTGCTGCGGCTGCTCGACGGCGACAGCCCGCACGACGAGGGGGACGTGCTGGGCCCGCTCATGGACGCCGGCCTGGTGGTGCGGCGCAGCGTACGGGTGCCGCCCGCGGAGACCCCCGTCGGGAAGCTGGTGGCGGTCGGCGACGGGCGGGTGGCCCCGGCGAGCGCCGCGCTCTACCGCGCCTGGCCGCGGCTGCGCGGCTGGGTGGCCGACGAGAGGGAGAGCCTGCTCGTGCTGCGGAGCATCCGCGAGGCCGCCGGGCGCTGGTCGGCGCACCGGCGCGGGCGCGGCCACCTGCTGCGCGGCGAGGCGCTCGACACCGCGCTCGGCTGGGCCGCCGTCAAACGCCGCCACCTGCGGCTGAACCAGCTCGAACGGGACTTCATCGCGGGCAGCGTCGCCCTGTCCAAGCAGCGCAGGAGGCTGCTGGCGCCGGGGTTCGGCGTGGCCGGCGGGGTGCTGGCCGTCGCGGTGTCGATGGCGGTCGTGTCGGTGCTGGGGCAGCACGAGCTGCGCGGGCGGCTCGTGGAGGCGAACGCGCGGGCGGTGGCGGCGCGCGCGGAGGCGCTCCGGTCGTCGGACCCGCGCACCGCGATGCGGCTGAGCGTGGCCGCCTGGCGGCTGTCGCCGGTGTTCGAGGCGCGGGCGGCGTTGCAGGCCTCGCTCGTCCAGCCGGAGCTGGGCGTCTTCACCGACCCCGCGCCCGACTCGCGGGCCCGCTACCTGCTGCGCGGGGACGAACTGCTCAAGTGGGACGCCGACGCCGTGACCGTGTGGGACGTGGTCGCCGGGCGGCGCACCGCCCTGCACGCGCTGCCGCCCGGGAACCCGGCGCTGAGCGACGACGGGCGCTTCGCCGAGGGCGTGGACGGGCGGCCGTTCGAGCTCGCCACCGGCCGGACGCCGGGCGACGCCGCCGTGTACGTGATCAGCCGGGGTGACCGCACCCGCGTGTACCGGGGTGGGCGGGTGCTGCTGGAGGTGACCGGCCGCGGGGTGGCGGTGTCCCCCGACGGGACGCGGGCGGCGGTCTCGTTCCCTGACGGGCGGGTGGAGCTGCGGGAGCTGGCGGGACGCGCCAGGACGGCCGCCGTCACGGTCCGGCCGCCCCGTACGCCGCGGCCGGCGGCGCCGCCGCCGATGGCGTTCAGCCCGGACGGGCGGCTGCTGGCGGTCGCGGGACGGGACGGCGTCACCCTCGTGGACGCCCTCAAGCCCGCCACCGCCCCCCTGCCCCCGACCGCCGGGCCGTCCGGGGCGCCGGTGTTCAGTCCCGACGGCCGGCTGATCGCCCTGCCCGGCGCCGGCGAGGTGCGGGTCTGGAACGTCGCCGAGCGCCGCCTGTCCGGCTCGTACCCTCTCCGCGACCCCCGGCCCGGCCTCAGCTTCTCCCCCGACGGCCACTGCCTGCGCTACCTGAGCGGCACCGGCTCGGTGGTCTCGCTGGACGTGTCCGGCCTGCCGGTCCCGTCCGGGGCGCGCGTGGCGGCGGCGTTCTCCGGCAACGGCAAGGTCGCCGCCAAGGCGGTCGGCGACGCGATCGAGGTCACCGACACCGAGGACCGTACGAAGCTGGGCAGGATCGCCGCCGACGGCGACCTCGCCTTCGACGTGAGCGGCAGGCTGCTCGCCGTGGCCGGCGACCCGGTGACCGTCTGGCAGGTGCCGGGCGGTGAGCTGGTCAGCTCCGTCGACGCGGGCGGCGACGTCCTGGCCGTGGCCCTCTCCCCCAAGGGCGACCTGCTGGCCACCGCGCGCGGCCGCACGCTGGAGACGTGGGACGTGCGGGCGGGCCGCCGCGTCAGGGTCTACGAGGGCGCGGGCGACCTGGCGCTCGCGTTCAGCCCGGACGGCGCGACGCTGGCCGCCGGGTCCACCCTGCTCGACCTGCGCAGCGGCAGGGTGACCCTGCTGGACCTGCGGACCGGCGGGGCCACGTCGGACGCGCCGGTGCCGACCGCGCTCGCCTACTCCCCCGACGGCCGCACGCTGGCGTTCGGCCTGGACGGCGGCCGGGTGCTGCTCTGGGACACCCGCGAGCGCGAGCGGGTCGGCACGATCGAGACGGGCACCTCGGCCGTCGGCGCGCTGCGCTTCTCCCCGAAGGGCGACCTGCTCGCCGTCGAGGCGGCCCGTACGACGCTCTGGGACGTCCGCACGCTGCGCGAGGTCGGCCAGGTCGCCTCGTGGACGTCCGGGCTCGCCTTCAGCCCCGACGGCAAGCGGCTGCGCGGCGTGGCGCTGGACGGCACCGTACGCGAGAGCCCCGTGGACCCGGCGCTGGCCGCGCGGGAGGTGTGCGACCGGGCGGGCGGGTCGCTGAGCCGGGCGGAGTGGTCGCGGCTGATCCCGGAGAGCGGCTACCGGGACGTGTGCTGACCCGGCCCGCAGGGGGTCAGTCGTCCGGGTAGACCTTCAGCACCTTGCCCTTGAAGTCGGCGACGAGGTAGCCGGTGCGCTGGTAGTCGTCGCTGACGTACACGCGCAGGACCTGGCGGGGGCTGGTGAAGACGAAGTCGGGGTCCACGATCAGGTAGCGGGACGTGGGCCTGGCCACGCCGAGGTCCTTGTCGGCCTTCCTGAGCAGGGCGGGGAGGGCGTTCCAGTCGTACTTGTCGAGGTCCACGGTGGGGCCGTCGATCTCCCTGCCGAAGCCGGTCGACTTGGTGACCCTGCCGTCGCGGTAGTCGTAGCGCTCGGAGACCTCCGGGTCGTCCTGCTTCGGGGCCTGGATGACGGCGTACGTCGGGTAGACGGTCATGTCGGCGACCTTGCTGCCGCCGATCGCCGGCTTCAACTTGGCGATCATGGCCCGCATGCCGGCGGGGGTGAGCAGGTTCTCCTGCTCGGGCGCGGACTCGCCGGCCGGGGTCTGCTCGGGGGTGGACCGCTCGGCGCTCTCGCTCGCCGGAGGGGTGAAGGCCGACGTGGTCGTGCGCCCGTCCGGCCCGGCGTCGACCAGGGGGCCGCCGAGGGGGAGGAACCGCCAGGCCAGGACGCCCGCCACGGCCACGGCGGCGACCGTGGCCGCGCCGATCGCGTTGCGGGCGCCGCGGCCGGAACGCCGGGAGCGCACGGTGTCCTTCCGCCACACGGGTCTCGCGGCGTACGGCGGGGGCACGGGCCGGTGCCCGGGGGGTAAGCCTGGCGCGTACCCCTGCGCCGGGCCCGCGACCGGGGGCGGCGCCGCGGCGGCCGCGGCCAGCATGCGGTCCAGTGCCTCCGGGTGCGGGCGGGCGGCCGGCTCGCGCTGGAGCAGGGCGTGGAGGACCGGGGTCAGCGGCCCGGCCCGCTCCGGCGGCGGCACCGGCTGGTTGAGCACGGCGGCCAGCGTCGCCAGCGGGGTGGGCCGGCGCATCGGGTGCCGTCCCTCGACGGCGACGTACAGGAGCATGCCGAGCGACCACAGGTCGGAGGCCGGATCGCCTTCGTGGCCGTTGATGCGCTCGGGCGCCATGAACTCGGGCGAGCCGATGAACGACCCGGTCGCCGTCAGGCTGGTGGACTCGCGGACCGCCGCGATGCCGAAGTCGGTGAGCACCGACCGGCCGTCCTCGCGCAGCAGCACGTTGGCGGGCTTGACGTCGCGGTGCTGGATGCCGACGGCGTGCGCGGCGCGCAGCGCGGACAGCACCTCCCGCCCGAGCCTGGCCGCCTCGGCGGGCGTCATCGGGCCGCGCTGGAGGCGGTCCTGCAAGGAGCCGCCGGTGACCAGCTCCATGACGAGCCACGGATAGGCGTGCTCGCCGGGATCGACGATGTGGTGGATGGTGACCACGTGCGGATGGTTGAGCCGGGCCAGCGCGCGGGCCTCGCGCAGGACGCGGGCGCGCAGCTCGGCCGCCGCCGCGGGATCGCGCGCGTCGTCGTACGCGGGATCGGGCGGCCGGACCTCCTTGAGCGCGACCTCGCGGTGCAGGGCCACGTCGCGGGCGCGCCACACCAGGCCCATGCCGCCGCCGCCGAGCCGCTCCAGCAGCTCGAAGCGGCCGTCGATCACCCGATTGTGCATGAGGAGCAGCGTAGGGCCGCCGCGCTCCGCCCGCCATCGCGAGCGTCGCCGGCGCCCGGAGCCCCGGCCGGAAGAATTGACCCAGAGCAAACGTGCCATTGCGGCCTGTGATCGACCGCGATTGGCCCTACCTTGGTCCTCATGGATCCCCTCATCAGCCGCAGGGCCCTCAACCGGGCCACGCTGGAGCGCCAGTTCCTGCTGAGCCGCACCGACCGCGGCGTGGTCGACGTCGTCGAGCACCTGGCCGGGCTGCAGGCGCAGACCCCGCACACGTGGTACACCGGCCTGTGGAACCGCATCGCCGGCTTCGACCCGGCGGCGGCCGGGGAGCTGCTGCTCTCGCGCGAGCTGGTCCGCATCGCGCTGCACCGCTCGACCATCCACCTGGTCAGCGCCCGCGACTGCCTGGCCATGCGGCCGCTGCTCCAGCCGGTCACCACGCGCATGACGCGCAGCGTGTTCGGCAAGCGGCTGTCCGGGGTCGACCTGGAGGAGCTGGCCGAGGCCGGGCGCGAGCTGCTGGAGTCGCGGTCGATGACCTTCGCCGAGCTGGGGCGCGAGCTCGCCGGGCGCTGGCCGCAGGCCGACCCGCAGGCGCTCGGCCAGGGCGTGCGCTCGCTGGTGCCGCTGGTGCAGGTGCCGCCCCGCGGCGTGTGGGGCCGCAGCGGGCCGGTCGCCCACACCAGCGCCGAGTCGTGGCTCGGCTTCCGCGCCCCGGCGATGGCGGCGGGCGAGCTGGTCAGGCGCTACCTGGCGGCGTTCGGGCCCGCCTCGGTCCTCGACATGCAGACCTGGTCGGGGCTGACCCGGCTGTCGGAGGTCGTGGAGACGCTGGACCTCAGGCGCTTCGACGACGGGTCCGGCCGCGTCGTCTACGACCTGCCCGACGCTCCCCGCCCGCCCGAGGACGTGCCCGCGCCGGTGCGGCTGATGTACGACTTCGACAACCTGTTCCTGTCGTACGCCGACCGCTCGCGGGTCATCAGCGACGTCGGCGGGGCCGTGCTGGGCCGCTTCGCGGGGACGAACGTCCAGCCCCGGATGATCTTGGTGGACGGCTTCACCGCCGGCGACTGGACGTACCGCAGGGCCAGGGGCGTCGCCACGCTCAACGTGCACGCCTGGCAGCCGATCAGGGAGCGGGACGAGGTCGAGAAGGAGGCGCTGGCGCTGCTGGCCTTCCTCGCGCCCGGCGACGAGCACGAGGTGGCCTTCTTCAACGCCTCCTCCATGGGCTGACCCGGGGGCCGGTCAGGAGGTGGCGGCGGCGGGCAGCGCGGCCGTCCGCTCGACCTCCGCGATCTGCTCGTCGGTGACGACGAGGCTGCCGAACTGCCGGACCGCCTGGTAGTACGTCCAGGCGAGCCCGTCGCAGGTGGTCTTGGAGGCCCCGGAGTACGCCGCGCACACCTGCCGCAGGTCGTAGTAGAAGGCGTCGTCGATGCGCGGCTTGTTCGCCGGGAACTGGCTCACGGACTTGTAGTTGCGGTAGCCGAAGTCGTGCCGGCGGCAGGGCATGCGGAAGTCGAAGCCGAGCGGCTGGTCGGGGCTGCTGGAGCACAGGTCGGTGGACCAGTCGAAGGCGTAGTCGGCCCAGGCGGCCTGGTTCTCCCACGCCGAGCGCCACGCGAGGGCGCTCGGCGTCGTGGGCTGGCTGAACCCGGAGAGCGCGGCGAGCTTCTGCTCCAGCGTCACCGCGTGGGCGGGCAGCCCGAACACGGTGGTCAGGGAGATCGCGGCGGCAAAGAGCGTGGCGAGGCAACGTCGGACCATGGGAATCTGCTTCTCCTGCCCGGGGAAACGTGAGGACTTCGATCAGATTCGCGCGACGTCCTTACGATGAAGGGGAAAACCGGGTAACGCAGAAGCAGAAAGTGCTCAATTTCCGCACGGTGATTGGCGGAACGTCGCCCTTTACGGCTTCGCCGTTCCGTGGTCAGGCAGGTCGGTCAGGTTTCGTGCAGGCGGCGGATCACGGCCTGCTTGGCGGAGGCGAACTCCTCGTCCGTCAGCACGCCCGCGCGGTGCAGCTCGCCCAGCTCGGCGAGGCGGCGCAGGACGGCGTCGTGCACATCCCCGCCGGGGGCCGGGACGGGAGGCAGCTCCGGCGGCAGCTCGCGCGGCAGGCGGGCCAGCACCGCCGCGGCGACCAGGGCGCTCGCCCCGCCGAAGCGCTGGATGCCCCACGAGATGCAGCGCAGGTCCTTCTGCGGCTGCTGCGTCGGGCCCTCGCCCTTGACGCGGAAGCGCAGGGTGCCGTAGCCCATGCCGGACTGCGGCTTCCACTCCACGCCCGTCACCGCCGACAGCGGGTATTCCTGCGGCCCCGCCTTCTCCTTCTCCGACGCGGCGAAGCCGGTCCACTCCAGCCGCACCCGCTCGCCGTCGAAGATCACCGTGCCGTCGCCCGCGGTGGCCGAGATGGGGACGTCGGGGCCGGGCAGCAGGTATTCCTCGCAGGGGCCGCTGGGCTGCTGGTAGATCTCCAGCGTGTCGCGCACCTCGTCGGCGAAGTACTCGGCCGCGCCCGCGCGGGTCCTCGGCACCGCCAGCCGGTAGGGGTCCGCGGGCGGCCCGAGCGTCCCCGCCACCGCGTCGGAGAGCGGATCGGCCCCCTTGCGCAGCCGCAGCCGCAGGTGACCGCCCTTGCGGGCGGGCTCGAACGTCACCCCGGCGATCGCCTCGCGCGGCACCGCGACCGCGCCCAGCGTCCGGCGGAGCTCGTGCACGTCCTTCCCGCTGCCGGGCACGATGCGCAGAAGGTCACCGTTGAACGTCCATGACCCGTCGGGGACGGCGATCTCGGCCATATCCTCACCCTAGGACAACGCGCGGGGAGGCGTTGACGGCTACGGGCCCTCGCCGGCCGGAGAAGGAGCGGGATGGAGATCTTCACGAGCTGGCCCTCCTGGAGGCAGGCGGAGGGCCCGCTCCGGGGCGCGCTGCCCGGCCCCACGGTGGAGGCGCTGCGCGAGGCGGTGGCGTTCGCGGGCCGGTGCCACGGGGTGCAGCAGCGGCCGACCGGCCGGCCGTACGTGGAGCATCTGCTGGAGGCGCTGGAGATCGCCGTGTGCGGGGCGGGGGTGCGCGAGCGGGACGTGCTGGTCGCCGCCGTGCTGCACGACGTGCTGGAGGACACCCCGTGCACCGAGCGGGAGCTCGCCCGGCGCTTCGGCGTGGAGATCACCGAGCTGGTGCGGTGGGTGACCCGGCGGCCGGGCACGTCCAAGGCCGACTACCTCGCCGCCCTCGTCCAGGCTCCCCCGCAGGCCGTGCTGGTCAAGCTGGCCGACCGGGCGAGCAACGTGCAGGAGCTCCAGCGCATGCCGTGGCGGTTCCAGCGGCGCTACTACCTGGAGACGGTCGCGTACGTGCTGCCGCTGGCCGGCGCCCACCCCTGGTTCGCGGAGTGGTACGCCGAGTGGCGCCGGCTCTGGCGCCGCGTCGAACGCTGGCCCGCCTGACCGCTCACGCCGGGACGCGCGCCCCCGGGGCGACCCTGGACAGCCAGGCGGCGGCCTCGCCGGCGGGCAGGACCCTGCGCAGGCGCACGTCCGGCCGCATCATCGGGTAGATCCGGCCGGGGCTCCACGACCGCCGGTAGGCGGGCGCGTCCAGGACGAGCACGCGCACCCCGTCCAGGCGGGGGATGTCGGCCGGGCGGCCCTCGTCCCAGATCCGCCGGCCGTGCCTGTCCACCAGGGCGAACGGGCCGCGCACCGGCGGCGCTGCCGGGTCCGCGGGCCCGTCGGTCGCGGCGCGCACCCACGCCGGGTCCGGCCGCACCCCCTCCAGCAGGCCCTCGGCGCCCGGACCGCTCAGCACGTCGGCGAGCAGCGTCTGGAGCTGGACGTTGTCGCCGATCCCGCCGATCACGACCTCGTAGCCGCGGCCGGTGGGCCGGTGCAGCACGATCAGCCGCTCGTCGTCGAGGACGCGCAGCAGCCCGGCCAGCAGCTCCAGGTCGGGGCGCTCGTCCAGCACCGTCCCGAGGGCGGCGATCAGCCGCTCGCGGCCGGGCAGCGCGTGCCGCAGCCGGGGCGAGAGCTGCAGGATCGACAGCACGGGCAGGCTCCGCAGCCGCGCCAGCGACCAGGCGTCGGCCAGCTCCACGGCGGCCTCGCGGGTGAGCGGCGCGGCGGTCAGCCGGTCGGCCGCGGCCTCGGTCCAGCCGTGGTCGTCGGCCACCGGCTCGGGCGGCGCCTCACCGGTCGCCGTACGCCAGTGGGCGGCGAACGTGCCGGCCAGCTCCAGGCAGTCGGCCAGCTCGGCGACCAGCGGCGCGGCCACCGGCTCAGGATCGCCACCCAGCTCGGCCAGCGCGCCGCACAGCACGCCGAGGCGGGCGCCGATCCTGACGGGGACCCGCTCGAAGAGGTCCCCGAGCCGCGCGAGCACGGCCGACAGCGCCGGCTCGTCGGCGGTCCGGGCGGCGGCGTACAGCCTGGGCAGGATGTCGAGAAGGCGAAGGGGGTTCCGGTCGGCCGCGGCGCGGTGCAGTTCGTCGGAGAGTTGATCGAGCATTGCGGAAGGCTATGACATGAAGGGTGACGTACGTCGCTCTTTCGGGGTTGCGCCGGTTACGAGCAGCAGACGATCCGGTTGCCGCCGAAACGACCTGAGCGCAGGCTACGAAGACGTGGGCCAGAACTTGGGTGAGTTCAGCGCAGGATCGATCACCCGCAGCCGGCTCGCCACCGTGGGATCGACGCCTCGCAAAGTGATCAAGCGCGGTCCGCTGGATTTTTCCAGTAACGCCAGTGCGCTCGGTAAGCCCGCGGCGACCGTCGCGATCGCGACGCCCATTCCGACCAGCCCAGGGTGCTTGTGCGGGTATTCGACCCGGTGCAGGCCGGAGGCGGCGACAGCGGCCACTTCCCGCGGTCGCTGCATCTGCCGGGCGTCGTTGGTGAGAACCACGTGGAACCCCTCGGCCGCGGCTCGCGGATACAGGGTCTCATCGCGCGTGCCCGCCCAGCCGGGAAGATCCAGCAGGTGGACGATGTCGTGGTTCAGTACGAAGCTCGTCAGGACCTGGTGCAGCGGACGGGGGACGTTCTCATCCAGCAGCAGCCTCATGCTGCTCCCTGGGAGGCTCGTAACTGTCGACGTAGTCGGCGAAGTCGGCGGCGTCCAGCGCCGCGGTGGCCGACACGCTGGGGTAGTAGTCAGCGATCCGCTCAGCCGGGACGCCATCCCGCAGCAGCGCCGCGATCTCGTCGTACGGCACCCGGGTCCCTTCGATCACCGGCATCCCCCCGCGAACCGCCGGGTCGACCGTGACGTGCTCCCGAGGACGCAGCAGATCCGGAATGTGCCGTCCATCCCGGTAGAACGGCCGCAGCACCTCGACCATGTCATGAATGACGACGTTGGCCGTGCGATGCACCAGATCGGTGGCCTGACCCTGCTCGACCAAGTAGATCGTCGAAGCGTCGGTCACCAGCTGGTAAGCCGACAGATGCTCACGCTCCTGCAGGCCGTCGCGGAGCGTGTCGAGCGCCCGGCGGATCTTCTGCAAGGACGCGTCTTGGCGCAGCTTCACACACGTACGCAACGCCACGAGATCGCGGAACGAGTACAGCACAGGACGCACCGGCGAGACCTCCGGCACCAGCACGGCGCCACGGCCGGAACTGGCCTTGCGCCAGTGCGCGAGCTGACGAAGTGTGGCCCCCGACAATGCCGCCGCCAGCTTCGGACTGTAGGACACCCACTTCACCTCCCTCGCCTGACCCGGCCTCCTTCATCATCGCAAACATCCCCACGGTTCACGCGCCATTACTCCGTGTTGATCGGCCGGCGGAAGCGTCCGGCCCATAAAAAAATCAGGCCCGGCTGCCGTGACGGCAACCGAGCCTGATGTGAAGTGGGTGCGCCGCCAGGGACTCGAACCCCGGACCCGCTGATTAAGAGTCAGCTGCTCTGACCAACTGAGCTAGCGGCGCAACACGAGTAACTGTATCAGCCGCGGAGCGGTGCTCGCACATCAACCGAGACGGGCCGCCAGCCTCCCGTACGCGGCGAGCACGAGGTCCCAGAAGCCCGGCACGTCCAGGGCGGTCGCTACCAGGGCGTTCGCCCGGCGGCCTGCCGGGTCGAGGTCCGTCACGGTCGTGCCGCGGGTGTGGAGGCCGGTCGTCTCGACGGTCACGGCCGCGGGGACGCAGGTGAACAGCGACGGGTCCAGCACGTACGCGACCGCGCAGGCGTCATGGATGGCCGGCCCGTCGTCGTCCGTCACCTCCTTGTACGACCGCACCCCCGGCACCAGCAGCTCCGCCAGCCTGCCGAGCGGGCGCATCCGGTCGAGCACGGCGGTGTTCACCACGGCCGACAGGGTCACGTCCAGGCCCACCGCCGTGACGGTCCAGCCGGCCGCGAAGACGGTCGCGGCGGCCTCGGGGTCGGTGAGCACGTTGAACTCGGCGGCCGGGACGCGGTCGCCGCCGGTGTAGGAGCCGCCCATGACGACCAGGTCGCGGGCCCACTCCACGATGCGGGGCTCCGCGCGGACGGCGAGGGCGAGGTTCGTCAGGGGGCCCACGCACACCAGCGTGATCTCGCCGGGGGCGGAGCGCAGCGCGTCCACGATGAAGCCGGCCGCGTGGCCGGGCGACGGACCGCGTACGGGTGCGGGCAGCACCGCGTCCCCGAGCCCGCTCGTGCCGTGGACGGCGGCCCGTACGGTGCGCCGGGGCGTCGCGCCGGGGCTGCCCGGCGTCACCGGAACGTCCCCGAGGTCCAGGAACTCGCGCAGCGCCAGCGCGTTCGCCGTGGTCAGCGAGAGGTCCACGTTGCCGCCCACCGTCGTGACGCCCACCAGGTCGAGGGCGTCGCGGGAGCCGGCGATCAGGGCGAGGGCGAGGGCGTCGTCGATGCCGGGATCGCAGTCGAGGAGAACTCTCTTCACAGGTTCGGAGGATACGCACCCGGGCGCGCGAGGCGCCCGGGTGCGGGCATGGATCGGGCCGGGCAGTTCCCCCAAATCTGCCCGGCCCGATCGGTGGCGGTCCAGGCCGGTGTCTTCCCCCAAAAACACCGGCGGTCCCGCACTTGCGGCTCGCGGTCCCCCTCCGCGTCCGCTTCGGTGAAGGTCGTTCGGCCAGAAACCCAGTTCTGTGCTCCTGACCTGCTACAACGCTACCGAGACGAATGCAACGGTCGCGTCATAACGGGGTCGAATATCTGTTTAATCCGACTCAGGAAGCTCCCGACTAGGGCAGCTCCAGCCGAACCTCCGTGCCGTCCTGGAGCGACGTGCTCACCGTGCAGTACTTGTCGTGCACCCGCCCGGCCACCGCGCGGAACACCTCGTCGGCCGCCTCCGACGGCAGCTCCACGTCGTAGGTGATCGTCACCGGGCCCAGCCGGTTCTGCTCGACCTTCTGTGCCTCCACCGTCATCGCCAGCCGCACCAGCCGGTGCCCGCGCTGGGCGGTGAGCGGCTCGACGGTGACGATGTTGCAGCCGCCCACGGCCGCCAGCAGCAGCTCCACGGGCGTGAAAGCCCCTTCGTCGTCGCCGCCGCCGATGCGCACCTCTGCCCCACGGGCGTTGGTGGCCCGGAATCCGCCGTCCTCGGTCCGTTCGACCCACACGTTAGCCATGTTTCAGACCCTACTCAGAAAGCTTTCATGTTCGTTCAGCACCGTGGAGACATGGCAAGCCAGGCGCACGCTCATCATCACGGTCCCGTCCTGTTCTGGTGCGGTGTCGCGGTCGCGGAGATCGGCGCGAACCAGCCGGGCCCCGGCCAGCTCTGGAGGCCCGCGGCCTACCTGGCCGCCGCGCTGCTCGTGGCGGTCGGCTTCCTCACCGTCAAGGCCGCCGGACGGCTCCGCAGCCCGGAGGCCAGGCAGCGGCTGCTGCTCGCCGGCTATCTCTCCGGCGCGCTGCTGGTCGCCCAGCAGTCCGGGGCGTCCACCGGCGCCCCCGGCCTCGTCCAGGCCGGCTCGCTCCTGCTGTACGCCGTGGCCGCCGTGACGGCGCTGCGCGGCCACGCGCTCAGCCGCGCCGCCACCAGGGGCACCCTGCTGATCGCCACCGGCCTCGACGCCGGCGCGCTGCGGGCCCGGCTCGACGGCGGCGACACGGTCGCGATCTACCGTACGGACCGGGTGACCGACGAGCTGCGCGACCTCGCGGCCCGGCGCCGGCTCGTCCTCGTCGAGGGCGCCGAGCACGACCCGCGGGCCAAGGAGCGGATCAGCGCCTCAGGGCTGGCCCGCGAGATCCCCGACCTCGCCGAGCGGGACGTCGTGGTGGCCGGTCCCCGGCCGTTCCAGCGCTACGTCGGGGGCGCGCTGACCCGCCTGGCCGTGCCCCGGTCGCGGGTCCGGTTCACCTCGCGGCTGAAGGCCCGGCCCGCCCTCGCCCCCGGCCTGCCGCCGTGGGCCGCGGACGAGGAGGCGAGGTGACCGTTGTCCCGGAGGCGCCGCTAGGCGTCGGGGTGCTCGCGCAGATAGTTCAGGTACACCGGGCGCAGCGCCTCGCCCAGCTCGCCCTCCCCGGCCGCGATGGCGTCCGCCAGCAGCGCCGACACCTTCGTCAGGTCGGCGTCCGTCTCGTGACCTGAGGCGGCCTCCGCCGCCGGGATGACCTTCAGCAGTTCCCACAGGAACCCCAGATCACCGTGACGCACGGCGTACCGCACCGCGCGCTCGTGCAACTCGTGTGCCGGCAGAGACTCGAGCCCGTTCGCGTCCATCTCGCTCCTTCCCCCGCCCGCCTCTTCCCCTTGCGGGGGCGGCGATAACCGACCGGGCACGTAGTCAGCGGCAGCCCTATCGCGGTGCCGAGCGCAAGTGGGAGTATCAAGCAGCGTGAGATTCATCATCCGAACCATCGCGGCGGCGGTGGCCCTCTGGGTCGCCGTCCAGTTCATCCCCGGAATCGACGTCGGCGCCCCCGCCAACTCCGCGCAGTACTGGGGCGTCCTGCTGCTCGTGGCGCTCATCTTCGGCGTCGTGAACGCCATCGTCAAACCCATCGTGAAGGCGCTCGGCTGCGCCGTCATCGTCCTGACCCTCGGCCTGTTCCTGCTCGTGATCAACGCGGCCATGCTGCTGCTGACGAGCTGGATCTCCACCCAGCTCGACATCCCCTTCCACGTGGACAACTTCTACCCGGCGGCCTTCTGGGGCGCGATCATCGTCAGCGTCGTGAGCTGGCTGCTCGGGCTGATCCTCCCCGACGGCGACTGATCCTCCGATGCCGGCGGTGGTCCTGCTCGACGGCGCCGGACTGACGTGCGCGCAGGTCCGCTGGCCGCCGGCCTCACCGCCTCCCGCCACGCCCTCGGTCCTCGCGCGGGCGGGTGACAGACGAGCTCAGGGGCGGAGGGCGGTGGAGGCCCGGGGACGGAGGGTCGGGGACTGGACGACGCGGCGGCGGCGGGTCGCGCCGTCGGCCGCGGCGGCCGTGAGGCGGACGGCGGCGCGGACGATCCCGTCGATGTCCCAGTCGACCGTGGTCAGCCCCGGCGTGAGCAGCCCCGACATGGGGTGGTCGTCGTAGCCCATGACGGACACGTCGCGGGGGATCGACAGCCCGAGCTCCTGCGCCGCCGCATAGACCCCGTAGGCGATGGAGTCGGCGAAGCAGAAGACGGCGCTCGGTTTCCTGCCGAGCAGGATGCCGCGGGCGGCCTCGGTGGCGGCGGTCATCCCGTGGGGGGCGGTGGAGACTTCGATGTCGAGCCCGAGGCGCTCGGCCTCGGCGGTGACGTGGACGTCGGCGGGCCGGTCGGGGGTGCTGGCCCGGGTGGGGGTGAGCACGGCGATGCGCCGGTGGCCGAGGTCGCGCAGGTGCTCAAGGGCGAGGGTGACGCCGCGCCGGTTGTCGAAGACGACCTCTCCCGCGGTGCCGGGCAGCGAGTCGCCGATCGCGATCACGGGCAGCGACTCGCACAGCTCACGCCAGAACCCGGCCGCCGGGTCGAGCGGCTGCACGATCATGCCGTCGACGCGCTGGTCGCGGAGCTGCTGCGCGAGGGCGCGCTCGCGGGCCGGGTCGCCGACCGCGTCGAGGATCAGGGCGTAGCGGTCCTTCTCCCGCAGCCCTCTGCTGATGCCGACCGCGAGCGACTGCTGCCAGAGGTCTTCGAGCGACCCGCAGAGCAGGCCGATCATCCCGCTGCGCCCGCTGGCCAGGGCCCTGGCGATGGGGTCGGCCTCGTAGCCCAGCTCGGCCGCCGCGGCGCGCACGCGCTCCATGGTCTCCTCCGAGACCTGAAGGCCGCGCAGCGCGTAGGAGACGGCCGCCGGCGACAGGCCGGTGGCCTGGGCCACTTCACGGATCGTCGCTCTCTTGCGAGGCATTACGCCAGCCTATTGCCTGCCGCCGACAGAATCGGGTTTCCCGGTGACGAGCACGATGGGCACGGCCGTTGACAGCGATCAGGTGAAGCGTTTCACTGAACCGAATCACTGAATCGCTTCACTCGTGCACCTTCCCTGGACAGCAGGTTTGTATGTAATACTAGTAGGAAATTAGGGGAGGGGTGATCGTGAGCGGCGGGATCGACGTCCATCAGCATCTGTGGACGGGCGCGTTCGTGGCGGCGTTGCGGGCGCGCACGGCACCGCCCCGGCTCGACGGCTGGACGCTGATCCTCGACGGCGAGCCCCCCTACGAGGTGAACCCGGCCGACCACGAGCGCCGCGACACCACCGGACTGGACCTGGCGCTGGTGTCGCTGTCGAGCCCGCTCGGCATCGAGTTCCTGCCGCCGGAGGAGTGCTGGCCGCTGCTCGACGCCCACCACGAGGGGGCGCTCGGGCTCGGTGAGCCGTTCGGGGTGTGGGCGGCCACCTGCCACAGCGAGCCCGACCCCGACCGGCTGGCGGCCGACCTCGACCGCGGCTGCGCCGGGCTGCAGATCCCGGCGACCGCCGTGCCCGACGACCGGCTGCTCGAGGTGCTGACCGGCCGCGACCTGCCGCTGTTCGTGCACCCCGGCCCCGCGCGCGTCCCCGGGGGCGCGCCGCCGTGGTGGCCGGCGGTGGTCCCGTACGTGCAGCAGATGCACCAGGCGTGGCACCACTTCCAGGCCGTCGTCCGGCCCCGGCACCCGCGGCTGCGCGTGTGCTTCGCGCTGCTCGCCGGCCTCGCGCCGCTGCACTCGGAGCGGCTGCTGGCCAGGGGCGGCTCCGGCCGCGGCCTGGTCGACCCCGGCGCGTTCGTCGAGACCTCCTCCTACGGCCCGCGCGCGATCGACGCGATCGTCAGGGAGCTGGGGATCGACGTCGTCGTCAACGGCTCCGACGCCCCCTACGCCACCGCGCCCGACCCCGGCCTCGGCGCCGCCGCCGCCCACGCCATCCGCGTCACCAATCCCCGCCGCCTGCTGGGCGGCCGCCCCGGGGCGGCCGTTCCACCGTCCAGAGAGGAGACACGTACGTGAGCACCGACCAGATCCAGCAGGACGGGGGGACCTGCCACGCCCTCCCCGAGCGCACGCTCGACCGGCGCGAGCTGCGCGACCTGGTGGACCGGCTGGCCGCCGCCCCGCAGGAGTGGGAGGAGCTGGTGGACTTCCCGGAGGACGGCGGGCGGCACTACGCCTCGCTGCACCGCGACGCGTACGTGGACGTGTGGGTCCTGTGCTGGCGTCCCGAGGACGACACCGGCTGGCACGACCACGACATCTCCTCGGGCGCGGTGCGGGTGGTGCGGGGCGCGCTGCGCGAGTGCAACCCGCGCATCGGCGGCGAGCACCTGGAGACGGTGGTCACGGAGGGGCAGTCGTTCTCGTTCGGGCCCGACCACATCCACCGGCTGACCGGGGCGGTGGAGCGCAGCGTCTCCATCCACGCCTACTCGCCGCCGCTCTGGCGGCTCGGGCAGTACTCGATCGACGGCACCGGCGTGATGCGGCGGGTGTCCGTGAGCTACGCCGACGAGCTGCGGCCCCTGGACGACGCCGAGGTGGCCTGAGGTCAGCGCGGGCGCAGGACGCAGCAGCTTCCGCAGGGCTCCACGTCGGGGAGCACGATCCACAGGCAGCAGGTCCTGCGGAAGTAGCCGTCGCCCGCCGGCTCGATCAGGCCGTCCACCGGCCGCCCGATCCGCCTGAGCAGCTCCATGTAGTCGCCGCGCACGACGGTGGTCAGCGGGTGCGCGAACGCCTCGGCCGTCGAGCCCCACAGCGTGCGCGCGCCCACCCTGGCCCGGCCGCTGATGGCGGCGACCAGCGGCCGCTGGGTGCCGGCCAGCGCCTCGCCGATGGCGTCCGTGCCGTCGGTCCAGGCCACGCGGGTGGCCGCGATCGTCACGCCGGCCTCGGAGACCTTGAACCACGTCTCCTCCAGGCGCATGACCGGCACCCGCCCGTCCAGCGCCCAGCCGAGCGCCATGGGCAGCGTGTGCCAGTAGCTGAACGTCTTCCAGAACAGCGCCGCGCCGACGTGGCGGGGCGCGTCCCAGCGCCTGGCCGTCTCGTCGATCAGCTCGTCCAGCAGCGTGTGAGGCTCCCGCAGCAGCTCCGCGACCGGTGTCCAGGTCTCGTCCGGCTCGATGACCAGGCCGGGCTCGACGCCGAGCACCCCGCCACGGGCGTCGGCCATGCGCCGCAGCGCGTCGGTCAGCACCCAGGACTCCCTTCCCGCTCACTCAAGGCCGGCCCGGCCCTAACGTAGCAGGGCGGCCGGCCAACCAGCCGGCCACGATCTGCGCCGCCAGCACCCCCAGCGCCACCGTCAGCGGCACGCTCCAGCCGCCGGACAGCTCGCGCAGGTAGCCGAAGAGCAGCGGGCCGAGGGCGGCGACCACGTAGCCGACCGACTGGGCCACGGCCGACAGCGCCGTCACCGCGGCCGGGTCCGCCGGGCGCAGCGCGATGATGAGCAGCACCAGCGCGAACGACGCGCCCTGCCCGAGCCCGAGGACGATCATCCACAGCCACGGGAGGGTCGTCGGGGCCAGCAGCACGCCGAGGTAGCCGAGCACGGTCAGCACGCCCGCGCCCACCACGTACGGCACCTGCGAGGCCCGCCGCCCGGCCAGCACCGGGACCGCGAGCGAGGCGGCGACCTGCACCAGGTTCGTCAGGCTGAGCAGGTAGCCGGCCTGCTCGGCGGGCACGCCCCGCTCCATGAAGATCGTCGGCAGCCAGGCCAGGACGACGTAGAAGGTGAGGGACTGCAGCCCCATGAGCGCGGTGACGTACCAGGTGACGCGGCTGCGCAGCACCGTGCCGTAGGGGCGCGGGCCGTCCGACCGGGCGGGCCTGCCGCGGAGCGCCTGCGGCAGCCAGAGCAGCGCCGCCAGCAGGGCGGGCACGGCCAGCAGCGCCGTCACCCCGCGCCAGCCGAACCCGGTGAGCCGCTCGACCGGGATCACCACGGCCGAGGCGACGGCCGCGCCGGCCACGACGGCGGAGACGTAGACGCCGGTCATCACGTTGATCCGGGACGGGAAGTGCTGCTTGACGACGCCGGGCATGGAGACGTTCATGACGGCGATCGCGGTGGCGGCCAGCGCCGAGCCGAGGTAGAGCACCGGCGCCCCGTCGAGGCCGCGCAGCGCCACGCCGCAGGCGATCACGAGCAGCCCGGCCAGCAGCGTGCGGTCGAGCCCGATCCGCCGCGCCAGCAGGGGCGCGACCGGGCCGAACACGCCCAGGCAGACCACCATCACGGTGGTGATCGCGCCGCCGCCCGCCGGCGAGAGGCCCACGTCCCCCATGATCTCGTCGAGGAGAGGGGAGACGCCCGCGATGGCCGGGCGCAGGTTGAGCGCGGCCAGCACGAACCCGGCCACGAGCACCACAGATCGCAACGACATAAGCGTCCACTCTGGCACACGCCCTGACAGCGTTGTCCGCCCCCGTACGGTGAGACATGATCCAGGCGTGAGACCGACGATGAAGGACGTCGCGACGGCGGCGGGCGTGGCGCTGAAGACCGTCTCGCGGGTGGTCAACGGCGAGCCCGGCGTCCATCCCGCGACGGCCGAGCGGGTCCGCGCGGCCATCGGCCGGCTGGGCTACAGCCGCAACGAGAGCGCCCGGGTGCTGCGCAGGGGCAGGACCGCCACGATCGGGCTGGTCATCGGGGACGTCGCCGACCCGTTCTACGCGAGCCTCGGCCGGGCCGTCGAGGACGTCGCGATCGCGCACGACTGCCTGCTGCTCAGCGGCTCGTCCGGGGAGGAGCCCGGGCGCGAGCGGGAGCTGGTCGAGACGTTCTGCGCCCGGCGGGTGGACGGGCTGATCGTCGTGCCGGCCGGGGCCGACCACGGCTGGCTGCGGCCCGAGCTGGAGGCGGGCACGAAGGCGGTCTTCGCCGACCGGCCGCCCGGCGCGGGGCTCGACGCCGACACCGTGCTCGCCGACAACGCGGGCGGGGCGGAGGCGGCCGTACGCCACCTGCTCGGGCAGGGCCACGAGCGCGTCGCCTTCGTCGGGGACGCCCCGGCCATCCACACCGCCGCCGAGCGCCACCGCGGCTACCGGGACGCGCTGGGCGGCCGGTACGACCCCCGCCTCGTCGCGATGCGGCCACCGGCCGAGGAGGCGATGCGGGCGGACCTGGCGCGCATGTTCGCCCTGGACCGGCCGCCCACCGCGATCTTCACCGGCAACGGCCGCTGCACGGTGACGGCGCTGCGGGCGCTCGCCGGGCGGAAGGTGGCGCTGGTGGGCTTCGACGACTTCGAGCTGGCCGACCTGCTGCGGCCCGGGGTGACGGTCGTCGCGCAGGACCCGGCCAGGATGGGGCGGGTGGCGGCCGAGCTGCTGTTCCGCCGCCTGGGCGGCGACGAGGGGCCGCCCGAGCACGTCCGGCTCCCGGTCCGCCTCATCCCGCGTGGCTCGGGCGAGCTTCCCCCGTGAGCGCCGGCGGGCGCAGGACGCCGGCCAGGGCCAGCGCCACCAGGATGCCGCCGGCGCCCGCGATCGTGATGGCCGTCCCGGGGCCGGCCGCCTCGCCGAGCGCGCCGACGGCCGCCGCGCCCACCGCCTGCCCCGTCATGAGCCCCGCCGACTGGAGCCCGAACGCCTGCCCGCGCGTCTCCTCGGGCGCCACGTCCACGAACCGCCGCTGCAGCCCGAGCTGGTACGCCAGCCCCGCCGCCCCCAGTGCGGCCAGCACCGAGGCCCAGGCGATGCCGGGCGCGAGCGCGAAGCCCAGCCAGGGCACCCCGAGCAGCACCGCGAGCGGCAGCGACAGCCGCTCGCGCAGCTCCGGCCTGGCGAAGCGGCCCACGGCGAACTCGCTGACCGCCATGCCGCCGGCGGCCGCCGCCAGCACGATCCCGGCCTGTCCCTGGCCGCCCAGGTAGGGCACGACCATGGCCTCGGCCCCGGCCAGGCACACGCACGGCAGCCATTGGGCGAGCAGCAGCCCGCGTACCCGCCGGTCGCCGACGAGCCGCCGGTTCACGCGCAGCGTCTCGCGCACGGCGCCGCTCCATCCGGCCGTCATCCGCCCGCCCTCCGCGGCGACCCTGGCGGGCCGGTGCGGCAGGCCGGCGCGCAGCACGACCGCCGCCACCACGGACAGGGCCGCCGTGACGGCCAGCGCCCCGGACGGCCCGGTGACCGCCAGGAAGGCGCCCCCGGCCGCGAGGCCCACGATCTGCGCGCCCGCCGAGGCCACGTTGAGCACCGACCTGCCCAGCACGAACGCGTCGCCGGGCAGCACCTCCGGCAGCATCGCCGCCCGCGCCGCGAAGAACACCGGCGAGAACAGCCCGGTGGCCAGCACGAGCGCCAGCAGCGCCCACACCGGCAGCCCCACGTACGCCAGCACCAGGCAGGTGACCGCCCGCACCAGCTCGCCGGCGATCATCAGCGGCCGCGGCGCCACGCGATCGGCCAGCGACAGCAGGAACAGCCCGCCCAGGATGAACGGCAGCCACCCCGCCATGTACGCGGCCGCAGACAGCCCCGCCGACCCGGTCCGCGCGTACACCAGCACGGACAGCGCCAGCATCTTGACCACGTCCCCGGCGATGAGCAGCACGAAGCTGCCGAACAGCACCCGGAACTCCTTGACGGCGAACACCTCGCCGAACGTCGCGCCCTTCACCCGACCGATGGTGCGGAACAAGCCGCCCTTCGCGCGACTTCTTCGGATATAACCGAAGGGTGCCTGTGCGCATCGAGGTGACCTCGCAGGACCTGATGGCGAGCAGGTTCGCGATCTCCCCGCTGATCGAGACCATGCACGCCCAGTGGCTGCTGGCCGGGCGCGTCCCGGAGGG
The DNA here is from genome assembly GCF_019397265.1 of Nonomuraea coxensis DSM 45129. NCBI lineage: Bacteria > Bacillati > Actinomycetota > Actinomycetes > Streptosporangiales > Streptosporangiaceae > Nonomuraea > Nonomuraea coxensis. Next base: position 7,430,505 of record NZ_CP068985.1, read on the forward strand.
CCCGCACGGGGAGTGGGTGGAGCGGTGGCGGGGCACGTACGCGCGGCTCGCCGGCCGCCACCCGACGCTGCGGGCCGCCGCCGCGGTCAGCGGCAACATCGGGTCGGCGAACGTCGACTTCATCGCCCCTCCCCCGACCGCCGTGGACGTCGCCTTCGAGGACGAGCTGGCCACCGTGCGCGCCACGCCGGTCGCGCAGGCGCACGCCGAGATCGAGCGGGTGCTGGCCCATCGTCCGCCGGTCACCGGCTGGGTGCGGGAGCTGCTGCTCGGCCCGGAGGTCGTGGAGCTGTTCGCGGAGGCGTACGAGGCCCTGTGGACGGGCGTGCTCGCCCACGACTGGCCGCGCTTCCACGCCGCCCTGCAGCGGGACGTGGCCTACCGGGCGGGCCGGCTGGCCGCCTACGGCTGGGCGGCGGCCCTGGACGACCTCAGCCCCCGGGTCCGCTGGCGCCGGGGCGGCCCCACCGGCGGGCACATCGAGGTGCGGATGCTCTCCGGGCGGGACGAACGGCACCGCCTCGGGGGCAGGGGCCTGCTGTTCCTGCCGTCGGCGTTCATGACGTCCATCGCCACGTACCTGGACGAGTCGTGGCCGTACGCGCTGCTCTATCCGGCGCGGGGGCTCGGCGCGGCGCCGCCCCGGCCCGACGCGGACCTGTCGCTGCTGATCGGCCGCAGCCGCGCCCGCATCCTCGCCGAGCTTGCCGAGCCCGCGACGACCACGCAGCTCGCCGCGCTGCTGGGCCAGAGCCCCGGCACGACGGGCGAGCACATCGCGGCCCTGCGCCGCACCGGCCTGATCGCGGGCGCCCGGGTGGGCCGCGGCGTCCTCTACACCCGCACGCCACTCGGCGATGCCCTGATCAACGGCTAGCCTGTGACACGAAGAAACAGTGATTGCACATCAGTTCTGCAAATTTGTTCAGAGGAGGGCGCATGAACGCCGCCGACGCCGCCCCCGACACCCAGCAGGCCAGGTTCCCGCACGAGCTGATGTACGCGGCGGCGCAGCAGTACTACCTGGAGGACGCCACCCAGGGCGACATCGCCAAGCGGCTCGGCGTCTCCCGGGCGACCGTGAGCCGGCTGCTCACCGAGGCCCGCAGGCAGGGCATCGTCGAGATCAGGGTGCACCGCCCCGACACCATGGCCGACGGCCCGCTGGCCGACGAGGTGGCCCAGGCGCTCGACCTGCGGCGGGTCCACCTGGTGCCCAGGGTCAGCGGCCCGGCACTCGGCCCGTGGCTGGCGCCCGGCGTGGCCCGCGCCCTCGCCGGCGTGGGGCTGGAGTCGGGCGACGTCGTGCTGGTCTCCTCCGGCACCACCGTGTACGAGTGCGCCCGCGAAGGGCTCGGCCAGTTCCCCGGCGTCACGATCGCCCCGGCCGTCGGCGGCCAGGAGGAGCCCCAGCCCTGGTTCCAGACCAACGAGACCACCCGCATCCTGGCCGAGCGCGTGGGTGGCGTGCCCGCCTACCTCTACGCGCCCGCGCTGCCCGGCCCCGAGCTGTTCTCCTCGCTGCAGCACGAGCCGTCCGTGCGCCGGGTCATGGACCTGTGGGCGCGGGCCAAGTGCGCGCTGGTCGGGGTCGGCTCGGCGCCGCTCATGCGGCAGATGGTGCCCTCGCTCATGCCGCGCGACGCCGAGAGCCTGCGCCGGGCCGTGGGGGACGTGTGCATGCGGGTCTACGACCGCGACGGCGCTCCGGTGACATACCCGGGGAGTGAGCGGCTGGTGGCGGCCGAGCCCGACGAGCTGCGCCGCATCCCGTCCGTGATCGCGGTCGCGGTGGGCGCGGAGAAGGTGCTGTCCATCGTGGCCGGCGCGAGGGGCGGCTACTTCAACGAGCTGGTCACGGACACCCCGACGGCCGAGGGGCTGGTGGCGGCCGCCCATCAGCTCTGACGATGCCCTGAACAAGTGTGCTGGACAAAGTTTCTGACCGCGCGCTAACGTGTGCCGCACCAGAGGACACGCCCTGTCGCCGGGGCCTGTCCGCGTCTCGGGAGTAGCGGGGGCAGGGCCTGATGGCGGTCATCTGCGTGGACGCCGGCACCACGGTCATCAAGGCGGTCGCCTACGACGCCACCGGAGCGGAGTCGGCGCTCGCCCGGCGCGGCACCGCCGTGTCACGTCCCGCCCCCGGCCACGCCGAGCAGGACATGGACGCGGTCTGGGACGCCGTCACGGCCACGGTCCGCGAGGTGGCCGCCGCCGTCGCCGGACCGGTCGAGCTGGTCGCCGTGACCGCCCAGGGCGACGGCTGCTGGCTCGTGGACGCCTCCGGCGAGCCGACCGGCCCCGCCGTCCTCTGGAACGACGCCCGCGCCGCCGCCACCGTCGACGCCTGGACCCGCGACGGCCTGGCCGCCGCCGCCTTCCTCGTCAACGGCTCCTCGGCCGCCTCCGGGCTCCCGCACGCCGTCCTGTCCTGGCTGCGGGCCCACGACCCGGCCAGGCTCGACCGGTCGGCCGCGCTGCTCACCTGCGGCGGCTGGATCTGGTCCCGGCTCACGGGCGAGCTCGCGGCCGAGGAGTCCGACGCCTCCGCGCCGTTCATGGACCTGCGGACGCGGGCGTACGCGCCGGAGCTGCTGAGCCTGTTCGGCCTGGAGTGGGCGGAACGGCTGCTGCCGCCGGTGCGCTCCTGCCCGGTCGCCGGGCTGACCGCGCGGGCCGCCGACGCCCTCGGCCTGCGCGCCGGGATCCCCGTCGTGATGGCCCCGTACGACATCGTCACGACCGCGCTCGGCGCGGGCGCGGTGGCTCCCGGGCAGGCGTGCGCCATCCTCGGCACCACCCTGTGCACCGAGGTCGTGGCCGAGACCCCGGCACTGGACGGCGAGCCGACCGGCATCACGATCGCGCTGCCCGGCGGCTACCTGCGGGCCTTCCCGACGTTCGCCGGGACCGAGGTGGTGCAGTGGACGTGCCGGCTGCTGGGCCTCGGCGGCCCGGAGGAGCTGGGCGAGCTGGCCGGGCGGAGCGAGCCGGGCGCGGGCGGGCTCGCGTTCCTGCCCTACCTGTCGCCGGCCGGGGAGCGGGCGCCGTTCTCCGACCCGCTGGCGCGGGGCGCGCTGCTGGGGCTGTCGTTCGAGCACGGGCCCGAGCAGATCGCGCGCGCCGCGCTCGAAGGGCTCACCCTGGTCATCCGCGACTGCCTGGCCGCCACCGGCACCGACCCCGCCGAGCTGCGGGTGTGCGGCGGCGGCTCGGCCAGCGCCACCTGGCTCGGGCTGATCGCCGACGTCACCGGGCTGCCCGTACGGCGGCCCGCCGACGCCGAGGTGGGGGCCCGGGGCGCGTACGTGGCGGCGCTGGCGGCCACGGGAGCGGCCCCGTCGATCGCCGCGGCGGCGGCCGAGCACGTACGCCTGCGCGACGCCGTCGAACCAGGCCCAGGCCGCCGCGCCCGCTACGACCGGTTGTTCGAGGACTTCCTGACGCTCCGCGCGGGCCACGCGGGGGCCTGGCCGCTGCTGGCCGAGATGCGGGGCCGGGCATGAGCGTGTGGATCGGCGTCGACCTCGGGACGCAGAGCGTGCGCGCCCTGGTGGTCGGCCCCGGCGGCGAGGTGGCCGGCGCCGCCGCCCGCCCGCTCACCAGCCACCGCGAAGGCCCCCGCCACGAGCAGGACCCCGAGCAGTGGTGGCGCGAGCTGGCCGCCGCCACCCGCGAGGCGCTGGCCGGCGTGGCCCCGGAGCGGGTGCGGGGCGTCGCGGTCGCCGCGACCAGCGGGACGATCCTGCTCACCGGCCCCGGAGGCCGCCCGCTGACGCCCGCCCTCATGTACGACGACCGCCGCGCCTCCGCCGAGCGCGCCAACGAGGCGGGCGCGGCCGTGTGGGAGCGCCTGGGCTACCGGCGCATGCAGCCCACCTGGGCGCTGCCGAAGCTTCTCTGGCTCCTCCGCGACGCCCCGGCGGGCGCCCGCGCCGCCCACCAGAGCGACTTCGTCAACCGGCGGCTGGTCGGCCACGAGGTCGCCACCGACCTCAGCAACGCGCTCAAGACCGGCGTGGACCTCATCGCCGAGCGCTGGCCGGACGAGGTGCTGGAGCTGCTGCCCCCGGGCGTGCTGCCCGAGGTGGTCCGGCCCGGCGCGCTCCTCGGCACGGTCTGCGCCGAGGCCGCCGCCGAGACCGGCATCCCGGCGGGCACGCCGGTGCTGGCGGGCGCCACGGACGGCTGCGCGGCCCAGCTCGGCGCGGGCGCGACCAGCGTCGGGAGCTGGAACTCGGTGCTCGGCACCACGCTGGTGCTGAAGGGCGTGACCGAGGAGCTGATCCACGACCCGCTCGGCGTCGTCTACTCCCACCGCGCCCCCGACGGCTCCTGGCTGCCGGGCGGCGCGTCCAGCACGGGCGCGGGCGTCCTGTCCCGCGACCTGCCCGGCCGCGACCTCGACGCGCTCGGCGCGCAGGCCGCCCGCCGGGAGCCGGGCTCCGCCGTGACGTACCCGCTCGTCTCGCGCGGGGAGCGCTTCCCGTTCGACGCGCCCGGCGCCGAGGCGTTCACGCTGGGCGAGCCCGCCGGCGACGTCGAGCGCTACGCCGCGATCCTGCTCGGCGCGGCGTTCGTCGAGCGGCTGTGCTTCGACTACCTGGACCTGCTCGGCGCGCCCGTGGACGGCGAGATCATCCTCACCGGCGGGGCCACCCGGAGCGGCTACTGGACCCGGCTGCGCGCGGACGTCCTCGGCCGTCCCGTGACGCTGCGCGAGAACGCCGAGCCCGCCCTCGGCATGGCGGTGCTGGCCGGCGGCGACCCGGCCCGCATGATCAGGACCCGGGCCGTGGTCGAGCCGTCCGGGGACGGGCGGCGGGAGCTCTACCTGCGGTTCGTCGCCGAGCTGGAACGGCGCGGCTGGCTGGACCCGCACGTCGCCGCACACGCCCGCGAGAGGACCACCCGATGACCGACCTCGTGCTCGTCCGCCACGGCGAGACCGTCTGGCACGCCGAGAACCGCTACGCGGGCGTCAGCGACGTCGAACTGACCCCGCGCGGCCACGAGCAGGCGGCCAGGCTCGCCGAGTGGGCCGCGGACGCGGGCCTGACGGCCGTCCTCGCCTCCACGCTCAGCCGGGCCGTGACCACCGCCACGGCCGCCGCCGGACGGGCCGGCCGCCCGCTCCGCACCGACGCGCGCCTCGCCGAGCTGGACTTCGGCGACGGCGAGGGGCTGACCGCGGCGGAGATGGCGGCGCGCTTCCCCGAGGCGCGGGCCGCGTTCGAGACCGATCCCGCCGCGCATCCGCTGCCCGGCGGCGAGGACCCGCGCGCCGCCGCCGGCCGGTTCGTCGCCGCGCTGCGGGACGCGGCGGCGGCGCATCCCGGCGGGCGGGTGCTGGTCGTGGCGCACACGACGGCGATCAGGCTGGCGCTCTGCGAGCTGATCGGGGTGCCGCTCGGCGAGTACCGGCGGCTGTTCCCGCGCCTGGACAACTGCGCCCTGACCGAGCTGCGGCTCCGCGACGGCGCACGCGCCGCGCTGCTGCGGTACAACTCCCCGATTGGAGCCGTTCGTTGACCATCCGAGTCCTTGCCGCAGGTGACCACTTCGTCACGAACCGCCTGCTGGTCGACGCGCTGCGGCGCGAGGTCCCCGGCGAGGTGGACGTGCGCGAGCTGACGCTGCCGTGGCCGGTGGTGCCGTTCGGCCGCGTCGGCGAGGTGGACGAGGCCTCGGACGTCGAGGACGAGCTGATCGAGGCGCTGCGCGGCGTCGAGGTCTGCGTCACCCAGATGGCCCCGCTGACCGAGCGCGTCCTCGACGCCTCCCCAAGCCTGCGGCTGTTCTGCGTGAGCCGGGGCGGGCCGGTCAACGCGAACCTGGAGGCGGCGGCCCGGGCCGGGGTGCGGGTGACGTTCGCACCCGGCCGCAACGCGGTGGCCACGGCCGAGCACACGGTCGCCATGCTGCTCGCCGCGACCCGCCGCATCCCCCAGACGCACGCCGACCTGGCCGGGGGCGTGTGGCGCGGCGACTACTACACCTACGACAACGTGGGCCCCGAGCTGGAGGGCGGCACGGTCGGCCTGGTCGGGCACGGCGCGATCGGCCGCCGGGTGGCCGGGATGCTGGCCGGGTTCGGCGCCGAGGTGCTGGTGCACGACCCGTACGTGGACGCCCCCGGCAAGGTGGAGCTGCCGGAGCTGCTGCGCCGCTCGCGCTTCGTCTCCCTGCACGCCCGCGCCACCGCGGAGACCGCCGGCCTGATCGGCGCGGCCGAGATCGCCGCCATGCCGCGGGGATCGGTGCTGGTCAACTGCGCGCGGGGCGCGCTGCTCGACTACGACGCGCTGTGCGACGCTCTGGAGTCCGGCCACCTGTTCGGCGCCGCTTTGGACGTCTTCCCCGAGGAGCCGATCCCCGAGGGCTCGCGCCTGCTCACGGCCCCGAACCTGGTCATGACCCCGCACCTGGCCGGGGCGAGCAAGGAGACGGCGGCGAAGGCCGCCGCGATCGTCGCGGCCGACGTGGCGCGCTACGTCCGCGGCGAGCCGCTCCTGCACGTCGCTAACCCCTGAGCGCCCCCGCCATGAGCCCGCGCATGAAGAACCGGCCCAGCAGGACGTAGATCACCATCGTGGGGATCGACGCCAGGATCGCCGCCGCCATCTGCTGGCCCAGCTCGTCGGCCCGGTGAGGAAGACGGTGAACAGGAAGTCGTTCCACAGCGAGGTGAACTGCCAGATGACGACCACCGCGACGGCCGGCCCGGACACCGGCAGCACCACCGACCGGTACGCCCGCAGCATCCCGGCCCCGTCCAGCCCGGTCAGGTCGTTGAGCCCGACGAGGAGCTGCACCAGCGGGATCATCACCCCCTGGTAGGGGATGAACACCGAGCGCGCACGACAGCAGCGAGCCGGGCACGGCCAGCAGCACGCTGTTCCACAGCCCGGGGGCGAGCTTCTCCCACGCCACCCGCCACGCCTCGACGGTCCAGGTCCGCGGCAGGTTCCACGCCTGGCTCGGGTCCGCCTCGGTGAGCGGCTTGAAGCTGGTGACCAGCAGCACGTAGATCGGGATGAGGAAGATCACCACGAACAGGCACAGCACGCCGAACCGCGTCCACCGGAACACCGTTCCCCGCCGCCCGGCCACCGCCGTCATGACCGCCTCTCCTTGCGCACGGACCAGACGAGGTACGGCACCACGAAGATCGCCACGCTGACCACGATGTAGGCCGCGATCGTGGCCCCCTTGGCCGGATCGTGGGAGTCGAAGACCGCCACCCACATGAACACCGCGGGCACGTCGGTGATGATCTGCTTGCCGGACACCGCCACGATCAGGTCGAAGACCTTGAGCGAGATGTGCCCCAGGATGATCAGCGCCGACAGCAGCACCGGCCGCAGCAGCGGCAGCCTCCGCCGCCACCGCCGCACGCGGCCAGGCCCAGGACGCCCGCCACCATGGGACGTCAAGGGATGAGGCGGTAACAGCTCCGCATACCCCCAGGCACACTCCCGTGCTCTTCCTGTCACGCGGAGTGAGCGGCGCCCACGCCGGGCACACTCCAGGACATGGCCGACGAGCCCCTGGAACTCGGCGAGATCTCCTTCTCCGACTGGCACGCCCACACCGGCAAGCTCGCCGAGGTCGGCTTCCTCACGATCGCGCGGCGGCTGCCCTCGCTGGTGTCCCAGGCGATGGGCATCGCCTGGCGGGCGAGCCCGCGCGACACCGCGCTGGCGATCACGCTCAACCTGCTCGGCGGGGTGTTCACCGCGTTCGGCCTGCTCGCCACGACCGGCGTGCTCACCGCCCTGTTCAGCGAGGGCCCGACCCCCGGCCGGGTGATGGCCGCGCTCCCCAGCCTGGCCCTGGTGGGCGCGGCGGCGGCGCTGCGCGCGGCCGTGCAGGCCGGCGCGGGCTGGGCGCAGTCCCGCCTCGACCCGCAGGTCAGCCGGCTGACCGAGGAGCGGCTGTACGGGCTGACCAGCCGCGTCGAGCTGGCCGCCTACGACGACCCCGAGTTCCACGACGCGCTCCAGCGGGCCAGGCTGCGCGGCGTGGCGATGGCGGACTCGGTGGTGTCCGCGACCGTGGACGTGCTGACCGCCGCCGTCGGCATCGCCGCCGTCGCCGGCGTGCTGGGCGTGCTGCACCCGGTGCTGCTGCCGCTGCTCCTGCTGGCGGTGCTGCCGGACGCCTGGGCCATGGTCCGCAGCGCCAAGATGCGCTACGCCACCCTGTACGCCCTCATCCCCGCCGCCCGCCGCAAGTGGATCATCGGCGAACTGCTGGCCGACCGCGATCCGGCGGCGGAGGTGCGCGCGTTCACCATGCGCGGCTTCCTGCTGCGCATGTACGACGTGGTCGCCCGCGCCGAGCAGGACGTGATGCTGAGGCTGGCCCGGCGGCAGACGTTCGTGCGGATCGTGGGCGAGGCGCTGAGCGGCCTCGGCGCCGGCCTGGTCTACGTCGCGCTCGGCGTGCTGCTGGCGGCCGGCTCGATCCCGCTGGCCGTGGCGGGCACGGCGGTGCTGGCGATCAGGTCCGCCCAGCAGTCCCTGGGCACCCTGATGTACGCCACCAACCGCCTCTACGAGGAGGGTCTCTACTTCACCGACTTCCTGGAGTTCTGCGCCGACGCCGAGCGCCGGGTGCCGGGCAGCCGGACGACCCCGATGCCGGCCGGCTTCCAGCGCGTCACCGCCGCCAACGTCACCTTCACCTACCCCGGCTCGGAGGAGCCCGCGCTGCGCGAGGTGTCCGTCGAGATCAAGCGGGGCGAGATCATCGCGTTCGTCGGCGAGAACGGATCGGGCAAGACCACCCTCTCCAAGATCCTCGCCGGCCTGTACGAGCCGGACTCGGGCACCGTCCACTGGGACGACACCGACCTGCGCGAGGTGGACCCCGACGAACTGCGCCTGCGCACCGCCGTGATCGCCCAGGACCACACCCGCTGGCCGCTCGCCGCCCGCTACAACATCACCATGGGCACCGACAAGGGCGAGCCGGCCCTGCACTCGGCGGCCACGGTGGCGGGCGCCGACGAGGTGATCGCCGCGCTGCCGCACGGCTACCGCACCCTGCTGGACCGCCGGTTCAAGGACGGCCAGGAGCTGTCCGGGGGCCAGTGGCAGCGCATCGCCGTGGCCCGAGGCTTCCACCGCGACGCCGACCTGCTCATCTGCGACGAGCCCACGGCGGCGCTCGACGCCCGCGCCGAGCACGCGCTGTTCGAGCGCATCCGCGGTCACGCGGACGGCCGCACGGTGCTGCTCATCACCCACCGCCTGGCCAGCGTGCGCTACGCCGACCGCATCTACGTGCTGGAGCACGGCCGGGTCACCGAGGAGGGCGACCACGACGCGCTCATGGCGAGGGGCGGGCTCTACGCCGACCTCTACACCCTCCAGGCCACCGCCTACCGGTGATCACGAGAGGGCGGCCTGGATCACCGCCCGCGCGATCGGCGCCACGGCCGCGGCCCGCGCGCCCGGCCGCTCCAGCACCACCCCGACGGCGACCTCGGGCTTGTCCGCGGGCGCGAACGCGGTGACGAGCGCCTGGTCCTGCACAGGGGCCGGCGGCGGGGCCTCCGCCGTCTTGGCGGCCACCTCGACGCCGGGCGGGGCCGCGCCCGTCCCGGTGCCGCCCGCCCGGGTCACCGTCGTCATCATCGCCGCCAGGTGCTTGGCCAGCGCCGGCGGCATCGCGACCCGCCACGGCGCGGGCGCGGACTGGTTGATCGCCGAACCGTCCGGCAGCCGCACCTCCTCCACGAGGTACGGCCGCATGAGCACCCCGCCGTTGGCCACCGCCGCCGACAGCATGGCGATCATGAGCGGCGTGGCCCGGTTGTCGTGGTGCCCGATGGCGGCCAGCGCCGTCTGCGCCCGGTCCATGCTCATTGGATAGCTGCTGGGCGTGGCGGGCAGCGGGATCGCGAGCGGCCCGGCGTTGAAGCCGAACGCCTCCGCCTGGTCGCGCAGCAGGTCCTGGCCGAGCTGCAGGCCGATGCCGGCGAAGGCGGTCTCGCAGGAGACCTGGAAGGCGTAGATGAGGGTCGGGTGCGGGTCGCGGCAGGCGGGGTTGTTGCGCACGGCCTGCCGCCCGCCCGGCAGGGACAGCAGCGCCGGGGCGTCGAGCAGGCTGGAGGGGGTGTACTCGCCGGAGGACAGCGCCGCCGCCGTGGTGACCAGCTTGAACGTGGCGCCCGGCGGATAGGGCCGGTTCAGCGCACGGTTCAGCAGGGGCCGGCCGGGGTCCTCCCTGAGCCGACGGCCGGTCGCGTCGAGGAGGTGCCGGTCGAAGGTGGTGAAGGCGTTGGGGTCGTACGACGGGTACGACGCCAGCGCCAGCACCGCCCCCGTCGCCGGGTGCAGCGCCACCACCGCCCCCGGCACCCCGGCCGCGCGCAGCCCCTCGTACGCCGCCCGCTGCGCCCGGTCGCTGATCGTCAGCCGGACGTCGGCCCCCTCGACCTCGCCCGCCCGCACCAGCGAGCGCACCTTGACCCGGGCGTCGGCGCCGGACAGCACGCCGTCCTCGGCTTGCTCGATGCCGGTGGCCCGGCGCAGCGCCAGATGGCCGGTGACGGCCGCGTAGACCGGGCCGTGCGGGTAGACCCGCCTGAACCGGTAGGGGCCGGCGCCGGACGGGCGGCTCACGGCGACGGGCGTGCCGTCGTAGGTGAGAATGTCGCCGCGCGGGTGGGAGTAGCGGTCGATGAGCGTGCGCTCGTTCCTGGGGTCGGCGTTGAGCGCGGACGTGCCGAACGCCTGGATCATGGTGATCTGCCCCAGCAGTGCGAACAGCAGTCCGCCGCACATCAGGGCCATGCGACCCATCGACTCGTTGATCCTCCCGGCCCGCGCTCCCGCCATGGATCCGGGTCTAGCAGCCGGCGCGCAAAGGACGGGCTACAGGAGACTGCGGTAGTAGGAGATCTTGTGGTGGATGTAGTCCTGGCGGTCGGTGAGGTTGGCGATCTGCTCCTGGACCAGCTGGTCGTGCTCCTCCAGCAGCTTGATGCGATCGGGCACCGTGTGGTCGCCGGCCCGGACCAGCTCGGCGAAGCGGAGCATGGTCGCGATGGGCATGCCGGTCTCGCGCAGGCAGCGCAGCGTGCACAGCCAGCCGATGTCCTCCTGGCTGAACCTGCGCTGCCCGGCGGCGTTCCTGCTGACGCGCTCCAGGAGCCCGATCTTCTCGTAGTAGCGGAGGGTGTCGAGGGAGAAGCCGGTCTCCTCGACGGCTTCCGCGGGGGTGTACACGCTCACCCCCACAGGATTCCACCTGGAGCGCACTCCACGTCAACCGGTTTGACATGGAGTGCGCTCCAGGTCCCAAAGTCGGAGCCATGAGATTCGCACTCGGGACGATCCCCTTCGGCACCAGCGTCGGACTTGACGACACCTTCGCCCTCCTGGACCGCTTCCACGAGGCGGGCGGCACCATGATCGACACCGCCAACAACTACCCGTTCTGGGTGGAGGGCCGCACCGGCGACGAGAGCGAGCAGGCCATCGGGGCCTGGCTGGCCGCCCGTCGCAACCGCGACCAGGTCTTCATCAGCACCAAGGTCGGCGCGCGGCCCACCGTGCCCGGCGACACCACGTTGGGCTCGGCCGAGGGCCTGTCGGCCGCCGCCGTCGCGCGGGCGGCGGAGGGCAGCCTGCGCCGGCTCGGCACCGACCGCGTCGACGTCTACTGGGCGCACGTCGAGGACCACTCGGTGCCGCTGGAGGAGACCCTGGGGGCCTTCGACGAGCTGGCCAGGGCCGGCAAGGTCGGGGCCGTCGGGGCCAGCAACACGGCGTCCTGGCGGCTTGAGCGGGCGCGGAGCGTCGCGGCGGCCCGGGGCTGGAGGCCGTACACGTACGTGCAGCTCCGCCACACCTACCTGCGCCCGCGCCCGCTCACCGGCCCCGCCGAGGCCGGGCACCGGCTGGCCACGGACGACATGCTCGACTATGTGGCCGCCGAGCCGGACCTCACGCTGTGGGCGTACAACACGCTGATGTACGGCGCCTACACGCGGGAGGACCGGCCGATCCCGGCGATCTACGACCACCCGGGCACCACGGCCCGGCTGGCCACGCTGCGCGAGGTGGCCGGGGAGCTGGGCGCGACCCCGAACCAGGTGGTGCTGGCGTGGCTGATGGCCGACGGGATCGTCCCGATCGTGGGGGTGTCGACGATGGCCCAGCTCGACGAGGCGATCGGCGCGGCCGGGCTCAAGCTGGACGGAGAGCTGAAGGCCCGCCTGGACGCGCCGCGCTGACGCCCTAGGGCAGGTGGTCGGCGAGGTAGCGGCGGACGAGCTGCTTGCACTCGGCGATGAGCTGGGGGTCGCCCGCCGGGTCGGCGCGGAAGGCGAGCTTGAGCACCGCGTCGGTGGCCTCCACCGCGACCAGCAGGGCGCGGTCGAGGCCGGGCCCGGCGGGCGCGTCCAGCAGCTCCCTGGTGAGCAGGCGCAGCCGGTCGGCGACGATCTCGTTGTTGTCCCTGGCCTCGTCGAGCGCCCGGTGGGTGCCGGGGAGCGCGGGCCCGCCGGGGGCGATGAGCACCTCGCCGAAGTCCACGACGCCGAAGCCGGGGGTGGTGCGCTTCATGTGGACGAACTCGTCGACCGCGAGATCGACGAGGCCGGTCCAGTGGCCGAGGTCGGCGCCGGCGACGCGCTGCGTGATCCGCTCCAGGAAGGCGTCGAGGTTGCGCAGCGCGAGCGCCCGCACCAGGGCCTGCTTGTCGCGGAAGAACTGGTAGAAGGTGCCGATCGGCACCTCGGCGCGGCGCGCGACCTCCTTGGTGGTGAGCGCTTCGTAGCCCACCTCGTCGAGCAGCAGCGCGCACTCGTCGAGCATGCGCTCCACGCGGACCACGCTGCGACGTTGGGCGGGACGGCGGCGCAACACACTCGTCATGCCCCCATCCTTGCGCATTACCTGCAGGTAAAGGGAATCCGCGGTGACGGAGTTAACATGAGCCACACTCGCATCAACTGAGGAGCGCGCATGTTCCTGTGGGGCACCGCCACGGCCGCCTACCAGATCGAGGGGGCCGCCGGCGAGGACGGCCGAGGCCCGTCCGTCTGGGACGTCTTCGCCCACGAGCCCGGCCGGGTACGCGACGGCCACACCGGCGACGTGGCCTGCGACCACTACCACCGCTGGCCCGAGGACGTCGCCCTCATGTCCGGCCTCGGCGTCAACGCCTACCGCTTCTCGATCTCCTGGCCGCGGGTGCTGCCGAGCGGCGCCGGCGAGGTCAACGCCAAGGGGCTCGACTTCTACGAGCGGCTGGTGGACGCCCTGCTGGAGCACGGCATCCAGCCGGTGCCGACGCTGTTCCACTGGGACCTGCCGCAGGCGCTGGAGGAGCGCGGCGGCTGGCTGAGCCGCGACACCGCCGCCCGCTTCGCCGACTACGCCGCCGTGGTCGCCGGGCGCCTGGCCGACCGGGTGCCGCTGTGGATCACGCTGAACGAGCCGTTCGTGCACATGGCCTACGGCTACGCCATGGGCGTGCACGCCCCCGGCCGGGCGCTGCTCAACGAGGCCCTGCCGGCCGCCCACCACCAGCTCCTCGGGCACGGCCTCGCGGTGCGGGCGCTGCGCGCGGCCGGCGCGCGCGAGGTGGCGATCACCAACAACTGCACCCCGGTGCGACCCGCCTCGCGGGAGGAGCCCGACCTGCGGGCGGCCGAGGCGTACGACATCCTGCACAACCGGCTGTTCCTCGACCCGGTGCTGCTCGGCGCGTATCCGGACCTGTCGGCGTACCCGCCGGGGATGGACGGCGTGCGGGACGGCGACCTGGAGGTCATCGCCACGCCGATCGACGCTCTCGGCGTCAACTACTACAACCCCACCAGGATCGCCGCCCCTGAGGCCGGAGCCGGGCTGCCCTTCGCCGACGCCGGCCTGCCCGGCCACCCCACGACGGCCTTCGGCTGGCCGATCGTCCCCGACGGCCTGCGCGAGCTGCTCACCGGGCTCAAGGCCCGCTACGGCGCGGCCCTCCCGCCGATCCACGTCACCGAGAACGGCTGCTCCCAGGAGGACGTGCCCGCCGAGGACGGCACGGTCGAGGACGAGGGCAGGATCGCCTTCCTGCGCGACCACATCGCGGCGATGCGGCGGGCCATGGCCGAGGGCGTGGACGTGCGCGGCTACTTCGTCTGGTCGCTGCTGGACAACTTCGAGTGGGCCGAGGGCTACCACCAGCGTTTCGGCCTGGTGCACGTGGACTACGCGACACTGCGGCGCACCCCGAAGGCGTCCTACCGGTGGTACGCGGAGTTCGTGCGGAGTCAGAACACCGACACGTGAACGTGGTCGTAGTGGTTGGCCGTGACGCCGCCGCGGTTGGACATCGGGTCCCAGCCGCCGCCGGAGCGGATGTCGTAGTAGCGCTGCTTCCAGATGATGTACATGACGCCGATGCGGGCGCCGTTGCTGATCAGCCAGGCGGCCAGGGCGTCGCCGTTGGCCTCGTCGGCGCCCGTGGCCATGGTGCCGCCGCGTGACATCATGAAGTCGCAGGCCCGGCCCTTGCCGTGCTCGCCGGGGTCGCCGGAGCGCAGGCAGCCGACGCCGTACTTCATGGGGAAGTTCGCCATGATCTCGGCGCGGACCGCGATCATGCGGGGGGTCAGGCCGTCGGCGCCGCCCGGCTGCTGGAAGCCGAATTTGTTGAGCAGGCGCTGGATCTCGTCGCGCTTGCTCTGCAGCCGCCTGATCTCCTTCTTCATCTTCTGGATCTTGTCGTTGGCGTTGAGCTTCGCCTCTTTCGACTTCCTGATCAGGCGCTGGATGCTCTTGACCTTCTCGGTGCGCTCGGTCGCCATGTAGGAGAGGTTGGCGGCCTGGCCGAGGACCTGGTGGGGCTCGGCGCGCATGCCGAAGAGCTTGGTGGAGTCGAGCGGGCCCAGGATGTAGGAGGTCTGGGCGATCCGGCCCACGTCGGCCTGGGCGGCACGGAGCTGCGCCTCGAGGTCGCCGCTGGTGTCGGTGGCCCGCTTGGCCTGGATCCTGATCTCCTCCAGGCTCTGGATCTGACCGCGGTAGAGCTCGTTGAGCTGGGCCGCCTGCTTGGTGAGCCTGCGCAGCTCGGCGGGGCTCGGATCGGCGGAGGCGGGCGGCGCGCCGGAGAGGGTGAGCAGGCCGGCGAGGACGGCGACCAGAACGGCGACGCGCCCGGTTCTCACATCCGTCCCCTCCTTCATGGTCGGTCCGAAACTATAGAAGATGATCTTGATATCTGTCATCCGAACGACCGAACTGCTGCACCTTTAGCGAGGTTCCGGCGATTTGTCGGATTTAAGGAAGACGTAAAAATTTGGGCCTTGCAGGGATCGCTCCAACGGTCTGAGATGGCGGTCGAATCCGTCTCGCAAGGGGGGCAACAAGCGTGACCCGATTAACGATCCTCGCCTCGGCCGTCGTGCTCGGCGTGGCCACGGCCGTCGTGGCCCTGCCCGCCCAGGTCTCCGCGGCGCCGCTCCCGCCCTCGGACCGCATCGAGCTCTACGAGCTCGACAGCGCGCCGGGCACCGGGCAGACGCTCAGGGAGAAGGGCTTCGACGTCGTCCAGCAGCAGATCGAGGGGGGCAAGGAGCACGTCGAGCTGACCGCCGCGGCGGCCGACCTCGCCGGACTCAGGAAACTCGGCTACAAGCCCGAGCCGGTACGCAACCCACAAGGCCAGACCCAGCTCGAAGCCGCCAGGGCCCAGGCGTCGGGCGGCTACACGGTGTGGCGGTCCTACTCGGAGCCCGGCGGCATCGCCGACCAGCTCAAGGCGCTCGCCGACGCCAACAAGGACGTGGTCAAGCTCCAGTCCATCGGCAAGACCCTGCGAGGGCAGGACATCCTCGCCGCCAAGGTGAGCACCGGAGCCAGGCTGCTCCCCGACGGCCTCAAACCGGCCACGCTCTACTCCGCCACCCAGCACGCCCGCGAATGGATCGCCACCGAGGTGGACATGCGGCTGCTGAAGTACGTCCTCGCCAACAAGGGCCGGCTCCGCGACCTGCTCAACAGGACCGAGCTGTGGTTCGTCCCGGTCGCCAACCCCGACGGCTACGACTTCACCTTCACCGAGGGCAACCGCCTGTGGCGCAAGAACCTGCGCGACGTGAACGGCGACGGCCAGATCACCGTCGGCGACGGCGTGGACCCCAACCGCAACTACCCCACGAACTTCCACTACGACGAGGAGGGCTCCTCCAGCATCCCGAGCAGCGAGACCTACCGCGGCTCCGGCCCGGCCAGCGAGCCGGAGACCCGGGCCCTGGACGGGCTGCTCAGGCGGGTCGGGTTCGAGATGCAGCTCAACTACCACTCCTTCGGTCCGCTGCTGCTCTACCCCGCCGGCTTCCAGATCGCCACGCCCACGGCCGACAACCCGATCTACGAGGCGATCACGGGCGACGACGAGCGGCCGGCCGTCCCCGGCTTCGACCCCGACCTCGGCGCCGAGCTCTACACCACCAACGGCGAGACCACCGACCACGCCCACTCCACGTACGGCACGCTCGCCTGGACGCCGGAGCTCGACGAGGGCTGCGACGGCTGCGGCTTCGTCTTCCCCGACGACGAGGCCCTGGTGCAGGCCGAGTTCGAGAAGAACCTGCCGTTCGCGCTCGACGTGGCGAACTCGGCGGTCAACCCGGTCGAGCCGGTCAACCACCTGGGCAACACCACCCCCGACTTCGTGCTCGACCCGTTCCAGGTCAGCCACGGCAAGGACCAGGTCGTGCAGGTCAACGCCAAGCGCAAGCTCGGCCCCGTGCTGCTCAACTGGCAGGTCAACGGCGGGCGTACGAAGACCGCGCTCACCGGCGAGTGGAAGGGCGGCGAGCGCTACGGCAAGGGCTACGACCGCTACTACCACTGGATGCGCGGCAAGATCACCGGGACCAGGCCGGGTGACCGGGTGAAGGTCTGGTTCAGCGCGATCGGCAAGAAGAGCGCCGACTTCACCTACACCGTCGCCTCCGACATCGGCGGCAAGGTGCTCGTGCTCGCCACCGAGGACGTCACCGGCCTCAGCCCCGCCCAGGGCGCCACCGAGGCCAAGTACGCCGCCGCCTACACCGACGCCCTCACGGCCGCCGGCTACACCTCCGACGTCTACGACATGGACAAGATGGGCCGGGTGCCGCCGCATCCGCTCGGCGTGCTCAGCCACTACAAGGCGGTGGTCTGGGAGACCGGCGACGACATCATCCCGAGGTCGCAGGGGCAGGTCCCCGGCACCACGTCCAAGGGCGGGGTGCGGACCGAGCTGGCCGTGCGCGACTACCTCAACGAGGGCGGCAAGCTGCTGCATGCCGGCAAGTACCCGTCGTACGCGGCCAACAGCAACGGCGCGTACTACTACGAGCCGGACGCCGGCCAGCCCGAGTGCACGGTCCCGGACGACCCGCCGTGCATCCCCGTCTTCAACGACTTCCAGCAGTACTACCTCGGCGCCTACGTCTTCTTCGACGACGCGGGCACCGACCACGACACCGGCCTGCCGTTCCCGCTCAAGGGCCAGGGCGGCGCGTTCGAGGGCTTCCAGGCCACCCTGGAGCCGAGCCACACCAACTCGTTCGTGGCCACCTCGGCCATCCTGCCGGCCGCGCAGTTCCCGCTGTTCGCCAGCTCCGCGCAGGTCAAGTGGGTACGCCCCGGCGGCCCGTTCGACCCGCACACCGGCTCCTGGGACGTCTACAGCGGCATCGCCGACGTGGCGTGGAAGCGGCTGACGACGACCGTGGACCTCACCGGGAGGAGCGGCGGCGAGCTGACGTTCTGGACGTCGTACGACACCGAGGCCGACTGGGACTTCCTGACCGTGGAGGCCAGGACGGCGGGCGGCGACGACTGGACCACGCTGCCCGACGCCAACGGGCACACCAGCCAGAGCACCGGTGAGAGCTGCCAGACCGGCAACAGCGGCGGCTGGCGCACGATCCACCCGTTCACGCAGCGCTACCAGGGCCCGGCCTGCGAGCCGACCGGCTCCTCCGGCGCCTGGCACGCGGCCTCGGGCAACTCGGCGGGCTGGCAGCAGTGGCGGATCGACCTGACCCCGTACGCGGGCAAGCGGGTCGAGCTGTCCATCTCCTCCATCAGCGACTGGGCCACCCAGGGCGCGGGCGTCTTCCTGGACGACGCCAAGGTGACGCTGGACGGCGCGACGGCCTCGGAGACCTCCTTCGAGACGGATCTCGGCGGCTGGGCCGTCGGGGCGCCGCCGGCCGGCACCTCGGTCTCCATCAACAACTGGTTCCGTACGGACCAGGTCTTCGAGGAGGGCGGCGGCATCGTCACCAAGGACACCGTCTATCTCGGGTTCGGCGCCGAGAGCGTGACCGACCAGGCGGCGCGTACGGATCTCGTCAAGCGGTCCATGCGGCACCTGCTCGGCGACCGGCGCTAGCGGGCGGCACGCGGAGGGGCGCGGCGCGGGCCGCGCCCCTCTTGCGTGCGCGAGCAGAACATGATTCGGTCGCCTTTGAGGCATACACCCATCCGGCCAAGCAGGAGGCTCTCGACATGCGCCAGCACGACACGCTTTTCATCGGGGGCGAATGGGTGGCCCCCGCGGGCACCGGCACCATCGACGTCATCTCGCCCCACACCGAGGAGGTCGTCGGCCGGGTGCCCGACAGCACCGCCGCGGACGTCGACCGCGCCGTCGCCGCCGCCCGCGAGGCGTTCGACCACGGGCCCTGGCCGCGCATGACGTTCGCCGAGCGGGCCGAGGTCATCGCCCGGCTGGCCGCGATCTACAACGAGCGGCAGGGCGAGATGGCCCAGCTCATCACCGAGGAGATGGGCTCGCCGATCACCTTCTCCAACCTCGCCCAGGCGCCGCAGCCCCTGGAGATGCTCAACTTCTACGCCGAGCTCGGCAAGACGTTCGAGCAGGAGGAGCAGCGGCCCGGACTGTTCGGCCCGGTCACCGTGCGCCGCGAGCCGGTCGGCGTGGTGGCCGCCGTCGTGCCCTGGAACGTGCCGCAGTTCGTCACCATGACCAAGCTCGCCCCCGCCCTGCTGGCCGGCTGCACGGTCGTGCTCAAGCCCGCGCCCGAGACGCCGCTGGACGCGTACCTGCTGGCCGAGTGGGTCGTCGAAGCCGGCGTGCCGGCCGGCGTGCTCAACATCGTGCCCGCCGGTCGTGAGGTCGGCGAGCACCTGGTCTCGCACCCCGGCGTGGACAAGGTCGCCTTCACCGGCTCCACCGCCGCCGGCCGCCGCATCGCCTCCATCTGCGGCGAGCAGCTCAAGCGGGTCAGCCTCGAACTCGGCGGCAAGTCCGCGGCCATCATCCTCGACGACGCCGACCTCGCCTCCAGCATGGGCTTCCTGTCCCTGGCCGCGCTCATGAACAACGGTCAGGCGTGCGTGGCGCAGACCCGCATCCTCGCCTCGCGCAACCGCTACGACGAGGTCGTGGACGCCGTCGCCGGCATGGTCGCCGCCCAGCAGGTCGGCGACCCCGCCGACCCCGCGACCGGCATCGGCCCGCTGGTCGCCAAGCGGCAGCAGGAGCGGGTCGAGGGCTACATCAAGATCGGCATGGACGAGGGCGCCAAGGTCGTGCTCGGCGGCCTCGACCGGCCCCAGGACCGCGGCTGGTACGTCGCCCCCACCGTCTTCTCCGGCGTCACCAACGACATGCGCATCGCCCGCGAGGAGATCTTCGGGCCGGTCCTGGCGGTGATCCCGTACGAGGACGAGGCCGACGCCGTCCGCATCGCCAACGACAGCGAGTACGGCCTGGCCGGCACGGTGTGGACCGCCGACACCGAGCACGGCATGGACATCGCCCGCCAGGTCCGCACCGGCACCTACGGCGTCAACTGCTACATGCTCGGCGCGAACACGCCCTTCGGCGGCTTCAAGTCCAGCGGCATCGGCCGCGAGCTCGGCCCCGAGGGCCTGTCCGGCTACCTGGAGTACAAGAGCATCGCCCGCCTGGGCTGAGCCCCCGGCGAGGAACGGCCCCGCACCCGTGGTGCGGGGCCGTTCCCCTGTCGAAAGCCACCCAGCGCGCCCCCGCGACGCTGGGCAACCGCCTGACTACTGAAGTATGTCCCATGTCCAGCCCGTGGCCGGTTTTCTTCCCCAGGGACTTTCTCCCGGCGGTTTCCTTCCATACGCCTCAGTACGACGTGTATTACTCACGAAAAGTTCGAAGAGATCCATTTGCCGATCCGGCGGACGAGATCGGGGGTCGCCGCGGCCTCCGCGTGCCCGTACCCCGGCTCGATCCAGAGCTCCTTCGGCTCGCCCGCGCCCGCGTAGAGCTGGTGCGCGTGCTCCAGGGGGAAGAACGCGTCGGCGTCCCCGTGGACGACCAGCAGCGGGACCGGCGCGATGAGCGCGACCGCCTCGTACGGCGGCACCGGGACCGGGTCCCACGGGCCGCGGCGGATCCTGGTCCGCTTGACCAGCCGCGCCGCGAACCGGCCCACCGGCTGCTCGATCGCCCAGTGGACCTGGCGCATCGGCCTGGTGCCCCGGTAGTACCAGCGGGCCGGACCGCTCACCGCCACCACCGCGTCCACGCCCTTGAGCAGCCCGGCGTGGCGCACGGCCACCGCCGCGCCCATCGAGAAGCCGACCACCGCCACCTTCGCGTAGCCGATCGTCCTCGCGTGCCTGACGGCCGCCTCGACGTCCAGGATCTCCACGTCGCCCACGGTGGTCTCGCCGCCGGAGCGCCCGTGGCCGCGGAAGTCGAAGGCGAGCACGCCGCCGTAACCGCTCAGCACGTGCACGATACGGCGCGCGGTGCGCTCCCGCCACGAGCCCGTGAAGCCGTGCGCCACCACGATCCCGACGCCGTTCCCCGCCGCGACGGCGGCGGCGCGGGGCGGGGTGTGGGCGGCGTCGATGCGGACGCCGTCCTCGGTCCTCAGCATGACGGGGAAACTGGGCGCGAAAGGCATGGATTCGAGCTTAGGGACCCAGGTCCGCCACGCCCATCACGACCCGCACCCACGACTCCTCGGCCGCCCCCACCGCGTGCGGCACGTCGGAGATCAGCACGCGGGCGCGGCTGGCCCGTACGCGCTCCCTCAGCGTGGCGGCGGGCAGGTCGGCGGGCACCGGCCAGGCCACGCCGCCCGCGGCGATCACCGCGTCGGTCGCCACCAGCAGGTCGGGCCCGACCGGCAGGCAGATGAGCACGGTGTCGCCGGTCCGCAGGCCGCGCCGGCGGAGCTGGACGACCGCGGCGGCCGACCGCTCGTCGAGCTGCTCCTCGGTGAGCTTCAGACCGGTGTCAGAGTCCACGATGACGTAGCGCTCGTCCATGCCGACCACCGTAGGCAGGGCGTCTCGTGCCTACATGGGGCGGAATATGCAAATCCCTATGCAGAAGAGCCCGACGCCTGTTCGGCCGCCCACACCGCGATCTGCGCCCGCGAGGTGTAGCCCAGCTTCTCCATGATGTTGGCGATGTGCCTGGCCACCGTGGCCGGGCTGATGACCAGCTCCCCGGCGATCGCCCGGTTGGACAGGCCGCGGGTGAGCAGGCCGGCGATCTCCCGCTCACGGGCCGTCAGCAGCGGGCGCCGTACCGGCTCGGCCGGCGCCGGCGGCTCCCGCCGCGGCTGCCGCTCCCCCTCCAGGACGCGGCGGGCGGCCTCGTCGGGGCCCATCGCCCGGCCCCTCGACCACAGGGCGGCCGTACGGCCCTCGCCGAGCCTGCCCCGGGCCCGGCCCAGCAGCTCCTCGATGCGGAGCGTGGCGTGCTGCTGGCCGATGGACTCGCGCAGCTCCGCGGCCGCGGCGGCGGCCGGCAACGCGCCCTCCAGGTCGCCCTCGCACTCCGCCAGCACCGACAGCCCCATCAGGCAGCGGGCCACGCCCTGACGCTGGCCGGTCTCCCTGCTGAGCGCGAGGCTCGCGGCCAGGCGCCGCCGCGCGACGGCGAACTCGCCCAGCATCGCCGCCACCCGGCCGCCGTGGGCCAGGCAGCGGGCCAGGTCGGCGTCGGTGCCCAGCTCGCGCAGCCAGGGGACGGCCATCTCGTACCTGGCCCTGGCCGTCACCAGATCGCCACGGGCCTCGGCCACCGCGCCGAGCTGGGCGGCGGCGCGGGCCATGATCCACCGGTGGCCGTGCTCGCGGGCGCGGGCCAGCGCCTCCTCCCCGTGCCGCTGCGCCTCCCGCAGCCGGCCCCGGGTCAGGGCCACCGCCGACAGACCGGCCAGCCCCGCCGCCTGGTTCCACGGATCGCCCGTACGGGTCGCCTCGGCCAGGCCCTCCTCGGCGTGGCGCAGCGCCTCGCCGGCGCGGCCCATGCGCAGCAGCACCACGACGACGAGGCTGTGCATGACGCAGCGCGGGAACGCGTTGTCCGGCGCGAGGCCAGCCAGGCTCTCCTCGGCCGCCTCCAGCGACCGGCTCAGCTCGTCCCGCGCCTCCAGGCCGTAGGCGAGGTACGCCTTCGCATGGGCGATCTGCTCCGGCGGCACCGCCGACACGTCCAGCGACAGCAGCCGCTCGATCCAGCCGACGATCTCCGCGGGATTGCCGCCCAGCGGCAGCAGGGCCGTGCTGACCATGCACAGCCGCAGGCCCAGCGCCACGTCGCCGGACTCGACGGCCCAGTCGAGCGCCGCCCGCTGGTCGTCCAGCAGGCTCCGGCCCGCGGTCAGCGCCCGCAGCCGCTCCGGCCACGGCACGCCGGGGTCCACCATCTCGGTGGCGAAGAGGCGTTCCTGGAGCTCGCACATCACGCCGAGGTGCCGCTCGCGCAGCAGCTCCCGCTCGCCCGCCTGGCGCAGCCGCTCCAGCGCGTACCGCTTGATCGTCTCCAGCAGCCGGTAGCGGGTGCGGGTCTCGTCGCACAGCACGAGGGACTTGTCGACCAGGCCGCCGAGCAGATCGACGATCTCCGCCTCGGCGACGGGCCGCTCGGCGCACACCCGCTCGGCCAGCCCGAGATCGAACCCGCCCGCGAACACCGCCAACCGGCGCAGCAGCACCTGCTCCTTCGCCGAGAGCAGGTCGTAGCTCCACTCGACGGCCGCGAGCAGCGTGCGCTGCCTGGCGGGCGCCGTACGGCCTCCCGTGGTCAGCAGGGAGAAGCGGTCGTCGATGCGGTCGGCTATCCGGCCGGGGCTGAGCAGGCTCGTCCGGGCCGCGGCCAGCTCCAGGGCCAGCGGGAGCCCGTCGAGCGCCCGGCACAGGCGTACGACGTCGGCCAGGCTCTCCGGCCCCAGCCGGGTCCCGGCGGCCGCCGCCCGATCGAGAAAGAGCTGCACCGACTCCACCTCGGCCACCGCCCCCCACGTCTCCCACCCACCGCCACCCCCCGCCCCGCCCTCCCGCTCACGCACTCCCCCGCCCCCGAGACCCCGCTCACGCACTCCCCCGCCCCCGAGACCCCCCTCACCGCCCCGCTGCCCGCCAGGACTCCCCGTGCCGCCCCGCGCTCCGCCCCCCTCGCGCGACGCGGCGCCGCCCGCTCCTGACTCCCCGGCTTCGCCGGGCATCGGCGTGCGCCCGAGCACCGCCGGGGCTCCAGGGGGCGCCTTGCCTGGTGGGGCCTGGCCGGGCTTCCGGCCGGGAAGAGGCCGCGCGGGGGCAGGGGCGGCAGGGGCGTGCGTGCGGGCGAGGGCGGCGGGCGCGAGGTCCTCGTCCGGGTCGGGGAGGTCGAGCGGCGGGACGCGCCAGATCAGCTCACTGGCGATGCGCAGCGGCTCGCGGCTGGTGGCGAGCACGCTCAGCCGCGGGCAGGCGGCCACCAGCCCCGCCGTCACCTCCGCACAGGCGTCCACCAGGTGCTCGCAGTTGTCGAGCAGCAGCAGGCAGCACAGGTCGCGCAGCCGCGCGGTGACGGTGTCGAGCAGGGGCCGCCCGGCCTCGGCGCGCACCCGCAGCACGCGGGCGATCTCGGGGATGACCAGCTCGCCCCGCCCGAGCCTGGCCAGCTCGACCAGCCAGACGCCGTCGGGGCAGGCGGGCAGCAGCCCCGCCGCGACCCGCAGCGCCAGCCGGGTCTTGCCGATGCCGCCCACGCCGCACAGGGTGACGACCCGCGTCCGCCCGAACAGCGCGCGCAGGTCGCCGACGTCGCGCTCGCGGCCGACGAACCGGTTGGGCTCTGCCGGAAGGTTGTGCCTGGGGGGCTCTGGCATGCGGTCACCCTGCGTCGCGGAAGGATCACACTCTCCCACAGTAGTGTCGCACTTTCAGAGGCCGAGGGAACTCACGATCGCCCGTTCGTCGACGACCCGCAGGAGCGGGTCGCCGAGCAGTTTCCTGGCCAGCTCGTACGGCCCCACGACCACGGTGGCCCGCCGTTCCTGGACGAGCACGCGGCACCCGACGACGCTGGGCTCGTGGGCGACCACGACGTGGGCCCCCGCCATCATGGCCAGGTCGATGACCCGCAGGCCGCGGAAGGGCTCGCTGACCGCGCAGACGACGACGTCGTCCTTGCCGACGACGAGCCGGGTGGACAGCCGCCGCAGGTCGCCCGCGAGTTGCAGGTGGTCGAACACGCGCCC